>NZ_MWLO01000137.1 GCF_002198735.1 Ideonella sp. A 288
GTCGTCGGCGTGGTGGCCGGGGGGGTCGAGGGCAGCACCGCCACGGCCTTCGGGCCCGCGTCGGGCCGTACCGTGACCGGTGCCGGTGCCGGCCTGGCGGCCGCCGGTGGCGCGCTGACCACCGCAGACGCCGGCCCCGGCTTGGGCATCGCGGCCAGGTCGGACGGCGCCGGCTTCGTCTCGGCCGGCGCGGGTGCGGGTGCGGGCGCCGTGACGAGCGCGGGCGCCTGCGGCAGCGGTGCCGCAGGCATGGCAGCCGCGCCGGTCGGGGCCGACGCCGCGGCGGACGCCGCCAGCTGTGGTGTGGTGGCGGTGACCACGGTGGTCGCCGCAGGCGCCGGGGCAGGCACTGGCAAGTTGGCCGCCGAGGCCGCAGCCGCGGCCTCGGGTGTGGTCGCGGGTGCGGCGACCACCGCCTTGGGGGCCGCCTCGGGCCGCCCCTGCCCACTGTCTGGCGAGGGCGCGGCCTCGCGCACCGGAGACGCGGACTCGGTCGTCGGCGCCGCACGGTGGGACAGCATCTGCCACAGCCCCCCCGCCGCCGCGGCCAGCACCGCGCCGGCCAGCACCAGACCGACCGACGCGCCCCAGCGCCTGGGGGTCGCCGGCATGGGCACGGGGGCGGGCGCCGGGGCCGGCCGCTCGTCGCCGGCACGGCGGTGCGATGCCGTCGGCGCCGGGGCCTGCGCGGGCCGCGGCGCGCGGTCGGGGCCCAGCAACTGGCGCACCTCGGCAATCGATTGCGGGCGATCGGACGGCTGCACCGCCAACATGCGGTCGACGGTGCGCAGCAACCGCTCGCTGTAGCGGCCGGCCGCGCTCACCGCCAGCGGCACCTCGTCGTCGCGCAACAGGCGCGACACCGACGCCCGCGGCACCTTGCCGGTGATGGCGTAGTGCAGCACCGCGCCCAGCGCGTAGATGTCGGTCCACGGGCCCTGGCTGAGGCCCGGCATCTCGCCGTACTGCTCGATCGGCGCGTAACCGGATTTCAGGATCACGGTGGCCGATTTCGACATGTCGCCGATCAGCCGGCGCGCGGCGCCGAAGTCGAGCAGCAGCGGCCGGCCGCCGTCGATCAGCAGGATGTTGTCGGGCGCGATGTCGCGGTGGTAGCACGAGGCCGCGTGCAGGTACTCCAGCGCGTCGAGCAGGGGCGACAGCAGCGCGCGCAGCCAGCCTTCGTCGGGGCGCTGCTCTCGCGCGGCCAGCTCCTGCTTCACCGTCGGCCCCTCGTAGTACGGCATCACCATGTAGGCGGTGCCGTTGGCCTGCCAGAAGCGGTGCACCTTCAGCAGCGACGGGTGGTCGAAGCGCGCCAGCAGCTTGGCCTCGTTGATGAAGCTGCGCAGACCCGCAGTGAAGGAATCGACATGCTCTTCGCCGCGCACCTCCACCTGCAGTCCGGTGGAGCGCCAGGCCAGCGAGGCCGGCATGTACTCCTTGATGGCCAGCCGGCGCTGCAGCGAATGGTCCCAGGCCAGGTAGACGATGCCGAAGCCGCCCTCGCCGATGACGCCGCTGATCTCGTACTCGTCCAGGCGCAGGCCCACCGCCAGCTTGTTGCCGACCGTGGGCGAATTGCCGTCGAGATCAACGTCGGGCAGCACCGACGCCATGCGGCGGCCGTTGCCGGACGTGGGGTCAGAGGCCATGCGGGAACGGGCTCCTGGGGTTCATCCCCGAAGTGTGGCCGACTTTCACCCGGTGGCAGGCCCACGACCCCGGGGGTCGGTGCCGTGTTCTACACAATTGCAGGGACCGCGGCGTCGGCCAGGCCGCAACCGCGCAGCACCAGCGACACCACGTGCTCGGCGGCCCGGGCGTGGTCGCGCGGGCCGAGTTCGTCACGGCCCAGCACCGCGCGCACCTGCACGTCGAAGTCGGCATAGGTCTGCGTGGCAGCCCAGATGGTGAAGAACAGGTGGATCGAATCCACCGGCGCCATGCGGCCGGCGGCGATCCAGCCGTCGATCACCGCGGCCTTGCGGCGCACCATGCTGCGCAGATCGGTGCGCATCAGGTCGCCCAGCACCGCGGCGCCGTGCAGCAGTTCGTTGGCGAACACGCGCGACGCATCGGGCCGCTGCACGCTCATGGTCATCTTGGCGCGGATGTAGCGCGCCAGCGCCTCGGCGGGGTCGGCCTCGGGCACCAGGCCGTCCAGCGGCACCAGCCAGTCGTGCAGCGTGCGCGCCAGCACCGCGCGGTAGAGCGCGTGCTTGCTGCCGAAGTAGTAGTGCAGGTTGGCCTTGGGCAGCCCGGCCTCGTCGGCGATGGCGGCCATGGTGGCGCCGCCGAAGCCGGCGCGGGCAAAGATGTGCTCGCCGGCGCCGAGGATGCGCGCCTCGGCGGCCTGGCGGATGGCGCCCTTGCGGGCGTCGTCGTCGGGGGGGTCGGCGGGCGTGGGATGGCGCCCGTGGTCTGTGGCCAGCGCACGCTGCACGGCAGGGCCCGGCCCGGCGGCCAGGCCCTGGCTGGCCCGCGCGCCGTTGACCGGCCGGCCGGGCCGCAGTGGCCCGGCCGTCAGCCGCTCACTTGGACGCCGCTTGCCAGACGACATGGGACATCGCCGCCTTGCCCGGATCCTTCTTGATCACCGGCGAGCTGCCGCCGGCCAGCAGCACCTTCACCGTGCGCTCGTAGGCCGCGGGGTCGAGGTAGCCCACCTTGGGCGTGGACGCATTGCTGATCAGCTTGGCCACGTTCTCCATCTGGCGCTTCTGCACCGGCACCTTCGAGCTGCCCGACGGGTCGGCTGCGACGACGATCTTGGCCGCCTCCTCGGGGTTCTTGACGGCATCGTTCCAGCCCTTGAAGCTGGCCTTCAGGAACTTGGCCATCTTGGCGACAAAGGCCGGGTCCTTGAGCTTGCCCTCGAGCACGTACAGGCCGTCTTCCAGCGTGGCCACGCCTTCCTTCTCGTAGAAGAAGGTGACGAGGTCGCTCTCCTTGACGCCGGCATCCACCACCTGCCAGTACTCGTTGTAGATCATCGTGGAGATGCAGGCGGCCTGGTTCTGCAGCAGCGGGTCGACGTTGAAGCCCTGCTTGAGCACCTTGACGTCGCTGTCGGGCTTCAGGCCCAGCTTGCCCATCCAGTTGAGGAAGGGGTACTCGTTGCCGCCGAACCAGACGCCCAGCGTCTTGCCCTTGAAATCCTTCGGGCTGGCCACGCCGCTGGCCTTCTTGCAGGTGAGCATCAGGCCGGACTTGTCGAACACCTGAGCGATGTTCACCAGCGGCACGCCGGCCTCGCGCGCGGCCAGCGCGTCGGGCATCCAGTTGACGACCACGTCGGCCTGGTTGCCGGCGATCACCTGCACCGGCGAGATGTCGGGGCCGCCCGGCTTGATGGTGACGTCCAGGCCCTCGGCCTTGTAATAACCCTTGGCCTGGGCGACGTAGTAGCCGGCGAACTGGGCCTGAGGCACCCACTTCAGCTGCACCGTCACCTTGTCGGCGGCCTGTGCGCTGAACGCCGCACCCACCGCCGCCGCGGCCAGCACCGCCGCCCTGATGTTGAAACCCTTCATCGCTCGCTCCTGTGGTTGATGGTCGAAGGTATCGGGCGCCCGCGACGGGACGCTCCTCGCAAAACAGTCATCGCGTCGTCGCCCGCACCGAAGGGTGCCAGAAGGCCACGCGCCGTTCCAGTTGCACCAGCAAGGCATAGGCCACCGAGCCGGTGACCGCGGCCACGACGATGGCGCCCCAGACCAGCGCCATGTTCATGCGCGCGGCCTCGGTGCTGATGCGAAAGCCCAGCCCCACCGTGGGCGAGCCGAAGAACTCGGCGACGATGGCCCCGATCAGCGCCAGCGTGGCGTTGACCTTGAGCGCGCCGAAGATGAAGGGCATGGCCGCCGGCAGGCGCAGCTCGCGCAGCGTGCGGCCATAGCCGGCGGCGTAGCTGTGCATCAGCTCGAGCTCCAGCCTGCCGGCCGCCTGCAGGCCGGCCAGCGTGCTGACCAGCATCGGGAAGAAGGTCATCAGCACCACCACCGCGGCCTTGCTGGGCCACTCGAAGCCGAACCACATCACCGCGATCGGCGCCACCGCCACCAGCGGCACGGTGCTGGTGAGCGAGGCCAGGGGCAGCAGGCCGCGCTGCAGGAAGGGTGCGCGATCGATCGCCACGCCGATGGCAAAGCCCAGGCCCGAGCCCAGCGCCCAGCCGAAGAGCACCGATTTGAGCACCGTCTGCACGAAGTCGCCGGCCAGCGTGTCCCAGCGGTCGACGAGCGACTGGCCGATGAGGCTGGGCGCCGGCAGCAGCACGCGCGGCACGTCGAACAGCGTGACGCCGATCTGCCACAGCACCAGCACCCACAGGCCGAACAGCGCCGCCGTGGCGGTGGCCCAGGGGCGGCCGTCTAGCGCCGCCACCTGCGTGACGCTGACGCCGGCGAGCACGGCGACGCCCAGCAGCCCCAGCACCAGCAGGGTCGGCGCGCCGGACTCGCCACCGGGCTCGGGCAGGGCCCACCACAGCGCAGCGGCGGCCAGCGCCGCCACGGCCACCGCGGCCAGCGCCCTGCCCTTGCCTTGCGGCGCATTCACTTGTGCATCCCCGGTCTGCCGGCACTGGCCCGCCTGCGCGTGCGCAGCGCCAGCCGCTCGACCCCGGCCACCGCGCCGGTCAGGCCCAGCCCGAGCAGCGCCGACAGCACCAGCGCCGACCAGATGCCCACGGTGTTGCCGTAGTACGAGCCGGTGAGCAGCCGCGCGCCCAGGCCGGCCTGCGCGCCGGTGGGCAGCTCGGCCACCATCGCGCCCACCAGCCCGGCGGCGATGGCCACCCGCAGCGACGGGAACAGGAAAGGCAGCGCCGACGGCAGCCGCAGCAGCCAGAAGGCCTGCGCGCGGCTGGCCGCGTAGGTGTGCATCAGCTCGGTCTCGATGCGCTGCGGCGCGCGCAGGCCCTGCACCATGGCCACCGTCACCGGGAAGAAGCACAGGTACATCGCGATCGCCGCCTTGGGGGCCAGGCCCGAGAAGCCCAGGCTGCCCAGGATCACCAGCACGATGGGCGCGATGGCCAGCACCGGCACGGTCTGCGACGCCACGATCCAGGGCAGCAGCGCGCGGTCGAGCGTGCGCGAGTGGACGATGGCCGCCGCCAGCACCATGCCCAGCAGCGTGCCCAGCACGAAGCCCACCAGCGTGGACTCGGCCGTCACCGCCGCGTGGTACAGCAGGTTGCGCGGCGAATCGAGCGGCCAGTCGACGATGCTGCTCCACAGGTCGGCCGCCACCTGGTGCGGCGCCGGCAGCACCGGGCGCTCCATGGCCAGCGTGGCCGACACCAGGTCCGAAAAGGTCCAGGGCCCGCGTGGCGTGAGCACGCGCTCGATCGCGCCGGCCGCATTGAGCCCCACCGCACCCGCGTACCAGAGCACCGCCACCACCGCCAACACGGTGGCCACGGGCAGCACGCGCTGGCGCAAGGCGATCTCAGTCATCGCTGCCATGGCCGATGGCCAGGCCCTCGCGCACACGGTGGGCGAGGGCCATGAACTCGGGCGAATCGCGCAGGCCCAGGTGGCGCTCGTCGGGCAGCGTGGACTGGATGACTTCGAGGATGCGGCCCGGCCGCGGCGACATCACGACGATGCGCGTGGACAGGTACACCGCCTCCGCGATGGAGTGGGTGACGAAGACCACCGTGCGGCGCTCGCGCTGCCACAGTTGCTGCAGCTGCTCGTTGAGCCGATCGCGCGTGATCTCGTCGAGCGCGCCGAAGGGCTCGTCCATCATCAGGATCTTGGGCTCGAAGCCCAGCGCGCGGGCGATGGACACCCGCTGCTGCATGCCGCCCGACAACTGCCATGGGTACTTGCGCTCGAAGCCGGTGAGGCCGACGCGGTCGAGGTGCTCGCGCGCCACCGCCTCGCACTCGGCCTTGGCGCGACCCTGGATCTGCAGCGGCAGCATCACATTGGCCAGCACGGTGCGCCACGGGAACAGCGCCGGCGCCTGGAACACATAGCCATAGGCACGGGCCAGCCGCGCCTCGTGCGGCGTCATGCCGTTGACGAGCACCTGGCCGGCGGTGATGGGCTCGAGGTCGGCGATGACACGCAGCAGCGTGGTCTTGCCGCAGCCCGACGGGCCAATCAGCGAGACGAACTCGCCCTGGCCGATGGTGAGGTCGATGTCGGCCAGCGCATGCACCGGCGCATCGGCGGCGGCGTAGACGACGCTGGCGCGGCGCACCTCGACGGCCGGCCGGGCGTCGGCCGGCGCGGCGACGCGATCGGGTGAGGCCATGGCGGACAGCCGGTGGGGTGCGTTCATGGGCGGTGCGGGCCGGGAGCAGCGGTCTGAAAACCTAACCAGATGGTCAGGTCATTGTCCACGAGGCGGCCAGATCCGTGGCAATGGCCGTGGCTGCGCCACGCCCGGCGTCAACCCGGCGGGGTGCGCCGGGCCGGGGCGGTCGACGGCAGGGCCTGCGGCCACAGCCCGCGCTGGTGCAACTCTGCCTCGCACTGGGCGGCGTCGATGAAGTGCAGCGCCTGCCAGCCGGCCGCGCGCGCCGCCTCGACATTGGGCAGGTGGTCGTCGAGGAACACCAGGTCGGCCGGCGGCACGCCGAAGCGCCGCGCGGCCAGCTCGAAGATCGCCGGCTCGGGCTTGATCAGCTGCACCCGGCCCGAGTACACGCCATCCGCGAAGCAGCGCAGGAACGCGTGGCTGCGGTCGAGGTGGTCGGCATAGGGTGCCGGCATGTTGGACAGGAAGTACACCGGATCGCCCAGTGCGTGCAGGCGCTCCAGCAGGTCGACGGTACCGGCGATGGGCTGCAGCGCGATCGGCACCGCGTCCACCACGCGCCGCACGGCCTCGGGCGGCAGCCCGGTGCGCGCCGCGATGCGCTCGACCAGCGCGTCGGGCTCGACCGTGCCGCGGTCGAAGTCGGCCCAGTCGCCGCCATAGGCCTGGAAGATCTCGCGCGCCCAGTGCGCCGCGCTGGCCTCGTCGGCGGCCTGCTGCGGCAGCGCCTGCCGCACCACCGCCGTCGGCTGCCAGCCGAACAGCACGTTGGCGAAGTCGAAGACGAAGCTCACGCGCGCAGGCGGCGCAGCAGCCCGGCGGTGGACGCATCGAGGCCCGTCACGTCGACCGGCCCGGTGCCCTCCAACCGCGGCAGCAGCGCCCCGGCCAGCGCCTTGCCCAGCTCGACGCCCCACTGGTCGAACGAGTTGATGCCCCACAGCGCGCCGCTGGTGAACACGCGGTGCTCGTACATCGCGATCAGTGCGCCCAGCGCGCGCGGCGTCAACGCCTCGAGCAGCAGCGTGGTGCTGGGCCGGTTGCCGGGGAAGGTGCGGTGCCGCGCGACGGTAAGCTTGCCCAGAGAGGCCGACGCGGTGGGCGCCTTCTCGACCAGCGCGGCCTCGGTGGTCTTGCCCAGCATCAGCGCCTGGCTCTGCGCCAGGCAGTTGGCCAGGGCCTTGGACTGCAGGCCGGCGTGGGCATGGCTCGGTGTCTTGACCGCGATGAACTCCACCGGGATCACGTCGGTGCCCTGGTGCAGCATCTGGAAGTAGGCGTGCTGGCCATTGGTGCCGGGCTCGCCCCAGACCACCGGGCTGGTGCCGAAGGGCAACGGCTGGCCGTCGAGATCGACGCACTTGCCGTTGCTCTCCATCTCGAGCTGCTGAAGGTAGGCCGGCAGGCGCTTCAGCCCTTGGTGGTAGGGCGCCACCGAGCGGCTGGTGAAGCGGTGGAAGTTGCGGTACCAGACGTCGAGCAGGCCCAGCTGCACCGGCAGGTTGGATTCGAGCGGCGCGGTGGCGAAATGGCGGTCCATCGCATGGGCACCCGCGAGCAGCGCACGGAAATGCTCGCTGCCGATGGCGATGGCGATGGGCAGGCCGATGGCGCTCCACAGCGAGTAGCGGCCACCCACCCAGTCCCAGAAGCCGAAGGTGGTGTGGATGCCGAACTCGGCCGCCGCCGCCAGGTTGGTGGTGGCGCCGACGAAGTGGCGGCCGATGTCGGTGCCGCCCTGGGCCAGGAACCAGGCGCGCGCCACGGCCGCGTTGGCCATGGTCTCCTGCGTGGTGAAGGTCTTGCTGGCAACGATGAACAGCGTGGTGCGCGCATCGAGTCGGCGCAGCACGGGGTCGATGTCGTGGCCGTCGACGTTGCTGACGAAATGGAAGCGCAGGCCCGGGTGCACGATCGACTGCAGCGCCGGCACCACCATCTGCGGGCCGAGGTCAGAGCCGCCGATGCCGATGTTGACCACATCGGTGATGCCGCTGGTGGCGGTGTCGCGCACGCTCTCGGCGAAGGCCAGCAGGCGGTCGAGCACGCCGTGCACCTCGTCGCTGAACAGCCCCTCGCCCGGCGGCGCACGCAGGGCCGTGTGCAGCACGGCGCGGCCCTCGGTGGTGTTGATCGGCTCGCCGGCCAGCATCGCGTCGCGGCGCGCCTCGAGGCCGCATTCGCGCGCCAGGTCGACCAGCAGCTGGCGCGTCATCAAATCCCAGCGGTTCTTCGACAGGTCGGCGAAGACCTCGGGCGCCTGCAGCGTGAAGGCGTCGAAGCGGGCCGGGTCGCGGGCGAAGGCCTCGCGCAGGTCGAGCTCGCGACCATGGGCCTCGAAATGGCCCTGCAAGGCCTTCCAGGCGACGGTGGCATCACAACGCGGGTGGTCCATCACAAGGCTCCGATCATCTGGTCCAGCCGGGCCGCGTCGGCGGCGAAGGCGCGAATGCCCTCGGCCAGCTTCTCGGTGGCCATGGCATCGTCGTTGAGGGCGTAGCGGAAGGCGGCTTCGTCCAGGCTCGCCGGGGGCCGATCGGCCGTGCCTGCGGAGGTGTGGGCTGCCTGCGGATCGAGCCGGCGCTCGAACGGCGCGTCGCTGGCCTGCAGCTGCGCCAGCAGCTCGGGGCTGATGGTCAGCAGGTCGCAGCCGGCCAACGCCACGATCTGGCCGACGTTGCGGAAGCTCGCCCCCATCACCTCGGTGCCGATGCCGAAGCGCTTGTAGTGGGTGTAGATGCGCTCCACCGAGCGCACGCCGGGGTCATTGGCGCCGGCCATCGCGGCCTCGTCCCACGACGCGCCGGCCTGCTTCTTGTGCCAGTCGTAGATGCGGCCGACGAAGGGCGAGATCAGCCGCACGCCGGCCTCGCCGCAGGCCACCGCCTGGCAGAAGGCGAACAGCAGCGTCAGGTTGCAGTGGATGCCCTCGCGCTCCAGCACGCGGGCGGCCTGGATGCCTTCCCAGGTGGCGGCGATCTTGATGAGCACGCGCTCGCGGTGGATGCCGGCCTTCTGGTACAGCCCGATCAGCCGCCGCGCGCGCGCCAGCGTGGCGGGCGTGTCGAAGGACAGCCGCGCGTCGACCTCGGTGGACACGCGGCCCGGCACCACCTTCAGGATCTCCAGGCCGAAGCGCACCAGCACCTCGTCGACGATTTCGTCGAGCGGCCGGCCGCGGTGCAGGACCACGGTGTCGGCCAGCAGCGGCGCGTAGTCGGGCTGCTGCACCGCCTTGAGGATCAGCGACGGGTTGGTGGTGGCGTCGCGCGGCGTGAATTGCGCCAGTTGGTGGAAGTTGCCGGTGTCGGCCACCACGGTGGTGAAGGCCTTGAGTCGTTCGAGCTGGTTCATGGGCGGGCGGGATCGGTGACAACCCGGATTAGACCGCGCCCCGACCCCGAGCGGGTTTCAACCGGGTTACGGGCGCGGCTGACGTCCCCGCCAGCCTCACCGACCGATCAGGGCGCGCAGCCACCACAGCCCGCGGGCAACACCCCCTCAGCGCGTGCGATAGGCGTGGTGGCAGGACAGGCAGGACGTCATCACCGCCGGCAGCGCGGCAAACGCCCGGTCGCGGTCGCCGGTGGCGGCCTCGCGGGCGAACCGACTCGCCGCCTGGTGGCCTTCGATGCCCATGGCGTGCATGGCCGCGGGCATCTGCGGCCCCGGTCGCGCCTCGGGCGGCAGGCTGCGGTTGCGGCCCATTGCACTGGTGCCCAGTTCGCGCTCGGCCACCTCGCCGGCCATCTGCACCTTGCCGGCCGCCATGAGGCTGACGATCTCATGGACCGCCCGGAGGTTGGCCAGCATCTCGGCCCGCAGCGTGGCCAGCGCCGGCTCGGGCAAGGGCGCGAGCTGTCGCGCATCCTCCGCCGCGCCGCAGGGCACGGCGATCATCAGCGCCGCAGCCGCCGTGGCGACGAGCGCCCGACCCTGGGTCCATCCGATAGGGGTCGCCCCGGTCGTGTTCATGTGCGCAGGCTACCTGCGCCGCTTTGGCGTCGGATTGCTCTTTCGCAATCGGGTCGGGCCACGCAGGTGACCTGCGGCAGACCGGCGCAGGCGGCGCGCCGCGTGGGTTCTGGTCGCGCCTGTGGCGTCGGGCGGCCCGACACCGGGCACGCGCGGGCCAGACCCAGGCCAGAATCCGGCATGACCTCGATGCGGCCCCTGCGACGGCTCGGCCTGGCGCTCACTGCGGCGCTGCTGCTGGGCGCGGCGCCCGCGGCGTGGGCCGCCACCTGGGTGGTGGGCCCTGCGCCGCACCTGCCCTCGGTGGCCGAGGCGCTGCGGCGGGCCGCCGACGGCGACGTGGTCGAGGTGATGCCGGGCACCTACCGCGGCGACGTCGCGGTGATCACCCAGCGCGGGCTCACCATCCGCGGCGTCGGCGCGCGGCCGGTGCTCAGTGCCGACGGCCGCCATGCCGAGGGCAAGGCGATCTGGGTGGTGCGCGACGGCGACATCACGGTGGAGAACATCGAATTCCGCGGCGCCCGCGTGCCCGACCTCAACGGTGCCGGCATCCGTTTCGAGAAGGGCCGGCTGCGCATCGTGCGCTGTGCCTTCCTCGACAACGAGATGGGCCTGCTGACGGCCAACTTCGGCGACGCCGAACTGCGCATCGAGGACAGCGAGTTCGGCCTGGCGCCGCGCCACGCCGGCAGCCTGCACCACCTGCTGTACGTCGGACGCATCGCTCGCGTCGAGGTCACCGGCAGCCGCTTCCACCAGGGCCACCTCGGGCACCTGATCAAGTCGCGGGCCCGCGAGAGCGTGATCACCGGCAACACCCTGGTCGACGGCCCGATGGGCCAGGCCTCGTACGAGATCGACCTGCCCAACGGCGGCCGCGCGCGCGTCAGCGGCAACACCATCGGCCAAGGCGACGGCGCCGACAATCTGGTGCTGGTGGCCTTCGGCGCCGAGGGCTCGGCCTGGCCCGACAGCGCGTTGACGATGGAGGACAACACCCTGGTCAACGAGGCGTCGCGCCCGGCCTGGTTCCTGCGCGTCTGGCCCGAGCGCCTGCCCGATGGCACGCCGGTGGTGGTGCGGCGCAACCGGCTGGTGGGCACCGGTCGGATGGCCGCAGGCCCAGCGGCCGTGGTGGACGGCAACCTCACCGTGCCGCGGCCCTGAACACCACGCTGTGGCGGCCTCTAAGGGTCCCGCTGGTCAAGAAACCAAGGTGTGCGGTATGATGTAATCAAGTTACATCGACCGCGCGAGCCTGCCCATGTCCTTCGACCTCGTCCTCTTTGGTGGTACCGGCGACCTGACCTGGCGCAAGCTGATGCCGGCACTGTTCCAGGCCTTCCGACACGGCAAGCTGCCGCCCGGTGGCCGCATCCTGGCGGTGGCCCGCGATGCCCGCACCGACGACGAGTACCGCGCCTTCATCCGCGAGAAGTTCGCCGACGTCGATGCGCCCAAGCAGCCGCGCGAGGACGAGTTCGCGCGCTTCGCCGAACTGCTGCACTACCGTCGCATGGACCTGTCGCACGCCGACGACTACGCCGGCCTGAAAGCCTGGCTCGACGAGCGCGCGGCAGACACCGTGGTGCTGTTCCTGGCCACCAGCCCGCACCTGTTCACCGACATCTGCGCGCAACTGGGCAGTGCGGGCATCAACGGCCCGCAGGTGCGCGTGGTGCTCGAAAAGCCGCTCGGCCACGACCTGGCCAGCGCGCAGGAGATCAACCGCGTGGTTCGCGCCTCGTTCGCCGAACACCAGGCCTTGCGCATCGACCATTACCTGGGCAAGCCGGCGGTGCAGAACCTGTCGGCGCTGCGCTTCGGCAACGCGCTGTTCGAGCCGCTGTGGCGGCGCGAGAGCATCGCCAACATCCAGATCACGCTGGCCGAGAGCCTGGGCGTGGGCACGCGTGGCGACTTCTACGACGGCACCGGCGCGCTGCGCGACATGGTGCAGAACCACGCGCTGCAGTTGCTGACGATGATCGCGATGGAGCCGCCGCCGACCCACGACGCCGACGCCATCCGCGACGAGAAGCTCAAGGTGCTGAAGTCGCTGAAGCCCTTCACCCCCGAGAGCGTCGGCCGCGACGTGGTGCGTGGCCAGTACCGCGCCGGCACGATCGACGGCCAGGCGGTGCCGGGCTACCTGGACGAACCCAAGGTGCCGGCCGACAGCACCACCGAGACCTTCGTCGCGCTGCGCACCGAGGTGCAGAACTGGCGCTGGGCCGGCGTGCCCTTTTACCTGCGCACTGGCAAGCGGCTGGCAGCGCGCCATGCGCAGATCGTCGTCAACTTCCGGCCGGTGCCGCACCCGATCTTCCCGGGCTCGTCGCGCGCCAACAAGCTGGTCATCAAGCTGCAGCCCGAGGACGGTCTGGAGCTGCACCTGCTGGCCGCCAAAGGCAGCGGCCAGGGCGAGTTGCTGGCACCGGTGTCGCTGGACCTGGATTTCGACAAGGCCTTCACCAGCGAGCGCGTCGGTGCCTACGAGCGCCTGCTGATGGACGCGCTGGCCGGCCGGCTGAACCTGTTCGTGCGCAGCGACGAGCAGGAGCAGGCCTGGCGTTGGGTCGAGCCCATCCTGGATGCGTGGCGCGCCGACCCCAACGGCCCGCGGCCCTATGCGGCCGGCACCTGGGGCCCGCCGGCGTCGAGCGCGATGGTGGCGCGCGACGGCTGCAGTTGGGACGAGGAGCAGTAGCCATGTCGATGCTCGAACGCGTGCTGGCCTCGATGCCTGCGCTGCCGCCGGCGGAGCAGCGGGTGGCCAAGCTGCTGCTGGCCGACCCGCGCAGCTTCGCGACGCTGCCGGTCACCGAACTGGCGGCGCGCTCGAACGTCAGCAAGCCCACGGTGGTGCGCTTCTGCCGCAGCGTGGGCTACGACGGCCTGGCCGACTTCAAGCTCAAGCTGGCCGGCACGGTGAACGAGGGCGTGCCCTTCGTGCACCGGGCCGTGGACGAGGACGACAAGCCCAACGACCTGATCGTCAAGGTCATCGACAACGCCGTGGCGGCGATGCTGAAGTACCGCAACAACGCCGCCGGCCATGCCTTCGAACTGGCCATCGACGCGCTCACCCGCGCCGGCCAGGCCGGCAAGCGCATCGAGTTCTACGGCGTCGGCAACTCCGGCATCGTGGCGCAGGACGCACAGCACAAGTTCTTCCGCCTCGGTGTCAACGCCGTGGCCTGCAGCGACGGCCATGTGCAGGTGATGAGCGCCACCATGCTGGGGCCTGGCGACTGCGCGGTGGTGATCAGCAACTCGGGGCGCAGCCGCGACCTGCTCGACGCCGCCGACATCGCGCGGCGCAAGGGCGCCACGGTGATCGTCATCAGCGCCAGCGGCTCACCGCTGGCCAAGCTGGCACAAACGGGCCACCAGGTGCTGCTGGCGGCCGACCACCCGGAAGACTACGACCGCTACAGCCCGATGGTCTCGCGGCTGCTGCACCTGACCATCATTGACATCCTGACCACCGGCGTGGCCTTGCGGCTGGGCCCGGCACTGCGGCCGATGCTGCAGGAGATCAAGCGCAACCTGCGGGCCAAGCGCTACGCACTGCCGGAGTAGCGGGCCGCGCCCGCCAGGCGACAGCCCGTTGTGTGGTCAGGCCAGGCCCAGCAGCGCCTCGACGCCATACAGCCGAGCCAGTTCGCCCAGCTTCGGCGGCGCGCCGGTGATGCGCAGCGGCTTGCCGGCTGCGCGAGCCTGGCGCTGGATCTCGAGCAGCACCGCGACGGCTGCGGTGTCCAGCGACTGCAGGCCGGAGGCGTCGATCTCCGGCGCAGCATCGGCCGCCAGCGCAGTGCCGAGTTGCGCGAGTGTCTCGCGCGCCTCGGACATGGTCAGCACGGCGGGCAGCGCCAGCATCGACATCGCTCCTCCAGCCCTCAGCTCTTGGGGGCGGCGCTGAGGGACTTGTTCTTCTCGGCCAGGCGCGCGATCAGCGCATCGAGGCCGCCGGTGCTCAGGTCCTTGGCGAACTGGCCCTTGTAGGCCTCGACCACCCAGAAGCCGCCGACGTTGACGTCGTAGATCTTCCAGCCGTCGCCGGCCTTCTCGAGGCGGTAGTCGAGTTGGATCGGCTCGCCCTTGCCGCGCACCTCGCTGCGAACCACGAGGTCGCCATCGGTCGCGGCGGTGCGCAGCGGCTTGACGACGACGCTCTGGTCCTTCACCTGCGACAGCGCACCGGAGTAGGTGTTGACCAGCAGGGTCTTGAACTCCTCGAGCATGCGCTTGCGCTGCTCCGGCGAGGCGCTGCGCCACTGCGGCCCGACCGACATCGACGTCATGCGGTCGAAGTTGACGTAGGGCATCACCTTGGTGTCGACCAGGGCGCGGATGCGGCCGACATCGCCGGCCTGGATGGCCTTGTCGGCCTTCACGGCATCCATGACCTCGGTGGACAGTTGGCGAACGAATGCATCGGCGGCAGGTGCCTCGGCGCGGGCCACGCCGACCAGGCTGGCCATCGACAGGGCCACGGCGGCCATCCAGGTGCGTCTCGACATGTCAGTTCCTTTTCGTGCGACAGCAGCGTCGCGCCGACCCACAACGCGCGGGCCGGCATTCCGGTTCACTTGGTCGGACTGGCCGGTGCGGCCGGTTCGTCGTCTTCGGGCGGCTCGCCGTCGTAGATCTGGCTGCGGCGGCGCGCCAGGTAGGCATCGCGGACAAACACGTACTTGTCGAGCGCGATATCGTCCAGCACCCTCGACGCGTTGAGCAATCCGACCCGCGCCGACAGCGCCTGCAGGCCCAGCGCGGTGTTGCGGTCACGCTGTTCGCGCAGGGCGATGCGGCCGGGTGAGTAGCGGTTGTCGACGATGCGGGCAGTGCCATCGCGCACGGTGGATGGCCCCAGAATCGGCAGCACCAGATACGGCCCGGTCGACAGACCCCAGCGGCCCAGCGTCTGGCCGAAATCTTCGTACGAGCGGCGCTCGAGGCCCATCTCCTCGGCCACATCGAGCAGGCCACCGAGGCCGAAGACGGTGTTGGTGGCCACCCGCATGCCCATCTCGAGCGCGGGTTGCGGCTTGAGTTGCAGCACCAGGTTGGCGGCGGACCACAGGTCACCGAGATTGCCGAAGACGTTGTTGATGCCCGTGCGGACGATCCGCGGCACGACGTCGCGGTAGACCTGCGCAGCCGGCTTGACCACCGCCACGTCGACCACCTCGTTGAAGCCGAACACGGCCCGGTTGAATCGCTCCCAGGGGTCGGACCGGCTGGTCGTGGGGCCGGTGGTGGCGGCCACCTCGCTGGAACTGACAGGGCCCAGCACGGCGCAGCCACCGGCCAGCGACAACGCCAGCGCGGCCACCACGAGGCCGAGGAATCGGTCGATGGTGCTCACTTGGTGCCCCCGGTTCCGGCGCCGGCATCGGCGGCCTTGCTGAAGAGGAACTGGCTGATCAGGTTTTCGAGCACCACGGCCGACTGCGTCTGCTTGATGACCTCGCCGGCAGCGAGGTTCTTCTCGTCGCCGCCCGGCTCGAGGCCGATGTACTGGTCGCCCAGCAGGCCGGTGGTCAGGATCTTGGCCGAGCTGTCCTTCGGGAACTGGTAGCCGCGGTCGATCTCGAGCGTGACCACGCCCTGGTAGGTCTTGGCATCGAGGTTGATGGCCGTGACCCGCCCGACCACCACGCCGGCCGAGCGCACCGGCGCGCGGGTCTTGAGGCCGCCGATGTTGTCGAAGCGGGCCGTGACGACGTAGCCGTCGCCATTGCCGAAGCTGGTGAGGTTGGCGGCCTTCAGGGCCACGAACAGCAGCCCGGCCAGGCCCAGCAGCACGAACAGGCCGACCAGGATTTCAATGTTTCGTCTTGCCATGGGAGCGGCTCCGGATTTGCGCGTTCAGGGCGTCGAGAACATCAACGCGGTGAGGATGAAGTCCATGCCCAGCACGGCCAGAGACGAGGTCACGACAGTGCGGGTGGTGGCGTAGGCCACACCTTCGGGTGTGGCTTCGGTCTCGTAGCCCTGGTACAGCGCCACGGCCGTGCAGATGATGCCGAAGACGAAGCTCTTGGCCACACCGTTGCCCACGTCGCGCCAGGCGTCGACGCCATTCTGCTGGATCGACCAGAAGTTGCCCGCATCGATGCCGATCAGCCCCACCGCGACCACCCAGGCCCCGATGATGCCGATGGCGGAGAACAGGATGGCCAGCAGGGGCATCGACAGCACGCCCGCCAGGAAGCGCGGCGCCAGCACGCGGGCACGCGGGTCGATGGCCATCAGTTCCAGCGCGGCGATCTGCTCGCCAGCCTTCATCAACCCGATCTCGGCCGTGAGCGAGGTGCCTGCGCGGCCGGCGAACAGAAGCGCGGTGACCACCGGTCCCAACTCGCGCACCAGCGACAGGTTGACCACCAGCCCCAGCGACTCGGCGGCGCCATAGCGGACCAACGCGTAGTACATCTGCAGCGCCAGCACGAAGCCCACCGCCAGGCCCGAGGCCAGGATGATGATCAGCGAGCGGTTGCCGATGGCGTGCATCTGCACGACGATCAGATCGGGCCGCCGCAGCGAACCTGGCAGTGCCCGCAGCAGGTCGAGGAAGAACAGCGCGGCGTGGCCCCAGCCGCGCAGCACGTCCAGCGCGCGGGCCCCGAGGGCGGCAATCCAGTCGGTCATCGCCCAGACCCCAGGCCGAAGTCATCGGAAATCTCGACCGCCGGGTAGTGGAACTTGACCGGACCGTCGGGTTCGCCGCGCACGAACTGCCGCACCTCGGGCTCCGTGCTGGCCATCAACTCGGCCGGCGTGCCCTGGGCGACGATGCGGCCGCCCGTGGCCATCAACACCACCCAGTCGCTGATGGCCATGCACTCGGGCACGTCGTGGCTGATGACGAGCGAGGTGGCGCCGGTGATGTCGTTGAGCGTGCGGATGAGCTTGGCGGCCACCCCCATCGAGATGAGGTCGAGCCCGGCGAAGGGCTCGTCGTACATGATCAGTTCGGGATCGAGCGCAATGGCCCGGGCCAGTGCGATGCGCCGGGCCATGCCGCCGGAGACTTCGCTGATCTTCAGCGGCGCGGCACCGCGCAGGCCCACCGCATTGAGCTTCATCAGCACGATGTCGCGGATCAGCGACTCGGGCAGGTCGGTCATCTCGCGCAACGGGAAGGCCACGTTGTCGTAGACCGAGAGGTCGGTGAACAGCGCGCCGAACTGGAACAGCATGCCCAGGCGGCGGCGCAGACGGTAGAGCTGGTCGCGGTCGTGGACGTCGACCACCTCGCCGTCGAACACCACGCGCCCGGCGTCGACACCATGCACCCCGCCAATCAGGCGCAGCAGCGTGGTCTTGCCGCAGCCCGACCCACCCAGCACGGCCGTGACCTTGCCGCGCGCGAAGCGCAGGTTCACGTCGTTCAGGATGCGCCTCCGCTCGTCGTAGCCGAACGTGACGTGGTCGATCTCGATGAGGGTGTCGGTCTTCAACAGGCGTGTGGCGGCGCGCGGCAACCGCCAATCGGGCGACCGGACATCGTCATCCGGTCAAAGAAAATCATTGTCGCATGCCGTGTTTACCCCTAAGGCGCTGCCTCGCCGGCGCCCGGGGCAAAGAAATGTCAAGGTGCGCACACGGCCTGTGACCCGTGCAACACGGGGCGGCCACCCAAACTGAACCTCAACGCGGCAGGATCGTGGCGCCCATCAGGTACTGGTCGACCTCGCGCGCGGCCTGCCGACCTTCGCGGATGGCCCAGACGACCAGCGACTGCCCACGCCGCATATCGCCGGCTGCAAACACCTTGTCGACCTGAGTGCGGTAACCAGTGCGGTCGTCGGTGCCGGCCTTGGCGTTGCCTCGGGCGTCCTTGTCAACGCCGAAGGCCTCGAGCACCGTCGACACGGGGTTGACGAAGCCCATCGCCAGCAGCACCAGGTCGGCCTTGTATTCCTTCTCGGTGCCGGCGATCTCGACCAACTTGCCGTCCTTCATCTCGATCTGGACGGTGGTCAGGCCGGTGACCTTGCCCTTGGCCCCGTTGAAAGACTTGGTGGCGATGGCGAAGGCGCGCTCGCAGCCTTCCTCGTGGCTGGAACTGGTGCGCAGCTTGGTCGGCCAATAGGGCCAGGTCAGCGGGCGGTTCTCTTCCTCGGGCGGGCGGGGCATGACCTCGAACTGCGTGACACTGGCCGCACCGTGGCGGTTGCTGGTGCCGACACAGTCGCTGCCGGTGTCGCCACCGCCGATGACGATGACGTGCTTGCCGGTGGCCATGATCTGGCCCCCTTTTCCAGACGGAAACTTGTCGCCGGCCACGACCTTGTTCTGCATCGGCAGGAACTCCATCGCAAAGTGCACGCCGTCGAGGTCGCGCCCGGGCACCGGCAGGTCGCGGCTCTGTTCAGAGCCGCCGGCCAGCACCACGGCATCGAACTGCGCCTTCAGATCGTCCGCCGAGATCGTGTCCTTGGCGTCGTTGGTGATCTTGCTGCCCTGGGGCATGGTGCCGATCAGCACGCCGGTGCGGAAAATGACGCCCTCGGCCTGCATCTGCGCGATGCGGCGGTCGATGTGCGACTTCTCCATCTTGAAGTCAGGGATGCCGTAGCGCAGCAGGCCGCCGATGCGGCTGTTCTTCTCGAACACCGTGACGGCGTGGCCGGCCCGCGCCAGTTGCTGCGCGGCAGCCAGGCCGGCCGGGCCGGAACCGACGATGGCCACCGTCTTGCCGGTCTTGGCCTTGGGCGGCTGGGGCGTCACCCAGCCCTCGGCCCAGGCGCGGTCGATGATGGCGTGCTCGATCGACTTGATGCCGACCGCGTCGTCGTTGACGTTCAGCGTGCAGGCGGCCTCGCAGGGGGCGGGACAGATGCGGCCGGTGAACTCGGGAAAGTTGTTGGTGCTGTGCAGCACCGCGATCGCGTTCTTCCAGTCACCGCGGTACACCAGGTCATTGAAGTCCGGGATGATGTTGTTGACCGGACAGCCGCTGTTGCAGAACGGCGTGCCGCAGTCCATGCAGCGCGCGCCCTGCACCTTGGCCTGCTCGGCGTTCAGGCCGATGACGAATTCCTTGTAGTTCTTGATGCGCTGGGGCACGGGCTCGTAGCCCTCCTCGAGGCGCTCGTACTCCATGAACCCGGTGACTTTTCCCATGATGATCTCGCTGTGTGGTTCTACGCTGTGCGTCGAAGGGGGCACCCGGTCGCCTCGGCGGCAAGATCTGGGTGCGCCCTTCGGGGTTGGCCGCGGCACACCGCAGCCAGGGCTGGACGCTTACTTGGCCGGGACAGTCTTGCCGCCCTTCTTGACATCGCCCTTGGCCTTGGCGATGGTCTCGCTGCCAGCCTTGGCGGCGTGGATCTCGCCCAGGGCACGCTTGTACTCATTGGGGAAGACCTTGATGAAGCGCGCCCGCGCGGCCGTCCAGTCGTCGAGGATCTCGCGCGCCCGCAGCGAACCGGTCCAGCTGTGGTGTTGCTCGATCAGCGCCTTCAGCTGCACCTCGTCGGCTTCGTCACGGTGCCAGATGGCACGGTCGACCGCGGCCGCCTGCTCCTCGGCCGGCAGCACCTTGTCGAGCGACACCATCGCGGGGTTGCAGCGGCGGGCGAACTGGCCGTCCTCGTCGTAGACGTAGGCGATGCCGCCCGACATGCCGGCCGCGAAGTTGCGCCCGGTCTTGCCGAGCACCGCCACGGTGCCGCCGGTCATGTACTCGCAGCCGTGGTCGCCAGTGCCCTCCACCACCGCGGTGGCGCCCGACAACCGCACCGCAAAACGCTCGCCGGCGACGCCGCGGAAGAAGGCCTCACCGCTGGTGGCGCCATACAGCGCGGTGTTGCCGATGATGATGTTCTTGGTGGCATCGCCACGGAACTCGATGCTCGGCCGCACCACCACGCGGCCGCCCGACAGGCCCTTGCCGGCATAGTCGTTGGCGTCGCCGATCAGGTACTGCGTGATGCCCTTGGCCAGGAAGGCCGCGAAGCTCTGGCCGCCGGTGCCTTCCATCTGCATGAAGATGGTGTGGTCCGGCAAGCCCTCGGGCCGTTGGCGGATCAGCTCGCCCGACAGCATGGCGCCGACGCTGCGGTTGCGGTTGCGCGCCTCCTCCATGAACTGCACCTTCTCGCCGCGCAGGATGGCGGGCTGGCACTTCTCGATCAGCTTGACGTCCAGCGCCTT
This sequence comes from Ideonella sp. A 288, assembly GCF_002198735.1. Classification (GTDB taxonomy): domain Bacteria; phylum Pseudomonadota; class Gammaproteobacteria; order Burkholderiales; family Burkholderiaceae_C; genus Pseudaquabacterium. The sequence continues at coordinate 20,434 of NZ_MWLO01000137.1, forward strand.
GTCCAGGCCGTGGTCCTGGGTCTCGACGTGATAGCGCTGGACCGACGCGTCCACCTTCGGCTGGTGGAAGACGCGGCTGAAGTCCAGGCCGCGGGCCTTCCAGTGGGCGATGCCCTTCTTGGTGTCGAGCAGGTCGGCACGACCGATCAGATCGTCGAACTTGCGGATGCCCAGCTGCGCCATGATCTGGCGCGCTTCTTCGGCCACGAAGAAGAAGTAGTTGACAACATGCTCGGGCTTGCCCGAGAACTTCTTGCGCAGCACCGGGTCTTGCGTGGCCACGCCCACCGGGCAGGTGTTGAGGTGGCACTTGCGCATCATGATGCAGCCCTCGACCACCAGCGGCGCGGTGGCGAAGCCGAACTCGTCGGCACCCAGCAGCGCGCCGATGACCACGTCGCGCCCGGTCTTCATCTGGCCGTCGGCCTGCACGCGGATGCGGCTGCGCAGGCGGTTGAGCACCAGCGTCTGCTGCGTCTCGGCCAGGCCCAGCTCCCAGGGCGTGCCGGCGTGCTTGATGCTGGACCAGGGCGAGGCACCCGTGCCGCCGTCGTGGCCGGCGATCACCACGTGGTCGGCCTTGCACTTGGCCACGCCCGCGGCAATGGTGCCCACGCCCACTTCGCTGACCAGCTTGACACTGATGCTGGCGCGCGGGTTGGCGTTCTTCAGGTCGTGGATCAGCTGGGCCAGGTCCTCGATCGAGTAGATGTCGTGGTGCGGCGGCGGGCTGATGAGGCCCACGCCCGGCACGCTGTAGCGCAGCATGCCGATGTACTCGCTGACCTTGCCACCGGGCAGCTGGCCGCCCTCGCCCGGCTTGGCTCCCTGGGCCATCTTGATCTGGATCTGATCGGCCGAGACCAGGTACTCGGTGGTGACACCGAAGCGGCCCGACGCCACCTGCTTGATCTTGCTGCGCAGGCTGTCGCCGTCCTTCAGCTCGTAGTCGGACTCGATGACCTTGGCGCCAATGATGTCGCTGACCTTGGTGCCAGCCACGACCTTGATGCCCTTGAGCTCGTTGCGGTAGCGCGCCGGATCTTCGCCGCCCTCGCCGGTGTTGCTCTTGCCGCCGATGCGGTTCATCGCGATGGCCAGCGTGCTGTGGGCCTCGGTAGAGATCGAACCCAGCGACATGGCGCCGGTGGCGAAGCGCTTGACGATGTCGGCGGCCGATTCCACCTCGTCGAGCGGGATGGCCTTGCCCGGGTCGACCTTGAACTCGAACAGGCCGCGCAGCGTCATGTGCCGCTTGCTCTGGTCGTTGATGAGCTGGGCGTACTCCTTGTAGGTGTCGAACTTGCCCGAGCGCGTGCTGTGCTGCAGCTTGGCGATGGCGTCCGGCGTCCACATGTGCTCTTCGCCGCGCGAGCGCCAGGCGTACTCACCGCCGGCATCGAGCATGCCTTCCAGCACCGGGTCGTCGCTGAAGGCGGCCTGGTGCGTGCGCAAGGCTTCTTCAGCCACTTCGAACACGCCGATGCCGCCCACCTGCGTGGCCGTGCCACGGAAGTACTTCTCGACGAAGGTCTTCTCCAGGCCGATGGCCTCGAAGAGCTGCGCGCCGCAGTAGGACATGTAGGTCGACACGCCCATCTTGGACATGATCTTCGACAGCCCCTTGCCGATGGCCTTGACGTAGTTGTAGATCGCCTTCTCGGCCGAGAGCGCGCCGGGCAGTTCGGCGTGCATCGCGGCCAGCGTTTCCATCGCCAGGTACGGGTGCACGGCCTCGGCGCCGTAGCCGGCGAGCACGGCGAAGTGGTGCACCTCGCGCGCAGTGCCGGTCTCGACCACCAGGCCGACCGTGGTGCGCAGCCCTTCGCGCACCAGGTGGTGGTGCACCGCCGACAGCGCCAGCAGCGCGGGAATCGCCACCTGCTCGCGCGACATGTGGCGGTCGGTGATGATCACGATGTTGTGGCCGCCGCGCAGCGCATCGACCACCTCGGCGCACAGCGAGGCCAGCTTGGCCTCGACGCCCTCGTGGCCCCAGGCGCGCGGGTAGGTGATGTCGAGTTCGTAGCTGCGGAACTTGCCGTGGGTGTGCTTGGCGATGGTGCGCAGGCGCTCCATGTCGTCGAAATCGAGCACCGGCTGGCCCACCTCCAGCCGCATCGGCGGGTTCACCGCGTTGATGTCCAGCAGGTTCGGGCGCGGCCCGATGAAGCTGTTCAGCGACATCACGATGGCCTCGCGGATCGGATCGATCGGCGGGTTGGTCACCTGCGCGAACAGCTGCTTGAAGTAGTTGAACAGCGGCTTGTTCTTGTCCGACAGCACCGCCAGCGGCGAGTCGTTGCCCATCGAGCCGATGGCCTCTTCGCCGGCACTGGCCATCGGGGCGAGCAGGAACTTGACGTCTTCCTGGGTCGTGCCGAAGGCCTGCTGGCGGTCGAGCAGCGACTCCTTGAATTCGCCGATGCGGCCATGCACGTCGATCGAGTCGAGCTTGATGCGCACGTTCTCGATCCACTGGCGGTACGGCCGCGCGCTGGCGTACTGCGCCTTCAGCTCTTCGTCGTCGACGATACGGCCCTGCTCGAGGTCGATCAGGAACATCTTGCCCGGCTGCAGGCGCCACTTCTTGGAGATCTTGTTCTCGGGGATCGGCAACACGCCGGATTCGGACGCCATCACCACCAGGTCATCGTTGGTGACGATGTAGCGCGCCGGGCGCAGGCCGTTGCGGTCGAGCGTGGCACCGATCTGCTTGCCGTCGGTGAAGACCATCGCGGCCGGGCCGTCCCAGGGCTCGATCATCGCGGCGTGGTACTCGTAGAACGCGCGGCGGCGGGCGTCCATCAGCTCGTGCTGCTCCCAGGCTTCGGGGATCATCATCATGGCCGCGTGCGCCAGCGGGTAGCCCGCCATCGTCAGCAGCTCGAGCGCGTTGTCGAAGGTGGCGGTGTCGCTCTGGCCCTCGAAGCTGATCGGGTAGAGCTTCTGCAGGTCGTCGCCCAGCACCGGCGACTTCATCACGCCCTCGCGGGCGCGCATCCAGTTGAAGTTGCCCTTGACGGTGTTGATCTCGCCGTTGTGCGCGACCATGCGGTACGGGTGCGCCAGCGGCCACTCGGGGAAGGTGTTGGTCGAGAAGCGCTGGTGCACCAGGGCCAGGGCCGACACCACGCGCGAGTCAGCCAGGTCCTTGAAGTACACGCCCACCTGGTCGGCCAGCAGCAGGCCCTTGTAGATGACCGTGCGGCAGCTCATGCTGGGCACGTAGTACTCGCGGCTGTGGGTGAGCTTGAGCTTCTGGATGGCCGCCGAGGCGGTCTTGCGGATGACGTAGAGCTTGCGCTCCAGCGCGTCGGGCACGATCACGTCGGCGCCGCGGCCGATGAAGATCTGGCGGATCACCGGCTCCTTGGCGCGCACGGCCGGGCTCATCGGCATGTCGCGGTCCACCGGCACGTCGCGCCAGCCGATCAGCACCTGGCCCTCGGCCTTGACGGCGCGCTCGAGCTCCTGCTCGCAGGCCAGACGCGACGCGTGCTCCTTCGGCAGGAAGATCATGCCCACGCCGTACTCTCCGGGCGGCGGCAGCTGCACACCCTGGGCGGTCATCTCGGCGCGGTAGAACTCGTCGGGCAGCTGGATCAGGATGCCGGCCCCGTCGCCCATCAGCTTGTCGGCACCGACCGCGCCGCGGTGGTCGAGGTTCTCGAGGATCTTCAGGCCCTGCTCGACGATGCCATGGGCGCGCTGGCCCTTGATGTGGGCGACGAAGCCGACGCCGCAGGCGTCGTGCTCCTGCGTCGGGTCATAGAGGCCCTGTGAGGCGAGTGCGTCGATCTCCTCGCAGGAGGCAGGCAGTTGGGGCAGGTGGCTCATGACGCACTCCTTCGCAAAACGGGAACGGGAATTTACTGCGGCGCAGCAAAGATCTCAAGGCAAATTAAATGGGGTCTGATCCATTTAATTCAGCGAGAGTGACTCCGCTGCATTTAATTGGGGACATATCAACTGACGTGCTCCGGTCCAGAGCTAGCAACTCCCGAGCCTGAGGCGGCCTCTGGTCATCGAAGGCACGCGCGGGGCCGCCTCACGGGATCCCCGCCACGCGACTGAGGCGCGTTCGGCAGGGCCTGTCCGCGGGAAGCCCGGCCGGGGTTGGCGAGTCAGCCGGCGGCCTTGGTCGGCCGCCCCCGTCGTCGCGGCAGCAGCGGCCGCTCGATCTGTGCCGACAGTGCCGCAATGAACGGGGCATCGCCGATCGCCCAGCCCTTGTGGCAGGCCTCTGACAACCGATCGGCATCGCGCAAGGACAGACCATCGTCGAGCCGCCGCGCATAGGCCGACTCGCGCTCGAACGGCGTGTTGCCCAACTGCCAATAGTCGACGAGGCTGCTGACCAAGGGGTCGGGCTGGCGTCCGACGTGGTGGCCGGCGCTCGACCAGGCGTGGTCGCACGCGGCAAGCACCAAACCGGCGCGCACCGGTTCGGTGTCGACGAACAGCATGGCCTGCAATGCGGTGGCGCCAGACTGCACCACTGTGGCGCGGTAGCGGCCGTCCCACAGCGTGCCCCGGCGGCCATGCCGACGGTTGAAGCTGCCCACATAGCGGCGGCCGAAGTCCTGGACCAGCCGGCCCAAGGCGCCCGCATCGCGCGGCGTGGCCAGCAATCGCAGGCGGTCGCCCAGCAGGGCATAGGCGTGCACCGCCACCCCCTGCTGCAACGATGCCTCGCGCAGGGTGGCCAGGCAATGCCGGCGGTCGTCGTCATCCAGCGCGATGGGTTGGCGGTCGAGCCCGCTCAGCAGCAGCAGGTGCGGCAGACCGGCCACTGCCAGCCTCGGCAGGCGGGCCACGACCTCAGTCCTCGGGCGGCCAGGCGCCCTGGCGGGCAGGCGCTGGCACCTCGACTGTCGACGGGGGCGATGCCATCGTCGCCAGATGGGCCGCTGACATCCCATCGCCCACGGCATTGGCAAAGGCGGTGCGACCCGTCAGGCGCTGATGCTCTCGCGTCGCAAAGCGATCGGTCATGCCAGACACGTAGTCGGCCACGGCGCGATGGCGATCGGCCCGTTCCGAGTACTCGCCCGGCATCTCGCCGGGCGCGGCGACGTAGGCCTCGAACAACTCGCGCACGACGACACGGGCGGCACCGGTCGTGCGCATCACCTGGGGGTGTCGGTACAGCAGTTTCATCAGCACGCGTTTCAGCGCCTGGCTGTCCCGATGCATCGCATCGCTGAAGCTCACAAGCCGCGGCAGGTGGCGAACGGCATCCGCGTCCGCCGGCGCGATGCGGGCCAGCGCCGCCGCGGTCGCATCGACCACGTCGTGCACCTGGGCCGACAGCATGCGGCGCAGGGTCTCGAACAGGAGGCGGCGGCCGCGCAGCGCAGGGTGGTCTGCCAATGCCGAGTCGTGGTGCCGGCGAAACAGTGGCAGGTCCAGCATCTGCTCGACCGTGAGCAAGCCCGACCGCACGCCGTCATCGATGTCGTGTGCGTTGTAGGCGATCTCGTCGGCCAGGTTCGTCAGTTGCGCCTCCAGGCCCGGCTGCAGACCGTCGAGGAAACGGCGCCCCACCCCGCCTGGCTCGTCCAGTTCGATGCGCTCGGCCTCCGCGCGCGAGCAGTGCTTCAGGATGCCTTCGCGCGTCTCGAAGCTCAGGTTCAGGCCATCGAACGCCGGGTAGCGAGCCTCCAGCACGTCGACGACCCGCAGGCTCTGCAGGTTGTGCTCGAAGCCGCCATGCGCCCGCATGCAGTCATGCAACGCGTCCTGGCCGGCATGGCCGAAGGGCGTGTGACCCAGGTCGTGGGCCAGCGCGATCGCTTCCACCAGGTCCTCGTCGAGCGACAGCGCCCGGGCAATGGAGCGGCCGAGTTGGGCCACCTCCAACGAATGCGTGAGGCGGGTGCGGAACAGGTCGCCCTCGTGGTTGATGAACACCTGCGTCTTGTAGACCAGGCGACGAAATGCCGTGCTGTGCACGATGCGGTCTCGATCGCGCTGAAAGGCGTTGCGCAGCCGCACCGGCGGCTCGGCGTGCCGACGTCCGCGCGACGCCGCGGCGTGGCTGGCGTAGGGGGCCAGGCCCATGCCGGTCAGCCCGGCGGTGTGTGTGCGCGGATGACGTCGGCCACCAGCGCATCCGAGGCGCCGCGCACCGCGGCGCGCCCGGGACCGTCGATGACCACGAAGCGGATCTCGCCGCCCTCGGCCTTCTTGTCCACGCGCATGAGTTGCAGCCACCGGTCGATGTCCATGCGCGGTGCCTGCGTCGGCAGACCGGCGCGTTCGATCAGGCGGGTCAATCGAGCACCGAACGCGGCATCGACCAGGCCCAGGCGCATCGACAGTTCGGTGGCCAGCACCATGCCGCAGCCCACGGCCTCGCCGTGCAACCACTGGCCATAGCCCAAGCCAGCTTCGATCGCATGGCCAAAGGTGTGGCCGAAGTTCAGGATGGCGCGCAGTCCGGCCTCGCGCTCGTCCTGGCCGACGACCCAGGCCTTGATCTCGCACGAGCGTTGCACCGCATGGGTCAGCGCGGCACGGTCGCGCTGTCGCAGCGCGTCCACGTGCCCCTCGATCCAGTCGAGGAAGGCGACATCGGCGATCGGCCCGTACTTGATCACCTCGGCCAGTCCCGCGGACAGTTCACGGTCGGGCAAGGTGTCCAGCACATCGAGATCGCACAGCACCCGCGCCGGTTGGTAGAACGCGCCGATCATGTTCTTGCCGGCGGGGTGGTTGATGGCGGTCTTGCCGCCGACCGACGAGTCCACCTGAGCGAGCAAGGTGGTCGGGACCTGCACGAAGGGCACGCCGCGCATGTACGAGGCAGCGGCGAAACCGGTCATGTCGCCGACCACCCCACCACCCAGGGCGTAGAGCACCGTCTTGCGGTCGCACCCAGACTCGAGCAGGCGGTCGAAGATCAGGTTGAGGTGCTGCCAATCCTTGTACACCTCGCCGTCGGGCAAGGCCACCTGCAGCACCCGTCGGTGGCGCTGGGCAAGCCGCTGCGCCAGCGCGGCGCCGTACAGTGGCGCCACGGTGGTGTTGGTGACCACCAGCGCGTCGGCCGATTCGGGCAGGCCCTGCCAGCTGGCCGGGTCGTCGAAGAGGCCACTGCCGATGTGGATGTCGTAGCTGCGGCTGTCCAGCGCGATGCTCACGCGCTGGGTACTGCGGGTGTCGGGGCTCATTCCCCGGAGTTTAGGTCGCCTCGGTCCTGGCTCGGGGCCAGCACTCGGCCCACCGTGGCCGGCACCTGGTCTGGGTCGATCACCCCGGCCAGTTCCAGCTGCATCAGGATCATGTTCACCAGGGTCGGGACGGACGGCCGCCCGGTCTCGATGACATAACGCGCCGCCTGGCGGTACAGCGGGTCGCGCTCCTGATAGAGCTCACGCAGACGACGCAATGGGTCGCGCACCTGCAGCAGCGGGCGCTGGGTGTCGTGGCGCAGGCGTCGAAACAGCTCGTCCGGAGTGGACCTCAGGTAAACCACCTGGGTGTGCTTGGCCAGCGCCTCGCGGTTGGCCGCGCGGAGCACCGCGCCGCCGCCCGTGGCCAGCACGGTCGAAGGCAGCTGGCTCAGCCGTTCAATGACGTCTTGCTCGATGTCGCGAAACGCGTCCTCGCCATGCTGCTCGAAAAACGATCGGATCGAGCCACCAATCTGGTGCTCGATCTCGGTGTCGCTGTCGACGTGGCGCCAGCCCAACTGGCGCGCCAGTTGCCGCCCCACGGTGGACTTCCCGCAACCGGGCATGCCCACCAGGGAGATCGAGATGCTCAACGCGGTTCAGTGCACAGCAGCACCGGCGGACGGCTGCTTCCCGGGATCGATGCCGCCACCGTCGCGCTGGCCGCAGTGCCATAGGGGCTGCGAATGAACGGCGGATCTGCATCGATGTTGTTGACCACCGCTGCGGGCACCAACAGTGTCCCGTCGAAGTTGGCCCGGCCTTCGGTACCCGCCACCCCGGAGGCCGCCACGACGATGTTGAACTGAACCCAGGAGCCGATGTTCTGTGGGTACTCGATCCGCATCACGACCTGCCCGATGGCGTTGGTGCGGCTGGAGCCTTCGAACGACACGGCCACGTCGGCCCTGCGGGGTTCCAGCGCCGGGCGGCCGGGTGTGAGGTTGAAGCTGCCGTTGGCATCCTCGACCACACCATTGCTGAACACTTCGGCCACGCCGTTGCGGTTCAGGTCCTCGTTGGCACAGAGGGCCGTGGTCTGCTGAGCCCAGGATTCGGCGCCCTTGACCCAGAAGCCCTTGAGGTAGTTGAGCAGATCGACCGAGGCGCTGACCTGCACGCCGGCGGCAGCCAAGCCGGACGAATCGACCACCTGCACGACATAACGCGTGACGTAGGTGAGCTTCGAATCGCCTTCGCTGATCAGGTTGTTGGTGCCGATCGACACCGACAGGGCATCGGAAATCACCGTCAGCGTGGTCTTGACCTCATTCGGGCAGGTGCCAGGTGTGAAGTCGGACGTCGACCAGCAGGCCCGGACCGACACCCCGTCGGTGGGGCTGAAGCGACTGCCGGGGATGTAGCCCGCGGTGGCCACGCCATTGGCGTCGCTGTAGACCAGCGTGGTGCCCGAGGTGAAGCTGCCGCCGATCGAATTGGGGTCACCGTCCAGGTCGAATCGCACGCGGATGTTCTTGACCGGGGCGTTCGTGTCGCTGAGGAACAGCGCGCGCACCTCCGAGCGGTTGGTGGTGCCCGTGGTGTTGATGGGAACCACACTCGGGTTCGCCGACAGGGACGACGAACGGACCGGCGTGGTCACGACCGGGATGGAGCCAGAGGTCGACGATGCCACGAGGATCGAGGACTCCGTCTCCTTGCCGGCGGACGACGCACGGACGATGAGCGTGCCGGTGACCGACGGCGCGAGGAACTTGTAGTCATAGGAGCCGGTGGCGCTGGTCACGGCGGAGGTCTGCACGCCCCCGGGTCCGGTGATGACGATCGGCTGCCCCGGGATGGGGGTGCCGGCACTGTCCTTGACGAGGTACTGGATCTCGCCGGCTTGGTTGGGCTGGAGCACCGCGCCGAGCACCGTGGACGAAATCGTCGTGCCGACGACCTGGACGGCCGCGGTGCGGGTGATGCCGCCGCTGACCGCCGTGACGATGATGGTGCGATTGGCCTTGTTCTCGCCGATCCGGATCGTGCCCGTCACTTGGCCGGCAGCATTGGTCACGGTGCCGGAGGTCTGGATCGTGGCGCCCGCGTCGACGCTCAGGCGCACGGGGATGCCCGCCACCGTGGCACGGTTCGCGTCGACCGCCGTCACGGTGGCCGTCACGGTCTCCGAGCCGGAGTTCTTCAGTTCCGCCAGCGGGCCGATCGTCAAGGTGAGGTCCGACGCCGAGATGGCCGTGCTGACCACGTCGACTGTGGCGGTGCGCGTGACCGAACCACTGACCGCGGTCACGGTGATCCGCCTGGGCGTGGTGTCGCTGCCCATCGTGACAGTGCCGGTGACCTGTCCGGCGGCATTGGTCTTGGCCGCACTGGCCTGGATCACCGCTCCCGAATCCACGGACAGCGTGACGCCGATGTCGGCCATCGTGGCCCGGTTGGCATCGACCGCCGTCACGGTGACCACGACCGAGGAAGTCACCACGTTCGGCATCGTGGCAGCCGACACCGTGACCGCCAGATCACTGGCCGTGGGGCCGACAACCACCGGGCCGCCCGTGTCGCCACCGCCGACCAGCGGTGTGCCCGTGCCACTGCCGCCGCCACCACACGCCGCAGCCAGGAAGGCCGTTGCCAGACAGGCCGCCCATGCGCGCCAGGTCTTCATGGAGTTCACTCCTTGGACATTCATCATCGAATCAGGCCGTGGTTAACGCGCGGCAGACCGTTCGGTGACGATCTTCGGCGTGATGAAAATGAGCAACTCGGTCTTGTTGGAGTTCTTGACCGTGTTGCGGAACAGGTGGCCGAGCACCGGCACGTCGCCAAGCACCGGCACCTTGTTGACATCGTTGCGCTCTTCCTGCGTGAAGATGCCGCCAATGACCACCGTGCCGCCGTTCTCGACCAGCACCTGGGTGCGGGCATGCTTGGTGTTGATGGCTGGGCCGGCGAGCGTGGCAACGCCGCGGCTGTCCTTGGCGATGTCCAGTTCCATGATCACACTGCCTTCCGGAGTGATCTGCGGCGTCACCTCCAGTTTCAGGCTGGCCTTCTTGAACTGGATGGACGTGGCGCCGCTGGACGTGGCCACCTGGTAGGGAATCTCTTCGCCCTGTTCGATCACGGCCTTGCCCTGGTCGGAGGTGATGACACGCGGGCTGGAAATGATCTTGCCCTTGCCGTCGGCCTCCAGGGCAGAGAGTTCGAGGTTGAGGATCCGGTTGGCGGTCGGGCTGAACAGCGACAACGCCAGGGACGCGGCCTGCGCCCCGTTCACTGACGCAGCCGGCAGGTTGACGAACTGCGTCTCGGCCACATCGATGGTCTCACTGATCAACCCGAGTTGCTTGTTGGCGCTGACGTAGTTGCCGGCGAACTGCATGTAGTTGCCACCGCCCACGCTGTAGCCGGGCACACCTCCACTGAGGCCCCGGACGTCAACCGCGCCGAGCTTGACGCCCAGGGCACGGCCAAACTTGTCATCTGCCTCGACGATGCGCGCCTCGATCAGCACCTGGCGCACCGGGATGTCGATCTTGGCGACCATGGCCTGGATCTCCTCGAGCTTCGACGGGATGTCGGTGACGAAGAGTTGATTGGTGCGGGTCTCGAAGATCACGCTGCCGCGGGACGTCAGGATGCGCGAGGCGGCGCCGCCGCCTGTGCCGCCGCCCAGATTCTGGCCGACCAGCCCCTTGGCCACTTCCTCGGCCTTGGTGTAGTTCAGCTGGAAAGATTGGGTGCGCACCGGCTCGAGGTCTGCGATCTTTTTCTTGGACTCGAGCTCGACCTGCTCCTTGGCGGCGAGCTCATCCTTCGGCGCGATCCACAGCACATTGCCGGATTTGCGAACGCCGAGCCCCTTGCTCTGCATGATGATGTCCAGCGCCTGATCCCACGGCACGTCCTTCAGCCGCAACGTCACATTGCCGGTGACCGTGTCGCTGGTCACCACGTTGAAGTTGGTGAAATCGGCGATGACCTGCAACAGCGCCCGAACCTCGATGTTCTGGAAATTGAGCGACAGCTTCTCGCCCGAATACCCCGGACCCTGTGTGAGCTTGTTCGGGTCGACCTTCATCGGCCGCACCTCGAGCACAAACTGGTTGTCGCTCTGGTAGGCACTGTGCTCCCAGGAGCCGCGCGGCTCGACCACCATCCGCACCCGGTCGCCCGACTGGAAGGTGGAAACACTGTGGACCGGCGTGCCGAAATCCGACACATCGAGCCGGCGCCGCAGGGTGTCGGGCAGGCTGGACCGCATGAACTCGACGACCAGGGTCTGGCCCTGCTGTCGGATGTCGACACCCACCTGCGTGCTGGCCAGCGACACGACCACGCGGCCTGCCCCATCGGGGCCACGACGAAAATCGATGTCGCGCAGGGGCAACTGATCCTTGTTCTGGCTGGGGGCGAATGGCGCGGGCTGTTCGGTGGTGGACGCCGACGCCATGGCGGGTGCCGATGGGGCCTCGAGCACCAGCAGGAGTGCCTTGCCTTGCAGCTCGGCGCGGTAGTTGGACGCCTGCCGAAGGTTGAGCACCAGGCGCGTGCGGTCACCGGCCTGGGCGATGTTGACCGCCCGCAGGTTGCCCTGATTGATCTCGACCACGGAGCGGCCGATCGCGTTGACGACTCCCGGCAGATCGATGGCGACGCGGGGGGGCGCCTGCACGGAGAACCCCTTCGGCACCGCAGCAAGAGGCTCGGACAGTTCGATGCGCACCACCTCCGCTCCGGCCTGCTGGGTGCTGGTGATCGACTGGATCGCGTTCTGCGCCACGGCCGCCAGCGGGGACAAGAGCGCCAGCACGACGGCAAGCAGCCGGGCACGCCAGTTGAGCATGTTGTGTTTCTCCTGCGTGTGATTCATCGCGCCTTCTCCTGCAGCTGGAGCGTGCTGGTGCGCTCTATCCATTCGCCGGCGGCGTCCTGCACGATCTCGCGCAGGCTCACTTCCGTCTCCGAGATGCGTGTGATCTTTCCGAAGTTCTGTCCGAGGTAGTCGCCAAGCTTCACCTGATACAGCAGGCTGTCCACCTTCAGCAGCGCCACGGGCTTGCCCGACTTGGTGACGCTGCCGACCATGACCATGCCGTCCGTCGGGTAGGACTCCAGCGGCTCCTTGCGACGGTTCATCTCCGACGCCAGCAGCGAATTGGGCTGCCTCGCTTCCTGCTTGATCGCGACACTGAGCTTCTGGTTGCTGAACGGGTCGACCAGCTGGGTGGCGTTGAACGGCGCTGGATCGAATCGCTTGGGCGCAGCGAGCGGCTGAACGTTCGGCTTCACCTCCCGGCGCTGCTGCTCCATCCAGACATTCAGTTCCTCCTGCTCGGCCCCGCAGGCCGCCAGCAACAGGCTCAACACCAGGGCCAGCGGCATGGGCACCGCGGCTGTCCACGACCTCATTTCTTGGCTCCCTTGGCCGCGGCATCCGACTTGGCCTTGCGAATTTCCGCGATCTCGTTGACGTCCAGATAGCGGTAGGTGCGTGCCGTCGCATCCATCGACAACAGCCCGGAGGTGTCCTTCGGAGGGGTCGCGATCGCCAGGTTGTGCAATGTCACGATGCGCGACAGGTTGGCCACATCAGCGGCAAACGCCCCGATGTCGTGGTAGCGGCCCGTGACCCGAAGGGCAATCGGCAGTTCCGCGTAGTAGTCTTTCAGTTCCACCAGGCCCGGTCGGAACAACTCGAACTGCAGACCGCGTCCGATGCCCGCCTGATTGATGTCGGACAGCAACGCATCCATGTCGGCCTTGCCCGGCAACTGCTTCTCGAGCTGCGTCACGTACTCCTGCACCTGTTGCTTCTGCTTGCGCAACTCGGTGAGATTGACGGCCTGTCCCAACTTGTTGCGGTAGTCATTCTTGAGCTCGGGCTCCCGCTTGCGAGCGGCTTCGAGTTCGGCGTCCGCGTCGGACACCAGACCGACCCAAAGCAAGCCCACGACGGCCGCCGCAGCAGCCGCCCATGCGCACAGCTTGGGCAGGAGCGGCCACTGCCCAGGCTCCCGCGGATTCAGGCCCTTGAACTGGGAACCTGCACGGTTGAGCCGGCTGATGCTGTCGAGATTGACCGGACTGGTGGTGTGTGCCATGACGATGAACCTCCTTCAGGCCGCCTTGCCGGCGCCGGGCGCCGGACGCGCACCTGGCAGCGGCACCGCGCCCGACGCCGCTGGGGCGGCCGGTGGCGCCGCGGCAGGCTGGGTCAGCGAGACCTTCATCGAGAAATCGAACAAGCGGCGCTGTTCGCGGCTGCCTGGCGTGGCGGCCTGGGTGACTGCCTTGATTTCGACGAGTTCGGGCTTGTGCAGCCACTTCGACTGATTCTGCGTATTGCGCAGAAACTCGGACACCCGCTCGTTGGTCTGCGCCACGCCGGTGACCACCACCTGCGCCCCGCTCTGCTTGACCGAGGTGAGGTAGATGCCCTCAGGGGTGTAGCGAACAAGCTCGTCGAGCAGATACACCGGGATGTTGCGGTTGGTCTGCAGATCTTCCACGGCCTTCTGGCGCGCCTTCAGGCTGTCGATTTCGGCGCGCAGGGTGGCGATGTCCTTGATCTGGCCCTCGAGCCGCTTGATCTCGGAGGTCAGGAACTCGTTGCGCGACTGCTGGGCCGCTGTCATCTGTTGCAGGACCAGGTACCAGACGCCGGCGATGAGCATGCCTGCCATCGCGGCCGCCGCCAGCCCCACGAAGAAGGCCACCTTGCGTTGTCGACGACGCTCTTCACGATGGGGCAGCAGGTTGATCAGGATCACTGCACGAACCTCCGCATGGCCAAGCCACAGGCCGTCAGGTACGACGGGGCCTCGCGGCGAACCTTGGCTTCACGCACACCGGAACCGAACCTCATGTTGTCGAACGGGTTGACGACCATCGACGCGAAGCCGGTGAGATCGGTCACCCGATCCTTCAGGCCCGGCAGTGTGGCAGTGCCTCCGGCCAACATCACGTAGTGCACCTTGTGATGGGGCGTACTCGTGAAGAAGTACTGCAGGGCGCGGCCGATTTCCTGTGACAAACTGTCCACGAACGGGGCAAGGATGGCCGTGTCGTAGTCGTCGGGCAGGTCGTTGGCCAGCTTCTTCTGCTCGGCCTCTTCGAACGAGAAGCCGTACTGACGCGAGATCAACTGCGTGAGTTGCGAACCGCCGAAGGCCTGGTCGCGGTCGTACAGCATCTCGTCGTCGCGCAGGACCTTGAGGCTGGTGGTGTCGGCACCGATCTCGAACAGCGCCACGAGGGCATCGCGCCCGCCACTGGGTAACGCCGATACAACACGGCTCATGGCGAGCCGCGACGCATGGGACTCGATGTCGAGCACCACTGGTTTCAGGCCGGCAGCCTCGGCCAGGCCTTGACGGTCCTGGACACGATCCTTGCGCGACGCGGCGATCAGCACCTCCACGTCGCCACCGGACGTGGGGCTCGGCCCGATGACGCAGAAGTCGAGGCTCACCTCGTCGAGCGAGAACGGGATGTACTGGTTGGCCTCCGACTCGACCTGGAGTTCGAGTTCCTCTTCGCGCAGGCCCGAGGGCAGCACGATCTTCTTGGTGATCACCGCAGACTGCGGCATGGCCATGACCACTTGCTTGGTCTTGGTGCCGCTTTTTTGCACGAGCTTGCGCACCGCCTCGGCAACCTCGTCGAATTTCTCGATCTGGCCGTCAGTGATCCAGCCCTTCTCGAAGGGCTCCGAGGCGAATCGCTCGAGCACGTACTCGCCGTTGGCCGCCTGGCCCAGTTCGACGAGCTTGGCGCTCGATGAACTGATGTCCAGCCCGACCATCGGCGCATGCTTGCGACCCAGCAGCAGGTCCAGAAGGCTCACGACAAACTCCCCCGACGGGCAGAAAAAGGGTTATTCAAATCTTAAGAAGTTACTTCAATGCTAGCAGTAAAGCCTTTGTGCACCAAAGGAATTTGCCCGCCACAACCTGTAGTCTCGTTGCGACGGGCCGACGCATGGACAGGCATTTGAAACAAGGCGCACTTTGTTGCGAGCCCGGTCGATCGCTCGATGCCCAGGGCCTTCTATACACTCCTGCGCGTGAACCAAGGACCACAACCCACGTCGCCAACGGGTGCGCCGACCAGCGGCTTGGCCCGTCGGATGCTCCGGGTGCTGGCCTGGGCCGCGGCCGCGGTGGGCGCCGGTGTCCTGACGGTGATGATCCTGGTGTCGCTCGCGCTCGCGGTGGCCTACCCCAACCTGCCGCCGATCAGCGGCCTGACGGATTACCGGCCGCGCTTGCCACTGCGCATCATGTCGTCCGATGGCGTGTTGCTGGCCGAGTTCGGCGAAGAACGCCGCCGCTTCATGCCGATCGGGCAGATCCCCAAGGTGATGCAGGACGCCGTGCTGGCCATCGAGGATGCACGCTTCTATCGCCACGGTGGCGTCGACTACCTCGGCGTCATACGCGCCGGCCTGGCGCAGTTCAACAAGGCCAAGAGCCAGGGGGCCTCGACCATCACGATGCAGGTGGCGCGCAACTTCTACCTGTCCACCGAGAAGACCTTCACCCGGAAGATCTACGAGATCCTGCTCGCGCTGAAGATCGAGAGTCAGCTCAGCAAGGAGCAGATCCTCGAGGTCTACATGAACCAGATCTACCTCGGCCAGCGCGCCTACGGCTTTGCCGCGGCCAGCGAGATCTACTTCGGCAAGCCGCTGCAGGAAGTGACCGTGGCCGAGGCGGCCATGCTGGCTGGCCTGCCGCAGGCCCCGTCGGCCTACAACCCGATCGTCAACCCCCAGCGCGCCACGCGGCGCCAGCAGTACATCATCCAGCGCATGCTGGACAACGGCTTCATCGCCGCTCCCCAGGCCGAGGCCGCCCGCAAGCAGACCCTGGTCTACAGGGGCAACACGGAATCCGGCCTGCATGCCGAGTTCGTGGCCGAGACGGTCCGCCAACTGATCTTCAGCCAGTACGGCGAGGAAACCACCACCCGCGGCTTGGTGGTTCACGTGACGGTGGATTCGGCCGACCAGGCCGTGGCTTACAAGGCACTGCGCCGCGGACTGCTGAACTACGAGCGTCGCCAGGTCTACCGCGGTCCCGAGGCCTACATCGACCTGCCGGCCGACCCCCGGGACGTGGACAACCGCATCGCCGAGGCGCTGTCCGACCATCCTGACAACGATGAACTGCGTGCCGCGGTGGTGCTGGAGGCCAGTCCGAAGAAAGTCGTCGCCGTGTTGCAGTCGGGTGAATCCATCACGGTGGCTGGCGACGGCCTGCGGCCGGTGGCGTCGGGCCTGTCGGACAAGTCGGGGCCCAAGACGCAGATCCGCCGAGGTGCGGTGGTGCGCGCCGCCAAGGGCCCCAAGGGTGACTGGGTGCTCACTCAGTTGCCCGAAGTCGAAGGCGCCTTCGTGTCGATGGAGCCCTCCACCGGTGCCATCCGCGCGCTGGTCGGCGGCTTCGACTTCGACAAGAGCAAGTTCAACCACGTGGTGCAGGCCTGGCGCCAACCCGGATCGAGCTTCAAGCCTTTCATCTACTCCGCGGCACTGGAGAAGGGCTTCACGCCCCAGACGGTGGTCAACGACGCCCCTTTGTTTTTCGATGCCGGCGCCACCGGCAGCCAACCCTGGGAACCAAAGAACTACGACGGGAAGTTCGACGGTCCGATGCCGCTGAAGCAGGGCCTCGCGCGCTCCAAGAACATGGTGTCGATCCGTGTGCTGCAGTCGATCGGCGTGCACCACGCGCAGACCTGGGCCACGCAGTTCGGCTTCGATGCCGAGAAGCATCCGCCCTTCCTCACCATGGCACTCGGGGCCGGCTCGGTCACGCCGCTGCAGATGGTCGGGGCTTACAGCGTCTTCGCGAATGGCGGGTACCGCGTGAACCCGATGCTGATCACCCGCGTCACCGACAGCCAGGGCCGCATCCTTCAACAGAGCAAGCCCCCGGAGCTGAACGAATCGATGCGCGCAATCGACGCCCGCAACGCCTTCGTGATGACGCAACTGATGGGCGAGGTCACCCGGGCCGGCACGGCCGCAAGCGTCTACCAGGCCTTCAAGCGCGCCGACTTCTACGGCAAGACCGGCACCACCAACGACTCGATGGACGCATGGTTTGCGGGCTATCACCCCGACCTGGCCGCCGTCGTCTGGATCGGCTACGACAACCCGCGAAAGCTCGGCGATCGCGAGACGGGTGGCGGACTGGCACTGCCGGTCTGGATCGAGTACATGGGCCAGGCGCTCAAGCGCCTGCCGGTGCGAGAAGCCGTGGTGCCGGAAGGCCTCATGCGTGTCGGCAACGACTGGATCTACGATGAGTACGGTCCGGGCGCCGGCGTGGGCAGCGTGGGCCTGGACGACAAGCTGCCCGGCTCGCCCACGGAAGAAGAGCGCAACAGCATCCTGGACTTGTTCCGCCGCTGACGGCCCGCAGCGGCGCGCCCGGGCAAGACGGCGGCGCCGCGGGCTGGTCAGCCCGCTGAAGGTGGCGTGAAACTCAAGGCCTGCCGGCCCTGCTCGGTGGCCGCCGCGGAGAGCACGGCAAAGAACTCCGAGCCGTCGCGCGTGTCGATCCAGCGACCCGCCTCGTGCCGGAAATGCCGGCCGCCCGATTTCGCGGCCAGCCAGATCTCGTGCAGGGGCGGCTGCGTGTTGACGATGAGCTTGCTGCCATCCGGAAAAGACAACTCCAGCAGACCGCCGGTGCGGTGGGTGTCGATGTCGATCACGTCCTCGTCGAGCCAGCGGTCGACGGTTGTCTCGATGGCCCGGAGGACCTCGCGGCTCAGGGCGTCGTACTGGGCATCGCTCAAGGTCGGGGACATGGTCGGTAAGATCGCGGCATGAAACGAAAGTCCAGTGTAGCGGTGCGCCGGATGGGCGGCACAGGGTTCGTCATCGGCAGCGTGGTCATCGCCCTGATGGGCTGTGGCCAGAAGGGCCCGCTGGTGCATCCCACCTCGACCCAGTCGACGGCGGCCGGCGCAGCCTCGTCCCCCGCGGGCACCGGACGCACCCAGCCCGGCAATTGAGTCCGGTGGTGCGCCATCGGCAGCGTCGTCAGATCCGCCCTTCGGTCACCGCGTGGCACGCCACCTGGATGCCCTGGAAGGCGCCCAGCGACGGGCGCACTACCGAGCACCGCGCATTGGCATGCGGACAGCGCGGGTGGAACGCGCAACCGCTGGGCGGGTTCAGCGGGTTGGGCACCTCGCCCTGAACCGGCGTGCGCGAGCGGCCGGACATGGCCACGTCGGGGATCGCGTCGAGCAGCATGCGGGTGTAGGGGTGCCGCGGCCGTGTGAACAGGTCGGGCCGGTCGGCCAGTTCGACCAGGCGGCCCAGGTACATCACGCCGACCTGGTCGCTCACGTGCCGCACCACCGCCAGGTTGTGCGAGATGAACAGGTAGGTCAGGCCGCGCTGGCGCTGCAGGTCCTTCATGATGTTGAGCACCTGGGCCTGCACCGACACGTCCAGTGCCGAGGTGGGCTCGTCGCACACCAGGAACTCGGGCTCGGTGGCCAGCGCGCGGGCGATCGAGATGCGCTGCCGCTGCCCGCCCGAGAACTGGTGCGGAAACTTCACCATGTCGGCGGGCGCCAGCCCCACCGACGCGAGCAGTTCGCCAACCTTGGCCTTCAACGTGTCGGCGTCGGTGACCAGGCCGTGCTCGGTGATCGGTTCGGCGACGATGTCGCGCACTGTCCAGCGCGGGTTGAGGCTGGCATAGGGGTCCTGGAAGATCATCTGCATGCGCTTGCGCAACGCACGGGCCTGCGGCGACGCCAACGTCGCCTGAGTGTCCACCCCATCGAAGGCCACGCTGCCGCGCGACGGCGCGTAAAGGCCCACCAGCAAACGCGCGACGGTGCTCTTGCCGCATCCCGATTCGCCCACCAGCGCGAGCGTCTTGCCGCGCTCGATCGAAAAGCTCACGCCGTCGACGGCATGCACGAACTGCCGCGGCCGGCGCTCGATCACCCGATTGAGCCAAGGCGCCGAGACGTCGAAGGTCTTGGCCAGATCCTCCACCTGCACCAGCGCGGTCATCGCCCGCCCCCCGCATCCGTCGCGTGCAGCCAGCAGGCCGCGCGGGTGCGGTCGGCCGCCAGCAGGGCGGGCTGCTCGCGGCGGCAACGTTCGAAGGCCTGCGGGCAGCGCGGGTTGAAGGCACACCCCGTCGGGATGGCATTCAGCCGCGGCATCGCACCGTCGATCTGCATCAGCCGCTCGCGCTCGCCCTCCATCGAGGGGATCGAGCCCATCAATCCCACCGTGTAAGGGTGCGCCGGTCGGTGGATGACATCGGCCACCGGGCCGATCTCGGCGATGCGGCCCGCGTACATGACGGCCACCCGGTCGCAGGCCTCGGCGATGACGCCCATGTCGTGGGTGACCAGCATCACCGCCGCGCCGTGCTCGCGCGTCAGGCGCTTGAGCAGGCTGATGATCTGCGCCTGGATCGACACGTCGAGCGCCGTGGTGGGTTCGTCGGCGACGATCAACTGCGGTTCTGCCGCCAATGCCAGCGCGATGACCACCCGCTGTCGCATGCCGCCGGAGAACTGGTGGGGGTACTGGTCGATGCGGTGCTCGGCTGCCGGGATGCCGGTTTCCTGCAGCAGGTGGATCGCCCGCTGCCGCGCCTCGGCAAAACCCAGCTTCAGGTGGACCTGGATGGTCTCGATGATCTGGCCGCCCACGGTGACCAGCGGGTTGAGCGAGGTGAGCGGATCCTGGAAGATCGCGCCGATGCGGCGGCCGCGGATCTCGCGCATGCGTTCGTGCGGCAAATTGTCGATGCGCTCGCCGCCGAGCAGGATCTCGCCGCCGGCGATGCGGCCCGGCGGTTCGAGCAGGCCGATGATGGCCGCGCCAGTGAGCGACTTGCCCGCACCGGATTCGCCCACCACGCCCAGGATCTCGCCCGGCGCGATGTCGAAGGACACGTCGTCCAGGGCCAGCAGCGTGCCACGGCGCGTGGGGAATTCCACCTTCAGGTGGCGCACTTCGAGGAGGGGGGAAGCCACGGTCATCTCGAACTCAGCGCAAGCGCGGGTTGAGCGCATCGCGCAACCAGTCGCCGAGCAGGTTCACCGACAGCGCGATGGTCACCAGCACCAGGCCCGGGAAGATGGTGATCCACCACTCGCCGGAGAACAGGAAATCCTGGCCGACGCGGATCAGCGTGCCCAGCGACGGCGAGGTCGGCGGCACGCCGACGCCCAGGAAGGACAGCGTGGCCTCGGTGATGATGGCCGTGGCGATGTGGATGGTGGCCAGCACCAGCACCGGCCCGAGCACGTTGGGCAGCACGTGGCGCCGCATGATGCGCGCCGGGCTGACGCCGATCACGCGCGCGGCCTGCACGTACTCGCGCTGGCGCTCGACCAGCGTCGACCCACGAACCGTGCGCGCATACTGCACCCAGCCCGTGAGCGAGATCGAGATGATGAGCACGGTGAAGGCCAGCGTATCGTGCGCGTTGGGAAACATCGCCCGGCCAACACCGTCGATGAGCAGCGCGATCAGGATCGACGGGAACGACAGCATCACGTCGCACACGCGCATGATGAAGCTGTCGACGCGGCCGCCCACATAGCCCGACAGCAGGCCGAGGCCCACGCCGATCACCACCGACACCAGCACCGAGGCCAGACCGACGAAGAGCGAGATGCGCGAGCCGTACATCAAGGCCGAGAGGATGTCGCGGCCCTGATCGTCGGTGCCCAGCAGGTAGGCGGCCTTGCCGTCGGGCATCCAGGCGGGCGGCAGGCGCGCGTCCATCAGGTCGAGCGAGGCGAGGTCGAGCGGGTTGTGTGGCGCCAGCCAGGGCGCGCCGAGCGCGAACACGGCGCACAGGATGGCAACGACGGTGGCGCCGATGGCGACCGGCGAATTCTTGAAACTGAACCAGACGTCGCCGTCGAGGAATCGGGCCAGGGCCCCGGGTGCCTCGGCCGTCACGGGTGTCGAAGGTGCACTCATGTGGAAACCGCCCGGCCGGACGGGCGGAACGACACGCCCTCCCCGAGGTGGCGAATGCGGTGAAGTGGGCGGCCCGTCATGTCAATGTCCCACGGTCGAGCGTTCGAGGCGAAGGCGGGGGTCGACCGCAAAGTAAAGCAGGTCGACCGCCAGGTTGATCGAGACGAAGATCAGCGCGATCAGGCACAGGTACGCCGCCATCACGGGGATGTCGGCGAATTGCACCGCCTGGATGAACAGCAGGCCCATGCCGGGCCACTGGAACACCGTCTCGGTGACGATGGCGAAAGCGATGATCGCCCCCAGTTGCAGGCCGGCGATGGTGATCACCGGGACCAGCGTGTTCTTCAACGCGTGCCCGAAGTACACCCGGCGATCGGGCAGGCCGCGCGCCCGGGCGAACTTGATGTAATCGGTGCGCAGCACCTCCAGCATTTCCGAACGCACGAGGCGCAGCACCAGCGTCATCGGGAACAAGGACAAGGTCAGCGCCGGCAGCAGCAGGTGCTTGAGACCGTCGACCGTGAGCAAGCCGGTGGTGAAAGGCCCGATCGCCACCACCTCGCCGCGTCCGAAACTGGGCAGCCACTTCAAGGTGACCGCAAACAGCAGGATGAACAGGATGCCGATCAGGAAGTTGGGCAGCGACACGCCCAGCAGCGAACCCGTCATCACCACCTGCGACATGAAGGTGCCACGCCTGAGCGCGGCATACACGCCCAGCGGGATGCCCAGCGCCAGGCCCATCACCGCCGCCAGCGCGGCGAGCTCGAGCGTGGCCGGGAACCGTTCGGCGATCAGCGCCGAGACCTTGCGCCCCTGCCTGAGGCTCAGCCCGAACTCGCCCTGCACCGCGTTGCCGATGAAGCGTGCGAACTGAACCGGAAACGGTTGATCCAGCCCCAGGTCGGTGCGCAACTTCTGCCGCTGCTCGACCGTCGCATCCTGGCCCAGCAGGTTGGTGACCGGGTCGCCCACGTACTGGAACAGCATGAAGGCGATGAAGGCGACCGTGAGCATCACGATCATGGCCTGGAACAAGCGGCGCAGGATGAAGGCAAGCATGACAGGTGAACGGCATGACCGCGGACCCGTGCATGCGCGACGGCGCGGCACGGTCCCACGCCTGCGCGAAGGCGCCGGTGGACAAGGAAGACGGAATCATCACGCAATTCGTGTGCCGCCCGCAAACGGGGAACCCCCGAGAGACAGAGGGGCGGCCTGACGCCATTGCCTGAAGATGATCGGCGAAAAAAAACCGCCCCGAAGGGCGGCTTTGCGGTGGTCGAGACCCCGAAGGATCTCGAAGACCAATCAGAACGAGTGGCGAACGCCGAACTCGTAGCCGGTGGAGTTGCCACCAGCAGCAGCGGCGCCAGCCGACAGGCCGTTGTTGGACACGGCGACGACTTGCGCACCCTTGTTGCTCACGCGGGCGTACGTGGTGTACAGCTGCGTGCGCTTCGACAGGTTGTAGCCATAGCCCAACGCGAACTTGTTCCAGTCGTTGGCGCTGTTCTTGACGTCGTAGCGGCTGTAGGCAGCGCGGAACTCGCCCTGGCCCATCGGGGCGGTCAGGCCCAGCTGCCAGGCGCCGATCTTCGCGCCAGCGCTGGTCTTTTCCTGGGCCCAGATGAACTGCGGCTTGACCATGCCGAGGTCGAACGAGGCGCCGATGTTGCTGTACTTGGTGTCGGCAGCGTCGGTAGCGCCTTCGGTCTTGGCGTAGGAGTAGTCAACCGACAGCGGGCCCGCGGCGTAGCCGGCGCGGAAGCCCATGTAGTTGCCGGTCTTGACGCCACCGGCGTTCTCGCCGAAGCCCTTCATGACTTGAAGGCCGATGCCGCCCATTGCCGGCGTGAAGTACGAGATGGAATTGCTGGTGCGCACCGCGCTGGAGTTCGTTCCGGTGCCGATGTTGGCGAGCATGGCCGGGGTCAGCGACTGGCCCACGCCGTTCGTGCCGAACGGGTCATAGATCGTGGTGTTCCAGAAGTTCGGCGAGTAGTCGCGACCGATGCGGACTTCACCGAAGCCGCCCAGCAGGCTGACGGTCGAACGGCGCTGGAAGTTCAGACCACCGCCAGACGCGGCTGTTCCCGAGCGGCCGGTGCCGGTGTCGTTGTCCAACTGGCCTTCCAGATGGAAGGCGGCCTTCATGCCACCGCCGAGGTCTTCGACGCCGCGGAAGCCCAGACGGCTGCTGTTCAGGCCGGAGTTCGTGATGCCGGAGGCAGAACGGCCGCCAGCCGAAACGTGGCCGTAGGCCGCGTCAACGATACCGAACAGGGTCACCGACGATTGGGCCGAAGCGGCACCGGCAAAGCCGATCACGGCCAGAGCGAGCAAAGACTTTTTCATTGCGTAAATCTCCTAGGTTGAACAAGAGGTCCCGATCCCGTAGAGAACCCGCCCACCGGGAAGGGCGCGGGCCGGTCAGGCCAACCTCCTCATCGGAAGTTGCGGCTATTGCACCAGACCGCTGGATGGCTTGCCAAGCATTGGCCGGAAAATCACAAGCAAATGTTGCCTGACAACAACGTGGCGTCCGGGGCCGCTGGGATCACACGAGAGACACATTTCAGCAAGGCCAGGGATGGCTGGGCTATGCTGGCGCTCATGCCAGACACCGATGCCGTCCTCGAATCGATCGATCTCGCGCTGCGCACGCTGAGCCGCAGCGCCCATGCGGCGCGACCGATCCCGACCGCCGTGTCGGTGGAGCTTTCGCCCGAAGAGCGCCGCCTCTCGGGCGCGCTGATGCGCGTCAACCATGTCGGCGAAGTGTGCGCGCAGGCCCTCTATGCGGCCCAGGCGCTGACGGCGCGATCGCCCGAACTTCGTCGCCAGATGCGCGCCGCCGCACGCGACGAGACCGATCACCTGGCGTGGTGCGAGCAGCGGCTGGATGACCTGGGGAGCCGCCCCAGCCTGCTCAATCCGCTGTGGTATGCCGGCGCCTTCGCCATTGGCCTGGCGGCCGGCAGCGTCGGCGATGCGCGCAGCCTGGGCTTCCTGGTCGAGACCGAGCGCCAGGTCGAGCGACACCTCGACAGCCACCTCGAGCGCCTGCCCGCGGGTGATCACGCCTCGCGCGCCGTGGTGGCCCAGATGAAGGACGACGAGGCCCGCCATGCCGACGAGGCCGAACAGGCCGGAGCCGCCCTGGTGCCGCCACCCGTGGCCTGGTTGATGCGTGCCGCCGCCCGCGTGATGACACGCACCGCGCACGTGATCTGACCCAGGTCCGTGGGCGCGGCGCACGCGCGCCAAGCAGCATCAGCCGTTGACGACTTCGTGGCTGGTGCTCACCTCGGCGGTCTTGCCGAGCATGATGGTCGCCGAGCAGTACTTCTCATGCGACAGCTCGATGGCGCGAGCCACGGCGGCCTCGGGCAGGTTGCGGCCGGTGACAACAAAATGCAGGTGCAGCTTCGTGAAGACCTTCGGGTCGGCGGCGGCGCGCTCGGCCTTCAGTTGCACATCGCAGCCAGTCACCTCATGCCGGCCGCGCTTGAGGATCAGCACCACGTCGTAGGCGGTGCAGCCCCCGGCCCCGGCCAGCAGCGTTTCCATCGGCCGCGGCGCCAGGTTGCGCCCACCGCCATCCGGTGCGCCGTCCATCGTCAGCAGGTGTCCACTGCCCGTTTCGGCCACCATGGCCATGCCGCTGGCGGGCACCCAGTGAATCTTGCATTCCATCGAACCATCTCCCATTGCGCACGGGAGTCTACGGCGGGTCGCATCCGAGAACGCGCGAGCGCCTCGAAGGGCGGTCGTGGATGGCAGAGTCCAAGTTGGGGCACCGCCGGGGTGCAGGGCGCACCACCCATTTGAGCGGGGCCCCTAGGGTTTCGGCAACCGATCTTATTGCGGCGCAGCATTCTCGCGACTAGACTGCAGCCAGCAGAGACTGGTGATCGGGCGATGGCCCGCTGGTCTCGACCGGTTGTCTCCTCCACCTCCTCCATTGGTGGATTGGGCCCGAGGCGCAAGCCTCGGGCCCTTTTTCTTGTGGGCCGGCGGCTATCATTCCGCGCCCCTGACCTGCCGCTTGCCACCCATGCCCCGCGCCCCCAGCCCCGACTACCTGAAGAAGATCCTCACCGCGCGGGTGTACGACGTGGCCATCGAGACTTCGCTCGATGCGGCGCGCAGCCTGTCTCGCCGTGTGGGCAACCATGTGCTGCTCAAGCGCGAGGACCAGCAGCCGGTGTTCAGCTTCAAGCTGCGCGGCGCCTACAACAAGATGGTGAACCTGCCCAAGGCGCAGCTGGACCTGGGCGTCATCTGCGCCTCGGCCGGCAACCACGCCCAGGGGGTGGCGCTGTCGGCCAAGCGGCTGGGCTGCCGCGCCGTGATCGTGATGCCGGTCACCACGCCCCGCTTGAAGATCGACGCCGTCGCGGCGCTGGGTGGCGAGGTGGTGCTGCACGGCGAGAGTTATTCCGACGCCTACGGGCACGCCGTCGAGCTGCAGCAGACCCAGGGCCTGACCTTCGTGCACCCGTTCGACGACCCCGATGTCATCGCCGGCCAGGGCACCATCGCGATGGAGATCCTGCGCCAGCACCAGGGGCCGATCGATGCGGTGTTCGTCGCCATCGGCGGCGGCGGCCTGATCTCCGGCGTGGCGTCGTACATCAAGGCGGTGCGGCCCGAGATCCAGGTGATCGGCGTGCAGACCCGCGATTCGGACGCGATGGTGCGCTCGGTGCGCGCCGGCAAGCGCGTGCAGCTCGGTGACGTGGGCCTGTTCTCGGACGGCACGGCCGTCAAGCTGGTGGGCGAGGAAACCTTCCGCCTGACGCGCAAGCTGGTCGACGACTACATCATCGTCGACACCGACGAGGTGTGTGCCGCCATCAAGGACGTGTTCCAGGACACCCGCAGCATCCTCGAACCCGCCGGCGCGCTGGGCGTGGCCGCGATCAAGCAGTACGTGGCGGCCCACAAGTGCAAGGGCCGCACGCTGGTGGCCATCACCTGCGGCGCCAACATGAACTTCGACCGCCTGCGCTTCGTCGCCGAGCGGGCCGAATTCGGCGAGCAGCGCGAGGCACTCTTCGCGGTGACGATCCCCGAGGAGAGGGGCTCGTTCAAGCGCTTCTGCGAACTGGTCGGCCCGCGCGCGGTCACCGAGTTCAACTACCGCATCTCGGACGAGCGCCTGGCCCACGTGTTCGTCGGCGTGGCCATCAGCAAGCGCGACGAGGCCGACAAGATCGAGCGCAACTTCGTGCGCCACGGCTTCGCCACCGTGAACCTCACGGATGACGAGATGGCCAAGGAACACGTGCGCCACATGGTCGGTGGCCGCTCGCCACTGGCGGCCGACGAACGGCTGTTCCGCTTCGTCTTCCCCGAGCGGCCGGGCGCGCTGATGCGCTTCCTGTCGTCGCTGCACCCGGGCTGGAACATCAGCCTGTTCCACTACCGCAACCAGGGCGCCGACTACGGCCGCATCCTGGTCGGCATCCAGGTGCCGCCGCAGGACCGGGCCGCCTTCGATGCCTTTCTCGAAGAGCTGGCGTATCCCTGCGTCGAGGAAACCGACAACCCGGTGTACCGGCTGTTCCTCCGTTGATGGTCGCAGCCGGCAGGGCACGCATGGGCCACCGTGGCTCGGGCGCGCCGGCCCGGTGCGACGGCCTCGCCCTTGCCGCCGTGCTCGGCGGCTGACTACACTTGAGCGATGTCGCTGAACCGGTCACTCATCTCGCCCACGTCGAACCCGGTGCTGGAGCGGGCCCTGATCGAGAAGCTTCAGCGCCGTTGCGAAGCCGCCGGCAGCCTGGGCGAGCTTGAACCCGTCTCGGTTCGGCTGGGCCTCATGCAGAACACGCTGAAGCCGCGCTTTCGCGATCCGCAACTGGTGGTGTTCGCGGCAGACCACGGTCTGGCCGTCGAGGGCATCCAGGCGCCGCAGGCCCTGCAGACCCACGAGCTGGTGCGCCAACTGCTCACGGGACGCCTGCCGGTGAGTGTGTTCGCCCGCATCCAGGGTCTGGAGACCACGGTCGTCGATTGCGGCCTGGCCAACCCGGTGGCGCCCCACGAAAGGCTGATGGCCCGCAAGATCGCGCACGGCACCCGCAACGCCCGCGTGGGCCCGGCCATGGCGCTGGAGCAGGCGCATGCGGCCATCCGCGCCGGCATGGAGATCGGCGACGGGCTGCGCGGCAACATGGTCGCCTGCGCCGGGGTGGGCGTGGGCTCGCACGAGGCGGCAGCGCTGGTGCTGTCGCGGCTGACGCAGTCGCCGCTGCGCGACCTGCTGATCAGCGGCCCGCAGATGGACCCCGACATGCTCGCCCGCATGATGGTCGTGCTGCTCAGCGCGCACGGGCGGCATCGCGACATCATCGACCCGGTGGAAACGCTGGCGGCCTTCGGCGGCTTCGAGACCGCGGTGATGGTGGGCGTGATGCTGGTGGCCGCCAGCAAGCGCCACCTGATCATGGTGGACGGCATGGCGGCCTGCGCGGCCATGATGGTGGCATCTCAGATCGCCGCGGCCGTCACCGACTACTGTGTCTTCTGCCGCAGCCAGACCCACCGCGGCCTGGACCAGGCGTTCAACCTGTTCAGCGCGTCGGCATTGCTCGAGCTCGGCATGGACAGCATCGACGGCACGGGGGCCTGCGTCTCCTGGCCGCTGGTGCGCAGCGCCGCAGCGCTGCTGGCCGAGGTGGCCGACGGTGATGACCCGGGACCGTCCCAGCCGCACTCCCTGGGCGACAGCGGCATGGGCAGCCTGTCGGGCTTCCACCCGACCGGCCACGGGCGCCAGACCACCTTGTACTGAGTGCGCCAGGCGGGCAGCAGGATCCCAGCCACCCGGGCCCTGGCGGGTGGGGACATGCACACAAGGCCCACGCGACAGCGGGCGCTGTGACTACTGAGGCTCGGCCGTGCCCAATGGCATCTGCTGCGTGGGTTGGGGCATCTGGCCCGAATGGCGCAGCTGGCCAGGCATGGTCGGAGGCCTTGACCCGGGCACGTTGTACACCGGTGCGCCAGGCACTGCCGGCGCGTGGGAGTACGGCAGCCCCGGCATGGCCGGCGCCTGCATGGGCTGCTGAGGCTGCATGCCAGGCATCGTCGGGGCGGCCGCCCCGGACAACGCGCCCGGGACGCCGCGGTTGGCCTCGGGCAAGGCGGGCAAGGTCAGGGAACTGACCACCGGGCCCCTGGCCGTGCCGATGTCGACCTGTCGATGACTGATAGACAGCACGACCAATTCGCCGTCCACGCGCCCGCCGATCGGCACGGCGCGGGCAGGCTTGTCATCGACGGCGATCAGGGCCAGCCCACTGCGCTGCCCCGAACGAGCGGCCGCCACGCCGATCAGCTTGAAGCGCGCATCGGCCACCACGGGCTGCGGGGCTGCCTCTTCGACCGGCGGGGGCGGCGGCGGCACGCCGAACAGGCGCGTCAACGGTGCCGCGGGCACCGCCGCCGGACCCACCGTCGACGCATGCCCGGGCGTCGGGGCCGGTCGGGCGGTGAATCGGCTCACCCAGAACACCACGCTGGCCGCTGCCAGGGCCCAGACCACCAACGACAACAGCCGTGCACTCATCGCGCGATTATGATTCAGCGACTCCGGACCCCAAACGTCGAAATGCACCCGCTCTCCACCGCACGCCCACGCCAGCTGCTGACGCGCGGCTTCACACTGATCGAACTCCTGGTGGTGCTGGTCATCATCGGCGTGCTGGCGGCCCTGATCGTGCCGAATCTGCTGGACCGCACCGACGACGCACGTGCCACCGCGGCCCGTGCGGATGTGAACAATCTGATGCAGTCGCTCAAGCTCTACAAGCTCGACAATCAGCGTTACCCCAGCGCCGAGCAAGGCCTCGAGGCCTTGGTGCGCAGGCCGACCGGTGGAAGCGTGCCCCCGAACTGGAGGCCCTACCTGGACAAGCTGCCCAGCGACCCCTGGGGCCGGCCGTACCAGTACGTGAACCCAGGTGTGAAGGGCGAGATCGATGTGTTCAGTTACGGTGCTGACGGGCAGGCCGGTGGCGACGGCAAGAACGCAGAAATCGGCTCCTGGCAGTAGCGTCCGCAGGGCACGACCGACCGGCTTCACGCTGGTCGAGCTGATGGTGGTGATGGTCCTCATCGGGTTGGCGGCCGGCGTGGTCAGCCTGGCGTTGCGCGACCCGGCGGCGTCCCGGCTCGACCGCGAGGCGCTGCGCCTGTCCGCCCTGCTCGAAGCCGGCCGCGCCGAAGCCAGGGCCAGCGGCCTGATGGTGCGCTTCGAGCTGGCCTCGGATGCCAACGGCAGTGGCGGGCCCTTCCGCTTCATCGGCCTGCCGCCGCGCATCGAACTGCCGCACCACTGGTTGTACGAGGGGGTGACGGCCCGCATCGTCGGGGCCCGCGCGCTGGTGCTCGGGCCCGAGCCGCTGATCGGCGCACAGCGCATCGAACTGCAGCTGGGTGACCGCCGCATCGTGCTGGCCACCGATGGGCTGGGGCCGTTCAAGCAGATCGAGGAGAACCCTGCGTGAACGACCGGGCGGATCGGCGCGGTGGTGTCCGGGCCGCCACGGCTGGGCTGCGGCGCCGGGGCTTCACGCTGGTGGAGGTGCTGGTGGCGCTGACCATCGTGGCCGTCTCGCTGGGCGCCGGCCTCAAGGCCGCTGCGGCGCTGACCGACAACGCCGGGCGCATGCGCGACGTGACGGCGGCGACCTGGTGCGCCGACAACGCCTTGGCCGACCTGCGGCTGGGCAAGCAGTTTCCGGGCACCGGGGAAGCGGAGTTCCAGTGCCAGCAACTTGGGCGTGACTACGCCGGCAAGCTCATCACCAAGGGCACGCCGAACCCGAACTTCCGCCGTGTCGACGCGGTGATCCTCGACGACGGCGGGCACGTGATCCTGACGCTGTCGACGATCGTCGGGCGCTTCTAGCATGCGGCGGGCGCACGGATTCACGCTCGTCGAGGTGCTGGTGGCCCTGCTCATCATGGCGCTGATGGCCGTGATGGGCTGGCGCGGCATCGACAGCATGGCCAATGCGCGCATCGTCAGCCTGGCGACCTCCGAACGCAGCCTGCTGCTCGGCGCCGTGATCGGGCAGTGGGAACAAGACCTGCAGGCCGTGCAGGACAGCATCGCGGTGCCGGGCCTGGCGTTCGACGGTGCCAGCCTTCGCCTGACCCGCCGCACCGAAGGTGGCCTGCAACTGGTGGTGTGGTCGGTGCGCGAAGGCGTGTGGCAGCGCTGGACCACACCGGCGATGACCAAGGCCGGCGAGTTGCAGGAGGCCTGGATGCGAAGCCAGCAGTTGCAGGGCAACGAGCCCCAGCAACTGCGCGTGCTCGATGGCGTGCAGGGCTGGCAGCTCTACTACTACCGTGAAAACGGCTGGAGCAACGCGCAATCGACCGGCACGGTGGTCACGCCGCCGGCCGGCAGCGCCTCGGCGCCGCCGCGCGAACTGCTGCCCTCCGGCGTGCGGATGGTGATGGAGCTGCCCGAGGGCACGCTCACCCGCGATGTGCTGATGCGGGGGCCGGGATGAGGACATCGCCAACCACGCGCGGGCGCAGTCCCCTCTCCCGCCCGCGGCACCGCCAGCGAGGGGCCGCGATCCTGGTGGCGATGGTCCTGCTCACTGTCGTGGCCACGATGTCGGCCGGCATGGTGTGGCAGCAGTGGCGCGGCATCCAGGTCGAGGTGGCCGAACGCAGCCGCAGCCAGTCGGCCTGGATCCTGATGGGGGCACTCGACTGGGCGCGGCTCATCCTGCGCGAGCACCGCCGCGAATTCACCAGCCTCGAAGACACCTGGGCCCAGCCGCTGGCCGAGGCGCGGCTGTCGACCTTCCTGGCGGCCGACAAGGACAACAACGCCGAGGGCGGCCCGGAGGCCTTCCTGTCCGGGCTCATCACCGATGCGCAGACGCGTTACAACCTGCGCAACCTGGTGGCCGATGGCAAGCCGGTCGAGAAGGAAGTCGAGGTGCTCAAGCGCCTGTGCGAGGTCGGCGGCCTGTCGCCCGGCCTCGCGCCCACCCTGGCCCAGTCGCTGGCCGTGGCCTGGAGCGGCACCGATCCGAAGATGGCCCTGGGGCCGGGGCGCCTGGACGACCTGGCCTGGATTCCCCTGACGGCCGACCAGATCCAGCGCTTGCGGCCGCTGGTGTGGATCAGCCCCGGCCAGGGCACCAGCAAGGTCAACCTGAACACCGCGTCGCGGGAGGTACTGGCTGCCGTGATCGAGGGCATCGACCTCGGCACCGCGGACCGCCTGGTCCAGACGCGCAAGAGCAAGCCCTTCGAGAAAGTGGACGATGCGCGGGCCCACCTGCCGCCGAACGCGGGGCTCGACGGGGTGACCGTGAAATCCGAGTACTTCGAGGTGCGTGGCCGACTTCGGCTCGAGGACCGTGTGCTCGAGGAGGTGTCGGTGGTGCACAAGCGCAATGCCGGCGAGGTGGCCGTCGAACAGCGACAACGCGTTTCCACGGTACTTTCTACCGGTGGCGGCTGAAACCCGGCACAGCCTGTTTGCCACAATGCACGCTTCGCCACCGACTCCGCCGCCGACCGACTTCCCATGAGCATGCTCGTGATCCTGCTGCCGCCGCACGCCCGCGTCGGCCACGAGGCGCCCGAGCCAGGTGCGCTGGCCCATGTGCTCAGCAACGACGGGATGGCGGTGGCCAGCAGTGGCCGGGCCGACCCGGCCCAGTTGCCGCGCGCCGACACCGTGGTGGCGGTGCTGCCGGCCGGCGACGTGGCCTGGCACCGTGTCGACGTGCCACGGGCGCCGGCTGCGCGCATGCGTCTGGCACTGAGCGGCGTGCTCGAAGAGCAGTTGCTCGACGAACCGGACGACGTGCACCTGGCGCTGGCCCCCGATGCCAAGCCGGGGCAGGCCGGGTGGGTCGGCGCCACGCAACGCCCGCCCCTGGCCGCGGCACTGTCCCGCCTGACCGCCGCAGGCATCGTCGTCGACCGCGTCGTGCCCTCGTGCGCACCGAGCGAACTGGCCCAGGGCCACTTCTTCACCGGCAACGACGCCGACCACGCGGGTGCCGACGACCTGTGGTTGGCCTGGAGCGATGTGCAGGGCGCCATCTGCCTGCGCACCTCGGGTGACCTGGCCAAGTCCTTGCTGCCCGGCTGGTCGGCACAGTCGCCGCAGTGGACGGCCACGCCCGCCGCCGCGGCCGCCGCCGAGCGATGGCTCGGCAGCCCCGTGGTGGTGCAGTCGGACGCCGAACATGCGCTGGCGGCCGCGCGGTCGGGCTGGAACCTGCGGCAGTTCGACCTGGCCCTGCAAACCCGCGGCCTGCGGGCCGTGCGGACGGCGGCCCGCCAGGTGCTGGGGCCGTCGTGGCGCCCGGTGCGCTGGGGACTGGCCGCGTTGCTGGGCGTGCAGTTGATCGGCGTCAACGCCTGGGCCTGGCAACAGCAGCGTGCCATCGACGCCAGGCGCGGCGCGGTCACTGAACTGCTGCGCACCGCCCACCCCCAGGTGCGCGCGGTGCTGGACGCGCCCGTGCAGATGCAGCGCGAAACCGACCTGCTGCGCGCCGCTGCGGGCCAGGTGGGCGACACCGATCTCGAAACGCTGCTGTCCTTGGCCGCCGCGGCCTGGCCCGAGGGCCGGCCGCCGGTGGAGCAGCTGAAGTTCGAGCCGGGCCGCCTGACGCTGCCCGCCACCGGCTGGGCCCCCGAGCAGTTGCAGCAACTGCGCACCCGCATCGCGGCGGCCGGCGGTCAGCTCGACAGCACCGAAGCCGAGCTGATCATCAGCCGCGGCGGACGCAAGGCCACACCATGACCGCCTGGCGAAAGGCACTGGCACAGCACTACCAGTCGCTGGCCGAACGCGAACGCACCGCGGTCGCCGTCGGAGCCGTGCTGCTGGCGCTGGCCCTGGTGTGGTGGGTGGGCCTGGCGCCGGCAGTGCGCACCTTGAAGGCCGCACCCGCCCAGATCGAGGCGCTCGATGTCCAGTTGCTCGAGATGCAGCGGCTGGCCACCGAGGCCAAGGCCCTGCGTGCCACGCCCGCCGTGCCACTGGCCCAGGCCCAGACGGCGCTGACCGCATCGGCCCAGCGGCTGGGCGACAAGGTGCGCCCCAACGTGCAGGGTGAGCGTGCCGTGGTCGAGCTGATGGGCATCGACGGCGAGTCGCTGTCCGGATGGCTGGGCGAGTTGCGCGCCAATGCGCGGGCGCGCGTGGTCGAGGCCCAGCTGACCCGGTCGCCACAAGGCACCTACACCGGCCGGTTGACATTGGCCCTGGGGGGGCGCCCATGACACGGCGGCGCACTGCGGCCGTGCCGGATCGGGCCTGGGCCCGCAACCAGCGGGCCGGCCGGCGCTGGGCGATCTGGGGTGCGCTGCTCGGCACGGCCATCGGCGCCGTCGCCTTCGCGCCTGCCGCCTGGCTGGCAGACAACCTGCACCGCGCCAGCGGCGAACGCCTGCTGCTGGCCGACGCCAGGGGCAGTGTCTGGTCCGGCAATGCCGTGGCCGTGCTGCAAGGCGGCCCGGGCAGCCGCGATGCCTCGGCACTGCCCGGGCGGCTGCACTGGCGCCTGTCACCCACCTGGAGCGGCCTGCGGCTCACGTTGCGCCAGGCCTGCTGCCTGTTCGCGCCGTTGCGCATCGAGCTGCGGCCCGGCTGGTCCGGCATGACCTTGCGGGTGCCGGCCCGACCCGAGGGCATCGGCCAGTGGCCGGCGCGATGGCTCGAAGGCCTGGGCACGCCCTGGAACACGCTGCAGCTCGGCGGCATGATGCAACTCTCGAGCACCGGCTTCACGGTGCAGACGGTGCAGGGCCGCACGCGCTTCGACGGCGCGTTGGACCTGAGCCTGATCGGCGCATCGTCGCGCCTGTCGTCGATCCAGCCGCTGGGCAGCTACCGCCTCAGCGTGCGCAGCGACTCGGCCGGGGCCGACAGTGCCACCCTCGGCCTGAGCACGCTCGATGGTGCCCTGCGCCTGAACGGCTCGGGCCAATGGTCCGGCGCGCGATTGCGCTTCCGTGGCGAAGCCCGCGCCGCCGAGGGCCAGGACGCGGGCCTGGCCAACCTGCTCAACATCATCGGGCGACGCCAAGGTGCGTTGTCCGTCCTCTCGATCGGATGACCCCCATGACCCCGCGACTGCCGCCCGACCGTCCGGCCCCTTCCCGCCGAACGCCTTCGCGCCTGCGTGCCCTCGTCCTGGCCTGCATGGCCACAGGCTCGGTGCTGCCGTCCACCGCGCAGGTGGCCGCCGACAAGCCTGCTGCCCGCACGTCAACGCCGTCCATGTCGTCGGCACCGGTGACGCTGAACTTCGTCAATGCCGACATCGAGGCGGTCACACGCGCGATCTCGGCGATGATCAACCGGCAGATCATGGTCGACCCGCGCGTCAAGGGCAGCATGACCGTCTACAGCGAGCGCGCGATGCCGCCTCGCGAGGCCTACCAGAACTACCTGTCCGCGCTGCGCGGCATGGGCTTCTCGGTGGTCGACAGCGCAGGCCTGCTGAAGGTGGTGCCCGAGGCCGACGCCAAGCTGCAGACCGGCGTGGTGTCGGTGGGCCCGGTCGATCAGCGCGCCGATCTGGTGATCACGCAGATCTTCCGCCTCAGCCACGAGAACCCGAACAACCTGGTCGCGGTGCTGCGGCCCCTGATCAGCCCCAACAACACGATCAACGCCAACCCAGGCAACGGCTCGCTGGTGATCACCGACTACGCGGACAACCTGGCCCGGATCGCGAAGATCATCGCGGCACTCGACCAACCGGCGTCCACCGACATCGAGGTCATCCCGCTCAAGCATGCGGTGGCGGCCGATCTGGCCACGCTGGTGCAGCGCCTGGGCGAGGGGGGCGCGGGCGGAGTGGCAGCGCTGGTGCCGGGCGGCGGCGCCGGCTCGGCCACGGTGATGGTCGACACGCGCAGCAACGCACTGATCATCCGGGCCCAGAACCCGGCCAGGCTGGCGGCCATGCGCGCGCTGATCCAGCGACTCGACCAGCCAGGCGCTGCTGGCCCGGCGGGCAGCATCCATGTGGTGGCGCTCAAGAACGCCGACGCCGCGCGGCTGGCCACCGTGCTGCGCGCGGCCTTCGCCGCCGGATCGTCCGGCGGTGGATCCGGGTTGTCCGGCTCGACGGCCACCGGCGGCGGCTCGCTGGGTGGTTCGCCCGCCGCACCCACCAGCCAGTCGAGCCCCTCGAACACCGGGGCCGGCAGTTCGGCGGCCACGACGCCGGTGGCTGCATCGGCCCAGCCATCGACCGGCGGCTTCATCCAGGCCGATGCGGCGACCAATTCGCTGATCATCTCGGCCCCGGAGCCCCTTTACCTGCAGATACGCGCCGTGATCGACCGGCTCGACGAGCGCCGCGCCCAGGTCTACATCGAGAGCATGATCGTCGAGGTGTCCGGGGACGACACGGCCGAACTGGGCTTCCAGTGGCTCGGCGCGCTGGGCAGCGAAGGCCGTGCCGTGCAGAACCTGCCGTCGACCAAGTCGCCGGGCATCATCAGCATCAACAGCGGTCTGGCGTCGAACAACCTGACGCTGGGCGAAGGCCTGAACCTCGGCCTGCTGCGCACCGTCAACGGGGTGGCGTCGTTGTCGGCGATCCTGCGCATGCTGCAGACGAAGGGCAACACCAACGTCGTGTCCACGCCCAACATGATCACGCTGGACAACGAGGAGGCCAAGATCGTCGTCGGCGAGAACGTGCCCTTCATCACCGGCCAGTTCACCAGCACCGGCACGTCGACCAACAACCCGTTCCAGACCATCGAGCGCAAGGACGTCGGCATCACGCTGCGCATCCGCCCGCAGATCGGCGAAGGCGGCGCGATCCGCATGCAGATCTACCAGGAGCAGTCCAGCGTCAAGGACACCACGGCGGCGGGTACCAGCAATGCCGGGCCCTCCACCACCAAGCGCTCGATCGAGGGCACGGTCACCGTCGACGACGGTCAGGTGCTCGCGCTGGGCGGCCTGATCGAAGACAACTACTCCACCACCACCAGCAAGGTGCCGCTGCTCGGCGACCTGCCTTGGGTGGGCGCACTGTTCCGCAACGAATCGCGCACACGCAAGCGCACCAACCTGATGGTGTTCCTGCGTCCCGTGGTGCTGCGAGACACGGCGAGCACGCAAAAGCTGTCCCTCGACCGATACGACCTGATGCGCGGCCAGCAGAAGGACGCGCAGCCCAACACGTCGGTGCTGCTGCCCATCAACGAGGCCCCGGTGCTGCCGCCGATGCGCGAGCCGGCTGCACCGTCATCCCCGCCGCCACTGTCGCCCGCTCCCCCCCCGACGCCGTCGCCCGGCAACTGACGATGGCCCGACACCCGCTGCCTTACGCCTTCGCCAAGGCGAACCACCTGCTGCTCGAGGACGACGGCCGCGAGACGGTGCTGTGGGCCGCCGAGACGGCGCCCGCTGGCGCGGTGGCCGAGGTGGTGCGGCGCCACGACGTGGCCCGCTTCGAGCGCGAGGTGGCGGCCACGCTCGACCAGCGCATTTCCGCGGCCTACGCCGGCGCCGAATCGAGCGCGGCCACCGTGGTCGGCGAGGTGGAGAGCGCGGTCGACCTGTCGCGCCTGCTGCAGGACCTGCCGGCGGTCGAAGACCTGCTGGAAGCCGCCGACGACGCGCCGATCATCCGAATGCTCAATGCGCTGCTGACGCAGGCCGCCAAGGACGGCGCCAGCGACATCCATATTGAGCCCTACGAGCGCAGTTCCAGCGTGCGCTTCCGCGTCGACGGCACGCTGCGCGAGGTGGTGCAGCCCAACCGCGCGCTGCACGCGGCGCTGATCTCGCGACTGAAGATCATGGCCGAGCTCGACATCGCCGAGAAGCGCCTGCCGCAGGACGGCCGCATCTCGCTGCGCATTGGCGGCCGCGCCATCGACGTGCGCGTGTCCACCCTGCCCTCGGCGCACGGCGAGCGCGCGGTGCTGCGCCTGCTGGACAAGGCCGAATCGAAGTTCACGCTCGAAGGCCTGGGCATGAGCGGCGACGTGCTGTCGGCCTTCGACCGCCTGGTGCACCAGCCGCACGGCATCGTGCTGGTGACCGGGCCCACCGGCTCGGGCAAGACGACCACGCTGTACGCGTCGCTGGGCCGCATCGACACCGCCGGCACCAACATCCTCACGGTCGAGGACCCGGTGGAATACGAACTGCCCGGCATCGGCCAGACGCAGGTCAACGCCAAGATCGACCTCACCTTCGCCAAGGCCCTGCGCGCCATCCTGCGGCAGGACCCGGACGTGATCATGATCGGCGAGATCCGCGACTTCGAGACCGCGCAGATCGCCATCCAGGCCTCGCTCACCGGCCACCTGGTGCTGGCCACGGTGCACACCAACGACGCGCCGTCCACGGTGACCCGGCTCATCGACATGGGCGTCGAGCCCTTCCTGCTCAGTTCCAGCCTGCTCGGCGTGCTGGCGCAGCGCCTGGTGCGCAAGCTGTGCGGCCGCTGCAAGCGCCTGGACGGCGACGAACGCTGGCACCCGGTGGGCTGCCCCGAGTGCAGCCACACCGGCTACAAGGGCCGCACCGGCGTGTACGAGCTGATGGTCGCCGACGACGCGGTGCGCGCACTGATCCACGGCCAGGCGGCCGAGAGCGCCATCCACGAGGCCGCGCGCGGCAGTGGCCTGCGCTCGATGCGCGAGGACGGCGACCGGCTGGTGACCTCCGGCGTGACCTCGCTCGAAGAGATTCTGCGCGTCACCCGAGACTGAACATCATGGTGACCCCCACGCTCATCGCTTCGCTCACTCGCTGCCCCCTGGGGGCGCCCAGCCGCCCGGGTGTCGGCCCGGACGGCGGCTGATCCATCCACATGCCGGCCTTCCACTTCGACGCGCTGGACGCCCAGGGCAAGCCGCGCAAGGGCATCCTCGAGGCTGAGAGCGCACGTGCGGCGCGCGCGCAGTTGCGCACGCAGGGGCTGGTGCCGCTCACCGTCGACGCGGTGGCGGCGGCGGTGCAGAAGGCCGGCAACTCACGCTGGGTGAGCCGCGTCTTCAACAGCACCACGCTGGCCGTCTGGACACGCCAGCTGGCCGGGCTGGTGGGTGCCGGCCTGCCGCTCGAGCGGGCGCTCACCGCGCTGGCCGACGAGGCCGAAGACCCGCGCCAGCGCGAGCTGGTCTCGCACCTGCGCGCCGAGGTCAACGCCGGCTCGCAGTTCGCCCGGGCGCTGGCGGCGGCGCCGCGCGAGTTCGACGAGGTGTACTGCGCCGTGGTCGCCGCCGGCGAGCAGAGCGGCGCACTCGGCGCCGTGCTCGAGCGTCTGGCCGACGACCTGGAAGAGCGCCAGGCGCTGAAGTCCAAGCTGATCGGCGCGGCGCTGTACCCGGCCATCGTGTCGCTGATCGCGCTGGTGATCGTGATCTTCCTGGTCACCTACGTCGTGCCCCAGGTGGCGAGCGTGTTCACCAGCAGCAAGCGGGCCCTGCCCTGGCTGACGACCGCCATGCTGGCCACCAGCGATTTCGTGCGCACGTGGGGCTGGCTGGCGCTGCTGATGGCCGCCGGCGGCGCGGTCGCGCTGTCGCTGGCCTTGCGCGGCGAGGCCTTCCGTCTGCGCTTCGACGCCGCCTTCCTGCGCCTGCCCCTGATCGGCCGGCTGGCGCGCGGCTACAACGCGGCGCGCTTCGCGGGCACGCTGTCGATGCTGGCCAACGCGGGCGTGCCGATCCTGAAGGCGCTGCAGGCCGCGGCCGAGACCCTGGCCAACCGCGCGATGCGGGCCGATGCGCTCGATGCCCTGGTGCAGGTGCGCGAAGGCGCGCCACTGGCCTCGGCCATGGCGGCCAAGAAGCGCTTCCCGGGCCTGCTGGCCATGTTCGCCCGTCTCGGAGAGCAGACCGGCCAGTTGCCGCAGATGCTCGACCGCGCCGCCCGCCAACTGGCCGGCGAGGTGCAGCGCCGCGCCATGGCCCTGGCCACGATCCTCGAGCCGCTGCTCATCGTGGCGATGGGCGGCGTGGTGATGGTCATCGTGCTGGCCGTGCTGCTGCCGATCATCCAGCTCAACACCTGGGTGAAGTGACGGCGGCCAGGCCGCAGGTCCGTCGGGCCCGTCAGGCCCGGGTGTCGAGCACCGAGCCCACCATCTCGGTGCCGGCCTGGATGACCTTCAGGTTCGCCTCGAACCGATAGATGACCCAGCGCTGCTGGATCAGCCCCTGCGCCATCGCCGCCGCGGGATCCGCCGTGGCGAGGTTCAACGCCGCGGGACGGGGAGCGCGGGCGATCTGGCTGGAGGTGGCGGTCAGCGACGCCATGGCGGCGTGCAGTCCGGCGATGGAGTGGGCGGAGTTCATGGCATCCAGACGGTGTATCGGCCACCCGCCGGCGAACTTGAGGCCCTGTTTCGTTCCGATGCTAAGCTTTCTGCCGTTTCCCGCTTTCTGGATGTGTTCATGACCTCTCGCCGTGATTTCCTCGCGCTCGCCCCGGGTCTGCTGGCCCCGCTGTCCAGCATGGCCCAGCAGGCCGGGACAGACAGCATGCTGCGCTTCAATACGACGCAAGGGCTGATCGACATCCAGCTTTACGACACCGGCGCGCCCAACACGGTGGCCAACTTCCTGGGCTACGTGCGGCGCAAGTCCTACGAAGGGTCGATCTTCCACCGCAGCGTGCCGGGCTTCATCGTCCAGGCGGGCGGTTTCGCGTACACCGACGCCAGCCGCGGAATCACCGCCGTCCCTGCGCAGGTGCCGGTGATCAACGAGTTCAGTGCCACGCGCTCCAACGTCCGCGGCACGGTGGCCATGGCCAAGCTCGGGGGCAATCCGAACAGCGCCACCAACCAGTGGTTCGTCAACCTGGCCAACAACTCCTCCAACCTCGACACCCAGAACGGCGGCTTCAGTGTCTTCGGGCGGGTGACGACCAGCGGCATGGTGGTGTTCGATGCCATCGCGCGGCTGCGCACCATCGACTACCGCGCCCGGTCGAACAACGGTGCGCTGGGGGAACTCCCGGTCGTCAACTTCACGGGCACCACGGTGCTGCCCGACAACGTGGTGCGCGTGCTCAGCGTGACCGAACTCGGCTCCCCGGCCACGCTGAGCGATTCCGACCGGGTGTTCAACTACCTCGAGGCCACCTACCCGCAGTTCGCGTCACCCGCGGACTCCGGCTCGGGCAATGCCCTGGGCTACTACTACCGGTACTACCGCGGCACCAACAGCTACGTCGGCACGCAAGGCGGCTCGGTGTTCTACCTGGTGCCCGCGCTCAGCCCCGACATCACCCGGCTGGGCAGCCTGGCCGACTGGCTGGCCATCGCCGCGGCCGAAGGGTACTGACGGCACGCGTGACAGGCCGGGCGGCCGTTCGGGCCTGACCGGCACGCACCATCAACCGCGGGAGGCTGCCGCCGTGGCGGCCAGGGCCGGAGCGGCGGCGTCGGGCGTGGCCAGCGCATCGAGGCCCATCAACACCGACAGCGTCAGGCCGGCAGCCAGGACAACGGACAGCAGGCGGGTGGTGGTCGAGCGGTTCATGTGCATCTCCTGGGTGGGCTGGATCGGATGGATGCAGTGTCGGCAACCACGCCAACCGCCGCGAGCCCGTTGCGACCAACTGCAGCGCGCGGGCGATGAAACGCCGGCACCGGCGACGGATGTCCACCCCGGCCGGAGCACCAGCCTTGTGCAGGGGCACTCGTCCAGGCGGGTTGCGCCGGGCCCGGCAGTTGCTAGGATCATTGCCAGCAACTGCCGTCGGTTCCTGCCGCTGATCGTGGCTTGGCCCGGTGGATGGTTTGCTGCAATGGGTCAGCAGGACAGCAAGGAGTTCGTGCATGGCAACTTCGTCGACCGACCTGGTCACCGTCTCGCCGCGCAGCGGCGGCATGCCGATCGCGAGCATGCGCCGCGTCTACCGATGCGACGAGGTCGAGCGCCGGCTGACCAAGCTGCCGCCCAAGGAGCACGAGAGCCTGCGCAGCACCTACGAGCGCATGCTCGAGAAGGGCCCAGAGCGTTTCCAGGTCAAGCCCTCCGGGCTGCCGGCGATGGCCCACCTGTACGACGAGCTGCCGAACTTCCACGAGGTGCTCGACGACATCCGCCGCCAGCTCGCGCTGTGCCACGACAGCCGCGACGCGCTCGAGATCACGCCGATGCTGCTGCTGGGGCCGCCGGGGGTGGGCAAGACCCACTTCGCGCGTGAAGTGGCCCAGTTGCTGGGCACCGGCATGGGTTTCGTGCCGATGAGCTCGCTCACCGCGGGCTGGGTGCTGTCAGGGGCGTCGTCGCAGTGGAAGGGCGCGCGGCCGGGCAAGGTGTTCGAGACCCTGGTCGACGGCCAGTACGCCAACCCGGTGATGGTGGTCGACGAGATCGACAAGGCCCGCGGCGAGCACGCCTACGATCCGCTGGGCGCGCTGTACAGCCTGCTCGAGCACGACACCGCCAAGCAGTTCGTCGACGAGTTTGCCGAGGTGGCGGTGGACGCCAGTCAGGTGATCTGGGTGGCCACGGCCAACGACGAGCGGGCGATTCCCGAGCCCATCCTCAACCGCGTCAACGTCTACACGGTGCAGGCGCCCGATCGCGACGCCGCCCGCACCATCGCGCGGCGGCTGTACGACAGCCTGCGCGCGCAGCACGACTGGGGCGAGCGCTTCGAGCCCGAGCCCAGCGAAGCGGTGCAGGAACGCATGGCCGAGCTCGCCCCGCGCGAAATGCGCCGGGCCTGGATGACCGCCTTCGGCAATGCGCGCCTCGACGGCCGCGGCCGCATCGAGCCGCAGGATCTGCCGTCGGCGGGGGCGGGCAAGCGCGCACCGCCCGGGTTCGTGCACTGATCGGCCAGGGAGAGGGAGTACCTCGCCCGGCAGGGTCAGCCGGCGTCGATTAGAACGTCTCCCAATCGGCGTCGGCGCTCGGCTTGTTCTGGGCGGACGCCGGTTTGACCGGCCTCGGTGCGGCCGCTGCCGGCGATGCTGCGGCGGGCCGAGCGGCCGACGGCGCGGACACCGCCCGGGACGGCGCGCTGGCGCCGAACGACGACGCGCCGGACCCGAGCCGGAAGAAGCCCACCACCTCGGCCAGCGCATTGCCCTGGTGACGCAGGCTCTCGGCCGCTGCGGCGCTCTCTTCCACCAGCGCCGCGTTCTGCTGCGTCACCTGGTCGAGTTGCGACACCGCGGTGCTGACCTGGTCGATGCCGCTGGTCTGTTCGGCGGTCGCGCTGGAGATCTCGCCGATCAGGTCGGTGACGCGATTGACCTGCGCCACGATGTCGGTCATGGCCTGACCGGCCGCGCCGACCAGGCGGGTGCCGGCCTCCACCTTGTCGACGCTGGCGCCGATCAGGGCCTTGATCTCGCGCGCCGCCTCGGCGCTTCGTTGGGCCAGCGAACGCACTTCGCCGGCCACCACCGCGAAGCCGCGGCCCTGCTCGCCGGCGCGGGCTGCTTCCACCGCAGCATTCAGCGCCAGGATGTTGGTCTGGAAGGCGATGCCGTCGATCACGCCGATGATGTCGGCGATCTTCTTCGACGACGCGCTGATGTCCTGCATCGTCGACACCACCTGGCCGACCACCTCGCCGCCCTTGGCCGCAGCGCCCGACGCCGACGCCGCCAGCTGGTTGGCCTGCTGCGCGGTGTCGGCGTTGTGGCGCACGGTGCTGCTCAGCTCCTCCATCGACGAGGCGGTCTGCTGCAGGTTGCTGGCCTGCTGCTCGGTGCGCTGGCTGAGGTCGGTGTTGCCGGCCGCGATCTGCGTCGCGCCGGTGGCGATCGAGTCGCTGCTGGCGCGCACCCGGCCCACGATGCCGGACAGGCCGGACTGCATACGGGCCATCGCCGCGACGATGCTGGATTCGTCGCCGGGCGCCACATGGATCGCATGGCCGAGATCGCCCTCGGCGACCGCGTTGGCCAGCCGCACCACCTCGGACGGCTCGCCGCCGAGCTGCCGTGTCACCGACCGTGACACCGCCCAGGCGAGCCCGGCACCGGCCACCAGGCCGATGGCCAGCAGCGCGGAGGACAGCCACAACATCGCCTGGTAGCGGGCCTGGCCCTCGACGTAGAGCTTCTCGGCCTCGTTGACCTGCAGGGCCACCAGTTCGCCCATGGTCTTGTCGGCCTGGCCAGACAAACCCGGCGCCAGCTCCAGCACGATGCGGCGCGCGGAGGCGGCATCGCCCGCGCGAAGCGCCGCCAGGGCAGGCTTGATGGCCTCCGACACGAAGCGGCCCCGGGCCGCGGCGTAGGTCGTGGCCAGCACCTTCTCCGCGTCGGTCAGGTAAGTCGCCGAATAGGCCGCCCACACCTTGGTGATGGCGGCCGCGTTGGCCTCGACCTCGGTCAGTCGCGCCGGCACCGCTGGTGCCGCCGGGTCGGCCACGGCCGCCGTCAGGTGCTGCAGGTTGCGGAGCATGCGGTCGCGTGCCTCGCCCAGCTGACCGAGGGCCACGGTGCGGTCCTCGTACATCGACTTCAGTGCAACGTCGGTCTGGTGCATGCCATACAACGCCACGCCACCGACGGACGCCAGCAGCACCAGCATCACAGCCGCCAGCATCGCGAGCCGCGCCCCAACCTTCATGCTCTGCATCGTCTCGCTCCAAACAAGGATTGACCCGGCAGGCACATTCGATCCCGCCAACCGGGGAATCGGCTTCGGCACGCCCACCTTGAGCGCCACAGCGCCCCGCCACATGATCTTGGTCAACGCCCGACCACCCCGGGGCCGCACCCTATGATCGACGGCATGCCCATGGCCCCCCCCGACCGGCTGGTGATCGCGCTGTCGTCGCGTGCCCTGTTCGACTTCGAAGAAGAGAACCGGGTCTTCGAAGGCGGCGACGACCACGCCTACATGCGGCTGCAGCTGGCCCGGCTGGATCAGCCGGCGCAGCCAGGCGTGGCGTTCTCGCTGGCGCGCAAGCTGGTGGCCTTCAACCGCGGTTGCCCCGGGCGGGTGGAGGTGGTGATCCTGTCGCGCAACGACCCGGTGTCGGGCCTGCGCGTGTTCCGCTCCTGCCAGCACTACGGTCTGGGCGTCGAGCGGGGGGTGTTCACCCGCGGCGAGGCGCCGTGGCGCTACCTGCGGCCGCTGGCCGCGCAGTTGTTCCTGTCGGCCAACGAGGCCGATGTGCGCTCGGCGTTGGAGGCCGGCGTGCCCGCCGCGCGCGTGCTGCCGCATGGCGCGCGCGCGTCGGATGGCCACCCCAACGAAGTGCGCATCGCCTTCGACGGCGACGCGGTGCTGTTTTCCGACGAGGCCGAACGGGTCTACCAGCGCGACGGGCTCGATGCCTTCCAGCGCCATGAAACGAGCCAGGCCACCACGCCGCTGGCCGCCGGGCCGTTCAAGCCGCTGCTGCAGGCCTTGCAGCGGCTGCGCCAGATGGCCGACCCGGCCGACCCCGCCGGCATGCGCGTGCGCACCGCGCTGGTCACCGCCCGCAGCGCCCCGGCGCACGAACGCGCCATCCGCACGCTGATGGATTGGCGCATCGAGGTCGACGAGGCGATGTTCCTCGGCGGCCTGCCGAAGGGCGAGTTCCTGCGCGAGTTCGAGCCGGACTTCTTCTTCGACGACCAGACCCGCCATGTGGAGGGCGCGGCGCCGCACGTGCCCGCCGGCCACGTGGCCGCGGGCGTGTCCAACGAGCGGTGAGCGCCGTCGCTC
This sequence comes from Ideonella sp. A 288, assembly GCF_002198735.1. GTDB lineage: Bacteria > Pseudomonadota > Gammaproteobacteria > Burkholderiales > Burkholderiaceae_C > Pseudaquabacterium. The sequence continues at coordinate 65,263 of NZ_MWLO01000137.1, forward strand.
AGGTGCTCAGCGCGCGGCCCAGCCGCTCCTGCACCTTGGCGGTCTTGGACTTCAGCCGCCCGGCCGGGCCGGCGCGGTAGTCCACCTTCATGTGCACGCCGACGCGCGCGTAGTCGGCGGCGAGCAGTTCGAAGCACTGCGTCACCACGCCCATCACCTCGGCCCATTCGCCTTCGAGGATGGTGCCCATCGGCGTCAGCTGGTAGGGCACGCCGCTGCGGTCGATGAGGTCGAGCACCCGCGCCACATGGGCACTGACGCTCTCGCCCTGGCCAGCCGGGGCGATCGAGAATTCGAGCAGGACCATTCAGGTCTCCTTCATGTCAAGGTTCGGTCGATCCGCAGGTTGCCAAGGGCGGCAGCACGCGGGCAAATTGCTCAGCGAGCAGATGGCGGCAACGCGCGCCGAGGTCGGCGGGGGCGCGCTCCTGCCGGTGTGCCGAGCACCACGCCTGCGCCACCGTGGTCAACGCGTCGGCACGATAGCAGCGGCCGGACGGCAGCGCGGCTTCGAAGGCGTTGGCCTCGTCGGTGAGTTGCACCGGGTCGGCGTCGACCAGCAGCACTGCATGCGCCAGCGCCACCGGCACGCCGTCGATGCGCCGCCACGACTGCGCTGTGCCGACCAGCTTGCGGCCATCCACCGCCAGGTTGTAGCGGCCGTCGCAGAACGAACCCTCCACCGGCTGCGCCGACGCCGCGATGCCCAGCCGCGACAGCGCGGCGGCCAGGCCGTCGCACAGGTCGCGGTAGACGCCATCGGTGTCGACCGGCGCCGCAGCAGGCGCCACCGGACCGCGCCACACCAGGCTGAGGTTCAACACACCCGGTCCCTGCGGCACGAGGCCGCCGCCGGACGCGCGCACGTGCACCGGCCGGCCCGCGGCGGCCCAGCGTTCGCGGGCCGCCACCCAGCCGGGCTGGCGCTCGTAGCTGCGCGGCACCACCAGCCCCGCCGCGCCTTGCCACAACTGCGCCAGCGCCCGGCCGTGAAGGGCCACCTCGCGCATCCAGTCGGCCTCGGCGGCGATGCCGTCGGCCAGCGGCCGCTCGTGCACCGCCACGAAGCCGAAGGTCGGCAGGCCCATGTCAGGGGTCTGCCGATGATCGTGCGCCACCCATCACGTCAGCTTCCGACATGGGTCTTCAGCAGCGCATTCACCTCGTTGGCCCGCTCCATCATCGTCATGTGGCCGGTGGCGTCGAACACCTGCACCGTGGCACCGGCCGGGGCGTTGCCGGCATGCGCGGCCGGGATGATGCGGTCCTCGCGACCCCACACCACCAGCACCGGCTTGCCGGTGGATTCGAGCTCGCGCGCCGGCAGTTCGGCCTGTCGGCCACCGCCGAACAGCGCAGCGCCCAGTTGGGCCAGCACGGCGTCCACGCCGTCGAGGCGCTTGTACTTCAGCACGTCGTCGACCATCTGCCGACTCACCAGAGTCGGGTCGGCGAACAGTTGCTCCAGCACGGGCTTGAGATCGCGCCTCGACTGCGCCGCGGCAAAGCCCTCGGTGTAGCCGCTGTTGATCTCGTCGCCCAGGCCGGCGCTGTTGACCAGCGCCACGCTGGCGACGCGCTGCGGCGCGGACAGCGCCATCTGCGCGGCGATGGCGCCGCCCATCGAATGGCCCACCGCATGCACCCGCTCGACGTCCAGCGCATCCATGAAACGCAGCACGAACGCGGCCAGCCCGGCGATGGAGGCCTCGGGCACCCGCGCGTCGCTCTGCCCGTGGCCGGGCAGGTCGAGCGCGATCACCGGTGAATGCTCGGCCGCGGCGTCCAGGTTGAACAGCCAGTTGTCGAGGTCGCCGCCGAAGCCGTGGATGAAGAGCACCGGCACCGCGCCGGGCGCGAAGTCGCCGCGCCTGGCATGGCGGATGCGCAGCCCGTCGACCTCCACGTGGGCATAGGCCGGCTCGGCGTCCTCGTCGTCGCTGGCGGCGGCCGGCACCACATAGGCAGCGATGTACGCGTCCAGATCGACCTCGGGCACCTCGGGCCGCGCCATCACGCCCAGCAGCGCCTTGACCGGCAGTGTCTCGCCGGGCTGGGCCACCTTGCGCCGCAGCAGGCCGGCGTCGGGCGCCTCCACGGCATTGGCGATCTTGTCGGTCTCGACGTCGAGGATGGGCGTGCCCACCGCGATGTCGGTGCCCTCCTCGACCAGCCAGTCCATGACCGTGCCCTCCTTCATCGACAGCCCCCACTTGGGCATGACGATGGGGGTGATGGCGGCAGCGTCGCTCATCAGTTGCGGCCTCCGGCCATCGTGCGCTTGACGGCCGCCACGATCTGCCCGGCGCTGGGGATGTAGGCATCTTCCAGCACCGGCGAGAACGGCACCGGTGCGTGCGGCGCCGAGACCATCTCGATCGGCCCCTTCAGCGCGCTGAAGGCCTGCTGCGCCACCTGGGCCGAGATGTCGCAGGCGATGTTGCAGCGCGGATTGGCCTCGTCCACGCAGACCAGACGGCCGGTCTTGGTGACGCTCTCGAGCACCGTGTCCATGTCCAGCGGGCTGAGGGTGCGCAGGTCGATCACCTCGCACTCGACACCCTCCTTGGCCAGCGTGGCCGCGGCCTCCAGCGAGCGGTGCACCATCATCCCGTAGGTGACGATGGACACGGTCTTGCCCTCGCGCACCACGTTGGCCTCGCCGAATGGGATGGTGTACAGGCCTTCGGGCACCTCGCCTTCCAGGCCGTACAGGTTCTTGTGCTCGAGGAAGATCACCGGGTCGTTGTCGCGGATGCTCTGGATGAGCAGGCCCTTGGTGTCGTACGGCGTGCTCGGACACACCACCTTCAGGCCCGGGATGTGGGCGAACAGCGGCGTGAGCATCTGGCTGTGCTGGGCCGCCGCGCGGAAGCCCGCGCCGCACATCGCGCGGATGACCACCGGCGTCTCGGCCTTGCCGCCGAACATGTACTTGAACTTGGCGGCCTGGTTGAAGATCTGGTCGAAACACACGCCCATGAAGTCGACGAACATCAGTTCGGCCACCGGGCGCATGCCGCAGGCCGCAGCACCGATGGCCGCGCCGATGTAGGCGCTCTCGGACAGCGGCGTGTCGAGCAGGCGGTCGCCATGCTTGGCGTACAGGCCTTTGGTGACGCCGAGCACCCCGCCCCAGGCGTCGAGCTCGCCGTTGCCGCCGGCGCCGCCGACGATGTCCTCGCCCATCATGATCACCGAGGGGTCGCGCGCCATTTCCTGGTCGATCGCCTCGTTGATCGCCTGCTTCATGCTGATCTTGCGTGCCATGTCGTGTCTCCTCTTCGCTCTCAATACTTGACGTAGACGTCGGTGGTCAGGTCGGCCAGCGTCGGCTGCGGCGCGGCCTTGGCCTCGGCCACGGCGCGCTCGATCAGCCCCAGCACCTCGTGGTCGATCGCCGTCAGTTCGGCAGCGCCGATCACGCCAGCGCCGGTGACGGCGGCGGCGAACTTCTTCAGGCAGTCCTTGTTGGCACGGTTGTCCTCGATCTCGCCGGCACCGCGGTAGGTCTGCGCATCGCCCTCGAAGTGGCCGTGGAAGCGCACCATCTTGCATTCGAGCAGCGAGGGGCCACCGCCTTCGCGAGCCCGCTTGATGATCTCGCCAGCGGCCTCGTACACCGCGAAGAAGTCGGTGCCGTCCACCGTGACGCCGGGCAGTCCGAAGCCGGCGGCGCGGTCGACGTAGCTGTCCACCGCCGTGCCGTACTCGCGCGAGGTGCTCTCGGCGTAGCCGTTGTTCTCGACGACGAAGATCGCCGGCAGGTTCCACACCGCGGCCAGGTTCAGGCTCTCGAGGAAGGTGCCCTGGTTGCTGGCACCGTCGCCGACGAAGCTGATCGCCACGTCGCTGGGCCCGCCCTTCTTGGCGCGGTACTTGGCGGCCAGCGCGGCGCCGCAGACCAGCGGCGCGCCGGCACCGAGGATGCCGTTGGCGCCCATCATGCCCTTGCTCAGGTCGGCGATGTGCATCGAGCCGCCCTTGCCCTCGCAACTGCCGCCCTTGCGCCCGTAGATCTCCTTCATCATGGCCATCGGGTCGACGCCCTTGGCGATGCAGTGGCCGTGGCCGCGGTGGGTGCTGGCGATGCGGTCGCTGGCGCCCAGGTGCATCATGATCCCGGTGCCCGCCGCCTCTTCGCCGGCGTACAGGTGCACGAAGCCGGGGATGTCGCCGCGGCTGAAGTCGATGTGCAGCCGATCCTCGAATTCGCGGATCGTTCGCATCGTGCGATAGGCCTGGAGCAGCTGCTCCTTGTTCAACGGGAACGGGTTGCCTGCCATGTCTTGTCTCCTCGAGGGGGGTCAACGGACGGAAGTGCGGAGCAACCCCTCGCATGCCGCCAGGTGCATGCAACGGGCCACGTCCACGGTGGAAAAAGCGTTCTCGCGCAGGGTGGCGGTGACGCGCTGGCCGGGTTCGAAGCCCAGCTCGCGTTCGCCATCCAGCGCCACGGTACCGGCCTCGTGCGCCACCACCAGCGGCTCGTTGGCCACCATGCGCTGCCAGCTGGCGATGGGCACCGGCCGCACCATGCCCGGCGCGATCGGCGCGTTCAGCGCCAGCAGGGCGTGGGCGGCGTCGGCCGCCATCTCGATGGCCAGGCCGCCGCTCTGTTGGCGGCCCACGGGCTCGAGCAGCCCGCCGATGGCCGACAGGCCGATGCACTGCGGATCGGCGAACGCGAGGTAGGCCGCCAGCAGCGATTCGGGCTTCCAGATGGCGCGCGCGCCGACGTAGCGGTCGCTGCTGATCACCGCGTCGACGATGGCGATGTCGCTCTGGACGCGGCCGTTCGATTCGATGGTCACCTCCACCAGCTTGTGCATCGCCAGCGCCTGCTCGGCCGGCAGGCGCCCGCTGGCGTACAGCCCGGCCGCCATGCCGGTGATGGTGGGCTCGCGCATCTCGGGGAAGGCGTTGTTGGTGCCGGTGGACAGGCCGGCGATCGGGATGCGGGCGCCGCAGCGCAGCAGTTCGCGCACCACCGCGCGGTGGGTGCCGTCGCCGCCCAGCACCACGATGGCGGCCACGCCGGCCTCGACCATCAGGCGCGTGGCCGCGAAGGTGTCGTCCACGGTGGACGTGGTGTCCATGTCGAGGAACTGCAGCGCGGGGTACAGGCTGGTGTGGTTCGCCTGCTCCTTCTCGCGCTTGAGCGTGCGCTCGAGCCCGTAACGGATGCCGCCACGGTCGGGCATCATCAGGGCGTGGGTCACGCCGCAGGCCGCCGCCGCGCCCAACACCCGCAGCACGATGTTCACGCGGTCGCTGATCTGCAGGTTGCCGGCATTGGCCACCACGCGGCGGATGTCGCGGGCCGAGACCGGGTTGGCGATCACGCCGATGGGGGCGGGCCCGCTGGGCGACCGATGGGTCAATGCGCTCTCCTGGGGGCTGAAGCAGCCCAGTGAATCGCAATCGACATGCCACGCAGCACGCTGCACCGCAGCAGGTGCGCAGGTCCGCGCCAGGCCACGCGGATTCGCCGTGGGCACCCCGTGTGCTGGCGCACCGCAGCAATGTCACGCCGTGACAGGTGTCACAGGTCCGCCCTGTGACAGTCGCAGCGCGCGCCGGCCTGCGGGGTCAGTGCGCGAGGTGGTTGGGGGCCTCGATGCCCCAGCGCTTCATGCGCCGGTACAGCGTCATGCGGGCCACGCCGAGCTGGCGCGCCACCGCGGTGACGTTCCAGTGGGCGGCGCGCAGGTACTGCAGCAGCAACTGGCCTTCGGCCGGCAAGGCCGCCGGGCCGGCGGCGACGTGGCCGTGCGCACCGTGCGGCACGGCCGCCTGCAATGCATCGGGCAGATCGGCCAGCCCGATGTAGCCGCCCGAGCACACCGCGCAGGCGTACTCGATCGCGTTGCGCAACTCGCGCAGGTTGCCGGGCCAGCGCCAGGCGCGCAGCCATTCGGCGGCTTCGGGCGCCAGCGTGGGCACCGGTGCACCCGTCGGCACGGCCTCGCGCAGCATGCGCCGGATGAGCCAGGCCAGGTCGCTGCGCTCGCGCAGCGGCGGCAACTGCAGGTGGGCGCCATTGAGACGGTAGTACAGGTCGTCGCGGAAGCGCGAGGCGCGCACCAGGGCCTCGAGGTCGCAATGCGTGGCGGAGATCACCCGCAGGTTCACCGGCAGGGGGCGCGAGGCGCCCACCGGCAGCACCTCGCGTTCGGCCAGCACGCGCAGCAGGCGCGCCTGGGCCTCGCGCGGCATGTCGCCGATCTCGTCGAGGAAGAGCGTACCCCCGTCCGCTTCGAGAATGAGCCCGCGCTTGCCGCGCGTTGCGGCGCCGGTGAAGCTGCCGGCGGTGTGGCCGAACAGTTCGCTCTCGATCAGCGACTCGGGGATGGCCGCGCAGTTGACGGCCACGAAGGGCTTGCCGCGCCGCTCGCTGGCCGCGTGCAGGGCCTTGGCGAAGTACTCCTTGCCGGTGCCGGTCTCGCCGGTGAGCAGCATGCTGACCGGCGAGTTGACGAGCCGCGCCGCGCGCTCGATCTGCCGGTCGAGCGCCGCGTCGCCGCCCGACAGCACCGCCAGCGGTGCGGGCAGGTGGCGGCTGGCGCTGGGTTCGGTCGCCAGGGTGGTGGCCCAGCGCGACGGCGGCGGCACGGCGTGCAGGAACAGCAGGCGCCCGCTCGCGCGCAACGTGAGCGCGCGCTGGTCGGTGGGCCGCGACGCCACGAAGCGGCCCAGTTCCTCGAAGCGTGCGTTGAACAGTTGGGTGAACGGCTGGCCGATCACAGGGCCGCCGGCCTCGCGCTCCAGCAGCAGTTGGGCGCGCCGGTTGTGGCCGATGACCAGGCCCGACGCGTCCAGCGCCACCAGGTAGTCGGGGTTGGCGTCGACGAACTCGGGCGAGGGGTTGAGCTTGAGCACCCAGTCGCGCTGGAACCAGCGCAGGAAGTTGGCGTTCTCGACATGGTGCGCGTACACCTTGACCAGTTGCAGCGCCAGGTGCTGGCTGCTCTTGGCCAGCGGCGACGACAGGGCCGAGATGTCGAGGATGGCATTGAGCCGCCCCAGCGGGTCGAACACCGGCGCCGCGGTGCAGGTGAGCGGGATGTGGGTGGCGTCGAAGTGGTCGTCCTGGTGCACCGTCAGCGCCTGCCCGGTGGCGATGGCGGTGCCGACGCCGCAGGTGCCGGCGTGGTGCTCGCTCCAGTCGGCGCCCAGGTACAGGCCGGCGCGGCGCAGGCTGGTGTCGAGTTGCAGGTCGCCGATGAAGTCCACCGTGACCCCGCGCTCGTCGGTGAGCAGCACGCAGTAGCCCATGCCGGCGACCTGCTGGTACAGCGTCTCCATGCCATGGCGGGCGATGTGCAGGAAATCGTCGATGCGCTCGCGGTGTTCGCGCAGCACGTGGTGCGGCAGGATCACGGCCTCCTGCATGCGCGTAGGGTCGAGTCGGTGCTGGTGCACGCAGCGGCGCCACGAATCGCGGATCAGGTCGTCCGGCGTGTGCAAGGCCGCGGCCGCCGGCGCCAGGCTGCGCCCCTCGCCGGCCAGCCGCATCACGGCCTGGATGTGGTCCTGATGTCGCCCTTGCATGCCGCACCTCCGGTCAGGCTGACCACCGCCTGCGGCTGTCCGCCGGCGGAGGGCGCAGCGTACACCGGGGTACCCGGCCCGCGTCCCCCGGGCTTGCCCGGGTTCGGGGCGTTCAGGCCGCCGACCCGAAGTGCTTCAGGGCGGGAGGTCGCCGCCGAATGCTGGTCAGGGCGGGAAGTCGCCGCCCAGGGCCGTCACGAGCCGGGCCGGATCGATGTGACGACGCCAGGCGTCGTTCACCTCGGCCAGGGTGAGGCGGCCGATGGCCTCGTCGACGCGCTGCGACAGGCCGAAGTCGCGGCCCAGGTGCAACTGGCCGGCCAGCTGGCTGGTGACAACGCGGTCCTGCGCCCGCGACAGGCGCCGCGCGTTGAGCAGGCCGGTGCGGGCCTGATCGAGCTCCTGCGCGCTGAAGCCTTCCTTCAGCGACCGCTCGAGCTCCTCGCGGAAGGCCTGCTCGACCGCCGGGCGATTCTGCGGCGCGAAGATGGCGCTGGCCACCCAGCGCGAGTTCAGTTCGACATTGCTCCAGGCCACGCCCGAGTAGACGCTGTAGCTCAGCCCGTCGCGCTCGCGGATGCGCATCCACAGCCGGCCCGTGCCCCCGTCGCCGAACATGTGGTTGGCCACCATCAGCGCCGGGAAGTCGGGGTGCAGGTCGTTGAGCGGCAGGCTCAGCACGGCCATCAGCGTGGCGTTGGCCTTGTCGGGCGTGCGCAGCACCAGGCGCGTGGGGGTCGCGTCCACCAGCGGTCGCGGCACGCGCACATAGGCCAGCGGGCCGCCGGCCGGCTGGCGCCATCCGGTCAACCCGGCGTCGAGCGCCGCCCGCAGCGCCGGCACGTCCATGTCGCCCACCGCCGCGAACTCGCCCCGGGCCGCGCTGACGAAGCGCCGGTGGAACGCGCGGACCTGCTCGATGGTCACCGCCTGCACGTCCTGCACCTGTTCGTCGAAGTTGGGCGAATGGCGCAGGTCGCCGCGCGGGTAGGGGTTGCCATGGCGGTCGATCGCATCGGACACCAGCGATTCGGGTTCCTTGCGCTGTCGTTCGATGTCGGCCAGCCACTGGCTGCGGCCTTCTTCCAGCACGTCGGCCGGGAAGGCCGGTTCGCGCAGCAGCCGGCCCACCAGCGACACCACCGCGGGCAGGTGCTCGCGGGTGGTGTTGATCGACACGCTGAGCGTTTGTCCGTCGATGCCGAAGCCCACCTGCGCACGCCAGCGGTCGAACTGGTCGGCGATCTGCTGCCGCGTGAGGCCCGCACCGCCCTTGTCGAGCAGGCTGCCGGCCAGCGCGGCCACGGTCGACTGGCCGCGCAGGCTTTGTTCGTCGCCCAGGTGCAGGCGCAGCGAGGCGCGCACCACGCTGCCACGCGTCGTCTTGGGCAGCAGTGCCACCTTCAGGCCATGGGCCAGGTCGAAGCGCTGGGTGCGGGCATCCAGGTTGGCCGGGGTGGCGTCGAAGGCCTCGGCCTGGGCCACCGCGGCCTCGCCCTTGAAGTCCTTCAACAAGGCGGTCAGGTCGGTGCGCTGCGGCGGCGGGGCGCGCTCGGGCTGCGATGTGGGCAGGTAGGTGCCCAGCGTGCGGTTGTCGCGCCGCAGCCGCTCGGCGGCCACGCGCTGCACGTCGGCCAGTGCCAGTCGGCGGATCTGGTCGCGGCCCAGGAAGTACAGCCGCCAATCGCCGTGCGACACGGCCTCGGACAGTTCCACCCCCACGCGCTCGGGGTCGTTGAAGCCCTGCGTCCAGTCGTTCAGCCACTGAGTGCGGGCGCGCTCGAGTTCTTCCGCGGTGACCGGCTTGGCGGCCAGGCCATCGACCGCGGCCAGCAGCGCATCGCGGGCTGGTCCCACGTCCTGCCCAGGCGCCAGTTGCGCGCCGAGGAACAGCGGCCCCGGATCGGCCAGGCCCCAGGCGTAGGCAAACGCCGACGCAGCCAGGCGCGGCTCGACCAGGCCCTTGTGCAGGCGCCCGCCGGGCGTGTCGCCGAGCACCGAGGTCAGCATCTCGATCGCCGCAAAGTCGGGGTGCGAGGCCGGCGGCACGTGGAAGGCCAGGTACAGCATCGGATTGCCGCCGGCACGCCGCAGCGTCACCGCGCGCTCGCCATCCTGCACCGGGTCCAGCGTGTACTGCGGCACCGGGGGCCGCGTCGGCCGGGGGATGGGGCCGAACAGCTCGGCCACCGCGCGCAGCACCGGCGCCACGTCGAACTTGCCGGCAACGATGAGCGTGGCGTTGTCGGGCTGGTAGTGCTGGCGGTAGAAGGCCTGCAGGCGAGAGATGTCGACGTTCTCGACATCGCTGCGGGCGCCGATGATGCCCTTGCCGTAGTTGTGCCACTGGTACATCGTGGCCATGGTCTGCTGCAGCAGGATGCGGCCCGGGTTGTTCTCGCCCGACTCCATCTCGTTGCGCACCACGGTCATCTCGGTGTCCAGGTCGGCGCGGGCGATGAAGCTGTTCGTCATCGCGTCGGCCTGCCAGCCCAGGTACCAGCGCAGCGTGTCGGGGTTGGCGGCGAAGCTGGCGAAGTAATTGGTGCGGTCGAACGAGGTGGTGCCGTTGGCGCGCAGGCCGCGCCGGCTGAACTCGGCCCAGGGGTTGCGGTGCGTCGGCGTGCCTTTGAACAGCAGGTGCTCGAGCAGGTGCGCCATGCCGGTCTCGCCGTAGCTCTCGTGGCGCGAACCCACCCGGTAGGTGAGGTTGACGGTGGTCGTCGGCTTGGCGTCGTCGGGCACCAGCAGCAGTTGCAGGCCGTTGGCGAGTCGGTACTCGGCCACGCCCTCGACCTCGGTGATGCGGGTCAGGCCCTCGGGCAGCGCGGCTGCGGCCTGGGCGAGGGCCAAACGGCCTGCAAGGGCAAGGACCAGGACAAGCAGCAAACGCAACACCGGCATGGCGGCTTTCGACGAGCTTCGGGACGGCGCGCAGTGTAGGCGCGCCAGGGGGGGTGCGTGGGTGAGGCGGGAATGAACCACCCATGGGTGGTCCGGCAGGTCGAGCCGATGATCAGGCCGACCCGTGCAGTGCCGGTGATCAGCCCGGCGGGGTGTAGCGCCGCAGGCGATCGAGGTCGAGCACGCGCACGCCGCCATAGTCGATGCGGATCAGCTTGGCCTGCTGCAGCGCGTTCAGCGCCTGGTTGACGCGCTGTCGCGACAGCCCGACCAGGTAGCCCAGTTCCTGCTGGGTGATGCGCAGCAGATCGCCCACCCCCGGGTACAGCACCGGGTGGAACAGCGCGGCCAGGTTGCGCGCCACCCGCGCATCGGGTTGGTTGTGGCGGTCGATCTCGCGCGCGGCGATGAACTGGCCCAGGCGCTCGTTGAGCTGGTTCATCACGAAGCGGTTGAACGGGATGCTGCGGTCGAGCAGGCGCTGGAAGGTGTCGCTGGTCAGGCCGGCGACGGTGCTGCGCCGCAAGGCCTCGATGTTGTAGCGGTAGGTCTCGCGCTTGAGCAGGGTGCCCTCGCCGAACCACGCGCCGGGCGGGATGCCGGTGTAGGTGATCTGCGCGCCGTCGCTGGTGTCGTTGCTCATCTTCAGCAGCCCGTCGATGACGCCGAACCAGAACGTCGACGGGCGGCCGATGCGGCAGACGCGGTCGCCGGGCACAGCCACGCTGACCATCAGGTGGTCGACGGCATCGGCCCGGTCCTCGGGCGACAGCACCTTGAGCCAGGGGATGTCGGCGCACTCGCGCTCGGTGGGCGGCCGGGCTCGTTCACGCAACTGGGGGCGCTCGACCATCGATGACTCCGGGAAAGTCTGCCTCGGGATGACCCTAGGATTGTCGTCCTACAGACAACATGGCGTCAAACTTACACCTAGCATCCGCCTCCAATCGCTGACCGGCCGACCGGGACCGAGCACGCAGAAGGAGACCACGTTGCAGACCACCTTTCCCCGCCTGATGCTGGAGCACGCCAAGCAGCGTCCCCAAGCCGCGGCATTGCGCGAGAAGGAATACGGCATCTGGCAAACCACCACCTGGAGCCAGCTCGCGGCCCTGGTGCGCCACCTGGCCTGCGGCATGGCCGAGGCCGGACTGAAGCGCGGCCAGCACCTCGTGGTGATCGGCGAGAACCGGCCGCGCCTGTACGCCAGCATGCTGGCGGCGCAGTCGCTGGGGGCGGTGCCGATCGCGCTGTACCAGGACGCGGTGGGCGCCGAGATGGTGTTCCCCATCAACAATGCCGAGGTCGCCTTCGCGGTGGTCGAGGACCAGGAGCAGGTCGACAAGCTGATCGAGATCCGGCCGCAGTGCCCGCAACTGGGCCACATCTGGTTCGATGACCCGCGCGGCCTGCGCAAGTACGACGAGCCGGGCCTGGTCTCGCTCGATGCACTGATCGAGGCCGGCCAGAAGCGCCACGAGCGCGAGCCGAAGTTCTTCGACGCCGAGGTGGCCACCACCGACCCCAAGGACGTGGCCGCGATGTTCTTCACCTCGGGCACCACGGGCAACCCGAAGGGCGTGGTGCACACGCACTTCTCGCTGCTCGACCGTGCCGCTGCCGGCCAGCGCTTCGACAAGCTGACCGAGAGCGAAGAGGTGCTGGCCTACATGCCGCCGGCCTGGGTCGGCCAGAACATCTTCAGCTATGCGCAGTGGCTGAGCTGCGGCTACGTGGTGAACTGCCCCGAATCGAACGCCACCGTCACGATTGACCTGAAGGAAGTCGGGCCCACCTACTACTTCGCCCCGCCGCGAATCTTCGAAGGCCTGCTCACCAGCGTGATGATCCGCATGGAAGACGCCGGCACCTTCAAGAAGTGGCTGTTCCACACCTGCATGGCGGTGGCCCGCCGTGTGGGACCTGACCGCATGGACGGCAAGCCGGTGAGCTTCATCGACAGCCTGAAGTGGCGCCTGGGCGACCTGTGCATCTACGGCCCGCTGCGCAACACGCTGGGGCTGTCTCGGGTGCGGGTGGCCTACACCGCGGGCGAGGCCATCGGGCCCGACCTGTTCACCTTCTATCGCTCCATCGGCATCAACCTGAAGCAGCTCTACGGCTCCACCGAGACCGCCGTGTTCGTCTGCCTGCAGCCCGACAACGGTGCGCGCGCCGACACCGTGGGCGTGCCGATCGACGGCGTGGAGATCAAGCTGTCGGAGTCGGGCGAGATCCTCGTCAAGTCGCCCGGACTGCTGAAGGAGTACTACAAGAACCCGGCGGCCACCGCCGAGGTGCTGACGCCCGAGGGTTGGTACCACACCGGCGACGCCGGCTTCATCGACGCCAGCGGCCAGCTCAAGATCATCGACCGCGCCAAGGACGTCGGCCGCATCGTCGGCGGCCCCAACGACGGCGCGATGTTCGCGCCCAAGTACGTCGAGAACAAGCTGAAGTTCTTTCCGCACATCAAGGAGGCGGTGGCCTTCGGCGACAAGCGCTCGTCGGTCTGCGCCTTCATCAACATCGACTTCGAGGCCGTGGGCAACTGGGCCGAGCGCCGCAACCTGCCTTATGCCGGCTACACCGACCTGGCACAGAAGCCCGAGGTGTACGAGCTGATCCGCGACTGCGTCGAGAAGGTCAACGCCGACCTGGCGCAGGACGAACTGCTCACCGGCAGCCAGATCGGCCGCTTCCTGGTGCTGCACAAGGAACTGGACGCCGACGACGGCGAGATGACCCGCACCCGCAAGGTCAAACGCGGCTACATCAACGACAAGTACCAGGTGCTGGTGGACGCGCTGTACGGCGGCAAGACCGAGCAGTTCATCGAGACGGCCGTGAAGTTCGAAGACGGCCGCAGCGGCTCGATCTCGGCCACGCTGAAGCTGGCCGACGTGAAGACCTTCCCCGCGATCAGAAAGGCCGCCTGACATGGCCACCGCAGACACCGGCCGCCGCAGCGGCGAGGTCATCCTCGACGTCAAGAACATCTCGCTGGCCTTCGGCGGCGTGAAGGCGCTCACCGACATCAGCTTCAACGTGCGCGAGCACGAGGTGCGGGCCATCATCGGCCCCAACGGCGCGGGCAAGAGCTCGATGCTCAACTGCATCAATGGCGTCTACCAGCCGCAACAGGGTTCGATCACCTTCCGCGGCAAGACCTTCAGCCACATGAGCAGCCGGCAGGTGGCCGAGATGGGCGTGGCGCGCACGTTCCAGAACCTGGCCCTCTTCAAGGGCATGAACGTGATCGACAACATCATGTCCGGCCGCAACCTGAAGATGAAGACCAACCTCTTCCAGCAGGCCATCCGCATCGGCGCGGCGGCGCGCGAGGAAGCCGAGCACCGCGAGTTCGTCGAGCACATCATCGACTTCCTCGAGATCCAGGCCTTCCGCAAGACGCCCGTCGGCCGCCTGCCCTACGGCCTGCAGAAGCGCGTCGACCTGGGCCGCGCACTGGCCATGGAGCCGCAGGTGCTGCTGCTCGACGAGCCGATGGCCGGCATGAACGTCGAGGAGAAGCAGGACATGTGCCGCTTCGTGCTCGACGTGAACGACGAGTTCGGCACCACCATCGTGCTGATCGAGCACGACATGGGTGTGGTGATGGACATCAGCGATCGCGTGGTCGTGCTCGACTACGGCAAGAAGATCGGCGACGGCACCCCCGACGAGGTGCGCAACAACGAGGACGTGATCAGCGCGTACCTCGGCACTTCACACTGAATCGGGGCGGGCCATGGCATTCTTTCTGGAAACCCTGATCGGCGGCCTGATGACGGGCATGCTGTACTCGCTGGTGGCGCTCGGCTTCGTGCTGATCTTCAAGGCCAGCGGCGTCTTCAACTTCGCCCAGGGCGCGATGGTGCTGTTCGCCGCGCTGGCGATGGCGCGCTTTTCTACCTGGATCCCGCAATGGACCGGCCTCACCGACAAGGTGCTGGTCAATGTGCTGGCCTTCGGCGCTGCCATGGTGGTGATGGTCATCGTGGCCTGGCTGATCGAACGCCTGGTGCTGGGCAAGCTGGTCAACCAGGAGGGCATCACCCTGCTGATGGCCACTCTCGGCATCACCTATTTCCTGGACGGCCTGGGCCAGACCATCTTCGGCAGCGACATCTACAAGATCGACGTCGGCCTGCCCAAGGATCCGGTCTTCCTGTTCGAATCGATGTTCCCGGGTGGCGTGCTGGTCAACCAGGAAGACATGGCCGCCGCCGCCATCGCGGCGGCTCTGGTCGGCGCGCTGGCGGCGTTCTTCCAGTACACCGCCACGGGCCGGGCGCTGCGCGCGGTGGCCGACGATCACCAGGCGGCGCAGTCCATCGGCATCCCGCTCAAGCGCATCTGGGTCATCGTGTGGTCGGTGGCCGGCTTTGCCGCGCTGGTGGCCGGTGTCATCTGGGGCAGCAAGCTGGGCGTTCAGTTCTCGTTGTCGCTGGTGGCGCTGAAGGCGCTGCCGGTGGTGATCCTGGGCGGCCTCACCTCGGTGCCCGGCGCCATCATCGGCGGGCTGATCATCGGCGTCGGAGAAAAACTGTCCGAGGTGTTCATCGGCCCGATGGTGGGCGGCGGCATCGAGATCTGGTTTGCGTACGTGCTGGCTCTGTTGTTCCTCCTCGTCCGGCCGCAGGGGCTGTTCGGCGAGAAGATCATCGACCGCGTCTGAGCCACAAGGAGAACAACAATGCTCTACCGTGAGAACGGCCAGTTCAAGACCACCTACCGGGCCGACCAGCAGATCTTCCCGATCATCCAGGACAAGGTGGTGATCCTGGCGATCATCGCCTTCGCCGCCTTCGCAGTGCCGATGCTGGCGTCCGAGTACCTGTTCCGCGCCATCCTGATCCCCTTCCTGATCCTGTCGCTGGCCGCCATCGGGCTGAACATCCTGGTGGGCTACTGCGGCCAGATCTCGCTGGGCACCGGCGGCTTCATGGCGGTGGGCGCGTACATGGCCTACAACGCCTTCGTGCGCGTCGAAGGCATGCCCGTGATCGTGGCCATCCTGCTGGGCGGACTCAGCGCCACGGCGGTGGGCGTGCTGTTCGGCATTCCCAGCCTGCGCATCAAGGGCCTGTACTTGGCAGTGGCCACGCTGGCGGCGCAGTTCTTCACCGACTGGGCCTTCCTGCGCATCAAGTGGTTCACCAACGATTCGTCGTCGGGGTCGGTCAGCGTGTCGGGCGTCAACGTGTTGGGCTGGAGCATCGAGACGCCGGCGCAGAAGTACCTGTTCTGCCTGGCCTTCGTCGTCGTCTTCGCGCTGCTGGCCAAGAACCTGGTGCGAGGCCACATCGGACGCGAGTGGATGGCCATCCGCGACATGGACGTGGCCGCCGCCGTCATCGGCATCCGCCCGGTCTACGCCAAGCTCAGCGCCTTCGCCGTCAGTTCGTTCATCGTCGGCGTGGCCGGCGCGCTGTGGGGCTTCGTGCACCTGGGCTCGTGGGAGCCCGCGGCCTTCTCGGTCGACCGCTCCTTTCAGCTGCTGTTCATGGTGATCATCGGCGGCCTGGGCTCGATCATGGGCAGCTTCTTCGGCGCCGCTTTCATCGTGATCCTGCCGATCATCCTGGACAGCCTGCCCCAGCGCCTGGGCATCCCCATCGACACCGCCCTGGCCTCGCACCTGACCTTCATGATTTTCGGCGGCCTGATCGTGTTCTTCCTGATCGTCGAGCCGCATGGCATCGCGCGACTCTGGTCCACCGCCAAGGAAAAGCTGCGCTTGTGGCCCTTCCCGCACTGAACCCCAGCGTCCCATCGAGTTCCAAGACCTGACTTCGCTCCGCCAGAGCGAGCCATTGAGGCACGGCAACGTGCATTGCGTCCACCACCGGAGACAGACATGAAACTGAAATCCCTGGCCCTCACCGCTGCGCTCGTTGCCGCCGGCACCAGCGCCCTGTTCACCAGCCCCGCCTTCGCGCAGGCCAAGGAACAGTTCTTCCCGCTGCTGGTGTACCGCACCGGCCCGTACGCGCCCAACGGCACGCCTTGGGCCAACGGCAAGCAGGACTACATCAAGATGATCAACGCCCGCGACGGCGGCGTGAACGGCGTGAAGATCGTCTATGAGGAGTGCGAGACCGGCTACGCCACCGACAAGGGCGTCGAGTGCTACGAGCGCCTGAAGGGCAAGGGTGCCACGGTGTTCGATCCGCAGGCCACCGGCATCACCTTCGCGCTGACCGACAAGGTGCCCAACGACAAGATCCCGCTGGTGACCATGGGCTACGGCCTGGCCGCCTCGCAGGACGGCGGCGTGTTCAAGTGGAACTTCCCGCTGATGGGCAGCTACTGGACGGCCGCCGACATCCTGATCCAGCACCTGGGCAAGCAGAACGGCGGCCTGGACAAGCTCAAGGGCAAGAAGATCGCGCTGGTCTACCACGACAGCCCGTTCGGCAAGGAACCCATCCCGCTGCTGCAGGAGCGCTCCAAGACACACGGCTTCGAGCTGCAGATGGTCCCGGTCACCGCGCCTGGCGTCGAGCAGAAGTCGGCCTGGCTGCAGGTGCGCCAGAGCCGCCCCGATTACGTGCTGCTGTGGGGCTGGGGCGTGATGAACTCCACTGCGCTGAAGGAAGCGCAGGCCACCGGCTTCCCGCGCGACAAGATGTACGGCGTGTGGTGGTCGGGCGCCGAACCCGACGTGAAGGACGTGGGCGAGGGTGCCAAGGGCTACAACGCGCTGGCGCTGAACGGCTCGGGCACCGACTCCAAGGTCATCCAGGACATCCTGAAGCAGGTGCACGACAAGGGCCAGGGCACGGGCCCGAAGGACGAAGTGGGCTCGGTGCTCTACACCCGCGGCGTGGTGATGCAGGCCATGATGATCGAGGCCATGCGCCGCGCGCAGGAGCGCTTCGGCAAGGGCAAGGTCATCACCGGTGACCAGATGCGCTGGGGCCTGGAGAACCTGTCGCTCGACGCCAAGCAGTTGGACAAGCTGGGCCTCACCGGCCTGATCCGCCCGGTCAGCACCTCGTGCCAGGACCACATGGGCTCCACCTGGGCGCGTGTGCAGACCTGGGACGGCAAGAAGTGGGCTTTCAGCTCCGACTGGTACCAGGCCGACGAGCAGATCATCCGCCCGATGGTCAAGGCCGCCGCCGACAAGTACGCCGGCGAGAAGAAGCTGACGCGCCGCACGCCGGCCGACTGCCAGAGCTGATCTCGCACTGATCGCCGAGGGCCCCTCGCGGGCCCTCTTCGAAGCACCGCGTGCGGCGCTTCGAAGAGACAAAGGGCACCCGATGAGCACACCGAACATCCTCCTCAACGTCAATGGCATCGAGGTCATCTACAACCATGTGATCCTGGTGCTCAAGGGCGTGTCGCTGCAGGTGCCCGAGGGCAAGGTCGTGGCGCTGCTCGGCGGCAACGGTGCCGGCAAGACGACCACGCTGCGGGCGGTGAGCAACCTGCTCGCCGGCGAGCGAGGCGATGTCACCAAGGGGTCGATCGACCTGCGCGGCGAGCGCATCCAGGGGCTGTCGCCGGCCCAGATGGTCGACCGCGGCGTGATCCAGGTGATGGAGGGCCGGCACTGCTTCGCCCACCTCACGATCGAGGAGAACCTGCTCACCGGCGCCTACACGCGCAAGGACGGCAAGGGCGCCGTGGCGGCGACGCTGGAGAAGGTCTACAACTACTTTCCGCGGCTGAAGACGCGGCGCAGCTCGCAGGCCGCCTACACCTCGGGCGGCGAGCAGCAGATGTGCGCCATCGGCCGCGCGCTGATGGCCAACCCGAAGATGGTGCTGCTCGACGAGCCCTCGATGGGCCTGGCACCGCAGATCGTCGAGGAGGTGTTCGAGATCGTGAAGGACCTGAACACCAAGGAGCGCGTCACCTTCCTGCTGGCCGAGCAGAACACGAACATCGCGCTGCGCTATTCCGACTACGGCTACATCCTCGAGAACGGCCGCATCGTGATGGACGGCGAGGCCCATGCGCTGCGCGAGAACGAGGACGTGAAGGAGTTCTACCTCGGCATGGGGGGCGGTGACCGCAAGAGCTTCCGTGACGTCAAGAGCTACAAGCGCCGCAAGCGCTGGCTGGCTTGAGGCCGGGCAGGCGATGAGTGACGACTTCGCCTTTGCCGCGCCGCCGTTCGACCCCGGCGAGGCCCTGCAACGACTGAAGCGCGAGTTGCGCGACCTCGGCCTGGCCGAGCGCGATGGCCGCTTCGAGCGGCGCGGTGTCGCGATGGCGCGCGCCTCGGTCGACGACGGCGCCTTGCTCGCGGCGCGCGTGCGCAAGCCTTCGCGAAACAGCCCCGAATGGCAGGCACGAACCCTGCGAAGCAGCGCCGATGTGCGCGACTTCGTGGCCGACCTGAAGAAACAACTGGCGCTCTGGAGCGACCGCGATGACTGACTTCTTCGATGCGCTGGAAACACGCACCCCCACCGCCCGCGAGGCTGCGCTGATGGCGGCGCTGCCGGGCCACGTGGCCCGCGCCCAGCAGGCGACGAGTGCGTTCGCCGAATCGCTGGCCGGCGTGGACGCCGCCACCATCACCAGCCGCGCCGCGCTGGCCCGGCTGCCCGTGCTGCGCAAGCACGAGCTGCTCGAACGGCAGAAGGCGTTGCGCGCACGGGATCCCTTCGGCGGCTATTCGGCCATCGGCTGGCGCGGGCTGCGCGCCGGCCAGGGCGCCCGGCGCGTGTTCCAGTCCCCGGGCCCGATCTACGAGCCCGAGGGCGACGGCCCCGACTACTGGCGCATGGCCCGCGCCATCTACGCCGCGGGCTTCCGCGAGGGCGACCTCGCCCACTGCAGCTTCAGCTACCACCTGACACCGGCCGGCGCCATGATGGAAGGCGGCGCGCATGCCGTTGGCTGCACCACCTTTGCCGGCGGCATCGGCAACACCGAACTGCAGTTGCAGGCGGTGTCCGAACTGCGCCCGCACGGCTACATCGGCACGCCCAGCTTCCTGAAGATCCTGGTCGAGAAGGCCACCGAAACAGGAACCTCGATCGCGTCGATCACCAAGGGCATGGTCGGCGGCGAGGCCTTTCCGCCCTCCCTGCGCGACTGGTTGCGAGAGCGCGGCATCGAGGTCTACCAGAGCTATGCCACCGCCGACGCCGGCCTGATCGCCTACGAGACGCCCGCCCGCGAAGGTCTGGTGCTGGACGAGTCCATCGTCCTCGAGATCGTGCGGCCCGGCACCGGCGACCCGGTGCCCGACGGCGAGGTCGGCGAGGTGGTGGTCACCGTGCTCAACCCGTCCTACCCGCTGGTGCGTTTCGGCACCGGCGACCTGTCGGCCGTGCTGGCGGGGCCCTGCCCCACCGGCCGCACCAACACCCGCATCAAGGGTTGGCTCGGCCGCGCCGACCAGACGACCAAGGTGCGTGGCATGTTCGTGCACCCCAGCCAGGTGGCCGAGGTGGTGCGCCGTCACCCCGAGATCGGCCGCGCCCGGCTGGTGATCGAAGGCGAGATGGCCAACGACCGCATGACGCTGCGGGCCGAGGTGGCCTCGACGCCAACCGGACTGCAGGACGCCATCGCCGGCAGCATCCGCGACGTGACCAAGCTGCGCGGCGACGTTCAACTGGTGCCGCCAGGCAGCCTGCCCAATGACGGCAAGGTCATCGAAGACGCGCGAAGCTACGCTTGAGCCGGCGCGCCACCGGGCCTGTCCACCACCTGATGAGGTCCGGCGTTGTGCGGTCGCGGCGGCGTGATCTCGGTCATGCAGAGGGCGGATCCTAAGTAGTTCCCCCGTCGCACGCCGATCCCGCCTGACTAGCATGGCGGCCTTCACACCCACACAGTTGCCGGAGACACGTCCATGAAGAAGCTGCTCACTGCCATCGCCATCGCCGCCATCGCAGGCACCGCATCGGCCTATCCCGACAAGCCGGTCACCATCGTCGTGCCCTTCGCCGCCGGCGGACCGACGGACAAGGTGGCACGTGACCTCGCAGAGGTGCTGCGCAAGGGCCTGAACAACCAGACCGTGATCATCGAGAACGTCGGCGGCGCCGGTGGCACGCTGGGCGCCGCCAAGGTGGCCAAGGCCTCGCCGGATGGTCACACGCTGCTGCTGCACCACATCGGCATGGCCACTTCGCCGGCGCTGTACCGCAAGCTGCCCTACGACACAGCCAACGACTTCGAGTACCTGGGCATGGTCAACGAGGTGCCGATGACCCTGGTCGGCCGCTCCACGCTGCCGGCTGCCAACTTCGCCGAACTGCGCAAGTGGATCGACGCCAACAAGGGCAAGATCAACCTGGCCAATGCTGGCCTGGGCGCCGCCTCGCACCTCTGCGGCCTGCTGTTCCAGCAAAGCATGGGCGTCGACATGACCACGGTGCCGTACAAGGGCACGGCGCCGGCGATGACCGACCTGCTCGGCGGCCAGGTCGACCTGATGTGCGACCAGACCACCAACACCACCGGACAGATCGAAAGCGGCAAGATCAAGGCGTTCGCGGTCACCAGCACCAAGCGCCTGTCCACGCCCGTGCTGGCCAAGTTGCCGACGCTGGACGAGTCGGGCCTGAAGGGCTTCAACGTCAGCATCTGGCACGGCCTGTACGCCCCGAAGGGCACGCCGAAGGCCGTGGTCGATCAGGTCAATGCCGCCTTGCGCAATGCACTGAAGGATCCGGAGTTCATCAAGCGCCAGGAAGCCCTGGGGGCCGTGATCGTCACCGACGGCCGCCTGGCCGGCGCCGAGCACAAGAAGTTCGTCGAATCCGAGATCGCCAAGTGGGGCCCGGCCATCAAGGCGGCCGGCCAGTACGCCGACTGAGTCTCGCGGCAACGCATGTCACCATGCGGCGCGGCCCTGGGTCGCGCCGTCGGTCACGGGGCCCTCGCGGGCCCCTTCTTCATGGCCGCGCTCAGGTGATGCGCAAGGGAATCGTCACCGGCCCGTCGTTGACCAGCGCGACCCGCATGTCGGCGCCGAACACGCCGCAGGCCACCACGGGATGCCGCTCGCGGGCCAGCGCGAGCACACGCTCATAGAGCTGGCGCCCCAGGTCCGGTCCGGCGGCCGCCGTGAAGCTCGGCCGGTTGCCGCCGCTCACATCGGCCGCCAGGGTGAACTGGCTGACGATGAGCAGGCCGCCCGCCACGTCGACCACGCTGCGGTTCATCTTGCCGGCGTCGTCTGAAAAGATGCGCAGCTTGAGCAGCTTGTCCACCATCCTGGCCGCGTGCGCGGGCGTGTCCGCCGGCTCGGCACACACCAGCACCAGCAGGCCATGGCCGATCTCGCCGAGCACAGCTCCGTCCACGGTGACCCTGGCTTCCGACACGCGCTGAACCAGCCCGATCACAGGGGATCCTTCGGGTCGTCGAAGTGCGCCTCCATGTCCATCGGCAGCAACTGGATCGTCGCGCGCAGTCCAGGCACCGCACTCATCAGGGCTTGTTCCACCGACACCCGCAAAGCCGCCGAGCGACCCAATGACCAGGCCGCCGGCATGTGCATGTGCAGGTCGACATAGCGGCGCTGTCCCGCCCGGCGCGTGGTGACATGGTCGAAGCGGATCGTGGCATGGTCGAAACTCGCGAGGACCCGGTCGATCTCGGCCCGGGTCTCGGGTTCGACGGCCTGGTCCATCAGGCCATCGGCAGAGCGCCACACCAGGTGGACGCCTTCGCGCGCGATGTTCAGGCCGAGCAGGATGGCGATCACCGGATCCAGCCACAGCCAGCCGGTCCAGTGCACCGCCCCCAGCCCGACCACGACACCGGCCGAGGTCCACACATCGGTGAACAGGTGGCGGGCATCGGCCTCCAGTGCCATCGAGCGGTGCTCGCGCGCCTTGCGCAGCATGGCCCAGGCCAGGGCACCGTTGAGCACGGAGCTGATCACCGACAGCAGCAGGCCCAGTCCCAGCGATTCGAGCGGTTGCGGCGCTGCCAGACGGCTGGCGGCCGCCCACATGATGGCGATGGCGGCCACGAGGATGAGCACACCCTCGAAGCCGCTCGAGAAGTACTCGGCCTTGTGGTGCCCGTAGGGGTGGTCGTCGTCGGGTGGCTGGGCGGCCACCGTGACCATCGCCAGGGCGAACGTGGCGCCGGCCAAGTTGACCAGCGACTCCAGCGCGTCCGACAACAGCCCGACCGAGCCCGTCAGCCACCAGGCCCCGGTTTTCAGCGCAATGGTGGCCACGGCCACCGCGATCGACAGCTTGAGGTAGGAGCTGACCTGCATCGGGAGGAGAGAAGGCAGTGGCCGGCCGGGAGTCTCAGACGTCGATCGTCACGCGCGCGAACTTGCGCTTGCCCACCTGCACCACCACCGTGCCGGCCGGCACCTTCAGCGCCTTGTCGCTGACCACCGCACCATCCAGGCGCACGCCGCCCTGTTCGATCATGCGCAGGGCCTCGCTGGTCGAGGGCACCAGCCCCGCTTGCTTGAGCAGGGCGCCGATCGCCAGCGGTGCACCGCCGAGCCGCACCTCGTCGATCTGGTCGGGCACCCCGCCACGGGCTCGGTTGGCGAAGTCCTGCTCGGCCGCATCGGCGGCCGCGACACTGTGGAATCGCGTGACCAACTCGCGCGCCAGCATCACCTTGGCCTCCTTCGGGTTGCGCCCGCCGGACACCTCGGTGCGCAAGGCCTCGATCTCGGCCAGCGGCCGGAAGCTCAGCAGCGTGAACCAGCGCCACATCAGGTCGTCGCTGACGGACAGCGTCTTGGCGAACATCAGGTTGGCCGACTCGGTGAGGCCGATGTAGTTGTTCTTGCTCTTGGACATCTTGTCCACGCCGTCCAGCCCTTCGAGCAGGGGCATGGTCAGGATGCACTGTGGTTCCTGACCGTACTCCTGTTGCAGCGCACGGCCGACCAGCAGGTTGAACTTCTGGTCGGTGCCGCCGAGTTCAAGATCGCTCTTGAGCGCCACCGAGTCGTAGCCTTGCATCAACGGATAGAGGAACTCGTGAACGCTGATCGGCGTGTTCGATTCGAATCGCTTCTTGAAATCGTCGCGCTCCATCATGCGCGCCACCGTGTAGCGGGCGGCCAGTTGGATCATGCCGCGGGCGCCGAGCGGGTCGCTCCACTCGCTGTTGTAGCGGATCTCGGTCTTGTCGGGGTCGAGCACCAGGCTGGCCTGCGCGTAGTAGGTCTGGGCATTCGCCTCGATCTGCTCGCGCGTCAACGGCGGACGGGTGGTGTTGCGCCCCGACGGGTCACCGATCATCGAGGTGAAATCCCCCACCAGGAAGATCACCTGGTGCCCCAGGTCCTGCAACTGCCGCATCTTGTTCAACACCACCGTGTGGCCCAGGTGCAGATCGGGGGCTGTCGGATCGAGCCCGAGCTTGATTCGCAGGGGCGTGCCGGTCGCCTCGGCGCGGGCCAGCTTGCGCACCCAGTCGCCCTGAGGCAGCAGTTCGTCACAGCCGCGCAGCGAAATCTCCAGCGCCTCCTGGACGCGTTCGGTGACCGGATGTGTGCCGTCGGGGGCGGCGTTCGGAGGGGTCGACATGGGCAGAAGTTGGTGCTTTTCGCAGGGTGCCAGGCGGTAGGTCGCGGCTATACTCGCGACTCGCCTGCGGACTGGGGCGGGCGCGTGCTTGTCTTCGAAAGCACCGCACGCTTCACAGAATCAGAGATTCTAGAGGACGCCCTCCGCAGTCTCCCCGGTCGGCACCCGTCCCGGCCCCGAGAGGATTCATTTCGTTGGACTCGATCACTCAGTTGGCACTGCGGCCGTTGGCGAGCCTGCATTCACTGGTTCGCCGTCACCCGCGGCGACTGTCCGCCGTGCTGCTGACGGCACTCGGCGGCTTCGCAGTGGCGGCCTTTGGCATTGCGCCGATGGCGCCGGATGCTGCCGACCTGCCCCAGCGCCTTGTTTCCGAGGCCGTGGTGCCGTCCGACCTCGAGCGGCAGGCCGAAGACCTCGCGTTCCACGACCTGCAACTGTGGCGGTCCGATCTCACCCGCGGCAGCGACACCGCCGACAACCTGCTGCGCCGACTCGGCGTGTCCGACCCTGCCGCGGCGGCATACATCCGCACAGACCGGTGGGCGCGGCGACTGATCGAGGGCCGCGCCGGCAAGATGGTTCAGGCCCGCACCCTGCCCGATGGCACCTTGGTCGAACTGATCGCACGCTATCCGGCCCAGGACGACGCCCAACAGCTCACCCACTTCACCCGCCTCAGCCTGCAGCGTGCCAACGGCCGCTTTGTCAGCCAGATCGATACCGCACCTCTGATGGCTCAGGTGCGCATGGGCAGCGGCACCGTCCGCAGCAGCCTGTTCGCCGCCATCGACGATGCCGGTCTGCCCGACGGCATCGCGGCGCAGATGCTCGAAATCTTCGCGACCGAGATCGACTTTCACCGTGAGCTCCGCAAGGGCGACAGCTTCAATGTGATGTTCGAATCGCTGCTGGCCGATGGTCACCCGATCAGCTGGAACGAAGGCATCGGCCGCGTGCTGGCCGCCGAGTTCACGCACGCCGGACGCAGCTCGCAAGCCGTCTGGTTCACCGACCCGGCCACCGGCAAGGGCGCCTATTTCGGCTTCGATGGCCGCAGCAAGCGCCGCGGCTTTCTGGCCAGCCCCGTGGCATTTTCTCGCATGACCTCGGGCTTTGCGCAGCGCCTGCACCCCATCATGCAGACTTGGCGTGCCCACAACGGCGTCGACTACGCCGCGCCGACCGGAACTCCGGTCAACGCCGTGGGCGACGGCGTCGTCGAGAAAGCCGGCTGGCAGAACGGCTACGGCAACGTCATCACCCTCAAACACGGCGGCGACAAATCCACCGTCTATGCGCACCTCAGCCGCATCGACGTCCGCCAGGGCCAGCGCGTCAGCCAAGGCCAATCGATCGGCCAGGTCGGTGCCACGGGTTGGGCCACCGGGCCTCACCTGCACTTCGAGCTGCGTGTGGGTGGCCAATTCCAGGACCCGTTGACCATCGCAAGGCAGGCCGAGACGGTCGCCGTCGAGGCCAGTTCCAGGGCTCGCTTCCAGATCCTGGCGGCGTCAGCGCAGGCCGGCCTGGACACCGCAGGGTCGACGCGGGGCGCCCGCGCCGACAGCGAGTAAGCCCCGCCCTCGCATCACGGTTCGCCACGATGGCGTTGTACGTCGGACAGATGTCCGGCACCTCGATGGATGGCGTGGACAGCGTGCTCGTGCGCATCCCCGGAGAAGGCGCCCTGCCAGTGCAGGTCCTGGGCCACGATCACGGGGCCATGCCGCCAGCGCTGCGGCAGGCGCTGATGGACCTGAATGCGCCTGGCGCCAACGAACTGCACCGCGCAGCCCTGGCCGCCAACGCGCTCGCCGACTGGTACGCCGACTCGGTGCACCGCCTGCTGGCCGCCGCCAACGTGGCACCTGCCGATGTGCGGGCCATCGGCGCACATGGCCAGACAGTGCGCCACCGTCCCGGTGAGTTCGACCGGTGCGGCTACACGATCCAGTTGCTCAACGGTGCGGCGCTTGCCGAGCGATCCGGCATCGACGTGGCCTGCGATTTCCGCAGTCGTGACGTCGCGGCAGGGGGCCAGGGCGCACCCCTGGTGCCCGCCTTCCACGCCGCGTGCTGGTTCCGGCCGGGCCAGGATCAGGCCGTGCTCAATGTCGGCGGCATTGCCAACCTCAGCCTGCTGCGGGCCGATGGCGGTGTCGGCGGCTTCGACTGTGGACCGGGCAACGCCTTGATGGACCACTGGTGCGCGCGACACACAGGCGCCGGCTTCGACGCCGAGGGCACCTGGGCTGCCAGCGGGCAGGTCCATGACAGCCTGCTCGAGCAGATGCTCGCCGAGCCCTACTTCGCCAAGCCACCACCGAAGAGCACAGGGCGTGATCTGTTCAATCCGCCGTGGCTCGACGCCATGCTGTCAAAGGTGGCCCCGGCGGGCGACCTGGCCCCTGAGGCTGTCCAGGCCACCTTGACCGAACTCACTGCTCGGGCCGCCTGCCTGGCACTGCAAGCCACCGCCCCGGCGACGACGCGCTTGATGGTCTGTGGGGGTGGCGCGCTCAACGCCCACCTGATGCGACGAATCCAGGCTCACCTCGCGCGATGCGAGGTCGTCTCGACGTCGGCCGTCGGCCTCCCGCCGCTGCAGGTGGAGGCAGCTGCGTTTGCGTGGCTCGCGTACGTGCGGGTCGAGCACCTGCCCGGCAATCGACCGGAGGTCACCGGCGCGGCCGGCTCTCGCGTGCTGGGTGCCCTGCACCCAGCCGGTTGATCAGGCTGAGAAACTCGATCCGCAACCACAGGTCGTGGTGGCGTTGGGGTTCTTGATCACGAACTGCGCACCCTGCAGGTCTTCCTTGTAGTCGATCTCCGCACCGACGAGGTACTGCAGGCTCATGGCATCGATCAGCAGCGTGACGCCGTGCTTGGTCATCTGCGTGTCGTCGTCGTTCACGACCTCGTCGAAGGTGAATCCGTACTGGAAGCCCGAACACCCGCCGCCCTGCACGAACACGCGCAACTTGAGGTCGGGATTGCCCTCTTCGGCCACCAGATCGGCCACCTTGGCCGCGGCACTGTCGGTGAACACCAGGGGCGACGGCATGGCGATCGGATCGGCGGCGAGAGACTCTGCAACTGCATTCATGGGGTGGGCTCCAGAAAAATCTTGACGGAATATGGGGTGGGACTGGCGCAGCCGCAAGGCCTTCGATCAGGCGGATTTCGACGATGCCAGCGTGAGCACGGGACGATCATCCGTCCTGCCCGGCCGAAGATCCCCTTCGACCCTTGCGCCGACATGCATCTCCAAGAGCAGATAGTTGACTTGCCCCGTGACGCGGGCCTTCGGCTGCAACTCCAGCAACTCGGTCGATTCAACCGGGCCGAGCACTTCTCCGTTGATGATCACATGCCCGGCCTTGACCTTGCCATGGACCCGGGCTTTTTCGCTGATCACCAGCAAGTTCGGCGCATCACCCAAGGCAACGATGTCGCCGTCGACTTCACCGTCGATGCGCAGGCCATCGGTGAAGTTCAGGTTGCCCTGGAGGCGCGTGCCCTCGCCGATCAACGAGCGGATCGGCGGCTGTGCCTTGCGCTTGAACCACATCGGTCATCCTTCATGTCAAACGCCAAGCGCCTTTGCGTCACAGCCTCAGGGTGTGCGAGGCGCGCATGGCGCCAGCGTCGTCGACGATCCTCACCTGTACCGTTTTTACCACAGCCGCAGCAGGGTACTCGACGAGCCCTTCGCTGCGCGCGTACTGGGTCAGCACCAATGAAGTTCCGCCCGTCGTTGCCAGGAGTGTCCAGGGGCGGCCTTCCAGCATGCCGCCGAGCACCAGGTCGAAGCGCCCCTTGAATTCGGCGGGGCTCTTGCCACCCTGCATCACCAGCAACTGAAAACGCAACTGACCCGGCGCCTGGGGAATGGCCTGCAGCGACCGGATCGACAGGCCGTCGCCGCCCGTGGCCGGCAACAGGCGCTCGAAGAATCCGAGGTCGGCGCGCAGTGCCTGGTTGCCCGCCTCGAGCTGGCGCACCTGCTGCATCAAGCGGTCCTGCGCGGTGCGCTCGGCCTTCAGCACACTGCCCGCGGTGTCGGCCAGCGATTGGGCCTTGTCGCGGGCCTCGCGCAACTGCGCCACCTCGATGCGCAGGCGCGCCAGTTCGTCCTTGGCATCATGGTCGAGACCGGCCAGGTCCTTGCCCAGTTCGAACGCCCACAGCGCGATCGCACCGGAGAACCCCAGCACCACCGCGACGGCCGCCCAACGCAGAGGCCACGGCAGATGCCGCCGCACGATGACGCGCGGGGCACTGATCGACAGGCGTCTGCGCAGCAGTTTCCAGCGCATGGTCGGTACAGAAATGAAAAGGGCCGCATCGAGCGGCCCTGGGTTCCAGCATCGAGCCGGGGTCGCCCCGGGGTGCAGATCAGCGCTTGCTGAACTGCTTCCGACGGCGGGCGCCGTGCAGACCGACCTTCTTGCGCTCGACCTCACGCGCGTCACGCGTGACGAAGCCGGCGTGGCTCAGGTCGGGCTTGAGCGTTGCGTCGTAGTCGATCAGGGCGCGGGTGATGCCGTGGCGGACCGCACCGGCCTGCCCGGATTCGCCACCGCCGTTCACGTTCACCTTGATGTCGAACGTCATTTCATTGTTCGTCAGCAGCAGCGGCTGCTTGACGATCATGATCGAGGTCTGCCGACCGAAATACTGGTCGACGGGCTTGCCGTTCACCACGATCAGGCCTTCGCCCTTCTTGATGAAGACGCGTGCCACCGACGACTTGCGGCGGCCGGTGCCATAGTTCCAATTGCCGATCATCACCGCTCCTTAAAGTTCCAGCGCCTTGGGCTGCTGGGCGGTGTGCGGGTGCGAATTCCCGGCATACACCTTCAGCTTCTTGATCATCGCGTAGCCGAGCGGGCCCTTGGGCAGCATGCCCTTCACGGCCTTCTCCAGCGCGCGGCCGGGGTGCTTGGCTTGCATGTCCTTGAACTTGGTGCCGTAGATGCCGCCCGGATAGCCGGAGTGGCGGTAGTACACCTTTTGCTCGGCCTTGTTGCCCGTGACACGGAGCTTCTCGGCATTGAGGACGATGATGAAATCACCGGTGTCGACGTGAGGCGTGTAAATGGCCTTGTGCTTGCCGCGCAAACGGAGTGCCACTTCGCTGGCGACACGTCCGAGCACCTTATCGGTGGCATCGAGCACAAACCACTCGTGCTTCACCTCGGCCGGCTTGGCGCTGAAGGTCTTCATGAGTGCTTCTGTGTTGGTGCGTTCCCCGACATCGACTCTGCCGCACAGGAAACGCATGACAAGATGGCTGGCCGCTCGTGACCGACCGCCTCGGAACTGCTTATCAGGGCAGCCTCTCGGCATTTTCGGCAAGATCGAGATCCCGCAGCCCCTCGAGAGCATTGCTGCCCCATGAACTGCACCAGCGACCTGCAAGCCCCACATGGGCGCTCACAGCCTGCCCGGCCATCATTCGGGCAGCCGAGGAGTATAGCCTCAACCCTGCAGCCGCAACAACCTCACCCTTCGCCAACCCACATACGCCTGCGCCGAGATCGTGTATAAGGGTTTTCCCGCAACACGGATGAGGCCATGCCGAACACACCGAACCCCGCGCTGACGGCCGACGACCGCGCCAATGGCCCCGTCGTCGGACACAGCAGCCCGGCCGCCGGCGCCGGCACGACCGCTGAAGCCGTACAGCGCCTGCCCTGGATTCCCATCCGCTCGCTGGCCCCCGCGCACCGGGACCGGATTCTGGACCATCTCCACGCGCTCTCGGACCGGGACCGCTACCTGCGCTTCGGCTACCAGGCCAACGACGAACACTTGGCCCGCTACGTCGACAGCCTGGACTTCGATCGCGACGAGATCTTTGGTGTGTTCAATCGGCGACTGGAAATCGTCGCCCTCGCCCACCTGGCTTGCCCGGCGCGCGACGTGGCAAAACTGCCCGCGGGGCCTGCCGGCGCGGTGGGCGCGGCAGAGTTCGGTGGCTCGGTGGTCGGGCGACTGCGTGGCCGTGGTTACGGCGGCAAATTGTTCGAGCACGCCATGCTGCACGCCCGCAACCGGGGTTTCGGAACGATCTTCATCCATGCCCTCAGTGAGAACGCGGCCATGTTGCGCATTGCCCGGCGCGCCGGGGCGACGGTCGAACGCGACGGGCCCGAGTCGGAGGCCTACCTCAAGCTGCCCCCCGAGACCATGGCCTCGCACTTCGAGCAGGTGGTGGCCGAGGGCGCCGCAGCCCTGGACTACCGCCTGAAGCAGCACTCCCAGATCGTTGGTGCGATGGTCGATGCCATTGCCGAGGTGCGTTCCGGCGTTCGATCGACGGCCCGAGTCGACCGCGACTGAGCGCCCGATCGGGTCTCATCCCTCATCCGAGGGAAAGCCCCCTGACACGGAGGCCTGCCTGCGCCGTGACCGCGCGGCGCAGTGAGGTCCTGCGGGGTAATATCAGTTGCTCCCATTCACTGGCAGGTCGTGGATCGACTCCACGGCGTGTCGTCTCCGCCTGGCCCATCGATGCAACAGACCCTTCCGTGGATCATTGCCCTCGTCGCGGTGGCCGTGATGGCGCCGGCGTTGGTGTGGTTGGCGCTGCGTCCGCGCCGGCCGGGCGCAGCCCGTCCGCTGCCCACCGAGTGGGCCCTGACGGCGCGGCCCGTCTTCAGCAACGACGAGCGCCGCGTGTACCGCCAACTGCGCGAGGCACTGCCGCACCACATCGTGCTGTCCAAGTTGCCGCTGGTCCGGTTCTGCCAGCCGAACGACCCGCAGCAGGTGCGCTACTGGTACGACCTGCTGGGCGGCATCCACGTCACGTTCGCCGTGTGCAGTGCCAATGGCCGCGTGCTGGCCGCGGTCGACCTGTCCAACGAACGCGGCGGGCTGAACCGTGTCGGACAGATCAAGCAGGCCGTGCTCAGCGCCTGCCGCGTGCGCTACCTGCGCTGCCCGATCGACCACCTGCCGTCGATTCCCGAACTGCAGATGCTGGTGCCGCAGAGCGCGGCCGCGTCGCGCGGGCCGCAGCCGGCACCTGCCATCTACGAGGCCCAGAACACCCTGTCGACCGCCGTGGCGTCGCGGCGTCGGGAGCGCACCACGCTGTGGCAGGACTCCGGGTTCTTCAACGATTCGTTCTTCGCCGCGGACAGCCGGCGCGAGGCCGGCAACAGCGAGTCGGGTGCGCTGGACACCGTGCCGCCCGGCGTCGACTCGCTCCTGCCTGCGGCCGAACCCGCAGCGGGCGTCGCGCGAACGCCGGGCGCCATGCGCGCGCCGACGACACCGACGCGCCACTGAACCTGCGCCCATCGGTCGGCCGCCAGGGTAGGCCCCGGGGGTGATGCGCCGACAATGGGCGATGCCTGCTGCCCACGAACACCCCTTCGATCGCCTGAACCCGCAGGCCCTGCTGGACGCACTCGACGCCGTTGGCGTGCGCGGCGACGGCCGGCTGCTGCAGCTCAACTCATACGAGAACCGGGTGTTCCAGGTGCAACTGGAGGACGGCGGCACCATCGTCTCCAAGTTCTACCGGCCGGGCCGCTGGACCGACGATCAGATCCTCGAAGAGCACGCGTTCTCGCTCGAGCTGGCCGAGGCCGAGGTGCCGGTGGTCGCCCCCATCGTGCTGCCCGGCGGCTCGACGCTGGCCCACGTCACGATCGACGGGCAGCCCTTCCGGCACGCCGTCTACCCGCGACGCGCCGGCCACGGACCCGAACTCGAACAAGACGGCACCCTGGCCTGGCTCGGGCGCTTCATCGGGCGGCTGCACGCCGTGGGCGCGCGCCGCCCGTTCGAGACTCGCCGGACGATGGATGCGCAGACATTCGGCCACGGCGCGCGCGACCGCATCCTGGCGATGGACCTGCTCCCGCCCGCGCAAGCCCCGGGCTGGCTGGATGCCTGCCATGACGCATTGAAAGCGGTCGACGCGGCCTTCGCGGCGATTCGGCCAACCGCGCTGCGGCTGCATGGCGACTGCCATCCGGGCAACATCCTCTGGCGCGACGAAGGCCCGCACGTGGTGGACCTGGACGACGCCTGCAACGGCCCCGCGGTGCAGGACCTGTGGATGCTGCTGTCCGGCGGCCGTGAGGCGATGGCCGCGCAGATGGCCACCGTGCTGGCGGGCTATGTCGCGTTCAAGGCCTTCGACCGGCGCGAACTGGCGCTGATCGAACCACTGCGCACCCTGCGCATGATCCACCACTCGGCCTGGCTGGCCGAGCGCTGGACGGACCCGGCCTTCCCGGCCGCCTTTCCGTGGTTCGGCACGCCGGGCTACTGGGGCCAGCAGACCATGCAACTGAGAGAGCAGGTCGACGCGATGGCCGAGCCGCCGCTCGAGCTGCCGCTGCCGGACTGAGCACAGCGGCCCGCGCGGGGCCGGGCCGCCAGCCGGCTCAGGCCGCCAGCAGGCGGGTCACCCGCGCCACGTAGGCCGCCGGATCGTCCAGCTGACCGCCCTCGGCAAGCATGGCCTGGTCGAACAGGATGTTCGCCAGATCGTCGAAGCGCCCCTCGTCCGCCGCCATGCGCTTGACCAGCGCGTGCTCGGCGTTGACTTCGAGGATGGGCTGCGACTTCGGCGCGCTCTGGCCCGACTGTTTCAGCATGCGGGCCAGGTGCGAGCTCATGTCGCCCTCTTCCACCACCAGGCAGGCGGGCGAGTCGACCAGGCGGGTGGTCACCCGCACGTCCTTGGCGCGGTCCTTCAGCGCGTCCTTCAGCTTGTCGAGCGTCGGCTTGAAGGCCTCGGCCACCGCCTCGGCCTGTTTCTTCTCTTCCTCGTCCTGCAGCGTGCCGAGATCGACCGCGCCCTTGGCCACGCTCTGCAGCGGCTTGCCTTCGAACTCGTACAGGTGGCTCAGCAGCCATTCGTCCACACGGTCGACCAGCAGCAGCACCTCGATGCCCTTCTTGCGGAAGATCTCGAGCTGCGGGCTGGACTTGGCGGCCGTGAGCGAATCGGCGGTGATGACGTAGATGGCCTCCTGGCCTTCCTTCATGCGCGACACGTAGTCGGCGAAGGACACGCCCTCGTCGGCGTGGGTGGACGCAAAGCGGAACAGCTTGGCCAGGCGCTCGCGGTTGGCGAAGTCTTCGCCGATGCCTTCCTTCAGCACCGCGCCGAACTCGTTCCAGAAGGCCTGGTACTTGGCCTTGTCCTCGGCGCTCTCGCTGTCGGCCAGCGACTCCAGCATGCCCAGCACGCGCTTGGTGCTGCCCTCGCGGATGGCCTTGACGTCGCGGCTTTCCTGCAGCAGCTCGCGGCTGACGTTCAGCGGCAGGTCGGCCGAGTCGATCACGCCCTTGACGAAGCGCAGGTACACCGGCATCAGCGCCTCGGCGTCGTCCATGATGAAGACGCGCTTGACGTACAGCTTGACGCCGCCGCGCTTGTCGCGGTTCCACAGGTCGAACGGCGCCTTGGCCGGCACGAACAGCAGCTGCGTGTACTCGCTGCGGCCCTCGACGCGGTTGTGCGTGTAGGCCAGCGGCGGCTGGGTGTCGTAGCTGATCTGCTGGTAGAAGGCCTGGTACTCGGCGTCGGTGATGTCGCTCTTGCTGCGTGTCCACAGCGCGGCGGCCTTGTTCACCGTTTCCCATTCGTCGGTGACGACCTGCTCCTTCTTCTCGTCGTCCCAGCTTTCCTTCTTCATCAGGATGGGCAGCGAGATGTGGTCGGAGTACTTGCCGATGACCGACTTGAGCTTCCAGGTCTTGAGGAACTCGTCGGCCTCCTCGTCGCGCAGGTGCAGGATGACGTCGGTGCCGCGGGTGGTGCGGTCGATGGTCTCCAGTTCGTACTCGCCGGTGCCCTCGCTCGACCAGCGCACGCCCTGGTCGGCGGGCAGGCCGGCTCGGCGGCATTCCACCGTGATGCGGTCGGCGACGATGAAGCCGGAATAGAAGCCCACGCCGAACTGGCCGATCAGGTTGGCGTCCTTCTTCTGCTCGCCTTCGAGCCGGGCGACGAATTCGCGGGTGCCGCTCTTGGCGATGGTGCCCAGGTGCGAGGCGGCCTCGTCGGCGCTCATGCCGATGCCGTTGTCGCGGATGGTCAGGGTCTTGGCCTCGGTGTCGAAGAACACGCGCACTTCGAGGTTGGGCGCGTCCTCGTACAGCGCGGCGTTGTCCAGCGCCTCGAAACGCAGCTTGTCGCAGGCGTCGGACGCGTTGGAGACCAGCTCGCGCAGGAAGATCTCCTTGTTGGAGTAGAGCGAATGGGTGACGAGGTGCAGGATCTGCTTGACCTCGGCCTGGAAGGCGTGCGTCTGTTTGGTCATGGTGTCGATCTTGGAAGGGGTGCGGAAGCGTCCCTCGGAACTCCTCGGACGCGCGGGCGGCATTTTGGGGCCGGCGTGGCGCTTTCAAGGCCCGATGCGGCATGATCGTCCGCCATGACCCTGGCCGACGACCTGCTGGCGCAACTGAAGGACGGCCTCGCCGGGCCGGCGCCGCGCGTGCGCGCGCTGCACCTGCCGCCCAGGCCGTGGAACGGCACCAAGGACGGTGAGTTCTGCGCCATCGAACTGGACGACGGCTCGCTGGGCCTGAGCTACGTGCTGCTGGACGACACGCTGGCGCGCTTGGCCAGCGCCGGCTCGGATCGGCAGGTGGTCGGGGCCGACGCCCTCGAACTGGCCGGCCGCTGGCGCGACGGCCGTGGCGCCGAGCGGGCGCTGGGCTTTGCGGCGGTGAATGCGCTCAGCCGCCACCTGCTCGACCGCGCCGGCCGGGTGCCGCCGGACGCCACCGACGCCATCGGCGGGCTCGACCCGCAGCCGGGCGAGCACATCGGCATGGTGGGCCTGTTCCCGCCGCTGGTGCGCCGGGTGACGGCCTGCGGCGCCCGCCTGACGGTGCTGGAACTGCGCGAAGACCTGGCCGGCGCGCGGGCGGATTTCACCGTGAGCCTGGACCCGGCCGCCCTGGCCGATTGCGACAAGGTGCTGACGACCAGCACGGTGCTGTTGAACGACACGCTCGACGCCATCCTGGCGGCGTGCTCCCGGGCACGCCAGGTGGCGATGATCGGCCCCGGCGCCGGTTGCCTGCCCGAGGCTCTGTTCGCCCGGGGCGTCACGGCCGTCGGCGGCGCGTGGATCGTCGACCGGCCCGGTTTCGTGGCAGCGCTCACCCGTGGCGAGCCCTGGGGCGGCTGCGCCCGCAAGACGCTGTGGACGGCCGCTCAGGTCCCTCGTCAGGGGGCGCGGCCGGCGAATTGACCGTCGCGCCGATCGGGCGCCGCATCCATGGCATGCTCGCTGGCATGGCTTCCTCCGATGACCGCGCGCCCACGGCCGATGCCGGCGCCCCCGCCCCGTCCCGACTCAGCCGCCTGACGATCGACCGCAGCGCCGCCCCCTCGCTGAGGCGGCGGCGGCGCTGGTGGCCCTGGGTGGTCGGCGGCGTGCTGTTGCTCGGCGCTGGCGTGGCGGCACTGGCACCGCGGCCGGTGGCGGTGCAGGTGGGCTCGGTGGTGGTGGCCTACCCGTCGCAGGCCTATGCCGCGCTCACGGCCTCGGGCTACGTGGTGGCACAGCGCCGCGCCGCCGTGGCCTCCAAGGGCACCGGCCGGCTGATCGAGCTGCGGGTGCGCGAAGGCAGCGTGGTCAAGCAGGGCGACCTGATCGGCCGACTCGACGCCGCCGACGTGCAAGCCAGCCTGGCCTCGGCCGAAGTGGGTGTGCTGCAGGCGCAGGCGGCCAAGGTGCAGGCCGAGGCGGCGGTGGGGCAGGCCCGGGCCGAACTGGCCAACGCCGAGGTCGAACTCGAGCGCCAGCAGGCGCTGCAGGCCCAGGGCTTCGTCTCGCCGCAGGCGGTGGACGGCGCGCGGCGGCGGGTGGACGTGGCGCGCTCGGCGCTGGCCACGCAGCAGGCCGCCATCGGCACCGCCCAGGCGGCGCTGGGCCAGAGCCGCGCGCAGGTGCGGGTGCAGCAGGTGGCCCAGGGCAACACCGAGATCCGCGCCCCGTTCGACGGCGTGGTGCTGGTCAAGAACGCCAACGTCGGCGACATGATCACGCCGTTCTCCAGCGCCAGCGGCACCTCGGGCGCGGTGGTCACGATGGCCGACATGGGCACGCTGGAGGTCGAGGCCGACGTGTCGGAGAGCAACGTCGCCCAGGTCAAGGTCGACCAGCCGGTGGAGATCACGCTCGACGCACTGCCCGACATGCGCCTGCGCGGCAGCGTCGCCCGCATCGTGCCCACGGTGGACCGGGCCAAGGCCACGGTGATGACGAAGATCCGCTTCGAAGTGCTCGACCCGCGCATCCTGCCGGAGATGAGCGCCAAGGTCAGCTTCCTGTCGAAGCCGGCCACCGCCGACGACCAGAAGGCGGTGATCGCGGTGCAGCCCAAGGCCATCGTCGAGCGGGGCGGCGCGAAGCTGGTGTTCCGCGTGGTCGGCGACATCGTGGAGGCCGTGCCGGTGACGCCCGGCCGGCGCATCGGCGACCTGCAGGAACTGACCTCCAGCGCGCTGAAATCCGGCGACCGCCTGGTGCTGAACCCGGGCGACACGCTGCAGGCCGGCGCCAAGGTGTCGGTGGCGACGAAATGACGGCGCCGCTGATCCGCATCGCCAACCTTCGCAAGGGCTATGTGCGCGGCGGCCAGGCGATCCCGGTGCTGGAGGACATCCACCTCGACGTGGCCGTCGGCGAGTTCGTGGCCCTGATGGGCCCCAGCGGCTCGGGCAAGAGCACGCTGCTGAACCTGATCGCCGGCATCGACAAACCCGACCGCGGCACCATCGAGATCGGCGGCGTCGACATCGCCCGGCTGGGTGAAGGCGCGCTGGCCGACTGGCGGGCCGCCCACGTCGGCTTCATCTTCCAGTTCTACAACCTGATGCCGGTGCTGTCGGCCTTCGACAACGTCGAGCTGCCGCTGCTGCTGACCGGCCTGTCGTCGCGCGAGCGGCACGAGCGCGTCGCGGCGGTGCTCGACCTGGTGGGCCTGACAGACCGCGCCGACCACTACCCGAGCGAGCTCTCCGGCGGACAGCAGCAGCGCGTGGCCATCGCCCGGGCGCTGGTCACCGACCCGGTGCTGATCGTCGCCGACGAGCCCACCGGTGACCTCGACCGCACCACCGGCGACGAGGTGCTGGGCCTGCTCGACCAACTGGTGCACGAACTGGGCAAGACCATCGTGATGGTCACCCACGACCCCAAGGCCGCCGCCCGTGCCGGCCGCATGGTGCACCTGGAAAAGGGCGTACTGGTGGACGACGTGGCCGCCGGGGCCTGAGCGGCTGAGAGTCTTTCGATCATGCCCGCTCACCACCCCCAAACGCACCCGCTCGTCGTTACAGTGCTCGCCATAGCCCGAGCTATGGCTGCGCTTTGCGCCTAGATCGGGCACGTCTGGGGGCGTCGCTCGGGCACGCTCGAATTCCTCTCAGCCTCTGAGCCATGTTCCTGCTGAAGCTGCTGCTGAAGAACGCCTTCCGCCACAAGCTGCGCACCGGCCTGACGCTGGTGGGCCTGGTGGTGGCGATCTGCGCCTTCGGCCTGCTGCGCACCATCGTCGACGCCTGGTACGCCGGGGTCGAGGGCAGCAGCAGCACCCGGTTGATCACCCGCAGCAACATCTCGCTGACCTTCCCGCTGCCACTCAACTACGCCCAGCGCCTGCGCGCCGTCGAAGGGGTGCGGCAGGTGAGCTGGGCCAACTGGTTCGGCGGCGTGTACGTCACCGAGCGCAACTTCTTCCCGCAGTTCGCGGTCGACCCCGCCACCTACCTGCCGCTGTACCCCGAGTACCGCATCCCCGACGAGCAGAAGCTGGCCTTCCTGCGCGACCGCCAGGGCGCGGTGGTCGGCCGCAAGCTGGCCGACAAGTTCGGCTGGAAGCTCGGCGATGCGATCCCGCTGCGCGGCACCATCTACCCCGGCACCTGGACCTTCACCTTGCGCGGCATCTGGGATGGCGCCGAGGCCAAGACCGACGAGAGCCAGATGCTGGTGCACTGGGGCTACATCAACGAGAGCCTGCGCCAGCGCTTCAAGGGCCGCGCCGACCAGGTGGGCGTGTACATCGTCGGCATCGACGAGCCCACCAACGCGGCGCTGATCGGCCAGCGGGTGGACAAGCTCTTCGCCAACTCGCTGGCCGAGACCATGACCGAAACCGAGGCCGCCTTCCAGCTGAGCTTCGTCTCGATGAGCGAGGCCATCCTGGTGGCGGTGCAGGCGGTGAGCCTGATCATCGTGGTGATCATCATGGCGGTGATGGCCAACACCATGACGATGACGGCCCGCGAGCGCCTGGCCGAATACGCCACGCTGAAGGCGCTGGGCTTCTCGCCCGGCTTCGTGGTGCGCCTGCTGTTCGGCGAGAGCCTGCTGATCGCGGCCATCGGCGGCGTCGCCGGGCTGCTGCTCACCTGGCCGCTGGCCGGCGCCTTCCGCAGCGCCGCCGGCACCCTGTTCCCGGTGTTCCAGGTGTCCACGCTGACGATGGCGCTGCAACTGCTGGCGGCGCTGGGCGTGGGCGCCGTGGCGGCCGCCTGGCCGGCCTGGCGCATGAGCCGCATCGACATCGTCGCGGGCCTGCGCCACGTCGGCTGAGCCATTCCATGCGCGGCGTGCCCCTGGCCTACATCGCCCGCAACCTGTGGGTGCGGCGCGTCACCACGGTGCTGACGGCCGGTGGCATGGCGCTGGTGGTGTATGTGTTCGCCACCGTGCTGATGATGAGCGAGGGCATCCGCTCCACCCTGGTGGCCACCGGCCAGCCCGACAACGTGATGGTGCTGCGCAAGGGCGCCGGCGCCGAGATCAACAGCGGCATCGAACGCGGCCAGGCGGCCCTGCTGTCGACCTTGCCCGGCATCGCCACCGACGGCCTGGGCCGGCCCCTGGTCAGCGCCGAGCCGGTGGTGCTGATCAACCTGCCCAAGCGCAGCAACGGCAAGCCGAGCAACGTCACGGTGCGCGGCACCTCCGAGCGGGGCCTGCAGCTGCGCCCGGGCGTGCGGATCGTCGAAGGCCGGATGTTCCGGCCGGGCACGTCCGAGATCGTCGTCGGCCGCGCCACGGCCGAGGGCTTCGCCGGCGTCGATCTCGGGGCCTCGCTGCGCTTCGCCGGCCGCGACTGGCAGATCGTCGGCCGCTACGACGCCAGCCGCAGCGGCTTCGACAGCGAGATCTGGGGCGACGCCGAGCAGATGCTGCAGGCCTTCCGGCGTGGCGTGTACTCGATCGTCGTGTTCCGGCTGGCCGACGCCGGGCGCTTCGACGCCACGCGCGACCTGATCGACGGCGACCCGCGCCTGTCGCTGGAGGCCAAGCCCGAGATCCGCTTCTATGCCGAGCAGAGCGAGGCGCTGGCCACCTTCATCAACATCCTGGGCCTGTCGCTGGCGGTGATCTTCTCGATCGGCGCGGTGGTGGGCGCGATGATCACGATGTTCGCCGCGGTCGCCTCGCGCACCGGCGAGATCGGCACGCTGCGGGCACTGGGCTTCCGGCGCCGCGCTGTGCTGGGCGCCTTCATGGCCGAGTCGCTGCAGCTGGCGTCGATCGGCGGCGTGCTGGGCCTGGCCGCGGCCAGCGCGATGCAGGCGGTGGACGTGTCGACCACCAACTTCCAGACCTTTGCCGAGCTGGCCTTCCGCTTCGTGCTGACCCCGCAGATCGCGTGGCAGTCGATGGCCTTCGCGCTCGTGATGGGCGTGGTCGGCGGCTTCATCCCGGCCTGGCGGGCCGCGCGCCTGCAGATCGTCGACTGCCTGCGCGCCGCATAGCCCGCCCGAACAGGCCAGGTGGTCGGCCGGCGCCCCGGCGGGAGCTGACCTATCCGCGGAACGGCGACGGGTCGAACTGCTTCAGGTGCAGTGCGCGCCACACCCGCTCGGCCGTCACCGGCATCTGGATCGCCTCGGCCGACGCGCCCAGCCCGGCGGCATCCAGCGCATCGATCACCGCATTGACCACCGCCGGCGTGGCGCCGATGGTGCCCAGTTCGCCGACGCCCTTGACGCCCAGCGCGTTGGTGCGACAGGGGATGGACGTGTCGAACACGGTCTTGAAGCCGAGGAAGCCGTCGGCCCGCGGCAGCGCGTAGTCCATGAAGCTGGCGCTGAGCAACTGGCCGCTCTCGCGGTCGTAGGCCACCCGCTCGCACAGTGCCTGGCCGATGCCCTGCACCGCGCCGCCCTCGATCTGCCCGCGCACGATGGTCGGGCTGATGACGCGGCCGATGTCGTTGACCGAGGCATAGGCCACCACCGCCACCTCGCCGGTGTCGGGATCGAGTTCGACCTCGCAGACGTGGCAGCCGTTGGGCCAGGTCGGCCCGCCGACGCTGCTGGTGCTGTCGACGACGATGACCGACTCGGGCTGCTGGCCGGCCAGCTCGAACAAGTCCACCCCCAGGTCGGTGCCGGCCACGACGAATCGACCGGCCTGGTACTGCAGGTCGTCGGCCGGTGCTTCCAGCGACTGGGCGGCCAGGTCGCGTGCCTTGTCGAGCGTGCGTGTCGCGGCGACGCTGACCGCCGTGCCGCCGGTGAACAGCGAGCGCGAGCCAGCGCTGCCGAAGCCGTTGACGCGGTCGGTGTCGCCCTGCAGCACCCGGATGCGGTCGATCGGCACGTCGAACACGTCGACCGCCAGCTGCGCATAGCTGGTGGCGATGCCCTGTCCCATGGCCTGGGTGGCCGAGCCCAGCTCGATGAAGCCATCGGCCGTGACGTTGACGGTGACGCGCTCCTCGAACGCGTTGCCGCCGGTCCATTCCAGGAAGGTGGCGATGCCGCGGCCGCGCAGGCGCCCCCGCGCGCGCGAGGCCTCGCGGCGGGCGGCGTAGCCCTGCCAGTCGGCCAGCGCCAGCCCCTGGTCGAGGATCTTCTCGAAACTGCCGCTGTCGTAGGTCTGCCCCATCGGGTTCTTGTAGGGCATCTGCACGGGCCGGAGCATGTTGCGGCGGCGCAGTTCGGCCGGGTCCAGCTTCAGGCGTCGCGCGGCGGCGTCCATCAGCCGCTCGACCAGGTAGATCGCCTCGGGGCGGCCGGCACCCCGGTAGGCGCCGACGCTGGCGGTGTTGGTCATCACCGCGGTGAACTCGAAATCGATGGCCGGGATGTCGTAGACGCTGGTCTGCACCCAGGGACCGATGAGCACCTGGATGGCCACGCCGGTGGTGCTGGCGTAGGCGCCGACATTGGCCACCCCGCGCACGCGCAGGGCCAGCACCCGGCCGTCGGCGTCCAGCGCCAGTTCGCCGCGGCTGCGCACGTCCCGGCCGTGCACGGCCGAGAGGAACTCTTCCAGCCGCTCGGCGCGCCACTTGACCGGGCGCCCCAGTTCGCGGGCCGCATGCGCCACCGCGATGTCCTCGGGGTAGATGCCGGTCTTCATGCCGAAGCCGCCGCCGACGTCGCCCACCAGCACGCGCACGTCGTCGACCTCGAGTTCGGGCAGCGCATCGGCCAGCGAGCTGCGCACACCGGTGGGCATCTGGCTGGACAGGCGCACCATCAGCCGCCCGTCGTCGTCGTCGGTCCAGGCCAGTACGCAGCGAGGCTCGATCGGGCTGGGCGCCAGGCGCTGGTTGTCAACGTCGACCTGCACGGTGTGCACGGCGCGGACAAAGGCCGCCGCAGTGGCCGCGGCGTCGCCGTGGCGCATCGCCGCAGCGATGTTGTCGGGCGCCACGTCGCACAGCACCGGCGCCCCAGGCGTCATCGCGTCGAAGGGGTCGACGACGGCGGGCAGTTCGTCGTAGTCCACCATCACGGCGTCCGCCGCCGCGCGAGCCTGGGCCAGGCTGGTGGCCACCACGGCCACCACCGCCTCGCCGACGAAGCGCACGCGCCCGTGGGCCAGGGCACGGCGGGGCGCCGACGCACCGGGGCTGCCATCGGGACGGCCGAAGGACGCCGGCCCCGGGATCGGCTTCACGCCGGCCTCGGCGAGGTCGGCACCGGTGTAGACAGCCACGACGCCCGGCATCGCCTGGGCCGCCTCGGTGTCGATCGGGCCGATCTCGGCATGGGCGTAGGGCGACCGCAGGAAGGCCATGTGCAACTGGCCGGGCATCGACAGGTCGTCGGTGTAACGTCCCTGGCCGGCCACCAGCGCCGGGTCTTCGATGCGCTTGACGGCCTGGCCGCTGCCGAAGCGGCCGACGGTGACGCTCGTGCTCATTGGACTGCCCTCCGCGCTTTGCGCTCCGGGATTCGCGCTGGGGAGCGGCCCGGCGCGCTCATGCCGCACCGCCTTCGATGGCCTGGGCGGCCTGCCGGACCGCGGCCACGATGTTGACGTAGCCGGTGCAGCGGCACAGGTTGCCCTCGAGCGCATCGACGATCTGGGCGTCGGTGGGCCGGGGTGTCTTCGACAGCAGGCAGGTGGCCGTCATCACCATGCCCGGCGTGCAGAAGCCGCACTGCAGGCCGTGGCAGTCGATGAAGGCCTGCTGCACCGGATGCAGCTGGCCGTCCCGTGCGAGGCCTTCGACCGTGGTCACGCGGCACCCCTGTGCCTGGACGGCCAGGACGCTGCAGCTCTTGACCGCCTCGCCGTCCAGCAGCACCGTGCAGGCGCCGCACTGGGTGGTGTCGCAGCCGGCATGGGTGCCGGTCAGGCCCAGCGGGCCCCGCAACACCTCGATCAGCAGGGCTTCGGGGCCGGCCTGGCAGGCCACGGGTCGCCCGTTGACGTTCAAGTGGATCGTTGTCATGGCGCGATGGGTCTCCGAGCGTTCGGCACATGTTATCGCCGAGCCTCACAGGACCCCCGCGACCGGGGGGCTGCCTCCGGAAACGGACCCCTTGTTCGAGGGGCGAAGCGGCCAAAACTGCACGACGCGCCTTGTCTCGGCGCGTTGTCGCGTGAGAATATGGACTGAACTTTGCTACCCTGCCGTCCGGCCGTTACGCTGACCCGCAAGCGGCCATTGAATGCCCGTTGGGGCCCACGTATTCCGAAAGTCAGCCATGAGCCAAGCACCCGACCGATCCCCGGCCTCCGACGACGCCACGGCGGCCCCGTCGCCGAGCCAGGACAGCCGGCGCCGCATGCTGCTCAAGGGTCTGGGCAAGGGCTCCGTGGTGCTGGCCGCCACGGTTCCGATCAAGGCGTTGGCAGTCACGTCGATCACCGCCGACAAGCACCTGTGCACGGTGTCCGGGGTGCAATCCGGCGTGCGCTCCAACCCCGGCAGCCTGCCCACCTGCAGCGGCAAGTCGTTCCAGTACTACCAGCCTGCGGGCCGCTGGCCCCTCAGTGGCGGGCAGGAGTCGGTGTACAACGGCACCAACACCTACCTGCGCAGCGGGGCCACGTTCGCCGGGGTGTTCGGAGGGGGCAGCGCCTCGACGATGGCCACCCTGTTTGCCGGCGGCCTCACCAACGCCACCGCGTCCGACGAGGCGCACTGGATCGTGGCGCTGCTCAATGCGGGCAGCACCAACGGCATCAACTACCCCTACACAGCGTTGGAGATCGTTGCCTTGTACTCCAACGCGCTGAAGCGGGCCGCTGCACTGGCGTTCTTCAAGACCTACATGGAACTGGGCGGCTGACCCGCACCGCGCCGCCCTGACGCAGGGCCTGTCTGCTTGAGCGCACCCGATGCCGTCTGGCGGCTGAACCCGCTGGTCTCGCTGCAATGGCGAGACTGGGGTGGCGATGCCGTCGTCTACGAAGCCAGTTCCGGGCAGACCCACCAACTCGATCGCCTGACGGCCGCCGTGGTGGCCCACCTGGAGCAGCAACCCGCCTCGGTCGAGGCGCTGCGGCTTGACTTGGCCGACGCGGTGGATGGCACCGAGCAGGCGCAACTGCCGGAAGCCCTGAACGTGATCGTCGGTCGCCTGGTCGTCCTGGGGTGGCTGCAGGCAGGCACCCCATGAAGCTCCGCGAACTGTCGCGCCAGGAACTGCGCGCCCGCCTGCACGGCGACGGACTGCGGGTGCGCACGGGCCCGTTCAACTTTCGGCTGCAGTCGCCCATCGAATCAGTGGCCGATGGTTTGGCGCTGCTGTACGGTGAATCGCCTCTGTCCGACGACGCCGACTTCATCGACTTCACGGTGACGATGGCGAGAGGCACCGGCCTGCGCCGCTGGATCAAGCCCCAGGCCCGCTTCGTCTACGACGGCGAGTCGCCGTTCGAGCCGCTGCCGGAGGACCACGCCTACCCGCTGCTGGAATGGTCGATGAACTGGTGCATCTCGACCCAGGCGCACCAGTACCTGTTGCTGCATGCGGCCGTGATCGAGCGCCACGGCTTCGCCGCCATCCTGCCGGCGCCGCCCGGCTCGGGCAAGAGCACGCTGTGTGCGGGCCTCATCCACCGTGGCTGGCGCCTGCTGTCCGACGAGTTGGCCCTCATCGACCCTGCGACCCTGTCGATCACGCCGTTGGCACGCCCCGTCAGCCTGAAGAACGAGTCGCTGCAGGTGATCCGCGCCTTCGAGCCCAGTGCCGTGCTGAACCAGGAGACGCGCGAGACCACCAAGGGCACGGTGACCCACATGCGC
The DNA here is from genome assembly GCF_002198735.1 of Ideonella sp. A 288. Lineage (GTDB taxonomy): Bacteria > Pseudomonadota > Gammaproteobacteria > Burkholderiales > Burkholderiaceae_C > Pseudaquabacterium. The sequence goes on from NZ_MWLO01000137.1 coordinate 109,737, forward strand.
GTGCCTGCCGAGCATCTGGCCAGGCTGGACGAAACGGCGCAGCCGCGCTGGGTCATCTTCCCGCGCTTCGTGGCCGGTTCGGACGCCGACCTCAGGCCCCGCCCCAAGGCCGACAGCATGCTGGAACTGGCCCGCAATGGCTTCAACTACTCACTGCTCGGCCGCACGGCCTTCGACGCACTGGCCGGCGTGATCGACACCAGCGACTGCTACGAGTTCAGCTACAGCCGGCTCGACGATGCCGTCGCGGTGTTCGACCGGCTGGCTGCCGATTCACAGTCATGAGCGCCGCTCTGCCGTCCGGAGGCGCTCATTCCCCGTCGGGGGGACGGCGCGCAGCACCCAGGGGGCTGGGGTGAGCGGTCGCGACCTGTTGTCCGGCCTGTGGGTGGCCGACGAGTGCCCGACCTGGTCGTTGCGCGACTGGGAAGACGCACTCGGCCAGGCCCGCCAGTGCCGGCTGCAGGCACGCATGGCCCTGCTGTTCCAGGACCGAGGCTGGATGGACCGGGTGCCGCGCGGCCCCGACCACTACCTGCGCAATGCCCTCATGGCCGCCGAGCGCCAGCACCGCGAGGTGGCCTGGGAGATCGATTGCATCGAATCGGCCCTGGCCAGCGTCGACACACCGGTGGTGCTGCTCAAGGGTGCGGCCTACCTGGCCGGCGGCCTGCCCGCCGCCCGCGGCCGGATGTTCTCCGACATCGACGTCATGGTCGACCGCCCGCGCATGGCGGACGCGGAAACGGCGCTCTTCGTGGCCGGCTGGATCCCCGGCCGTCACGATGCGTACGATGAACGCTACTACCGCGACTGGATGCACGAGATCCCGCCGCTCAAGCATGTGCAGCGGGGCACCTACATCGACCTGCACCACACGATCGCGCCACCGACCTCGCGCTACCGCGTCGATGGCAGCGCCCTGATGGCCCGGGCTCGGCCGCTCAGGCCGGGTGGTCGACTGCACATTCTCTGCCCAGAAGACATGGTGTTGCACAGTGCCATCCACCTTCTGCAGGAAGGCGAATTCGGCACGGGGCTGCGCGACCTTCTGGATCTGCGCGAACTGCTGCTGCATTTCGGTGCCGATGCCAGGTTCTGGCCCTCGCTGGTCGATCGGGCCGCCTCGCTGCGGCTGGCGGAGCCGCTGCGCCAGGTGCTGGTTCAACTGCAGCGCCTGACCGGCCTGACCTGGCCGGCCGAGGCGCACGACCGCCTGGTCGAGATCGAACCCTGGGGCGCCAGCGCGAAGGGGTTGAGTGCGCTGCTGACCATTGCGCTCAGGCCGCCCCACCCCAGCAGCGACCTGCCGTCATCGCCCTGGGCACGCTGGCTGCTGTACGTGCGGTCGCACTACGTGCGCATGCCCATGCACCAGGTGGTGCCGCACCTGGTGCGCAAGGCCTACGTGCGGCGCCTGCGGCGCGAGCCATGACGCCGGGTTCCGGCGGGCGCGGCAGGCCTGGATGAAGCCCGCCCTTGCCGCCAGGTGACGAAGCCCGCCGTGGCACCGACCAGCACGGCCAGACTGACCACCCAGTCACGATGCTCCCGGATGAAGGCGAAGAACCTTCCCGGTACGGCCAGCACGCCGTCGGCCGGCGCGGCCACCACCAGGGGCATGGCCGTGGCTTCCGCCCGATCGTTGACCGTCGGGCTCTCGCGCGGTGGCGCACGCTCGCCACCGCCCAGGACGCCGACGGCCGACTTGATCAACTGCCTGACGAGGGTGGGGTCGGCGGCGTCGCGATCGGCCGCCAGCGTGCCCGGCGGTGCGCTGGCGCGGCGGGACGGGTCGGGCACGGCGACTGACATCCCGCGAGAGGCACGATCCAACGCCGCCGGATCGCCCTCGACGCCGGAATCGCCGCCCAGCTTCGCCTTCAGCAAGAGGTCCATGCTGCGGTCACCGGTGGAGACCTCGAGCTGCGATGGACGCGCTGGCTCGGGCTCTTCGGCTGCTTCTGATCCGCCACCGGTCGGCCCGGCTGCGGCACGCTCGGTCGATGCCTTCGGCGCGTCAGCGGCCATCGCCGCCTGGCATGCAGCCCAGGCCACCAATGCCACCAAAGCGCGCTTGCTCATCTCAACACCTCGACCGCGTGCCAACCCGTAGAAGCCCACCATGCCGGGGGACCGTTCATTCTGGCATCGGCCCTTCGCGCTGCAAGGCCGCAGAACCGGCAAACCACCTGAATGGGTGGTCCGACGGATCGGTCAGACGAGCACTTCTACGCAGGCCGGATGGCCCAGGAACGATTGCGGGCTGGCGCTCGCACCGTAGGCGCCAGACTGGTACACGACCACGAGGTCGCCCACGTCGGCCACCGGCAGGTCCATGCGATCGGCCAGCAGGTCGAGCGGCGTGCACAGGGGTCCGACCACCGAGGCGACCTCGCGCTCGCCGTCGCCCGCCTTGCTGCCGATCGTGACCGGGTAATTCTTGCGCACCACCTGGCCGAAGTTGCCCGAGGCCGACAGGTGGTGGTGCAGGCCGCCGTCGGTGACCAGGTACACCTGACCGCGCGACACCTTGCGGTCCACCACGCGGGCCACGTAGACACCGGCCTCGCCGACGAAGTAGCGGCCGAGTTCGATGACGATGGAGGCCTCGGGCAGTTCGGACCGCGCGCGATCCTGGATCGCCCGGAGGTTGTCGCCGATGGGCGCCAGGTCGAGCCGCTGCTCACCTGGGAAGTAGGGGATGCCGAAGCCTCCGCCGAGGTTCAGGAACTTCACGGGCGCCGGAACGGCCTCGGCGAGCCGCAGCGCCAGCTCGTACGACTTTCGCTGGGCTTCGCAGATGGAGTCGGCGCGCAGGTTCTGCGAGCCGGCGAAGAGGTGGAAGCCTTCGAACGACAGACCCGCCTGCGCGATGCGCCCGAGCAACTGCGGCACCACCTCGACGTCGACGCCGAACTGCTTGGGGCCGCCGCCCATCTTCATGCCCGAGCCCTTAAGCTCGAAGTCGGGATTGACGCGAACCGCCACGCGGGCGCCCCGGCCGTCTCGGGCGGCAATGTCTGCCAGCACGTCCACCTCGCGCAGCGATTCGAGGTTGATGAGCACACCGGCCGCAGCGGCCTGGCGCAACTCGACATCGCGCTTGCCGGGGCCGGCGAAGCTCACTTCGACGGGATCGGCACCGGCGTCCAGTGCGACCTTCAGTTCGCCCGCCGACGCCACGTCGATGCCGTCGACCAGCCCCGCCATGAAGCCGACCACGGCCGGCATCGGGTTGGCCTTCATGGCGTAGTGCAGCTTGATGCCGGACGGCAGGGCACTGCGAAGCTCGGCCACACGCTGGCGCAGCAGGCCGCGGTCATAGGCGTAGAACGGCGTCTGGCCGACGCGATCGGCCAGGCGTGTCAGCGCCATCCCACCGACCACCAACTGTCCGTCGTGCACGGGAAACTGGTTCATCGGTGCATGCACCACGGCGCGCACGGGAGGCTGTCGATCAGAAGGGGACATGGCTTTCAACAAGGATGGAGCCGACGCCCGTGGCAGCGACCGGCCCTGCGGCTCGATGCTTCAGCCAACGTGACGCTCGACCCACTGGGTGGACAGCAGTTTGCGATCGATCTTGCCGTTGGGATTGCGGGGCAACGGCCCTTCGGCGGATTCGATGCCATGAGGCATCATGTACGCAGGCATCTGCGCCCGGCAGGCGGCCATCACGGCATCGATGTCGAGCGTGGTGGCATCGGCCGGCCGCGTGGCGATCACCTGGATCGCATGACCCAAGGTCGGGTGGTCGACGCCGAAGGCCACGCACTCGCCGACCAGACGGGTCGCGTACAGGATCTCTTCGACCTCGGTGGGGCTCACCCGGTAGCCCGAGGTCTTCATCATCTCGTCGCGGCGACCGATGAAGTAGAGGAAGCCGTCCGCATCGCGACGCACGGTGTCGCCCGAGAACACGGCGTACTCGGGCAATTGCAGCCCCGCCGGACGGCCGGGCGCGCCGACGGGCAGCAGTTTGTAGCGCTCGGCCGTCTTCTCGGCATCGTTCCAGTAGCCCTGGCCGACCAGCGCGCCGCGGTGCACGAGTTCGCCGGGTTCTTCGGCGCCGCACGGCGTGCCGTCCTCGCGAAGCACCAGGATCTCGGCGTTCGGGATGGCCTTGCCGATGGAGTCCGGCCGACGGTCGACTTCTTCCGGCGGCAGGTAGGTGGACCGGAAGGCCTCGGTCAGGCCGTACATGAGGAATGGCTTGGCGCGCGGCACGCGCGCCCGCAGAGCGGTGAGCGTTTCCCTGGGCATCCGGCCGCCGGTGTTGGCGAAGTAGCGCAGGTGTTCGCCGATGGCGGCCGGCCACTCCAGCTGGGCCAGCTGGATGTACAGCGGCGGCACGGCGGTCAGCCCGGTGACGCGTTCCCGTTCCATGGCCCGGAGCACGTCGCGCGGCATCAGGTAGTTCAGCAACTCGACCCGGGCACCGGCATGGAAGGCCGTCGTCAGCTGGCTGAAGCCGGCGTCGAACGACAACGGCAACGCCGCCAGCAGGGTGTCGCCCGGTCTGTTTTCAAGGTAGGACGCCACGCTCTTCGCGCCCGCGACCATGTTGCGATGCGACAGCACCACCCCCTTCGGCTTGCCCGTGCTGCCCGAGGTGTAGAGGATGGCCGCCATGTCGGTGTCGATCACGCGGTGGGCCGGCGCGGATGGCGCAGCCAACAAGTCCGCCCAGGTGCACACGTTCAGCGTCGGTGCAGCCTCGGTGGCCGCAGCTGCGGCGTCGGTCAGCACGACGTGCCGGAGGGCCGGACACCCCGCCAGGACCGGCGCGAGCAGCGCGTACCGCTCAGGCGACGTGACCAGCACGCGCACATCGCAGTCGCGCAGGATGAAGACCACCTGCTCGGGCTTGAGCAGCGGGTTCAACGGCACAAACACACCGCCGGCCGCGGGCGCGCCGAAACTCGACACGACCGTCTCCAGCCTTTTCTCCAGATAGATGCCCACCCGCTCACCGCGACCGAGTCCAAGGGCCAACAACCCCTGGGCACAACGCTCCACCGATTGGGCGAGCTCAGCGTAGGTGGCCGAGGATCCTCGCCAGGAGACGGCAACCGCCTCGGGAGCACGCTGCGCGGCGACGGAAATCAGCTCGTGCAGCAGCACGGAATCGGTCATACGGCTCAATCGATCGAGTGACGGAAGGTCAAACCTTCAATGTATCGCAGCACCGGTCTGGGGCCGGCATCGGGTTCGTGACGGATTGCCCTGGCCTTGCCCGTCGCGCGCGCCATGGCCACCCCGGCCGGGCTGCCGCGGCGCTGTCCATGCGCCATCGGCCCAGCCTCTGTCGCGCTGTCGGTTTCGCGACTTTTTGTGCTTTTCGGCAGTGGCCGAAGTCAGGCGCCCCTGCTCATCTCTCACAATGCCCTCCGACAATTCCCACGGCGTCTGCGCACAGAGCTGTGCCGACCCGTCCAACGCGCTTGCCGACACCATGACCCAAGACACCCGATCGAGACTGCAGAGCATCTTCCGCGAAGTCTTCGACGACGACCAGTTGACCCTGGCCGACGACACCAGCCGCGAGTCCCTGGAGGCATGGGACAGCCTGGGGCACATCCGGTTGATCTCCGCCCTGGAGGAAGACCTGGGCATCAGCTTCACGCTCGACGAAATCGAGCAGATGACGTCGGTCGCCCAGATTCTGGCCTGCATCACCAGCAAGGGGTGACGCGCCCGCCCTGCCACTCGCGTCCCGTTCTATGAGTACCACACGCCTCACCCTGCTCGACCTGCCCTGGCTGCCGCGGCTTTCGGGCGACTTCAAGACCACGCTCGCGGCAGTCGAGCAGTCCGCCGAAGCGGATTGGGGCGCAACACTCTCGGCGCTTAGCCGGCAGGCGCTGGGCATGAACCAGGCCCTGTCCCTCTCGCGCGCGCTGAAGCGGCTTCAGGCCAGTCGCCAGACGACATCGCTCACCCAGTTCACGCTGGGCATCGCGAGCAATGCCACCGTGGACTTCATCGTCCCGTTCCTCGAGGCCACGGCCCTGCGCTATGGGATCGCGCTGAAAGTGGTCACCGGCCCGTTCGGCCAGGTGGTGCAGGCGTCTCTCGACCCGGCATCCGCGATCAACGCCGCCAAGCCGGATGCCGTGCTGATTGCGCTCGATCATCGTGGCCTGCCGTTTCGCAACGACGCCGGCGGAGCCTGGCCGCCCTGCGACTCTGCGGCGGCGCTGCAGGAGATGGAGACCATCCGGGCAGGATTTCGCCGCCACAGCGGCGCCGTTTGCCTTGTCCAATCGGTGCCTCAACCCCTGGTGCCGTTGTTCGGCAGCCTAGACGCCACGCTCGCAGGGTCTGAGCGCTCCGCGATCGCCGCCTTCAACCGAAGCCTGGCGAGCGACCTTTCAGCGAAGGGCGACCTGCTCGTCGACATCGACGCCCTGGCACAGTCGGTCGGATTGGACGACTGGTACAACGATCGCGACTGGCACCTCGCCAAGCTGGCCTTCTCGCAGCGCGCCCTTCCGCTGTACGCCGACCATGTGATGCGCACCATCGCCGCACTGCGTGGAAAGGCGCGCAAGTGCCTGGTGCTGGACCTCGACAACACGCTCTGGGGCGGGGTCATCGGAGACGACGGCCTGGAAGGCATCGCCGTCGACCAGGGCGATGCCCGCGGCGAAGCGCACCGGGCGGTCCAGTCCGCAGCCCTGGATCTTCGCCGCCGGGGCATCGTGCTGGCGGTCTGCTCGAAGAACGACGACCAGACGGCTCGTCTGCCCTTTCGCCAGCACCCCGGCATGATCCTGAAGGAAGACGACTTCGCGGTCTTCATCGCCAACTGGGAAGACAAGGCGTCGAACCTGGAGCGCATCGCCCAGCGGCTGGACATCGGCCTGGACGCGCTGGTGTTCCTGGACGACAACCCGGTCGAGCGGGCCCAGGTTCGGCAGGCGCTGCCGGCGGTGGCCGTGCCGGAGCTCGACTCGGACCCATCCAGCTACGTCCGCACGCTGATGCTCGGGGGCTACTTCGAATCGGTGGCGTTCACTCCGGAAGACCTGGCCAGGGCCGACCAGTACCAGGGCAACGCGCACCGCGCCGAGCTGCTGGAAGGCTCGCGCGACCTCGGCCAGTTCCTGCAATCCCTGGGGATGACGATCCAGTTCGCGCCCTTCCATGCCCAGGGCCGCAAGCGCATCACCCAGTTGATCAACAAGACCAACCAGTTCAACGTCACGACGCGCCGCTACACCGAAGCACAAGTGGCCGCGATGGAAACCTCGCCCGACCATTTCACGCTGCAGGTGGGCCTGGTCGATCGCTTCGGCGACAACGGCATGATCTGCGCCGTGATCTGCCACCGCCGGCCCGACGAATGGGAGATCGACAGCTGGTTGATGAGTTGCCGCGTGCTGAACCGCAAGGTGGAGGAGGCCGTGTGCAACCGCATCGCCGGTGAGGCGATCGCGGCCGGGGCCCGGCGGCTGATCGGGCTGTACGTGCCCACGCCACGCAATCACATCGTGGCTGGCCTGTTCGAGCAGCTGGGCTTCACCAGGGATGACAGCTCCGACGATGCCCAGCGGTGGACGCTGGACCTGCAGGCATTCAGGCCGTTCGACGTGCCGTTCGTCGAAGCGCCTCGAGCAGAGCCCGCGGTGACCATGCCATGAACTTCACGCTGACGGAGCGGGACAGCTGGGACTTTGCACGACTGTCCGGCGACTTCAATCCGCTGCACGTCGATCCTGTGGCGGCCAGGCGCCTGCAGTTCGGCGGCACCGTGTGCCACGGTGTCCATCTGGTGCTGAAGTCGCTGGATCTGGCCGCCGAGGCAGGCTGGGTCGTGCCCGCCCGCATCGAGACCATCGGCGCGGTGTTTGGGTCCCCCGTGCGCACCGGCACGCCGGTCGACGTGGTGGCGGACAGAGAAGGCGGCGCAGACCGCCTGCGCATCGTCGCGACGAGTGAAGGTCGACCGCTGTTCACCGCCAAGCTGACGCTGGCGGACGGCCTTGCCTGCGGGCCCAGGCCAGCGGACCGCGCGCCAGAGGCTCCTGCGCTTCCGTTGTGCCCCGACTTCCCGCCACCGCAGCCGATGCCGGCACTCGCGTCGAGCGTGCCGCTGGGTGCCAACACCGTCCTGATGCAGGAACTGCTCCCTTCATTGGCCGACGCGCCCCAGGGGCCAGAGCTCACCGCGGACCTGCTGGCGACGACCCGCATCGTCGGCATGGTCTGCCCGGGCCTGCACTCGATCTACTCAGAGCTGAAACTGCGACGGCTGCGCGCCGGGGCCATTTCCGCCGACGGCAGGATGGACTGTGCCGTGACGCGCGCCGACCCGCGCTTTCGAAGTGTCCGGATCGACGTGACTGGCTGCACACTGGAAGGCACGCTGAGCGCGTTCTTCCGCGCTCCGCCGGTGTCCCAGCCGCTGCTGGCCGACCTGCGCTCGGCCGTCGATGCCGCTCGCTTTGCCGGACAGCACGCGCTGGTGATCGGCGGCTCGCGCGGCCTGGGCGAATTGGTGGCCAAACTGCTGTTGACCGGCGGCGCACGGGTGATGCTGACCTACGCCCAGGGCCAGGCCGACGCCCAGCGCATCTGCGACGAGGCCGCCGCGGCCGGTGTCGACGCCCGCGCAACGCAACTCGACGCGAGCCGGGCCTTGCCTCCCGAGCAGGCCGCGGCACTGGCCGCGGCCGGTTTCACGCACCTGTACCACTTCGCAACCCCGCCCATCTCGAAAAGCCCGGCCGGCTCCTGGAGCCCAACCCTGTTCGACCGATACTGTGCTTTCTACGTGCATGGCTTCGTCGCCGCTGTTCGAGCCGCGGCGGCGGGCCGCCAAGGCAGCGCGGCGCCACTTCGGGTGCTGTACCCATCGACGGTCTTCCTGGACAAGCCCGAGCGTGGGTTTGCCGAGTATTGCGCCGCCAAGGCCGCCGGCGAGGCCATGTGCGATCACCTGGCGCTGGACGCCGGCCTTGCGGTGCACCGGCCACGGTTGCCGCGGCTGCAAACCGACCAGAACAGCAGCTTCATGGGGGTCGAAGGAGAGCCGCCGCTGGCGGTGATGCTGAAGGTTCTGCACAGCTTGCATCCACAGGACGACCGGCCCCGAGTCGACAGCGCAGGATGAAGGTCAGCCCGATCCAGCCAGAACACCTGAAGGCCGTCGGGCAGTTCCTGCACGAGCACCTGAACCAGCGGTTCTCGGCCGAGCGCTGGATCAGTTCGCTCACGCACCCCTGGGCGGCGCAGCGTCCGAACCTGGGCATGCAGTTGCACGACGGCGACCAGTTGGTCGGCGTCTTCTGTGCCATCTACTCCGACCAGGTCATCGACGGGCGGGTCGAGCACTTCTGCAATCCGCACAGTTGGTGCGTGCTCGAGAGCCATCGGCGGCACGGCATCGGGCTGCTGCTGAACCTGATCAAGCAGCCGGGCTACCACTTCACGATGTTCACCCCCAACCCGACGGTGACACAGGTGTTCCGCGGCCTGAAGTTCAAGGACCTCGACGATCGGCGCTGCCGCTGCATCAACCTGCCGAGCCTGAGGGCCCTGCGGCCGGGGGCCTTTGCCGAATCTCGGCGCGACCAGGTGGCCCGTCGACTGGCGGGCCAGGATCTGGTCGACTTCGAAGCCCACCGGTCGATCCCCTGGCTCGAGTTCGCCGTCTTCGGCGCAGGGCAAGACCTGTGCTGGGTGATCTACAAACCCACCCAGTGGAAACGCCTGCGCAGCGCCTGGATCATGCACATCAGCGACAGGAACGCCTTCGATCGCCACAACGCGCTGTTGCGCAGCCATCTGCTGCTTGCGCATGGCTTCGCCACCTTGTCGATCGAGTCGCGCTGGCTGAGCAAGGTCCCAGCCCTGGCGCTGTCGGATCCGCGCACTCAGCCCAAGCTGTTCCTCAGCAAGACACTGGGCGATGCCCAGATCCGCGACGTCTACAGCGAACTGATGTCGCTGGATGTCTGACCCGTCAGGGGCTGGTGCCCTCAGCGACGCTGGCCGGCCGCGTCGGCCACCGCATGAGCCATCCAGTCGACAAGCGTCTGCTGCGCCTCGGCCTTGGCCTCGGGCTTGGAGAAGGTGTGGTCCGCGTCGGCAATGTCCTTGCGGCGCACACGCGGGTCGGCCAGCAGGCCCTTCCAGGCGTCGTGCGTCCGAGTCACCTCGTCGAACTCGCGCGCGATGAGATCGCGCCCACTCATCAACAACAGCACCGGCCCGCGGAAACGACGCAGGCCTTCGGCGGTCTTGGCGGGCAAGGGCAGCCGATCGAAATCGGCCAGGCCGTTGTCCGGGATCGCCTGGCGCTTGGCCTTGCGGCCGCGCCAATAGCCACGCACCACGCCGACGAGCGACCGGAAGGATGCGCCGACATCGAAGCCACCGGTGATGACATGCCGCCAGAACTCGCGAGACCGCAGGCGATCGATGTAGTAGTGCTTCAGGATCGCCTCGGCCTGCACTTCGTCGGTGCGCACCCAGGTGTTGGCCAGGGCGATCTGGCGCACCCTGGGGTCTTGCGAGGCGTAGAACAGGATGCCGCTGGCCGATTCGCACTCGCCAAACAGCGCCACCTGCCGCAGACCAGGCACCTGCCGCATGAACTCGTCGATGGCAGCCCGGATGTCCGCTCTGGACTGGTGATAGCCCAGATGTTCGCCTGTGCTGTCGCCCATGCCCCGCAGGTCGAAGCGCATCACCGGGTAGCCGTGGCTGGCGAACAACCGCCCCAGCGACACGAACTGGCGGTGCGCGCCGACACGGTACTGCGGACCACCGGCGACCACGATCACCACGCCGAGCACCGCGTCTGCGGCGCCACGGTGAACGATGCCGGCCAGCTCGGCGTCGCCGCAGCGGAAGGACAGGGGGTACTCCCTGGCCATGGCGATGTTGAGCGCCGGGAACGCCATCGAGGTCGACGGCTGCGGCGCCGGTGCCGACACCGGCCAGGCCAGCACCGCCGCCGTGGCCGCGTCGATCAGTTGCGGCGCCACCGCCCGCTCATGGACCTGCCAGAACAGCGGGCCGGTCACCTGGGCCACGCCGATCTGCACCCCCTTGGCGCGCCAGTCGTCGGCGAGCTTCGCACTGGCGCGAGACGGTGTGGCGTCGGCATTGGCGGCCACATCGAACCAGGCCACCGCCTTGCCTTTCAGGCGATCGCCGTCGGGCATGACCAGGGTGTCGAGCTGCCGGGCCAGCGCCGCTCCGACCGGATAGCCCGAGGCCTCGACCGCTTCGCCGCGGATCGACCGCTGGCGCAGCTCGTCGGTGCTCTTCACCCCGTCGGGCGTGCCCATCTCGGCGGCGATGCGGATGCGCAGGAACTGCGTCCAATAGGCCTTGCCCGCCAGGACCGGCATCCACAGCAGGAGCCGGTCGATGCCGGCGTCGTCCGCGGCCAACTCGGCAGCCATCAGCGCCCCGAGCCGAACGCCCAGCAAGGCACGGCAGCCATGGCCGTGTGTGCGCAACCAGGCGATGCCTCGGCGCAGGTCGTCACGCCAGGTGGCCCAATCGCCTTCCTCGAACTCCCCCGAACTGTCGCCCGTGCCGTGCGGGTCGAGCACCAGGGTGCCGATGCCACGTTCGGCCAGCGCCAGGGCCTGCAAGGTCACCATCGACCGGCACCGGTTCATCTCTTCCGCGAACGCCGGCACCACGAGCATGTCGCCCAGTGGGGCCATATGCCCGGCCGGCGGGCGGTAGAGCCCGACCAGGGGCCCGCGGCTGCCCTCCAGCAAAAGGGGACGCAGTGGGCAGATGGATTCGCTGAGAGTCATGGTTCGAACGGCACAAGGCCGCGTGGGGTCGGCCATGGGGTCGCGATTGTCACCGACCGCCTCAGGGGTTCCCAGTGCCGGCGTTGAGGCATCGGCCTGTCGCCGACCTTAGCGTTAACTCGGACACTGAATCCAGTCCCGGCGCCGCACCGGACGGGCCTCGTGGCCCGATGGTCCGCACCCGATTCGATACGATCCGCGCTTGACCGCTGGGCCAGTCGCCCGGCCTGCACCAGGCTGGCGCCCCTTGGCGCCTGACCCGATTTTTCGCTCGAACGAATGGGACACCGCTGTGGATCTGAACAAAGAACTCGCCTCGCTGGTTGACGACACCCTGAACCTGGGCGGTCGAAGCTCGGCATTCGTGGAGTCCACGCCCCTGCTCGGCGCCGTGCCCGAACTGGATTCGATGGGCGTGGTCTCGCTGATCACTGCACTGGAAGAGCGCTTCGGCATCACCATCGACGACGACGAGATCGACGGCGCGGTGTTCCAGACCTTTGGAACACTGCGGGCATTCGTCGCAGGCAAGGTAAACGACTGAATCATCGTGGCCCGCGCCCCCTGCGAGCGAAACGGCACACTGCTCGTTTCTCCCCGAACACAGGTGCCACCATAGGCCTGGAACGCCCCGGGGTTCACATTGCGCGAACGGCCGGGCCTATGCACACTTCCGCTCGCACCGCCCGCCAACGCCCCCCTTGAACAAGGGGGCTCACGTCGTCAAACTGCGATTGAGAATATGACCATGCCCAAGTTCCAAGCCTCGATCGCGCCCCACCGGGTTGTCCGCAACAGCCTGCAGGCGATGAACGCGGCCCTGATGGTCGGATGCTTGGCGTATGCGCCCAGCGTGTCGGCGCAGGATTTGACCCGACTCCAGAACCTGCTGGATGCCACTCCGGCGGGCGGTTGGGTCAAGGCCAGCACCGGAAGCTTTTCGTCGGCGTGGCCGGCCGGGGCGGCCTCGGTCGGCACGCTGTACCCCACACAAAACGGACCTGGGGCCATCGCCTACGCTTGGAGTTCGTTTGCCTGGGACTCCAACAGCAGCCAGATGCTGCTGTGGGGCGGTGGGCACGCCAACTACGCCGGCAATGAGATGTACGGCTGGCAGGCCAGTACTGGCCAGTGGACCCGCGAGTCCTTGCCTAGCCTGACCTTGCCCACGAACAACGGCACTGGCGCGTTCTATGTGGTGGACAACCTGGCGCCGGTGGCAGCGCACACCTACGACGGCAGCATCTTCCTTCCGGTGAACAATATGTTCATCAATTTCCTCGGCCCTAGCTACAACTCCGGCGACCGCGGCAAGACCTTTGTCAACGGCGTTGCCAGCAACAACGGGCCGTGGATGTTCGACCCCACCAAGGGCGATGCGAACAAGGTCGGCGGCTCCAGTGGGTCGGGTTACGACCCGGCCTCGCCGGGCGGCAACATGTGGATCAACCGCTACGGTCAATGGACCGGCACGGAGGGCCCCTATGCACCCTACGTCACCACCGCCTACCGCAACGAAGGCGGCAAGGATGTGGTTTACCTGACCATGGACCAGGGCAGCTCGCACTTCCCGTTGCTGGTCCGGTACACGGTCGGCGACGTGCGCAACGGCGGCCTGGACAAATGGGAAACCATCGGTGTGACGGTGAATACGGTCACCAGGGGCGGCACGGCCACCATCGATTCCAAGAATAACCTCATGGTGAGAACCTCGTTCGACGACACGCGGGGCGATCTGGCGATCTGGAACCTGGCCACCTCCAATGCCGTGAACCCGTCGCTGAACCCGGACATTCCGGTCAAGCTGATCAAGGCCGACGGATCGTCCCTGATCATGACGGACGACATGGCCATCGAATATGACAGTGCCAACGATCAGTTCTTGATCTGGGATGGTAAGGCGCGGGGCATGGTCTGGTCGACGCGTGCAAGTTACCTGGCCAATGGCGCCCTGTCGCGAAACTGGATCGTCACCCCACTGACCAGCACGACGGCGGCGCAGCCGGCCGGCAATTTCATGGCCGGCGTGTATGGCAAGTGGAAGTACATTCCTGAGCTGGGCGCCTTCATGGCCTTGGATGAGTTCAACCGCACCACGCTCGACGCAGCGGTGTGGCTGTACAAGCCCCTGGCTGCAGTGCCCGAAGCCAGCACGGCAGCGATGCTGATGCTGGGCCTGGGCATGCTCGGCTGGGCGGCTCGGCGGCGCGTTGTGCCCTGAGTCTTGTGTGCCGCGCCCAAGCGGCGCGGCAGCGGTGGCGTCAACTGCGGCCACAGGGGCAAGGGCGCCGGCCTGCAGCCCACGTGGCGGCCACGGCGGTCGCCAAATTTTCGGTCTCTGATCGACATTGTTCAGGGTGTGCGGTGATACGGCGGGCTTCCGTGCCGATAATCCCGCCTTCGCCGATGCGGCGGCGCTTTGGCCCGCGCTGCGGCGCTGCCGTTGGTTCGTCGACCGGCCTTTGTCGGCCTCGCTTGCACGGAGAGACCCTTGACCACACACGCAGGCAGTCGCGGCACGACCCCGCGGCTCGATCGCCTGGCCATCGGCCTGATGCTGTGCGCCACCTCGCAGTGGTGTATCGGGGCGCCCGAGAACATCACCGACGGTGAGCTGGCCCTGCTTCCGCCCTACTGCCAGGACGTGCAAGCCATCCGCTACGGCAATGCCAGTTACAACCCCTCGCCGCGTGCGCCCCACTGGGTCTCAGTGATGGGCGAGGCCTTTTGGGCCCTGCACCACTACTGTTGGGGCTTGATCCACGTGCGCCGATCGCAGGCCCCTGGCGTTGCGCCGGTTGCTCGTGCCGGCATGCTCACGTCGGCGGTCAACGACTACTTCTACGTCATCCAGAACGCACCACGAAACTTCGTCCTGGCGCCCGAGATCTTTCTGCGCATCGGCGAGGCCAGATTGATGCTGGGCCAACTCGGCGGGGCACAGGAGGCCTTCCGCACAGCGCGTGAGCTCAAGCCCGACTACTGGCCCGCGTACACCCGCTGGATCGACGTGCTGGTCAAGAATCATCAAAAGGCCGAGGCCAAGGTGCTGGCGGCCGAGGGGCTGCGGTTCGCCCCGGGGTCCAAGGAACTGGTCGACCGATTCCGCAAGCTCGGGGGCGATCCCACCACGATCATTCCAGTGCAGCTGGCCGCCTCGGCAGCCGACTTGTCTGGGACTCCGGCGGGCGCTGCGACAGCCGCAAGTTCAGCCGCCAGCACGGCCGCCAGTGCCGCAGCCCCTACGCCAACGGTGCCCTCCGTTCCGGCGTCGGAGGCCGGCCAATGAGCGTGCACTGACGTGTCGACGATACGACGGTCGCTCGCGTACTCGGCGATCGACAGCTACTTGAACCTCGCGCTCCAGATCGCCAGCACCGTGGTGATCTCGCGCATTCTGACACCCGCGGAAACCGGCGTGTTCGCAGTGGCGGCCGTGTTCGCGGCGCTGGCCAGCAACTTTCGGGACTTCGGTGTCGGTGAATACCTGATCCAGGAAACTAACCTCACCAGCGACAAGATCCGCGCCGCGCTCACGCTCAACATCGCGATCTCCTGGACCATGGGCCTGGTGCTGTTCACCTGCTCGGAATGGGCCGCCGGCTTCTATCGAACGGCCGGCGTTGGGGAAGTCATGCGCGTGCAGGCCGTCAACTTCCTGCTCATCCCGTTCGGGGCGGTGACCATGGCCTACTTTCGGCGTGAGCTGAACTTCAAGCCAATCTTCATCGTCGGCCTGGTGGCCAACGTCGGCAGCTTCGCGGTCTCGATCATTTGCGCGCTCAGGGGCATGGGCTACATGAGCCTGGCTTGGTCGTCACTGGCCGGCGTCGCCCTCACCGTGCTGATGTCGGTGTGGTTCCGGCCCCGCGACTTTCCGCGCTGGCCGGGGCTGCGCGGCGTGGCCGAGGTGTTCCATTTCGGCAAGTTCGCCAGCGGCGTCTATTTCCTCGGTCAACTCGGCAAGGGTGCGCCCGAGATGATCATCGGGCGTGCACAGAACATGGCAGCCGTGGCCATCTTCAGCCGCGCCACCGGGCTGGTCGAGATCTTCAACCGGCTGGTGCTGCGCGCGGTGCTGCCGGTCTGCATGCCGTACTTCGCCAAGAGCAACCGGGAAGACGGCAGCCTGGTCAAGGGTTATCTCACCAGCATCAGCTACCTCACCGCCATCGGCTGGCCATTCATTGCCTTCCTGGGCGTGATTGCCTTCGCCGCCATCCGTCTGGTCTATGGCCCGCAGTGGGTGGAGGCCGCGCCCCTGGCCAAGATCGCATGCGCGGCGGCCGCCGTCGATCTGGTGCACCACTTGGCCAAAGAGGCCTTGTTGGCCATTGGCAAGGCCAAGACCAGCAACAACCTGCAAGCCGGCATAGTCTCGGCCCAGATCATCGGCCTGCTCGCGGTCGTGCCGTTCGGGCTGCCCGGCGCGGCATGGGGCTTCCTGGGCGCCACCGTCGTGTCGGCCGTGTTGTCGCAATGGGTGCTGCACCGGAGCATCGGGCTGCGCCTGGTCGACGTGGCGCGCAACTGTCTGCCCAGCGTGTACATCACCGTTCTGACGGTGGCCCCGGTGGCGGTGTGGTCCGCAGTCGAAGGAATTACAGAGAACAATTTCGCACGGTTCGTCTTCGGCGGGGGCGCCATCACCGCGGCGGGCTGGATACTCAGCCTCAAGCTCCTGGGACACCCGCTCTGGCGCGAGGTGGTGAAGGTCGGTGCCTTGATGCACGCGTCGGCAGGCGCGCTGATTCGCCGCTAGGCCGCCACCGCGTGCACACGACACGGTGAGCCCACGATCACCGCGGGTCACCAATCTGCCCCGCCAGCCAACGTCACCGACCATGTCCAACGAATCCGTCTTCCTTTGCCTGGGCTCGCCCTCCGTTGGGCCAGCGGCCTCGCCCGCCTGGACGGCCGATGCCTGGCGCGGCAAGGTGCTGGCCGAAGGCCTGACCCGTGCGGCCGCCGGTCTGACGGGAGGCTTCGCCATCGGCCTGTCCGAACCCGACGGCAGCGGTTACCTGGCGGTGGACAAGTTCGCCGTGCAGACGCTCTGCTATCGCGTGGTCGATGGCCGGCTTCGGTTTGCCGAGCGAGCCGACGCATTGGCCGACGAGCACACCGAAATCGATCCGCAGGCCATCTTCGACTACCTGTACTTCCACTGCATTCCTTCGCCCCGCACCATCTTCAAGGGCATCCATCGGCTGCCGCCCGGCTGCTCTGCGCAGTACGCCAATGGCCAGTTGACGGTACAGCACTTCTGGGTGCCGGAGTTCAGCGAGCCGACCTCCGGTTCGTTCGATGCGCTGCGCGACGAGTTCCGCCATCTGCTGGACAAGTCCGTGGCCCGGCAACTCGACGGCAGTAAGCCGGCATGCTTCCTGAGCGGCGGCACCGACAGTTCGTCCGTGGCCGGCTTGATCGGCCAGGTTGGCGGCCGACCTGCCTCCACCTACTCGATCGGCTTCGAGGCACAGGGCTATGACGAGATGGCCTTTGCGCGCATCGCCGCCAAGCGCTTCGGCACCGATCATCACGAGTACTACGTGACACCGGACGACCTGGTGCGCGGTATCGGTCACGTGGCAGGGTCGTACGACCAGCCCTTCGGCAACTCGTCGGCACTGCCTGCGTACTACTGCGCCAAGTTTGCACGGGACGACGGCGTGACCAAGCTGCTGGCCGGCGACGGTGGCGACGAACTGTTCGGCGGCAATTCGCGCTATGCCATGCAACGCATCTTCGGCTGGTACGGGCGGCTGCCCGCCAGTTTCCGATCCGCCGTGATGGAGCCCCTGTTCCGGCCCGGTGCGTTCAAGGGCATTCCGGTGCTGGGCAAGGGGGCCGGCTACATCAACCAGGCCAAGGTGCCCATGCCCGACCGGCTGCAGATGTACAACCTGCTGCGCCGGCTTGGGTTTGCAGAGGTACTGACACCCGGATTCCTGGCCCAGGTCGATCCCGACGATGCCGGCAACCAGCAACGCGCCGTCTGGGCACTGGCCATCGCCCAGGAGCCGATCAACCGCACCCTGGCCTACGACTGGCGCTACACACTGGCCGAGAGCGACCTGCCCAAGGTGCGCGGCACCACCCAGTTGGCCGACGTGGGCGTGGGCTTTCCCTTCCTCGACGACGAACTGCTGTCGTTCTCGATGCGCCTGCCCGCCGATTACAAGCTCAAGGGCTTGAAACTGCGCTGGTTCTTCAAGGAGGCGCTGCGCGGCTTCCTGCCGGACGAGATCATCACCAAGAAGAAGCAAGGCTTTGGCCTGCCCTTCGGCGTTTGGGTGACCCAGCACGACGCCCTCAGGCAACTGGCCGTCGAGTCGCTGAACTCCTTCGCCCAGCGTGGCATCGTACGGCCCGACTTCATCAGGCCGCTGCTCGAGACGCTTCTGCCGGAGCACCCTGGGTACTACGGCGAGATGGTGTGGATCGTGATGATGCTGGAGCAGTGGCTGCGCCGGCATCGACCGGACTACCGCCTGGCCCATTGAAGCGTCGCCCCGCGTGCTGGTCGATTTCGATTTGAGCGCACGAGCGGCAGGCCGCCCCCGAGGGGCGAGTCCGGCCCTTCGGACAGCCTGGCCACACTGAAATGGCCACGAGCAAGCCGGGTCAGCGACTGGCCGAGGTCGACGCCCTGCGGGGCTTGGCCGCGCTGGCGGTGGTGCTCTATCACTACACCACGCGGTTTCACGAGCTGTTCGGCAATGGCGCCGAACCGGTCGTCGCCTTCCCCGGTGGGCACTATGGCGTGAACCTGTTCTTCATCATCAGCGGGTTCGTGATCTTCATGACCTTGCAGCGCACAACGCGCCCGATGGATTTCGTCGTGTCGCGGTTCAGCCGGCTGTTCCCCGCCTACTGGGTGTCCATCGCGTTGACGTTTGCTGTCACACATGCCTTGGGCCTGCCCGAAAAATTGGTGAGCCTGACCACGGCGCTGGCCAATGTGTTCATGCTCCACGGGCTGTTCGGCGTGGCCCACGTCGACGGCGTGTACTGGACCCTGGAGGTGGAACTGCTCTTCTACGTCGGCATGTTCACGCTATACCGGCTGAACTGGCTGAAGCACATCCACTGGGCGCTGGCGGCGCTGGTCACGGTGATGTGGGTGTACTTTCTCGCGGCCCGCTTCGCCGGGATCGAGCTATCCTGGACCCTGTCGCGGCTGCTGATCCTTCCATACATCGCCTGGTTCTCGCTGGGCGTGGCCATTTACCTGGCCCTCAATCCGCGAGACGCCGTCGACCGCCCACGCTCGCTGTTGCTGGCGGGTTACGCGCTGGTGACGATGGCTTTCGTGCAGTCGATGTTCGTCGGAGGACTGGCCTGTGCACTGGCCGGCCTGGTCTATCTGGCGGCGAGCGGGCGAATCCCGGTGTTGGGCCAGTCCGTGCTGGTGTGGCTCGGCGCAATCTCTTACCCCTTGTACCTGCTGCACGAGAACATCGGCTGGAGCATCCAGCTTCAGTTGCTGGCACTTGGGCTTCCGTCCGTGGTGATCGTGCCGACGACACTGGCCTTCAGCCTGGCATTGGCCACCGTGGTCTCCCGATTCGTCGAGCGGCCGGCGATGGCCTGGATACGCGCCCGCCATCGGAGCAGTCTGGCCAAATGATCGGCAGACGACGTCGGGCCGGCTGGGTCGCGCTGCTGGTGGCCACCGCAGCGCTCGCCTACGGTCATCGCCTGCATGGCGCGCAGCGTGCCCGCAACACGCTGCAATCGAAGCTCGACGGCGTTGTGCAGCTTGCCGCGGTCGACGCCACCCCCTGCGCAGCCTTGGCCGCCACGAAGCCGCTGGTGTTGCTGGTGCTGGGGCAGTCCAACGCCGCCAACCATGGCGAAGCGCGCCTACCCGCCCCGGCCCGTGTGCCGGTGTTTTCGGCCGGTCGCTGCGCCATGGCCACCGATCCGTTGCCCGGCGGTACGGGCCGCGGCGGCAGCATTTGGTCGGCCCTGCCGCAGGCCCTGGCCGAAGCAGGCACGGCTGCGCCGAGCGTCGTGCTCAGCCTGCTTGCCGTGGACTCGACCATGATCGTCGACTGGACCGATCCGGACAGCCCTATTTACCGGCGTCTGGTCGAGCATGTGGCCGACATGAGCCGGAATGGGCTGCCCCCGACGCTGGTGCTCTGGCAGCAAGGCGAATCCGATGCACGGCTGAAAACGCCTGGCGACCGTTATGCGGCGCAACTGGGGCAGTTGCGCCAGACGCTCTACCTCGCCGGCAGTTCGGCTCCGCTGCTGTTGGCACTGTCAACGGTTTGCCGCTCAGTCGCCGACGACGACCTGCGCCAAGCCATTGCCGTCTTGGCCGATCGCCGCAACGGCTTTCGTCTCGGCGCCGATACCGACACGTTGGCGGGCCCCGACCAGCGCCTCGACGGCTGCCACCTTTCCTCGTCGGGTCAAGTGGCCGCCGCACGGCTATGGGCCGATCGCATCCTCGCCGCGTTGAAGGGCTGACGGTCGCGGCATTGAGGTGACCGGCCGCCCTACACCGTTCCCGACGAATGGCGCCGCGACGCGCATGGTTTCTGGACGGGAGCACCGTCCCTGCGATGATTCCACCCAGGCCACTGCAGGCGGCGGCCGCGCTGCCACGCCTGCCAACATGCCCCAACGAAACTTCGCAGGCCCATCACGCCGCCATGACCGAACCCGCCGATCCCGACCGTCGAACGATGATGTGGCGCACCGCCGGTGCCCTGAGCTGGTTGCCATGGGCCGCTGCCGCGTGCAGCGGCGGCGGCAGCGCTGCGGCGCCCGGCCCGGCGTCAGCGTCGCCCGAGCCGTCAACGCCTTCGGAGCCGCTTCCGGCCGAACCGACACCGGCGCCCTCGCCCACCAGCCCGCCCAGGGCCCCCGCGCTGCTGCCAGGGACATACCGCAATACCCAGCCGTGGCTCTTCGCCGACGTGCAGCAGGGCACCGTGCTGCGCGCCGTGACCAGCTATGTCGAAACGCCGGCACGCCCGGGCATCGCCAATGCCGAGGGCTTCAACTGGGGTGCCACGCTCGGCGCGGTCATCGGCCCAACCCACCGCTTCGTCGATGGTGCCGGCGAATGGCCGTGGCTGAACGCGGGCGGTGACTGGATCGACGTCACCGGCCGTGCCCAATCGGTCCAGTCGCCGCACGGCGCAGTGGCCGCGAATGCCGTGCCCACGGGGTCGTCGGTGTACTCGATCGACCTCACCGCAGGCGTTCAGGCCGCGCAGACGGGCGACCGCTGGAACGCCTACATCGTGCGCTGCGATGGCGCCGCGCGGGCCCTCGCGACACAGCACCACCCGACCCTGCCGGCGCCGTCGATTGCCGTCACGTACCGCGACGGCAGCACCGCCACGCTGGCCTGCCACGCCTGCGTGGCGCTCAGTGCCGGCACATCCTATGCGCAAATCGGAGCGTCCGAATCGCCGGTCGACCCCAGTGTCGCGATCGGCTTCGACCGACCCACCCAGGCGGTCCAGTCCGCGGTGCTCACCCTCGCGGTGACCCGCCACACCGCGGCCGCGGCACAGCTGCGCCTGTACCTCGCCAACCCGCCCACAGCGGCGCCAGCAGTGCTGCAGGGAGTTGCCGCCGGCCACAGCCTCGACGGCGGCTTGAATGGCGCCGCGGGCGTGATCGTTGCGCACGACTACCGCGACGGCACCGCGCTGCGCGACTGGCTACTGCCGGATGCCATCAACGTCTTCGACGTCAGGCGCTGGACACCCGATCTCTGGGGTGCAGGCGCCAGCGACGACAGCCGGCTGCCGGCCGCCGACGCCGGCCAGGCGCTGGCGGGCAAGTGGGTTCACAAGTCCGACCGCTCACCCAACATCAGCCTGGTCGATTCGCAGCACGTCGGCGATGGCTTCGCACCCCTGGCCGC
Organism: Ideonella sp. A 288; assembly: GCF_002198735.1. GTDB lineage: Bacteria > Pseudomonadota > Gammaproteobacteria > Burkholderiales > Burkholderiaceae_C > Pseudaquabacterium. Next base: position 131,424 of record NZ_MWLO01000137.1, read on the forward strand.
CGGCCTGGGCGCGCTGCGAGTCGTCACGCCCAAGTCACCGGCGGCCGATGGCGGTGTGGCCGACTACACCGCGACGGTGGGCACGGGCGCCGACCTTTGGCTGCTGTTCCCGAAGGCCATCAGCGGCCTGCTGGACGAGACCTACACTCGCTTCCACTTCCGGTACCACGCGCCGCGCAAGACATTGGCCGAAACGAAGATGTTCCGTGCCAGCGCATCGTCCACGGCGGTTCATGCCCTGATGGGTGGCAAGTTCGGGATCGGCGTCCACCATTGGACGCCCGCGGGCGGCAACAACAATTTTGGCGGCGGCAAGCATGGCTGGACGAACCGCCTCGGCTTCGTCCTGGCCCCGGCCGACGCGCCACTGGCCGGACTGGTGCCCTATGTGCACGCGTGGGACATGATCGGTCGCAACTTCAAATGGGGCAACCTGCAGGGCCGTGGAGGCGCTCTGTACCCGGACCGTTGGTACTGCATCGAGATCCGTTGCAAGCTGAACACATGGAAGCCCGCAGGAGGCAGCCCATCGGATGGGATCATGGAGGTCTTCCTCGACGGTGTGAAGGTGGCCACGCACACCGGGTGGTCCTATCGCGACGGACCGCTCGACCACATCGCCGCGCTGCCGCCGCAGTTCGCGGCCTCGCGCAACCTGGGGCCGATCGGGTTGCTGCTGAACTGCTACAACGGCGGCGTGCTGCCGGCGGACGAGGACATGGTGCAGTTTTATGGCGCCATGGCCTGCGGTACCCGCTACATCGGCCCGCTGAACACCGGCGTAACCTTGGCACCGAGCGTGATCCGCAACATCAGCGCCAACACGCGTGCCGACATCGACCCCGCCAAGGACCCGCTCAGCAACAGCCGGCACCCGGCACTGCCGCCCTGGGACTTCACCCACGGCACGCAGTGGCTCCACACGCCCGACTTCTGTGGCGCCACCTTCGCATCGGCTATGGGTGCCCAGGGCACCTACCTCATGTATGGTGCTGCCGGCCATTCCGCGGGCGGCCCGTGCGTCTGGATGGGCTACGACGTGGCGCGTGCCACCTGGGCGTTGTTGGGACCCCGGCCGTTGCAGACCAATTCCTTGCAAGGCTTCGTGGCCGGCGCATCGCCGCCGCCGTCACAGTTCGACCATGTCTGGGGCGACTACAACGGCGCCAGCGCGGACTGGCCACCCGGCTGGCAGCAACCGGGATTCAATCCGCCCGAAGGCAGCCACACCCGCAACAGCTTCGTCTACCGCCCGCCGCACCGGGCCGGCAACCGCTCCGGCCAGGTCATCAACGCGTGGCAACCGACCGGCGGATTGGCCGGCACACCCTACGGTGCGGGCGTGACGCTCGTGTTGCTGGGGTCTCATTACTATGACCTGGACACGCACCGCTGGCACCGCACCGCCAACACGCGCGTGTCGTATGGCAGCCTCGGCATCACTTACCACGAGCCAACCGATTGCGTGATCGGGCATCTCTGCGAAGGGTCGAACTACGGCAACTACGTCGACTGGCTGGACTGCGCCACCATGACGTGGCGACGCGTGCCCATCGGCGACGCCAGCCCACCATATATCCTCTACGACAGCACCTGTTTCACTGTGGGGGACCTCTATGTCGTGGCCCTTTACGACCATGCCGACAACCCGGCTGTGCCGATGCAACTGTGGGCACTGTCGATCGACGCCATCCGGGTCGGTACCAAGGTGCACTGGACGCGCATGGCGGTGAGCGCGTCAGAGTGGCCCCTGAACACCGGCCCGAACCCGGCATCCAAGGCCAACATGCAGACAACGGGGTGGGCGCTGTGCCCGTTGAACGGGCGTTTCTACGCGCTGAGTCACACGACCGGGTCGAATCGCCTCTACCGGCTGACGCCCCCCCGTGGCAGCGACAGCGAGGTGCTGACGGGCACCTGGACCTTGGACAGCGAAAGTTTCGACGGTGGCAACGCCCAGTGGAGCGCCACCGACTACTCCCGCCTGCAATGGGCTCCGGCGCTGAATGCCTTCCTGTGGACGGGCGAGGACATCCGCGGACCGGTGCAGGCCATTCGACTGGGCGGCACTTGAGCGCAAAACGGACCAAGCGAGCTGCTTCACAAGGTGAAGCGGCCCCAAAAGGGCCGCACTGGAAAACAAAACGGCCCTGAGAGGGCCGCTTCGTGACTGTAGCCGCGTCAGGCGGCTGACCCTCTCAGACTTGGCGTCCCTTGCGACGGCGGGCAGCGATGCCCAACAATATCACCAGACCAGCCGCCATCATCGACGTGGTGGTCGCCTCGGGCACGGCACCCACCTGCAAATAGGCGGCATCCAGGTTCACCGGACCAGCGGCCGCCGTGAAGGCAACTGTGGTAGAGCCCGTGGTCAGCGGCGTGAAACTCCAGGCGAGGTCGGTCCAGGACGCACCGGCCGTCGAGGTGAAATTGCGCGATCCCACACCATTGCCGATCGCAACATTCACATTGGGGGCCACCGCATTGCCGTCGATGCCGGCCAGAGAGAAGGTCAGCGTGTACTGCGTGTTGGCCACCAACGAAATGGTCTGGGCGATCTTGGTGCCCACGACGTTCTGGAAGTTGACAAACCACATCTGCGTGCCATCGCGGGCGATGGGCCAGGTCAGACCGGCACTCGAATAGCCGGATTCGACGGCGCAACTGCCCTTGTTGGTCGTAGGGCCGAAGCTGGTCCAATTGCCGGCCACGGCGTTTTGGTAACAGCTGATGGTGACCGCGTTCGGTGCCTCAAAGCTGCCATTGACCAGCAGGTTAGGACCGGCCGCCCAGGAACCAGCCGAAACGGTCAACAGGCTGGAAAAAACGACTGACTGGAATCGAAGCACAACGAACTCCCTCGGACTGTGGCGAATGGACTCACCTTCACAGACTGCCTTGAGTGTACGCAAATCCCGCCAACATCCGGCCCCCCCGAACATAGGGGATATCGCGGTAGCGGACGCCGATCCGTGTCGATTTGTGACTGCTCAGTTCTGAACGACGGCACCGCACCGGTTTCAGCCGACCCGCAGCCACCCGCTAGGCCTTCTCGAGCGTGACCAGGACCCAGCCTCGCAGGTACTTCAAGGCCTCGACGCGGCTGATCAGCTTCTCGTAGCACATGCCCAGAAAGAAGAGTGGCCCGTTGAACAGCAGGTAGTTGGGGTACTGGCTGAGGTACTCGTACTCCAGCACCTTGAAGCCCGAGGCCTTGGCCAGCGCATCGACGTCGCCACGCGTGTTGGTCTTGTAGGCGGTGGGGAAGGTGTCTTCCTCCTCCCGTCCTTCGACGCGCTTGACGATGCGCGCATGGAAGCGATTGGGGATGGCCCGGGCCACCAGGGTGCCGTAGTCCCACATGTTGGCCGTCAGGAACAGCACCTTGCCGCGCGGCCGGAGCACGCGCGAAAACTCGGCATAGACCTTGTCCGGTTCGGTCAGGTGCTCGAAGACGCTGCGCGAAATGATCAGGTCGACGCTGGCGTCGGGGAGCGGCAGTTTGGCCAAGTCGGCGTTGTGCGTCTCGATGCCCGGCGGTACGTCGGTGAATTCGACCAGTTCGACCCCGATCAGCCGTGGCACCTTGCCCAAGAACTTGCGCAGCACCGGCACCGTGCGGCCGCAGCCGGCATCGAGCAGGGTGCGGGTGTTGCCGTCGATGAGCGCGACGGCGCGCTGCTCGAAGGCGCGGTAGGGGTGGACCTGGTCACGGTAGTGCTTCTCGAGCAGTCGGTGTGCCATTTCGGACATGGGGCAGTCTTCCTCAGGTGGCGGCGGTGACAACAGCCGCGGGATTCTGGTTGGCAGCGGTGCCGCTCGGCGCCGCCTTCGCGGCGGCCAGGGTCTTCTGGTGGTCGCGCCAGTGTGCGTCCACCAGGATCACGAGCGCCAGCACGTAGTACGGCACGTCGAGGTAGGCCAGCGACAAGAAGGCGCCGCCCACCGCATAGCCGATGAGGCTGACCTGGATCATCGGCATCAGCAAGGGCACCCAGCGGCCGAACTCGGCGTCGCCACGGGTGGCACGCGTCAACTGGCTGGCCCGGCGCCAGGTGACCACGCCCAGCAGCAGGAACAACGCCAGCCCGACGAATCCATGCTCGCCGAGCATCTGAAAGTAGATGCTGTGGGCGACGAACACCAGGCCGTCGAACGGCGCGTACTCGGCCCCGCCAGGCGCGTAGCGCGAAAACACCAGCAGGTTGTCCGCCGCAAACCCGGCGCCGACCAGCGGACGGTCCAACGCGCAGTTGAGCAGAGTGCGCCAGGTGTAGATCCGGGACTGCGCCGAGTTGTCGGCCTCGAACGTCTGGATGGTGTCCATGCGCTGGGTCCAGCTTTCGGGCATGAACGCGATCGCCGTGAGCAGCAGGGCGATGATCACCAACGACATGAGCACCGGGCGCTTGCCCTTGAGCGCCAGGAAGAAGGCCATGGCGACGATGGCCAGCAGCGCGCCCCGCGACTGGCTGCCCAGGATCCCGAAACAGGTGGCGCCGATAGCGACGATCAATCCCCAGCGGATCCACCGCTTGGTGGCCGTCTGCAGGGTGTAAACCATCAGCGGCACCATCATGACCAGCGCCACGGCCAACTCGTTGTTGCCCTCGAGCAGGCCCGGTGGGCCCCACACGCGTCCGCCGCCACCAGTGGCCAGTGTCCAGACACCGCCCTTGACGCCATAGAAGGCGATCGAGCCCACGACGACCCACATGAGGCGGTGGATCTGCATGCGATCGCGAACGAGCATCATGGTGATGAAGATCATGATCTGGGACTTGCCCACGAAGATCCAGCGGTCGATGACCCGATCGGTGTCGGCGATGGCGAAGAACGACGTGAAGGTCATCCACGACAGCATCAGCAGCAGCACCACTGTGGGGGTGGTCATGGGCACCGGGCGGCGGTCCCGGCTCATCAACAGGCTGATCAACGTCACGATGGCCACCAACTGCGCAAAAGGCACGCCTCGCGCGAAACCATAGACAGCGCGGTGGGGGCTCATCATCGACAGCCAGGCCCAGGTGTAGGCACCCACCACCGGGAATCGCAGGATGTAGGGCAGCAGGCCCAGCAGGATGCCGGAGAGCAGGATGTCGCGCATGGTGGCCGGTGCCTCAGCGCGGCGCCACGGCGTGGCTGACGATGTAGCGGAACTTGCCCGAGCGCTCGGGCGGGATCTCGGCCACGCGCTCGACGTCGATGCGCACGCCGGCGCCCAGGCGGCGCTTGAAGCCGGTGACGATGGTCTCGTCCGCGCTGGCGGCCAGGCCAGGGCCGGCCACCAGCAGCACGCGGGTGTGCTCGCGCGATTCCTGCACCACCTTGAACGACTGCAGGCCCGGCAGGTCGCGCAGGATGTAGATCAGCGACAGGCCGTGCATCACGGTGCCGTCGGCCGCGACGACGAAGTCGGTGGTGCGGCCCTGGATTTCCTCGAGCATCGGCAGGCCGCGCCCGCAGGCGCAGCGGCGCGTGGACTTCACGGCCACGTCACCGGTGCGATAGCGCACGAACGGGAAGTCGCGCGTGCCGAGGTGGGTGACGACGATCTCGCCGGCCTGGCCGTCGGGCACCACCTGACCCTGGCCATCGACCAGTTCGACGATGATGTCCTCGGCCATCAGGTGCATGCCGCCCTCGGGGCATTCGTGCGCGATGAAGCCGGCGTCGCGGCCACCGTAGCCGTTGGCCACGCGGCAGCCGAAGAGCCGGCCGATGGTCTCGCGCTGCTCGTCGTACAGCCGTTCCGAGGTGACGAAGGCCACTCGGATGCCCAGGTCGGTCATCGCGATGCCACGCTTCTCGGCATGGCGCGCGATGAGCGTCAGCGCCGAGGGGTAGCCGAACAGCATCTTCGGCCGCGTCTGGCGGATGGTGCGCACGAAGCCGTCGAGGTTGGCCTCGGACATCTCGAAGGCCGGCAGCAGGTGGCTGCGCATCAGGCCGTCGCGCAGGCGGCGCACGCGGTCCTGCGCGCCCAGCTCGATCGGCGAGCCCCAGACGACCAGTTCGGGGTCGCCGATGTCCACGCCCCACCAGCGTGTGGCGCGCCACTTGGCGCCGACGTCGTGGCTGGTGCGGTCCTTGCCGATGTAGAAGATGAGCGGCTCGCCCGAGGAGCCGCCGGTGTTGTAGCGCGCCAGCGGCCCGTGGTCGTCGGCCTTCAGGCCGTCCTGCTGCGCGCGGATGACGGCCTTGGTGAGGAAGGGCAGCTTCTGCAGGTCGGCCACCGAGGCCACGGCGGCCGGGTCGAAGCCGGCGGCGGTGAACGCCTGCCGGTAATAGGGCACGTGGCGGCCGATGTCCTGCAGGAAGGCGCGCAGTCGCCCGACGCGCTCGGCCTCGATCGCGTCGGGCTGGGCCCACTGGCTGGCCTCGAGCCGGCGCCGCACCGCCACCGACCGATGCCCCTTCAGGCGTTCGTGCAGCGGGAACAGCAGGCCTGCGCAGACGGAGGTGTACAGGCTCAAGAACGGCTCCGGGACAAAGCGGCGCGCCAATAGGCGTGCCGCCAGAGTTGCTTCACACGCGGCCAAGCATAGCGCCCGACCTCGGTCAGACCGGCCTGTCTGAGCGTGGCAGCCTTCTCGGGATCGCCCAGAACGTGCAGCGAGGCAGCGGCCATGGCGTCGGCGTCGCCGATGGGCACCAGCAGTGCCGACTCGCCGTGCACCACCATGTCGGGGATGCCGCCGGCGTCGGTGCTGACCACCGGCACGCCGCTGGCCAGCGCTTCGAGGATCGAGATCGGCATGTTGTCGACGGTGCTGGGGTTGAGCATCACGTCGGCGCTGGCATACAACGCGGCGATGTCGGCGTTGTCGATGCGCCCGGCGAAGGTCACGGCCTCGCCAATTCCCAGCTGCGTGGCCAGCGCCTGCAGGGCATCGCGCTCGGGTCCGCTGCCGGCCACCGTCATGCGCGCGGCCGGATGCACCTGCCGCACCTTGGCCAGCGCCTTCAGTGCCGTCGGGATGTCATAGATGGGTTCGAGGTTGCGGGTGACGATCAGGTGCGGCGCAGCCCCCGCCGGCCGCGGGGGCGCCGGCGCGAACCGTGACAGGTCGATGATGTTCGGCACCACCTCGGCCTGCAGGCCGTGCTTGGCGAACACCCTGAGCAGATAGGCCGAGGGCGTGATGCGCAGCGTGGCGGCCTTCAGGCTGCGCAGCACATGGGCCGGCGCGGTGGTGAAGAAGGGGTCGGCGTTGCCCCCCCGGTAGTTGACGATCGCCGGCACGCCACGCCAACGCGCGATGGCCAGCGCCGGCAGCGCGAGCAGGTGCCAGGCCCAGCCCGAGTTGGCGAACACGTGCACCACGTCGACCCGCCCCAGCGTGCGCCACAGCGACACCAGGTACGGCAGCAGGCGGAAGGCGGCGCGCAGCAGCGGCACGCGCCCGACCACGCTCGGCCGGTAGGGGGCATTGGTGCGCACCAGGGCCACGTCGGCGCCATCGGCGCGCAGCAGGCGGATCAGTTGCTCGCACTGGTTGGCCATGCCACCCGAGGGTGGCGGCAGCGGCCCGACCACCGCCATGCGCGGCCAGCCGTCGGGCACGGCGCCCGTCGACACGTCGCGCGTGCTCACGATGGCCGCCGGCGGCCTTGCCAGACCAGCACCAGCACGCCGGCGCCGCCCAGGGCCATGGCGGTGGCCACCCACGACAGTTGGGTGCGCAGAGCGTGCATCGCCCGACGCTGAGCGGCGTTGGACGGATCGGGCAGTACGCGCAAGCCAGGATGCACACCGTGGGCCATGGCACCAAACTGCTCCAAGCCACGTGACACGGGCGACAGCAGTTTCACCAGCGCCGCTCCGTCGTAGCTGAACACGTTGCTGCCCCACCAGAGGTACCACTCGGGGGCGCCACGGCGGAAGTAGTCCCAGGCCTTGGCCTCGATCTCGTAACCCGGGCGGGCGGTCGGCTCGATCAGGCGCAAGGCCAGACTGGGCGACCGGTTGACCAGCGCCTGGCGGAACTGCATCGCCGACAAGGGTTCTTCGGTGGCGTCGACGAAGTAGTAGTTGTCGAAGACATCCAGCAGTTGCCAGCGCTTCTGCTGGCGGTTCCAGATTTCCGGGAAGACATGGCCGTGGCCGCCGAAGCCGTCGAACGAGAAGGCCCATGACCGAACGGGGATGTCGGCGGCGATCGCCATGGCATTGAACACGCGCACGAAGTCGGCGCAGTAGCCGGCGCCGTCGACGACGATGCCGCGGTAGGTGTCGTTGAGGTTGGACTTCAGCGCACCGCCGACGGTGGGGTTGTTGCCCAGCAGGTGTCGCGCGATGGCCACCGCCCGCTCCCAGTCGTCCGCCTTGTCGGCCAGGCGCAGGCGGTCGGCCAGGGCGACGAAGTGCGGATCCTTCGGGCCGGTCTCGGCCAGGAAGCCGGCCGGCACCTGGGGCGGCTGCCAGTCGAAGCCCGGCTCGAGGTCAGAGCCCATCAACATCGCATTGCGCAGGCGCACCAGCTCCGAGCCGCTCACCATGTGTGGCAGCAGCGTGGCTGGCGCGCCCAGCAACAGCAGGAGACATAACCACCACGCGATGCGCCGACGCCGCGGCGCCGACGCCGGCGCCGAACTCACCAGGCCAGCCCCTGCACCGCCGCCTGCCAGGGGCTGCGGTCGGTCAGCTTGACCAGGTCGAGCACGGTCTGGCCGGCGGTGCAGCGGCGCGCCACGGCGTCGATGACCTCGGCGCTGTTGATGCCCAGCACCACCACGTCGGCACCGTCGACCACCTCTTCCATCGTCGGGCGCAGCATCTGGCCGATGTGCGGCAGGTGCCTTTCGATGAAGCTCTTGTTGGCGCCCAGCAGCTTGGCCAGATGCACCTCGGGGTCGTAGATCGACAGCTGGCAGCCCTTGCCGATGAGCTGCTCGGCCAGCGTGACCAGCGGGCTCTCGCGCAGATCATCGGTGCCGGTCTTGAAGGACAGGCCGACGAAGGCGATGCGGCGCTTGCCGGTGGCCATGATCTTGTGCAGCGCCAGGTCGAGGTGCTGGCGGTTGGACGGCAGGATGGCGCTGAGCATCGGCACCTCAACGTCGTGCACCTTGGCCAGGTACGAGGTGGCCCGCAGGTCCTTCGGCAGGCAGGAGCCGCCGAAGGCGAAGCCGGGCTTCAGGTAGGCGCGCGAGATGTTCAGCTGGGTGTCCTGGCAGACCAGGTCCATCACCTCGAACGGGTCCACGCCCAGCGCCTCGCAGAGGCGGGCGGTCTCGTTGGCGAAGGTGATCTTCAGCGCGTGGAAGTTGTTGCAGCAGTACTTCATCATCTCGGCCGAGCGCACCGAGGTCTTCAGGAACTTGCAGGGCAGGTGACCGAACAGCGCCTGCAGCCGCGCGGCAGGGTAATCATGGTTCGCGCCGACCACCGTGAACGGCGGCTTGTCGTAGTCGCGGATCGACGAGCCTTCGCGCAGGAACTCGGGCTGGAAGCACAGGAAGAAGCCGACGCCGTCCTTCTTGCCGGACTCGGCCTCGACGATGGGGCGCAGCACGTCTTCGACGGTGCCGGGCACCAGCGTGGAGCGGAACACCACCACGTGCGGTTCGGCCTTGGTCTTGATGGCCTGGCCCAGTTCGGCGGCCAGGCGCAGGATGGCGCCCTGGTCCTGGCTGCCGTTGGGGGCCGAGGGCGTGCCCACACAGACCAGCGAGATCTCGCTGTCGCGCACCGCCTGTTGCGCGTCGGTGGTGACGGTGACGCGGCCGCTGGCGGCCACCTGGGCCATCAGGTCGACCATGCCCTCCTCCACCACCGGCGTCTTGCCGGAGGCGATGAGGTCGAGCTTGGTGCGGTCGATGTCGACGCCGATGACCTGGTGGCCGTCGCGCGACAGGCAGGCCAGCGACACCGCGCCGACGTAGCCCAATCCGAAAATGCTGATCTTCATGCTGGTTGTCCGTGCTTCAGTCCGTGATTCTTTGCGAAGGCCTCGGTGCACCGGGCGATGATGGCGTCGAGCCGCTTCATCGAGTGCGCCCAGGCGTGGTGGCTCAGCATGCGCTGGCGGCCTGCCTCAGCCAGGCGCTGGCGCTCGGCGGGTTGCTCCAGCAGGCGCAGGATGGCCTCGGCGTTTTCGGCCGGCGTGTCGGCCACCAGCAGGTGCTCGCCGGCCACGGCATCGACGCCACCGGCGGCGATGCGGCTGGTGACCACCGGCACACCCATGGCCATGGCTTCCAGGATCTTGTTCTGCGTGCCACGAGCGATGGCCAAGGGCGCCACCATCAGTGCCGAGCCGCGGATGAAGGGCCGCACGTCCGGCACCGAGCCGGTGACGGTGACGCCAGGCAGATCACCCAGCGCGCGCATCTCGGGCGAGGGGTCGGCCCCGACGATCAGCAGCTTGATCGCCGGCCGGCGCTCGCGCAGCAGCGGCCAGGTCTCCCGGCAGAAGCGCGACATGCACTCCTGGTTGGGGTAGTAGTCCATGCGGCCGATGAAGCTGATGGTGTCGGCGTCGTAGGGCGCATCGCCCGGGCTGAAGAAGCCGGCATCCACACCGTTCGGGAACCAGTCGGTGGCCGCACCGGTGCCGTAGCCTTCGAGCGTTTCCCACTCGGCGCGGGTGGTGGCGGTGCACAGGTCGAACTTGCGGGCCAGGCGCTTCTCGGCCCAGAGCATCTTGGTGCCCTCGAGCGTGTAGCCCCAGGACAGCGGCCAGGGCTTGTAGTTCGCGTACTCCAGCCACTTCTGCGAATCCATGTCGCCGAAGTCGAGGATCTTGGGCACGTCGGTCACGTGCTCCACGTACTGCGCTACCGACGAGCAGTGGACGAAGATCAGGTCCCACTTCTTGGCGGCCAGCTGGCTGCGCACCTTGCGAGCCAGGTCGGTCGAGTAGAAGTAGCCCATCGACGAAGGCGTGAGCAGGGGCAGGCGCACGATCATGCGGGCGAACTGCAGCGGCTCATTGACGATGCCGATCTCGCGCGCGGCCACGTGCGGCGCGATGCCCTGGCCTTCGTCGGCCTCGGACTGCGAGCGCGCCAGCGAGCACACCGTCACCTGGTGGCCAGCGGCCGTGAGGTGGCGGATCATGTTGAACGGCCGGATCTTGCCGCCCCGCTTGGGCGGGAACGGAAAGCGATGGCAGACGTAGAGGATGTTCATGCCGCGCGGGCCAGCACATGGCCCTTCAGTTCGTCGGCCACGTCGGCCGGCTCGCGCCGATCGAGGTACAGGCGGCTCCAGATCTCGAGGTTCATCAGCGCGATGAGGGCATCGGTGCCGTCGATGCGGTTGGCCTCGTGGTCGGCCACCAGCCGGTCGATCACCGGCTGCTTGAACAGGCCGCGCCGCTGTACCACTTCGGGCGCCAGCAACTGGCGCAGCATCGGCGCCAGCTCGCGCTTGAGCCAGGCGCCCATCGGCGTGCCGAAGCCGCGCTTGGCGCGGTGCAGGATGTCCTGCGGCAGCATGTCGGCCAGGGCCGCCTTCATCAGGTGCTTGAGCTGGCCGTCGCGCACCTTCTGCGCGGCGGGAATGGCCGCGGCGAGCTCGACGAGGTCGTGGTCGAGCAGCGGCACGCGACATTCCAGCGACACGGCCATGCTCATCTTGTCGGTGAGCAGCAGCAGGTCATCGGGCAGTTGGGTTTCGGCGTCGACCGCGAACATGCGGTTGAGCTCGTCCTGCGTGCCGGCGTCGCGGAAGGCCGTGGCCAGCGCATCGTGGCCGCCAGCCTCGGGCCGCATCAGCAGCGCGGCCACGTCGTCGCGCGGCATCACCTGCAGGTAGCTGCGGTAGCGGTCGTCGGCGTGCATCTCGGCCGACGAGATGAATCCCTTGGCCAGGCGCAGCTTGTTGAGCATGCCCGAGTGGCGGTCGGACGGCAGGTGCTGCGCCGCCGACACCGCGAGCTGGCGCACCCAGCCCGGCAGGCGGTGGAACTTGGCGGCGTAGTGCGCCCCGAGGTAGCGGCGATAGCCGCCGAACAGCTCGTCGCCGCCGACGCCCGACAGGATGACCTTCACGTCCTGGCGGGCAAATTCGGACACCAGGTAGGTGGTGAGGAAGGCGGTGTCGGACACCGGCTCGTCCATGTGCCACAGCAGGCGCGGCAGCAGGCCGACCACGTCGGGCCGCACGACGATCTCGCGGTGCTGCGTGCCGAACAGCTGCGCCACCTGGCGCGCGTAGGGCAGCTCGTTGTACAAGGTCTCGGCCGCGCCGCCTTCGAAGCCGATGGCATAGGTGCGCACCGGGTGCGAGGTCTGCTTGGCCATGAAGCCGACCACCGCGCTGCTGTCGACGCCACCGGACAGGAACGCGCCGATCGGCACGTCGCTGACCATCTGCATGCGCACCGAGGTTTCCATCTGCGCACGGATGCGCTCGATCCACTCGGCATCGGACACGTTGCGCTCGATGCGCTCGGGCAGGCGCCAGTAGCGCCACTCGCGCACTTTGCCTCCCTCCACGGCCAGCAGCGTGGCCGGTGGCAGCTTGCGGATGCCCTTGAAGATGCATTCGGGCGCGGCCACGTAGCCCAGGTGCAGGTAGCCGGCCACGGTGCTGCGGTCGAGCTCGGCCTGCACGCCGGGCAGCGCCAGCAGGGCCTTGGCCTCGGTGGCGAAGGCCAGGCGGCGGCTGTCCTGCATCACGTAGAGCGGCTTGACGCCGATGCGGTCGCGGCCGATCAGCAGGCGGCGACGGCGTGCGTCCCACAGCGCGAAGTCGAACATGCCGTTGAGGCGGTGGACGAAGGCGTCGCCCTCGGCGTCGTACAGGTGCAGCAACACCTCGCTGTCGGAGCCGGTCTTGAAGCGGTAGCCCTTGGCCTGCAGCTCGGTGCGCAGCTCGCGGTAGTTGTAGATCTCGCCGTTGCACACCAGCCAGAGCGTGTCGTCGGCGTTGGAGATCGGCTGGTGGCCGCCGGCCAGGTCGATGATCGATAGCCGACGCATCGCGATGCCGCAGTCACGGTCGACGTGCAGGCCCTCGTCGTCGGGCCCCCGGTGCGAGGTGACCCGCCCCATCGCCGACAGTTGCGCTGCCTCGACGGCCTGGCCGTCGAGTCGGTAGATGCCATGGATGCCGCACACGGGGATCAGCTCGCTTGGGAGAGTTCGGCGACCGTGCGGCCGCGGGAGGCCAGCGCGCGGCGGTAGACCTCGCGGTAGCGCGACACGCTGTTGGTCCAGGTGCGCTCGACTTCGACGAAGCGGCGCGCCTGGGCCTGGATGCGCGGCCAGCCGTCGCGCTGGGCCAGCAGGCCTTCGAGCGCCGTCACCAGTGCGGCGGGATCGCCGGCCTTGAACAGGAAGCCCGTCTCGCCGTGGCGCACCAGCTCGCGGTGGCCGCCCACATCGGAGGCGACGAACATGCGGCCCTGGGCCATGGCTTCCAGCGGCTTGAGCGGCGTGACCAGCTCGGTCAGGCGGATCGGCAGCCGCGGGTAGGCCAGCACGTCGATCAACTCGTAGTAACGCTGCACGTCCTGGTGCGGCACGCGGCCGGTGAAGATCACCTGGCTGGCGATGCCGGCCTCGGCGGCCTGGGCCTTGAGCGCCGCCTCGCGCGGGCCGCCGCCCACCAGCAGCACCCGCAGCGACGGGTGCGTGGGCAGCATGCGGCGCGCGGCCTCGATCAACAGATCGATGCCCTCGTAGCCGTAGAACGAGCCGGCGAAGCCCAGCACGGTGGCGCCTTCGAGCCCGAGCTTGGCGCGCAGCACGGGGTCGGGTGGCGTGCCGAACTGGAAGGTCGCCACGTCGACCGCATTGGGGATCACGGTGATGCGATCGGCGGGGATGCCGCGCGAAGCAATGTCGGCGCGCAGGCCTTCGCAGATGGTGGTGATCTGGTCGGCGTGGCGCAGGCCGAAGCTCTCGAGCCCGCGCGAGATGCGGTAGCGCAGGCTGCCCTCGGTGGTGGTGCCATGGTCGACCGCGGCGTCCTCCCACGAGGCGCGCATCTCGTAGACCACCGGCAGCTTGCGCTGGCGACCGACCCACAGGCTGGGCAGCGCATTGAGCACCGGCGAATGGGCATGGATCACGTCGGGCCGGGTCTCCTGCACCACCTGGTCCAGCCGATCGGCCGTCATGCGCATCTGCGCGATCAGGCCCACGCCGTCGGTGTTGGGCGTGCGGTGGAAGGTCCAGCCGTCCACCTCGTCGGCCAGCGACGTACCGGGGCCCTGCTTGGGCGTGGTGAGGTGCACCGTCTCCCAGCCGAGCTTGCGCTGCTCGCGAAGGAGGGACAGGGTGCGGAACGCGTAGCCGCTGTGCAGCGGCGCCGAGTGGTCCAGCACGTGGAGGATGCGCAGGGTCATCGGGTCGATCAGGCCAGGGCCGCTTCGGCGGGCGCCTGCGGCACGGTGGGCGCCACGCCGGCGTCCACCACGTTGCGCAGGAAGGCCTCGAACATCATCAGCGTCCACAGCGGCGCGCTGTAGTCGCGCGTGCCGGCCTGGTGGGCCTCGACGAGGTGGGTGAGGTAGTCGCGGTTGAACCAGCCCGTGTCGGCCAGCCGCTGGCCGAGGATGGCGTCGCGCATGCGTTGCTTGAGCGGCCCACGGAACCACTTGGCCAGCGGCACCGCGAAGCCCATCTTCGGGCGGTACAGGATGTCGTCGGACAGCAGCGGCTCCATCGCCTTCTTGAGCAGGAACTTGCCTTCGTTGCCGCGCACCTTCAGCGAGGACGGCAGCGTGGCCAGCCACTCGACCAGCTCGTGGTCCATCAGCGGCTCGCGCACCTCGAGCGAATGCGCCATGCTGGCGCGGTCGACCTTGGTGTTGATGTCGCCGACCAGGTAGGTCTTGAGGTCGAGGTACTGGATCAGCGACAGCGGATCGTCGGTGTGCGCCCGCGCGGCGTGCTGGTGGAAGACCTCGATGGCGTCGTAGCCGGCCAGCTCGCGCTGGAAGCGGTCGCTGAACAACTGCGCGCGCATCGGGCCGCGCAAGATCGACACCGAGTAGAAGTAGGCCTCGACCGAGGTGCGCGCCATGCCCTCGAAGGTGGTCTTGGCACGGAACACGCGCGGCGCCCAATCGGCCTTGGGGTACACGCGGCCGAGCAGGCCGAACAGCGGCCGGCGCACCGACTCTGGCAGCGCGGCGCGCATGCGCTCTTCCATCAGGTGCATGCGGTAGCGCCGGTAGCCGCCGAAGGATTCATCGCCGCCGTCGCCCGACAGGGCCACGGTGACGTGCTTGCGCGCCAACTGGCAGACGCGGTAGGTGGGGATGGCCGAGCTGTCGGCGTAGGGCTCGTCGTACAGGCGCGCCAGCGTGTCGATGAGGTCGAAATCGTCGCTCTGTACCACTTCCATGAAGTGGCGCGTCTGGTAGCGGTCGGCCACGATCTTGGCGAAGGCCGACTCGTTGTACTCCGGCACGTCGAAGCCGATCGAGCAGGTGTTGACGGGCTCCGACTGCAGGCCGGCCATCGTGGCCACCACCGCGCTGGAATCGACCCCGCCCGACAGGAAGGCGCCCAGCGGCACCTCGGCGATCATGCGCAGCCGCACCGATTCCTTCAGCCGACGGTTCAGTTCCTCGCAGGCCTGGGTGTCGTCGATCGGGTTGCCGCCGGTGAAGTGCACGTCCCAGTAGGACACCGGCTGCGGCGCCGGCTCTCCCCGCCGCCAGGTCAGCGTGTGCGCGGGCGGCAGCTTCTTCGCCTGCGTGAACACCGTGCGCGGCTCGGCCACGTAGCCAAGCGCGAAGTACTCTTCCACCGCCTGCGGGTCGAGGTCGCGGCGCAGGCCGCCATGGGCCAGCACCGACTTCAGCTCGGAGCCGAACAGCAGCATGCCGTCGTCGAGCACGGCATAGAACAGCGGCTTGACGGCGAGCCGGTCGCGCGCCATGAAGAAGGTCTGGCGGTTGCGGTCCCACAGCGCAAAGGCGAACATGCCGCGAAAGCGCTGCACGCAGGCCGGCCCCCACGACTCCCAGGCATGGACGATGACTTCGGTGTCGCTGCGGGTGTGGAAGACGTGTCCCAGCGCCTGCAACTCGGGGATCAGCGACTGGTAGTTGTAGATCTCGCCGTTGAAGACCACGACCACCGAGCCGTCCTCGTTGAATAGCGGCTGCTGGCCGGTGGCGATGTCGATGATCGACAGCCGGCGGTGGCCGAAGCCCACGCCGGGCTCGAGGTGCAGGCTGCCCTCGTCGGGACCGCGGTGCCACTGCGAGTCGTTCATGCGCTGCAGCACCGCTCGGTCGATGCCGCGCGCGGCGCGCGTGTCGAAAATGCCGGTGATGCCACACATGATGTTGTCAGCCTTGTCGTTCGTTGCCCATGGGCGGGCGGGCCAGTCGGTCGTACAGCGACCGATAGGCATGGACCATGGCCTGCAGGCTGAACCGGCGCTCGACCTCGGCACGGCCTTCGGCGCCGAACTCGGCCGCCCGTGCCGGATCCGACGCCAGCCGCACCAATGCCGCGGCCATGGCCTGCGGATCGTTCGCCTGCACGATCTCCCCTGTCCTGCCACGCGCCACGAGTTCGGCGTTGCCACCGACGTCGGTGGCGATCACCGGCAGTCCGCTGGCCATGGCTTCGAGGATGGTATTGGAGATCCCTTCGGCCAACGAGGGAAGCACGAAACAACTCAGACCCCGCATGACATCTGCCACATCGCCACGTTCGCCCGGCAGCCAGCACAGATCGCCGACGCCGGCGTCGTTCAGCAGCGCCTGGGCCTGGGCACGCAACGGGCCGTCGCCGACCATCACCAGCCGAAGGCGGCTGCGCAAGGCCGGCGCAAGCCGCAGCGCCTCGATGAAGGCGCGGGCCAGGGTCGGCTGATCTTTGACCGTCTGCATGCGGCCGACGGTGCCGACCAGCCAGAGACCGGATTCGTTGAACGGGCAGCCGGCGATGGCCGTGCGCGGTTCTGGTGCGGGTCGAAAGCGCGCCGTGTCCACGCCGTTGTAGATCTGGGCGACCCGCCCCGGCGGCACGCCGACCTTGTCGACGAGGTAGCCTGCCAGGTCGCGCGACAGGGCGATGTAGCGTGTGACGAAGGGGCGGTACACCCGGCGCATCCACTGGTAGCGTCGGCGCGTGCCGTCGAGGTCATCGACATCGCGGCCATGCTCACCATGCACGCGCACGGGCACGCCGGCCGCCCAGGCCGGCACCACCGCCTCCAGCGCGGCCAGGTTGCGGGTGTGCACGATCGCCGGCCGCAGTTCGCGGAACATCCGAAACAGACGCGGATAAAGCTTGATGCCGTGGCCAAGCGGCTTGTGCAGCGCGACGAACTGCACGTCGTCGCGCCTGATGCGGTCCTTGAAGTCGGTGACCTCGGTCATGGCCACCACCATGTGGCGATAGGCGTCGGCGGGCATGTGGTTGATCAGGTTGACCACCCCATTTTCGAGCCCGCCCACGTCGAAGCGGTAGACCACGTGCATCACCAGCGGCCGACTGGCGTCGGTCCGGGCGGTCACTTCAACGCCCCGGCGGCCGCGTCGGTGACGATGCGCACCCCCAACGAGTTCAGATGACCGTCGTCCGGCGCCACGTCGAGAGACATCCTTGACCCTTGAAAGTGCCGACGGTACAGCGGCTCCGCATCGATGACCACGGCGCCCTGCCGACGGGCGATCTCCATGAACAGGCGGCGCTCCTCGGCGATAGCAAGTTCCTGTCCTGACAGCGTGGCCTTGGGCGTGCGCTGCCCGTCCACCACAAGCACCAACTTGCGGACCTTGCAGCATCCGATGGCGCCGAAGAACCGGTCGGCCACAGCCCGCACCATGCGCTCACGTCGCTGCACTTCCGCGACGTCTTCGGGAGGCACCGTCAACGACACCGGTGACGCGGTTTCACCGTGGGCCGGCGAAGCGGCATCGGCGGAAAACAACTGCCCCGGCAACCTGCGCGCATCGACCTTGAGCTGGCTGACCAGGTACTGCGCCAGCGCAGACTGGCTCAACAAGCGCTTCATCGTCGAAGGCTGCGGATAGAGCTCGACCTTGGGTGCGAAAGTTTCGGGGTCGAGGCACGGACCGTGGACGTTGCCCGAGCCGCAAAGGGACTGCCGAACATCGCCCGCCTCGAGCAAAAGCACAAAGTCGACGACGCCCAGGCGCGTGCTGGCCAGCCGAATCCTTTCGGCGTAGTCGAGCAGCGCGGAGCCGGGCGCGCCAAAGGCATAGACCGGTCGCTGGCCCCGGATCGCCGACGCCAACTGCGGGCCTGGGCGATCCGAGGCGTCGAGCATCGACGCCTCGACATAGCTGTCACCAATCAATGCGATCGCATCCGCATTCGGGACGAAATCGATGTCGCTCGCGAACCCGAGGTTGTTTGCCTTCAGCGTCTGCGCGTTGCGCAGGTCCCATCCGGTCGCCACGCTCCACCGATGCCCAGGCGGGTAGGTGAGCACCAGCGGATCGATGTGGTAGTTGCGTGCCGTGGCGGTAGAGACCGGCAACAGTTGCAGCACCAGTTCGGAAGACAGCAGCGCGCCGATCGCCCCGAGGATGACCAAGAGGATGCGCACGAGCGTCAGAAGTTGAAGTAGATGAACGCGCTCACTGATGAGCGCGTGGCGTTCACCAGCAAGGTCATGGCGACGGCCGCGAGCGCTGCCCCGGCAATGACGGCACGGAAGACAGACGGCTTCATGACACGGATCGCAAGGTTCTGCCCGATGTGATTGCTGTTCCGCAGGAACAAGGCCGCCGCAGCCAGCACCACGCACCACAGCACCCCGGTCGATGGATTCAAACCGGCATTCCAGAGGTGCGAGGCTTCAGCAACAGGCGGCATATTCCACCCGGCCATGGCCAAAAGGATTCGATGCGCGCCGGCCAATGTCTCAGCGCGGAAATACACCCAGGCCACCACGACGGCCAGCAGGGTCAAGGCCCAACTGCACCACCCGTAGAGCCAGACGCGCTCCAAGCGGCTGCGCAGTGCCTCGCCCAAGGCCGCCCTGAACCCGTGGTTGACCATCAGGTACAGGCCGTGCAGGCCGCCCCAGATGACAAAGGACCAGCTGGCGCCGTGCCATAGGCCACCGAGCAGCATGGTGGTGGCCAGATTGGCATAGCGGCGCACCGGCCCGCCCCGGTTGCCGCCCAGGGGGATGTAGAGGTAGTCGCGCAGAAAGGTGGACAACGAGATGTGCCAGCGCCGCCAGAAGTCCGAGATGTTGCGCGCCTGGTAGGGCGAGTTGAAGTTGTAGGGCAGCCGCACATTGAACAGCAAGGAAAGACCCACCGCCATGTCGGAGTAGCCGGAAAAGTCGAAGTACAACTGCAACGTGTAGGCCACGGCGCCCAGCCAGGCCTCTCCGGTCGTGAGCACAGCGCTCGGCACAGCGGGACTGAACACCGCGTCGGCATAAGGCGCGACTCCGTCGGCCAGCACCACTTTCTTGAACAGTCCCAGCGCCAGCACCACCAGGCCGCAGACGATGTTCTCGACCCGCGGCCGATAGATCGACGCGTCGGCGAACTGCGGCATCATCTGTTTGTGGTGCAGTACCGGACCGGCCACCAGGTGGGGAAAGTAGGTGACGAACAAGCCGTAGTGCACGGGATTGACCTCCCGCACCTTACCTTCGTATGCATCCACCAGGAACGCAATCTGCGTGAAGGTGTAGAACGAGATGCCGATCGGCAGCACGATTCGGCCAAGATGCCAGTCGAAACCCAAGGCCGCGTTGAGGTTGTCAACCAGGAAGTTGGCGTACTTGAAGTAAGCCAGCAGCCCCAGATTGAACACGATGCCCGCCACCATCCAGGCGCGGGCCCTCACCGATCCTGTGCCTTGTAGCGCGTCGGATATCCGTCGTCCCAGCAGGAAGTTCACCGACATCGACGCCACCAGCAGCAGCGTCAGGAGTGGCATCCAGTAGCTGTAGAAGAACACCGAGGCCAGGAACAGCCATGCCGCTGCCGCCCCGTGGGAGAAGCGTCCCAGAAGAAAGAAGCCCATCCAGGTGATGGGCAGATAGGCCAGCAGGAACGACCCGGTGGTGAAGAGCATGCGTCGGTGCGGTCAACAGCGTCGTACTGGCATCTCGCTTCCGCGAGCGCAGGAGATCAAAGCCGCCAGACGCGGTAGCCGGCGATCTGCAACGCTGCGGGATCGAACGCCGCCTTCACGTCGATGAAGGCGCCGCCCTTGACGAGCTTGCGGCCGATTTCCTCGACGCTGAGGGAGGCAAACTCGTTGTGCGAGACGGCGGCGACGATGGCGTCGGCGCGGGGCAGTTCGTCCCAGGGCACCAGGCGCACGCCGTACTCGTGGATGGCTTCCTCGGGCTCGGCCTGCGGGTCGGTGACCAGCACCTCGACGCCATAGGTCTTGAGCTCGTTGATGATGTCGATGACCTTGCTGTTGCGAAGGTCGCCGCAGTTTTCCTTGAAGGTCAGGCCCAGCACGTTGACGCGGGCGCCCTTGATGTAGCTGCCCGAGGCGATCATGTGCTTGATGGTCTGCTCGGCGATGAACTTGCCCATGCTGTCGTTGATGCGACGGCCGGCCAGGATGACCTGGGGGTGGTAGCCGAGCATGTCGGCCTTGTGCGTCAGGTAGTACGGGTCGACGCCGATGCAGTGGCCGCCCACCAGGCCCGGCTTGAACTTCAGGAAGTTCCACTTGGTGCCTGCGGCCTCCAGCACTTCGGAGGTGTCGATGCCGAGCTTGTCGAAGATGATGGCCAGTTCGTTCATCAGCGCGATGTTCAGGTCGCGCTGGGTGTTCTCGATCACCTTGGCGGCTTCGGCGGCCTTGATCGACGAGGCGCGGTGCACGCCCGGGATGATGATCTTCTCGTAGACCTCGGCCACCCGATCGAGGGTCTCGGGCGTGTCGCCGGAGACGATTTTCAGGATCTTGGTGAGCGTGTGCTCCTTGTCGCCCGGGTTGATGCGCTCGGGCGAATAGCCGACGAAGAAGTCCTGCTTCCACTTCAGGCCCGATTCGCGCTCGAGCACGGGGATGCAGACCTCTTCGGTGGCGCCGGGGTAGACGGTGGATTCGTACACCACGGTCGCGCCCTTCTTCATGTGGCGGCCGACGCTGGTCGACGAGCCGATGAGCGGCCGGAAGTCGGGGATGTGCGCCTCGTCCACCGGCGTGGGCACGGCCACGATGATGATGTCGGCCTCGCCCAGCATCGTGGGGTCGGACGTGTAGACCGCATGCGTCGCCGCGGCCAGTTCCTCGTCCGCCAGTTCGCGCGATGGATCCACCCCGCGCTGGCACGACGCGACCTTGGGCAACGAGATGTCGAAACCGATCGTCCGCAGCTGCTTGCCGAACGCCACCACCAGAGGCAGGCCGACATAGCCCAACCCAATCACTGCCACCGTCGTCATCGAAGCCATCCCTCGGGATACAAAGGTCGTTATCTTCGCCGCTGGCCGCAGGCTCGCGGCGGCGACGTCTCGTGCCCACCAAGTCTTCCCGCGAACATTTGCACGGGCAGGCCGCTCAGGACTTCCAGAGGTTGCCCATCATGCGCAGGCCGAAGCGCGGTTGCGTCGAGTCCCAGGGGCTGAAGCGGGGCAATTGGTAACGATCGGTGCCCTGCCGCGCCGCGCCCCACTGGGTGCACACGGCACTGTCGAAGCCCAACTCGCGAACGATGCGCACGCTGTCGTCAATGTAGTCCTGCCCCGGCTTGCCGTTGGGATAGGCGAAGTGTGCCACGCGCTCGCCCAGCAGCGTCTCGAGCGTCTGGCGGCAATCGGCGATCTCGCGCCGTGCCTCGTCCGCCGACAGCGTGGCCAGGATCGGGTGGGACACGGTGTGCACCCCGATCTGCATGCCGCCCTGGCGCATCTCGCGCACCTGGGCGGAACTCATCATCAGGTCGGTCGGCAACTCGGCCTGGGCCAGTTCGGCGATCGACTCGGTGTGCGCCAGGCGCTCGACTGGGCGGATGTGCTTGATGCGGCGGATGATGGTCTCGATCGCCGTGCGGCGCAGGTCTGTCGTGGCCATGTCGAAGCGCTCGAGGCCGTCCAGGCCCAGCGGCCGCAGGTCCAGCTTGGACTGCCGCGTGCGGCGCACCGATTCGATGACCGTGTCGTTCCACATGCGCCCGCCGTCGAGGAACCCCGTGGCGATGTAGAAGGTGGCCGGCAGCCCGTGGCGTTGCAGGATGGGCAGCGCCTGGGTGCGGTTGTCGGCGTAGCCGTCGTCGAAGGTGATGCAGGCGGCGCGCTCGGGCAGGCTGCCGGCGGCCAGGCGTGTCACGGCCTGGTCCAGTGGCAGCACGTTGAACATCGACCCCAACCAGCCGCAGATGCGTTCGAAGTCACCCTTGTCGACCTCGGTCGGGAACAGGGGGTCGCGCTCCGGCAGCACCCGGTGGAAGATGAGGATCGACAGCCGGGCCCGAGGCCCTGCCGGCGACAGCAGCGACAGGGGCAGGCGGGCCCAGATCACGGCTTGGGCACGGCGCCGTCGCGAGCCGCGACCAGGCTGGCCTCGACGGCCCCCAGGCGGGATGTCAGGAAAGCTGCGAGCACTGGGTCGGCGTCGCCCGGGTTCGCTTCGCGGGCGGACAGGAACATCACGGCGGCATCGTCGCCTCGCCCGCGCAGGCGGTCCTTGACAGCCAGCAGCTTGGCCTGCACGTCGCTGGACGTCCAGACGCCATTGATCCAATACAACTGCCAGACGCGCAAACGATCGCGGCTCGCCCCCCCGGGCCGGTCTGGCCCCAACAGTTCGGTGACGCGCACACTGTCGACGCCCTTCACCATCGGCACGCGATCGTGCGTGCTGACAGCATTCCAATCGGGGTCGTTGGCACGCACCACGACGTTGGTCGAACTGACCATCTTCTGGCTGGCCTGCTGACGCCGATAGTGAAGCAGGTGCACTGTCACCGAGGCGCCCGAGGCGCTGGTGTAGGCTCGATGCTCGGTTGCGGCAGCGCCCGAAAAGACGGGTGACCAGCTGCTGGACAACGCACCAGCCGGCGTCCAGTCCGAGGCGGTCAGGCCCTCGAGCGACAGTGCCCCAGCGCCACGGTCGACCGATGGTGCATCGAATGCTCGGCTGGCCGCCAACGGGGCGGCAGTCAGCATGCCGACCATCGCCGCCACCGCCCAGACCAACGTCGGGCGGCCGATGGCGCCTGCTGCACGCGCAGGCGCCGGTGTCTCGCCCGGCTCGTCGAACTCGGCCCAGCGCGCACCGACCATGAACAGCGCCATGATCACCACGCCGAAGAAGACCCAGCCGTAGATCAGGTGATCGACGCCGGTGGCGATCTCGTTGTTCGAGAGGTGGCCAAGCATCACGATCATGTAGGCGCGCACCCAGTTGGCCAGGATCGGCACCAGGATCGACAGCCCGACGAAGATCCATCGGCGCTTGTTCGATCGGTAGTTCAGGTAGGCGAAGAGCGAGCCCACCATGAACGACGCGATCAGGTAGCGCACGCCACTGCAGGCCTCGACCACCGACCAGTAGCCCGTGGGGATGACGAACTTCAGGCCTTCGCGGTACACCGGCACGCCGCTCAGGCGCAGTGCGGCGACGGTGAAATCGGCCGTCCATTGCATCAGAGTCGGCAGCATGAATTCGCCGATGGGCACCGCGAACAAGGCAAACGCGAGTGGGAACGCCAAGGCCCTTGCCACAACCAGACCCAGCAAGGCAGGGACGCACAGGATGAGGAGGCTGACCATCGCGAACTGCATGGCCGCGTTCACCTCGACCAGCTTGCCCATGAGCCACAGCGCGCACGCCATCGCCACCGGCACCAGCGCCCAGGGTTCTGGCCGCGGCGTGAGCGTGGCCAGCATCGCACGCTGCCGCCAAACCAGCCACAGCACGATGGGCGGCACGAGGAAGGCATGCGTGAAGGTTTCCGAGCGTGCCCAGATGGTCACCATGCCAGCACCCGTATCCCAGTACAAGGCCAGGATGGCGACCAGCGCAAGAACGAACGGCGGCAATGCCACGCGCCAGGCCTGCGGCATGGTCCCGAACACTGGCATCACCCCAGGCTCCGCACGATGAACGGCCCGAGCCAGTTGGCCAGGCCGATGGGCATGCGCCGCCAGGTTTCGATCAGCAGTTTGAACTTTGCATTGTTCGGGTTGTTCTGCGGCACGCTGTCGCGCTGGTACAGGCAGTACTCGTAGTGCAGCGGCTGCGGCTCGAAGCCCCAGTTCTTCTTGAACGCGTAGGGCCCGGTGCCGGCCTTGCTGCGGCCGTAGTCGAAGAGCTTGAAGCCACGCGCGCACGAGCGGCGCATCAGCTCCCAGTACTTGAAGTCGTTGCCGGCCAGGTCGCGGGCCGCGACGTCGTCACCGGCGTAGTAGGGCAGCACCTCGTCGCGGAACAGGAAGCTCAGCACGCTGCTCACCGGCCGACCATCGGGCGCCACAACCGTGAGCACCTCGCAGTCGTCGCGAAACTCGTCGCGAAGGGCCTGGAAGTAGCGCTTCGACAGGGCCGGCGTGCCGTGCCGGTGCACGTTGTCGGCGTAAAGGTCGAAGAAGCGGTCGACGCCCGCATCGAGTTCGCTCTTCAGCTCGTTCTTGATGCCCTTGCGCACCATCGCGCGCTGCTTGCGCGGGATGGCCAGCATGTTGGCCTCCTCTTCCGGCAGGATCTCCTTGCGGAAGGTGACGTAGAGGTCCTGCATCGGCCAGTCGTCGTGTCGGCGCTGCACGTTGCGCAGTTCGAGGTGCGGCACCTTCAGGCGCCGCGCCAGGGCCTGCGCCTCGGCCTCGAGCGCGGCCACGGCGGCCGGCGACGTGGCCGCCACGCCGCCATACACCGCATGCGGCAGGCTGCACAGCGCATTGCCGAACAGCACGCTGCGCACATGGGCCAGCGGCAGCACGCCCTCGATGCGCCCGTTGGATTCGGCGAACAGGAAGTGGGTGTCGTGGCCCAGCTGGCGCTGCTGGATGCCCTGCCAGCCGGCACGGTGGAAGAAGGTGGCCTCGGGACAGGCCTGCACGAACGCGTCCCACCGCTGGGCGGTGGCTCGGTCCTGCAGGTCCAGTCGGTGGATGGTCGGCGGCGCGGCGGTCACGGCGCGGGGCGGGCCGCCGCAGCGGGCGCCAGGAAGATCTCGTCCATGCGGCCCCAGCGGAAGTCCGCGAGCAGCGACTCCAGCTTGTCCGCCATGCGGGGAATGTTCACGTAGTGCCTGAATCGGGTCTTGAGGTCGATGCCGGGCACGCGGGGCTGCTCGTCGTCGATCTCCCAGGGGTGGAAGTAGAAGATGGCCGACTCGCGGTCATCGGCATTCACCTGCTGCAGCATCCAGCGCGACAACGGATAAGGCAGCAGCCGGAAGTAGCCGCCGCCACTGCTGGGCAGGTTGCGGTTGAACAGGCGCAGCGTGGTCACCGGGATCTCGAGCAGCGTCTCGTTCACACGGTAGGCAAAACGCGGCGAATCCGGCATGCCGTAGTGGTCGTGGTGGATCGGGTAAACGCTCGAGCTGTACTGGTAGCCAGCCCGCGACAGGCTGTCGAAGGCCCACAGGTTGCCGGTGCCGATCGAGAAACTCGGTGCGCGATAGCCGAGCACCGCGCGACCGGCCAGGTCTTCCAGCAGCTTCTTGGCACGATCGATGTCGGCGAAGAACGCGCGCTCGTCGAGGTCGCTGGCGCGCTCATGGCCATAGCCATGGCTGGCGAGTTCGTGCCCGCCCTGGACGATGCGCCGCACCAGGTGCGGATAGCGTTCGGCGATCCAGCCCAACGTGAAGAAGGTGGCGTGCACGCCGCGGCGCTCGAGCAGGTCGAGGATGCGCATCACGTTGCGCTCGACGCGGCATTCGCACTGCTCCCACGTGCTGCGCGGGATGTAGGGCGCGAAGGCCGAGACCTGGAAGTAGTCTTCGACGTCGATCGTCAGCGCATTGGTGATCGGCGCGCTCGTCATCAGCATGTCGTCCCCCGCCTCAAGCCGCACCGGCGCGCAGCCAATGCCACAGGTCGGCAGCGATGCGTTCGGCGGCACGGCCATCCCACAGCTCGGGCACGCGCCCGCGCTTGCCAGTGCCCTCGAGGATGTCGGTCACGCCCTGGAGGATGGCGGCCGGGTCGCGCCCGACCATCGTGTTGGTGCCCTGCTCGACGGTGATCGGTCGCTCGGTGTTCTCGCGCATGGTCAGGCAGGGCACGCCCAGCGCGGTGGTCTCTTCCTGCAGGCCGCCGGAATCGGTGAGCACCATGGTGGCGCCGGCCATCAGGCCGACCATTTCGAGGTAGCCCTGGGGCGGCAGCATGACCATACGTGCGGGGTCGGTCAGCCCGCCGAGACCGAATCGGTCGATGTTCGACCGCGTGCGCGGGTGCAGCGCGAAGACCAGCGGCAGCCGCGTCGACACCTCGCGCAGCACCTCGAGCAGGCTGCGCAGGGTGACGGCATCGTCCACGTTGGACGGCCGGTGCATCGTCACCACGGCATAGCCGGCCGGGTGCCCGAGGAGCGCAGGATCGGCTCCGTGCGCGCGCAACGTGTCGGCGGCGCTGCGGGCCTTGTCGCGGTTGGCCAGCAGCGAATCGATCATCACGTTGCCGGCAAAGCACACCCGCTCGGCCGCCACGCCTTCGCGCAGCAGGTTGTCGGCCGCGCTGCGCTCGGTGGTGTACAGGCGGTCGGCCACCTGGTCGGTCAACACCCGGTTGATCTCCTCGGGCATCTTCCGGTCCCAGCTGCGCAGCCCGGCCTCGACATGCGCGACGGGCACGCCCTTCTTCACCGCGACCAGCGTGCAGGCCAGCGTGGAATTGACGTCGCCGACCACCAGCACGCAACTGGGCTTGTGCTCGTCCAGCGCGGGCTCGAAGCGGCGCATGACCTCGGCCGTCTGCACCGCATGCGAACCCGAGCCGACCTCGAGGTTGATCTCGGGCCGCGGCAAGCCGAGGTCTTCGAACAGCTGGTGGCTCATGCCCTGGTCGTAGTGCTGCCCGGTGTGCACCAGCAGCGACGCCAGCGGGGGCTGGTGGGCCGCGAGTGCGCGCAGGATGGGCGCCATCTTCATGAAGTTGGGGCGCGCACCGACGATGCACATCACCGGCCCGGTCAGGGCCGTCTGCGAGCCTTGGCTCATTCCCCGCTCCCCTCGGAAGGACGTCGGGCGGCGCCGACCAGTTGCTGCAGCAGCGCCAGGATCTGCAGGTTGGTGCGTTCCAGGCGCAGCAGGCCACGCTCGAGCCGCTGGATCTGGTCACCACGCTGGTCGGCCGTGAGGTTGGCCAACTGGTCGGACATCGCGTCGGCCGTGGCCGCATCGAGCTGCAGGGGCGCCAGATCGGCCTCGACGACAACGTCGCCACCGGCGTCGCTCTGCGACGCGGCCTGCCGTGCCAACAAAGCCCTGGCCGCAGCATTCGGCACGTTGGATTCCTGCGCGAACTCCTTGACGACCTCGTTGACGTCGTCAGCCGTGAGATGGGTCTTGCCGGCCAGGAAGCCCAGCAGCAGCAAGCGATCGCAGACCGAGTTGATGCGGCGCGGGATGCCCCCGCTGGTCTTGAAGATGCCCTCGAAAGCCGCCGGTTCGAAACTGGGCTTGCCGGTGGAGCCGGCACACTTGAGACGGTGCTCGATGTAGCGCTGCGTCTCGTCGAGGTCCAGCGGTCCGATGTGGCAGGTGGCCGCGACGCGCTGGCGGAACTGCTCCATCTCGGGCCGCTGCAGGATCTCGCGGAACTCTGGCTGGCCGACCAGGAAGCTCTGCAGCAGCGCCTGGTTGCCGAACTGGAAGTTCGACAGCATGCGCAGTTCCTCGACGGCCCGGGGCGTGAGGTTCTGCGCCTCGTCGACGATCAGCAGGCAGCGCTTGCCCTTGCTGGTCTGGCTGATCAGGAAAGCCTCGAGCGTGATCAGCAACTCGGACTTCGGCACGTCCTTGACCCGGAAACCGAAGGCCGCGCCGACCATGCGCAGCGTGTCTTCTGCACCCAGTTGGGTGGTGACGAGGTGGCCCACGACGACGTTGCTGCCATGCAGGCCATCGATCAACGCGCGCAGCAGCGTGGTCTTGCCGGCACCGATCTCGCCGGTGATGACGATGAAGCCCTCGTTGCGCGACACCCCGTAGTCGAGGTACGCCTTGGCGCGACGGTGCTGCTTGCTGCCGAAGTAGAAGTTCGGGTCAGGGTTGAGCTGGAAGGGCTTGTTGGCAAGCCCGTAGAACGCTTCGTACATCGTGTGGCTAGAACTTGAGGCCGTAGGTGGCGACCACCGCGTTCTCGGTGTAGGGGGAGGTCGAGCTGTCGAACACCACGTGCCTGGCCGACACGGTGGCGTTGGCGCGCGGGCCTGCCACGGTGGTCAACGACAGCATCCAGGTCGTCAGCACATTGGACAGGCTGTTCTGCTCCCCGGCATTGCGCTGGCGCGACAGACTGAGGCCCAGGCTGGTCACCGGCGTGAGGCGATGGTCGATCCCGAAGCTGTACAGGCGTTGCCGCACCGTGTCCGATTGCCCCAGGTCGCCGCTGACGGCCGCCAGGGGGTCGAGTCGGCTGCTCGAGGTGTCGGCGACGATCGCGCTGAACGACGTGCGCAAGCCCTGGTACCGCACCGAGGCATCGACGCGACTTTGCAGGGTCGCCGAGCCGAACAGGAAACCCAGCTCACGCGACACCTGATTGCGCAGCACGGGATCGGGAATCGCCCGGATTTCGGCCAGGAGCTTGTCCATGTCGAGGCCGAAGCGGCTGCTGCCGGGCGACGATGGATCCTGGATATCGCGCGAACTGCTCAGCCGGAAAGTGGTGCGCGGCATGCGGTGCTCGAACGCCAGGTTGTAGCTGTTGCCGAACGAGCGGTGGCTCTGCTGGGCGGTCAGGCGGGTGCGCGGCGACGGCGACCAGTCGGCCCCGAACCCCCACGTGACGTTGGACTCCTTGTCGAGGCTGGTCAGGTTCGTCCTCTCACGGCCGAGCGAAGAGCTCAGCTGGAGTTCGGGCGTCGCGATGTAGGTGAGCGACACCCGGGCAGCGTCTTCCTCGGTGGCCCGGCTGGCGTCGTAGTCGAGTTGGCGCCGCGAGATGGTGGCGCTCCAGCCGAACGGCACGCTCCGCCGGCCGCTGATCGTCAACGAACCCGACGTCGTGGTGGAATTGCCCAGCGAATCCCGCGCATCGCTGCGACTGGCACCGTGGGCGATCGTGGCCCGGTAGTCGACCAGACCGGCAAGGGTGCCGCGCCACGACGGCGCGATCTGGAACGAGCGCTGCTCGGTGCGATTGGAACTGCCCAGTGCCGGATCGACCCCCTGCACGTCGAATGCAGAGATGGTTTGCTGCGTGATCGCCGCGCTGGCGTCGATGCTGAACCAGTTGTCGACCACATCCATCCGCCCGGACGCGTTCAGCGTGTTCTGCAGGTCGCTGCGGCCCGAGCCACGGGCATAGACGTAGCCATTGAGCGCATAGTCGAGGGCTCCCTGGACGCGGCCGGTGCGGCTGCTCATGCGCAAGCCGGCGGTGAGCTGGGTGATGGCGTCGGCGGACTTCTCAGGCGTAAGGCGCAGGTTGTCCGTGATGGTCTGCGTGATGGACACGCTCGGCTCGATGACCACGGCCCTCGGCGCACCCGCCGATTGCGCCCAGGCCGAGCCCATCGCCGCGCAGGCCACGGCGGCCGCCACGACAGCAGGCCGCATCGAACCAGCCGGGTCTCGGCGCGACGGCATCAATGTCGACATCGCCGATTCACTTCTGGGGAGCTTCAACGGGCTCGCCAGGGGCCCCCTGCCCGGCCTGCTCTCCCGGCTGTTCGCCATAGCCATAGCCGTAGCCATAACCGTAGCCATAACCGTAGGCGCCGTGGGAGGCGCTGCGCGCCTTGTTGAGCACCATCATCTTCAGCGGGCAGGCCTCGATGGTGGACAGTGCATGCTGGACGTCGGCCTGCAGCGTCTTGCCGGCGTGCACGACGATGACGATCTGCCCCATGTGCGTGGCCAGCACGCGCGACTCGGTGGTGAGCAGCAACGGGGGCGAATCAAAGATGATGATGCGATCGGCGTAGCGGGTGGCCATGTCGGCCAGCACCTGGCGCATTGACTCGCTGGCCAGCAATTCGGTCGCGCGCGGATGCGGCGTGCCGCTGGGCAGGATCGACAGCTTCTCGACATTGGTGCGCAGCAGCACGTTGGACATGTCGGCCTTGCCCTCGAGCAAGTCGAGCAGGCCCGGCCCCGGGGGCAGCCCCAGCATGCGCAACACCGAGGGACGCGCCACGTCGGCATCGACCAGCATGACGGTGTGGTCCAGCTCGGCCGCGATGCTCATGGCCAGGCTGATGGACGTGAAGCTCTTGCCTTCGCCGGGCAGCGCGCTCGTGACCATGATCAGGTTGCCGTTGGCCACCGGCGCCGCACCCTTGCCGATGGCGTTGTTGATCAACGGCCGCTTGATGACACGGAACTGGTCGGCAAGCTGCGATCGCGGCGACTTGGGCGTGACGATGCCCGCCGCGGACAGCTGATCCAGGTCGAGCTCGACCCGACGCGACACGACGTTCTGCTCGCTGGACGGTGTCGGCACCGGGGCGGCCGCCTTGGCCACCACCGGCGCCTTCGGCTCACGGGCCGCCACCGGCGGCGGAACCTCGCGTGCCGGAGGCGTGGCCAGCGGCTGCTCGGCAACCGGGGGCACGTCGCCGGGCGCCTCGCCCGGGATGGCGATGCCGCTCTGGCGGATCTGGGCCAGACGCTGTGCCGCTTGCTCGATCAAGCTGCTCATTCGACCCCCTGCGCAGGCTGTGGTTTCATGCGTGTCATCCAACTTGCCTGCTGGCCCAGAGCGCGGTGGCCACCAGGCCGATGGCGAACAGAATCACCAGCCCGCCCGAGCCGGCGACGAAGCGCAACCTGTCGATGCGCTCACGGCGCGCGTTGTCGTCACTGACGATCATCGACACGACCCCGAGCAAGGGCAGACCGGTCTTGGCACGCAGCTCGCTGGCGGCGTCGAACACCGGGCGCAGCTGGGTGCCGGCAAAGGCCGTCAGCACGCCCGCCGCCAGGCCGACGACCAGGGCCGCGCCCAGCAGCAGCAGCCGGTTCGGGAACACCGGGTGCGGCGACACGCGCGGCGGGTCGATCAAGCGGAAATCGGCCACACCGGAAGCCACGTCGAGCTCACCCGACATCACCGCCGACTGGCGCCGTGCCACCAGGTCTTCGTAGTTCTTCTTGTTGATGGCGTAGTCGCGGTTGAGCTGGGCCGCCTCGGCCTCGAGCTGAGGCGATGATTTCATCATGGTGCGAGCCTGGCCATAGCGAGACTGGTACTCGGCGACCCGCGCCCGCAAAGACGCCACCTGGATCTCGGACGTGGCCAGCACACGGCTCAGCTCCTGGTGCGCCAGGCTGCGGTTGATGCCCGCGCCGCCCGGTGCCACCGGCTTCGGTGCGGCAGCCGCTGCCCTGCGCAGTTCCGCAACCTGCTCCTTCTTTTGATCTTCGAGTTCCTTGATCAGCTTGCGTGCGCCGACGACATCGGGGTGCTGGTCGGTGTAGCGTTGCAGCAAGGCGTCGAGGTTGCGCTTCTGGGCGTCGATGCGGCCGTCGATCTCGGGCGTCGAGAAATTGGCGGCGGCCTCCGGCAGCAGGTTGGGCAACTCGGAACCAGCCACCTGCCCCTGGTCGGCGGCCAGTTGCTGCTTGGCCGCGTCGCGCGCCTGTTCGGCCTCGCGCAGCTCGAGCTTGGCCTGCTCGAGGTGGCCGCTGATCTCGACCAGGCGCGACGCGCCGTCCTTGCCGTCGGCCGCCTGCATGTCGAGGTTGCGAAGACGGAACTCCTTCAGACGCGTTTCGGCCTCTTCGAGCTTCGCTTCGTAGCTCTTGATCTGCTCGTTCAGGAAGACCTTGGCGGAATCGGTGTCCTTGCGGCTGGCGCCCAGGCTCGATTCGACGAAGATCGACACCATCGACTGGATCACGCGCTTGGCCTTGTCCTTGTCGGACTCGCGGTAGGCCAGCGAGTACAGATTGTCTCGGGCGGTGCTGCGGATCTCGATCGAGCGCATCAGCTTGTCGACCAGCGCATCCTGCTCGCCCTTGGTCGAACTCTTGAGGTCGAGGTCGGCCATGCGCACCAGTTTCTCGATGTTCGGCCGGCTGATCAGCGTGCGGCTCAACATGCCCACCTGCTGCTCGACGTTGGGCTGCACCGTCAGACCCGACATCAGCGGCTTCAGGATCGACTGCGTGTCGACATAGATGCGCGCGGTGGCTTCGTACTGGTTCGGGATGGCGAAGCTCACGATCGCGCCGACCAGGCCGACGATCCACGCCGCGGCCAGGGACGGCCAGCGGAAGGTCCACATCCTGCGAAGGATGGTGGTGACCTGGGCAATCACTTCTTCCATGTCAGCTCACCACCACGGCACCGGGTTTCATAGGACGGCCCACTCAGAACAGGCTCTGCGGGATGATCAGGATGTCGCCCGGCTGCATCTCGACGTTGGCCGACACGTCGCCGCGGCGGAGCAGGTCCTGCAGGCGCACCGAATACTGCTGGTTG
Source organism: Ideonella sp. A 288 (assembly GCF_002198735.1). Classification (GTDB taxonomy): domain Bacteria; phylum Pseudomonadota; class Gammaproteobacteria; order Burkholderiales; family Burkholderiaceae_C; genus Pseudaquabacterium. The sequence continues at coordinate 163,913 of NZ_MWLO01000137.1, forward strand.
CCCGCGCCGCCACGCAGGATCGTGGCCTTGTTGCCGGCAGCGAAATCGGTGAGCCCGCCCACGGCGATCATCACGTCGAGCAGGGTCATCTTCTGCTTGAACGGCAGGGCCTGCGGCTTGGCGGCTTCGCCCACCACCCGGATCTGCTCGCTGTAGGGGCCGACGAAGCCGGTGACGACCACGGTGACCACCGGGTCGCGCACATACTTGCCGAGCACCTTCTCGATGTCGCGGGCCACCTCGACCGAGGTCTTGCCCTGCGCCACCAACTCGTCGACCAGCGGCGTGGACAGCTTGCCGTCGGGGCGAACCGGCACGGAAGTGGACAGTTCCGGGTTGCGCCAGACCACGATGTTCAGGTTGTCGCCGGGTCCGATCTTGTACGAATAGTCGGGCCCGCTGGCGGAGACCGGCGCCGGCGGATGGGCCGGTCCTCCGGCACATCCCGCGACCACGGCCGCGAGAGCAGCGATGCCGGCGAGGCGGGACAAGCGATCGATCAGTGATTGAACTTGTTTCAAGGCAAACCCCCTAGGCGGGCAGTCATGGAAAACGCCGTGCACGGCAGACACGACGGGGCGCTTTTTCCCGTCGTACGATGCGCCATCACGGCTCCGCAGTGGCCAAAGCGCCCGGTCGAACGATCATGTCACAGGCCGAGCGCGCACCGGCCCACGGCAAACGCCACCGAGCCGGCCAAGCACGCAAATTTCACGCAAGGCCTGTCCGGCGCCCCGCGTGAGCGCCGGCATCGTACCGTGTCGCGGGTTCAAGCCGGCAGGTTGTAGCGTCCGGGCGAGATGATGTTCTGGGGATCGAACACCTGTTTGAGGTTGCGCACGTGGCCCCAGTGCGCGGAATGCCGCCCCACCACATCCGCCATCATGTCCGATCGCGCCCGGTAGACCTCGAGCCCGGCCCCATGGATCTCCGCCAGCAGGGCGTCGGCGCATCGGTGGGCCCGTGCCACCTGCTCGGCGTCCGAGCGGTCGAACAGCAGGTTGGTCACTGCCACCATGGATGTGTCGGTCTCGACGTTCACGGTGACGTGCAGGTCGTGGCCGTGGCCCCGGGCCCTTTGGGCCATCCTGCCGAGCAAGGCGGCCACGTCCGCGCCGTGGCACGGCAACGCCGGGCAGATGTAGATCAGGCCGCAGCGCGACTCGTCCAGCGACGTGGCCGGCAGGTCATGCCGATCGATCGCATGGAGCAGCCCCAGCACCGGCGCGTCGGTCGGCACGCCCAGGGCCAGGCCATGCAAGGGCCGCACGGTGGCGGTGACCGCCGCGAGCGCCCTGGCCAGCGGCACCGCACGGCAGCGATCGGCCACCGCATGGGCCAGCGACAGGCGCCGGTCGGTGACCGTGGTGACCCGGGCCAGCCCCGCCAAACGACGCCGCACCTCCGACACCGCCGCCTTCACCTGCGCGGCCGTTCCACCCACCGATGCCAGGCCGCTCCATTCGGTGGGCGCGAAGTGGGCCACGACCCTGCCAGCTTCTGCGGCGGCCCTGGCCGCGGTGAAACCGCACCGGCCCACCAGATAGTCGACCACCCCGTGGACCAGGGTGGCGTGCGTGCGGTGCCGGTTGCCGACGTGCGTGATCGTCGGCAACACGCCCTCGCGCTTCAGGGCCATCAGCGCATCGACGAAAGGGGCCAGGCCCTCCGCCCGCGTCAGCGAGAGCGAGAGCGCCACCTGCACCGGCGGGCGGGGCCGGAGCTTGAAGTACGCGCTGGTCACCACGCCGAGATTGCCCTGCACGAACAGGCCATCCAGCGCGGGGCCCAGGCCGTACGGGTGCGAGCCCGCCAGCCTGGAGTGACGGCCCAGTCGCCGGAAGCCGGTGCGAAGGATCTTGCCCGTGCCCAGCACGACCTCCAGGCCGAAGATGTCGGTGCGCCGGGGCGACAGGTAGCCCACACCGCCATCGAGCGCATTGCCCAGGATGCTGGTGTCGGCGGCCGCGCCGGTGACGTTGAACATCAGCGACGGCGCCTTCGCCAGCAGGAACTCATGCAGCTGGCGCTGCGTGACCCCGGGCTCGATCAGCGCCACCGGGTTGTCGACGTCGATCTCGTCGGCGTTGCGGATGCGGTTCATGCGGCCGAGGTGGACCACCGTGCAGCCCGGCAGCGGCGGCGACATCGACCCGTAGCCCCAGTTCATGCCCGTGGACACCGGATGGATTGGGAGCCCGGTGCGCCTGGCATCGCGGACGATCTGCCGCACCTCCCGCACACTGGCGGGCGCCAGCACCGTGGGTGCCGACCGGGCGTACCCGGTCACGTCCGAACCCATCCCAGGGTCCGTCATCTCAGCCCCACCCAGGCAGGCCGCGCCGGTGCAGGCCTCAGCCACGGTCTGCGGGCAGCCCGGTCACGCGCATCCAATCTCGGCAAGTCAACCCTCCGGCAGGCCCACACCAGCCGGACCATATCACCGGCCGATCGACGACCATGAGACCGCCGGCTCGACGATCAGGGGCCGTGGGCCCTGCCGATCCGAGCGACCGCACCAGGCGCCGCAGCCGGCGCCAAAGGCCCCTCACCCCCCTATCGAGGGCTGTCGGTGGGCTTTACACCGCCTCGGCGCCGACCCGGCGACCGGCGGGCCCGCAGCCCTTCGAGCAACGCCAAGCTGTTGATTCATATGCAGCCTGAACCGCACCGAGGGCACCTGGCACACCACATGCTTTACTGAACCCGTCCGCAAGCAAAACCTTGCAAATTCTCTGGCCCCCTCCAACAGGAGATTGAACATGAAGACGTCCTTTCTGAAGAAGTCGCTGGTCGCCATCGCCGCCGCTGCGGGCATGATGGGCACCGCGCAAGCCACCCTGATCATCGGCTCGATGAGCGTCGGCTTCGGCTCGGTTGAGATCTCGCTCGGCGAAATCGACTGGAACCCGCCGCTGAACCCCGGCATCGACCTGGTCCCCACCTACGGCCAGCTGTTCACCAGCCCGATCGGCGCCACCGGCGTGTTCAACGGTGTCAACGGCTTCGTCGGCGTGACCAACGGCCTCGTGCAAGACATGAGCGCCAACCCCGCTGATGCCAACTTCATGCCCGTCGGCGTCCAGCCCGCCCCGGTCAACTTCCTGAAGTTCGCGGCCCAGCCGAACTGGCAGTTCCTGGTCACCGACCTGGTCGCTGGCACCATCCCGGGCACGCCGTACCTGCTGACCCAAGCTGGCAACAACGTGTCGGCCACCATCACCGTCAACGGCTTCACCTGCGACGCTGGCGCTGACACCGTCTGCGACGCCGCCGACGACAAGACCCTCTTCACCGGCATCCTGAGCGCCCAGTACACCAACACCACGATCGCTGCGCTGCAAGCTGCAGTGCTGGGTGGTCAGACCCTGGCGAACAACACCTGGTCGGCCACGATCGAGGCCTACCAGATTCCGGAACCCACCAGCCTGGCGCTGGCAGGTCTGGCGCTGGCCGGCATCGGCCTGTCGATGCGCCGTCGCGCTCGCGGCTGATCACGCTGCGAAGGGGCCGGGTCGCTTGCGATCCACCCCAGCCCAAAAGCCCCCGCCCAGCGGGGGCTTTTTTCATGGTGGGTGCCCTTCCGTTCGGTGCCCGCAGCACGCCTTGCGGCATCATGAGGGCCAAAGCGCGTCCGGCGCGGGCGACGTGGCGCGTCGACCGCGCCCCCGGGTGCCCCGCCATCCGACCCGGCTCGGCCGCTGACCCGACAAGGCCACCTCGCGTACCCCATGCCCAGTCCCGACCCCGTTGAACTGGCCTCCTACGGCCACGCATTGGCCGCGCTGCTGTTCTCGGTCCTGTCCGCGGCACTGGTCAGGAACACGCACCAGCAACCCAGGGGCAGGGGCGAGGCCTGGGCCCTGGTGGCGGCCGTTGGCACGACAGCCGTCTGGGGCTGGCTCGAGTTTGCGGCCAGCGGTTGGACGGCGCCCTGGCTGCCCGTGGCCGCACGCACCCTGGACATCGCCCGCTATGCCGCCTGGTTTGGCCTGCTGTGGTGGCTGCTGGCGCCACGGCGCGGCCTGGCCTCCTGGCCCTTCCGGCTCATGGTGGGGCTGGGCGCTGGCCTGGTGGCGGCCATGCTGGCCACCCTGGTCGGCGAACCGGAACCCCTGGCGGACGGTGCCGTGGCCAGCCGTGGTGCCCGCGGCCTGCCGCTGGCGGCGGCGGTGTACGGCCTGTTCCTGATCGAACAGCTGTTCCGCAACCAGAAGGACAGCGCGCGCTGGAGCGCCAAGCCCCTGTGCCTGGGCCTGGCCTGCATCTTCGGCTTCGATGTGTACATGTACACCGAGGCCTTCCTGGCCGGACAGCCCGATGCCGATGCACTGACCATCCGCAGCTTCGTGCATGCCATTGCGGCCCCGCTGTTCTACATCTCGATGCGGCGGCAGGCGCATTGGGCCGCCCGGGTGCAGCTGTCCCGCGACCTGGTCCTGTACTCGGCGTCGCTGATCCTCGCCGGCGCCTACCTCATCCTGATGGCGGCCGCTGGCTACTACGTGCGCTATCTCGGTGGCACCTGGGGCCGGCCGCTGCAGATCGTGGTGGTGGTGGCGGGCGCCGTGTTGCTGGTGGGGCTGGCCGTCTCCGGCTCACTGCGCGCGTGGCTGAAGGTGTTCCTGGGCAAGAACTTCTTCCGCTACCGATACGACTACCGCCAGGAGTGGCTGCGCTTCACCGGCACCCTGGCCGGCGGCGGGGCCCCGCAGCAGGTGGGCGAGCAGGTGATCAAGGGCCTGGCCGACCTGCTCGAGTGCCCTGGCGGCGCCCTCTGGGGCCTGGACACCGACGGCGCAGACCTGGTGCAGACCCACCGCTGGAACACGCCCGCCGGCAACCAGCGCGAGCCGCTGCATTCGCCGTTCTGCCACTTCTTGCTGTCCACCGGCTGGGTGCTCGAGATCGACGACGTGAAGTCCGCGCCGGGCCGCTACCCTGGCCTGAGCCTGCCGGCGTGGCTCGATGAAGTGCCGAACGCCTGGCTCATCGTGTCGCTCCCGTTGGCCGACAGGCTGATCGGCTTCGTGGTGCTGTCCAGGCCGCGTGCGCGCATCGCCCTGAACTGGGAAGTCACCGACCTGCTGAAGACCGCCAGCCGGCAGGCGGCCAGCTTCCTGGGCCAGCAGCAGGCCACCGAGGCCCTGCTCGAGGCCCGAAAGTTCGATGCGTTCAACCGGATGTCCGCGTTCGTCGTCCACGATCTCAAGAACATCGTGACGCAACTGTCATTGATGATGCGGAACGCCCAGAGGCTGCGCGACAACCCGGAGTTCCAGCAGGATATGCTCATCACGGTCGAGAGCTCGCTCGAGAAGATGCGCCAATTGATGGTTCAACTCCGAGAAGGCGAGCCCGGCAAGGAGGGGCAGAGCGGCGTGGATTTGGTGCCGGTGGTCAAGCGCCTGGAAGCGATGGCGGCGGCACGTGGCAGGAGCATCGGTGTCGAGATCCAGTCGAGAGTTTCCACGCGCGGCCAGGAGGCGCGCCTCGAGCGCGTGCTCGGTCACATGGTGCACAACGCCCTCGATGCCACCCCAGCGTCCGGAACCGTCGTGGTGCGGCTGTCCCGGCACAGTGGTCAGGCCAAGATCGTCATCGAGGACAACGGCATGGGCATGAGCAGCGAGTTCATCAAGGATCGCCTGTTCCGCCCGTTCCAGACAACCAAGGTCAATGGCATGGGAATCGGTTCCTACGAGAGCCAGCAGTACATCCGCGAGCTCGGTGGCCATGTTCACGTCGACAGCACCGTCGGCCAGGGCACGAGCATCACCATCCTGCTGCCCCTGCTCGACGCGTCGCGCGACACCGATCTGCGCTCACCAGTCGTGCAATGAGTGCGTCCAGCGGTCCGCAGTTGTTGATCGTCGAAGACGATCTGGCGCTTCAAAAGCAGATCAAGTGGTCGCTGGACCGCTTCGATACCGTCACCGCCGCCGACCGAGACAGTGCCCTGCAGCAGTTTCGCCGGCATCGGCCGCCCGTCGTCACGATGGACCTGGGGCTGCCGCCGGACCCCGACTCGGTGTCCGAAGGCTTTCGACTGCTGGAGCAACTGCTCGAGAGCGACCCGGACGTGAAGGTCATCGTGCTGACCGGCCAGAACGACCAGTCGAACGCGCTGCGCGCAGTGTCGATGGGGGCCTATGACTTCTTTGCCAAGCCGTTCGAGCCCGACCTGCTGGGCCTGACCATCGATCGCGCGCTGCGACTGGCGGAACTTCAAGCGGAAAACCGCCGCCTGCAGGCCCTGCACCAGCCGGACGCGTTGTCGGGCCTGATGACCCGTGACCCCGAGATGCTGCGCATCTGCCGGCTGATCGAGCGGGTGGCCTCCAGCGACGCCACCGTGCTGCTGCTGGGCGAGAGCGGCACGGGCAAGGAGGTGCTGGCCCAGGGGCTGCACCAGGCCTCCAAACGCAGCGGCAAGTTCGTCGCGATCAACTGCGCCGCGATCCCCGACGCCTTGCTCGAAAGCGAGCTGTTCGGCTACGAGAAGGGGGCGTTCACGGGGGCGGCCAAAACCACCCCGGGCCGCATCGAGTCGGCCAACGGCGGAACGCTGATGCTCGACGAAATCGGCGACCTGCCGCATGGCCTGCAGGCCAAGTTGCTGCGCTTCCTTCAGGAACGCACGATCGAACGCGTCGGGGGACGGCAGGAGATCCCGGTCGATGTGCGCGTGGTCTGCGCCACCCACCAGGACCTGAAGACCCAGATCGCCGAGAACCGCTTCCGCGAGGACCTGTACTACCGCGTGGCGGAGATCGTTGTCGACATCCCGCCGCTGCGGGCGCGCCAGGGCGATGCGGTGCTGCTGGCGCATGCCTTCCTGCGGCGCTTCGCGCAGGACCAGAAGCGGGGACCGCTGACCTTCTCGGACGACGCGTTGCGGGCCATCGAGGCCCACGCCTGGTCGGGCAATGTTCGCCAATTGCTCAATGCGGTCAAACGCGCCTCGATCATGGCCGAGGGCACCCTGGTGAACTGCGAGGACATCGGCCTGCCGCGCCCCGACGACCTGGGTGAATCCGCCACCTCCGGCGAACTCGACCTGCGCGTGGTGCGCGAGGCGGCCGAGCGACAGGCCGTGCTCACCGCGCTGGGGCGAACAAACGGCAATGTCGTCAAGGCGGCGGAATTGTTGTGTGTCAGCCGCCCCACCCTCTACGACCTGATGCATCGGTTGGCCATCCGATGAGCGAAAGACAACACCGAATGAATGCTTCAACCCTTGCAGGCGCCGCGGCGCTGGTCGTTGCCGGACTGCTCTCCACCGGCTGCGGCGACGGCTCCAGCTCCGATCCCGCGGCCAGCGCGAAGGAATTCTCCAAGAAGGGCGACCACGCCGCTGCCGCTGTGCAGCTCAAGTCAGCGCTGCAGCAGTCACCGGCGTCGGCGGAACTGAGGTTCCTGTTGGGCAGTGCCCTGCTCGACATGGGCGATGCGGCATCGGCGGAAGTGGAACTGCGCAAGGCCGCTGACCTCAAGCACCCGGTCGAGGCGGTGGCACCGAAGCTGGCGCGGGCACTGCTCTATCGAGGTGAGCACAAGAAGCTGCTCGAGGAGTTTGGCAAGGTCGACCTGCCGCAACCCGAAGCCGCCGCCCAGCTCCAGGCGGTGCTGGCCGAATCGGCGCTGATGACGGGCGACAAGGACGCGGCCCAGGCCCGCGTCGACAAGGCCGTGGCGCTGGCCCCTTCGGCGCCGCAGGTGTTGCTGGCGCAGGCCAGCCTGAAAGGATCGGCCGGTGACTACGATGGCGCACTCGCCATCCTCGACGGGCTGATCGCCAAGGAATCTGGCAGCACGGCCGCGCTGTTGCTGAAGGGCGGCTTCCAGCAGCACCTGAAGCGTGACACGGATGGCGCCATCGCCACCTTCGAGAAGGTGCTCGCGATCGCGCCCAAATCGCTGCCGGCCCACACGGCCCTGATCGGCATCCAGTTGGCCCGTCGCGATGGCGAAAAGGCCAAGGCGCAGTTCGAGGCCATGAAGAAGGTGCTGCCGAACCATCCGCAGACGCAGTTCTTCGAGGCGCAGATTGCCTCGCAGTCCGGTGATTTCAAGCAGGCCCGCGAGATCACGCTCAAGCTGCTCCAGATCGCTCCGACGGAGCCGCGCCTGTTGCAGTTTGCGGGTGCAGTGGAGTTGCAGATGAACTCACTGGTCCAGGCCGAGACCTACCTGGCCAAGGCGCTGAGCCTCACGCCCAACCTTCCCCTGGCCCGGCGGCTGCTCGCGACGACGTACCTGAAGATGGGCAATCCGCCAAAGGCGCTTTCGGTCCTGCGCGCCAATCTGGAGGCCTTCCCCGACGACAAGGAGTCTCTCGCCCTGGCCGCAGAGGCCCACCTGCATGCCGGCGACCCGAAGACGGCCGAAGCCTTCTTCCTCAAGGCCGCCAAGCTCGAGCCCAACGACACGCGCCTGCGCACCGCGGTGGCGCTGACGCAACTGTCCCGGGGCAACACCAGCGCGGCGTTCAGCGAACTCGAATCGATCGCCGCGAGTGACAAGCAAACCCATTCCGACATGGCGCTGATCAGCGCCAGGCTGCGGCGCGGCGAACTGCCCGAAGCGCTGAAGGCCATCGAGGCCTTCGAGAAGAAGGACCCGAAGAATCCGCTGCCGTCCAACCTGCGCGGCCGCACCCTGTTCCTGCTGGGCAATCTGCCGGAAGCCCGAAAGAGCTTCGAACTGGCTCTGAGCAAGAGCCCGGCATTCTTTCCTGCGGTGTCCAGCCTGGCCGGCCTCGATGCCGTCGAGGGCAAGCGCGATGCGGCCCTGCAGCGGTACACCGACTTCCTCAAGGCGAATCCGAAGAACGAACAGGCCCTGCTCGCGCTGGCCGACGTCAAGGCGCGCACCGGCGCCAGCGCGGAGGACGTCCAACGCGCCGCGGAAGCGGCCATCCAGGCCAATCCGAATGACAAGGCGTCGCGTCTCTTCCTGATCAACTACCTGCTGTCCCGACGCGATGCCAAGGGTGCGATGGTGGCCGCTCAGGCGGCCACGGCCGCCATACCGAACGACGGCCAATTGCTCGAGGCCCTGGGCAAGGCGCAGACCGCCGCTGGCGACTACAACCAGGCGCTGTACACCTTCGCCACGTTCAGCACCCTGTTCCCGAAGTCGCCGGAGCCCTACCTGCGCATGGCCGACGCCCACCTGTTGGCCAACAACCTCAACGAGGCCATGCTCAACCTGCGGCGGGCGCTCGATCTGGCGCCCGGGGTGATCGCTGCGCAACGCAGCCTGATCAGCGTGGCCTTGCAGATGAAGAAGCCGCAGTTGGGCATCGAGGTGGCCCGGACGATGCAGAAGCAGCGCCCGAACGACGCCGTCGGCTACATGTTCGAAGGCGATGTCGAGACCAGCCAGAAGAACTGGGATGCGGCCATCGCCGCCTACCGCAAGGGCCTGGACAAGAAGAACCCGGATGCACTGCCGGTGCGGCTGCACGAGGCGCTGGTGGCGGCCAAACGGACGGCCGAGGCGGACAAGTTCGAGGCCACCTGGCTGTCGACCAACCCCAAGGATGCCGGCTTCCTGATTTACCTCGGCGACCTGGCCCTGGTCCGCACCAACTTTGCAGTGGCCGAGCAGCGCTACCTGGAAACCCTGAAGTTGGAGCCGAACAATGCGCTGGCGCTGAACAACGTCGGCTGGATGATGGCCCGCCAGGGCAAGACGGGCGCCGTCGAGTTTGCGCAGAAAGCCGTCCGCATCAACCCCGACAGTGCCGCGATGCACGACACGCTGGCGTTCGCCCTGGAAGCCGCCAAGGACCTGCCCGGTGCGATCTCGGCCTCACGCCAGGCCACCAGCATTGCGCCAAACAACCCCGGGTTGCGTCTGCACCTGGCCAAGCTCTTGCTGAAGGACGGCAAGAAGGCTGAAGCGCGCACGGAGCTCGAAACGCTGGCCAAACTCGGCGCCAAGTTCGCCGGGCAACCTGAAGTGTCGACCTTGCTGAAGGAAGCCGGGGGATGACTGGCGACGTGCTGATGCGGCGTTGAGCCGCCTCTGGCGGTGACGCGTTCACCGGGCCATGTCTATGTGCCCGAATGCGCGATCGTGCAGGCAGCCGCTGAGGGCGGCGCAGCGAACGCTACCGGAAGTGGTAGGCCAAAACAGCCTGGATCGTCTGGCGATCGGGTATCGACCCGAACTCGGTGCCTTGTCGGCCGCCATGGTGCTGCCACTGGAGGGCCAGGTCGGTGCTCGGCCACCGATAGCGCGCCTCCAGCCAACTGATCCGGCTGTGGTCTGCCGTATTCCACCGCACGAAGGCGGTGAGATCGAGGTTCTTGACGCCCGCATCACGCTGCACGGCATAAACCATGACCGCACGCCTGGCGGCCAGATCGAGGCGACGTTCGGCTTCCTGCAGGTATCGGCCGATTGCGGCGCCACCGCCTGAGGCGGCAGCGGCGTCCCATTCGCTCTGGCTCATCGCCAATCCATTCGCCTGCCACTCGGCGGTGATCGACAGCTTGCGGGCCGTCGTGTACGTCAAGCCGGCGGCCAGGCGATGGCCGGCCGCACGATGTGCAGTCGAGCCCAGGGCGCGGTCGATCAACCTGGGTTCGCGGGCATAGGACCATTCGGCATGGGCCACGGCCGCGTCGGACACGAGGGCCGTCAGGCTGGCGCCCGGCTGAACCGGCAGACCGGCTTCCTTGTAGAGCAGTGCCTGTCCACTGAGCCGTTCCGACCATTGGTGGTTGACCGAGACGAGCCCCCGATGTCGGTTGTTCGTCGACCCCAGGTCGAGGCTGAAGGCTTCGCCGCTGGGCGAGTTCGCGAGCTTCGGTGACCAGGTGACCGCCATCGAGCCGTCCTTCCACAGCCGCTGACCACGCAGCGCGACGGTGCCAAGACGGTTCTCGCGCAATGCGATGGGATCTGCCGTCGTGACGGCGCGCAAGCTGTTGTCCCGGAAAAAATCTGTGGGGTTGTAGCCGTATGCAGGGCCGTGCCGGAGGTTCACGCGGCCCGCGTCGAGGATGGTGGCGCCGGCGCCATCGGTCCAACTGACGAAGGCCTCCCGCAGGCTGTTGAGCGTGGCGCTGCCGCCCGCTCGGCGCGGGTGCAGGTGATCGAGGCGGTTGGACAGGGTGGCGCGCCAGCCCGGGGCCAAGACGGTGCGGTGAACCAGGTCGATGGACAGCCGTTGCCTGTCTTCGTGCCCAAGACCAAAGCGGAGATCTGCAGCGCCCAGGGCACCTTCGACGACCAGTCGGGTGGGGCTGGGGGCGGCACCCGTGGCCTCTGCAGGGGCCGCCTTCAGGTCGAGGGCGTCGAGCCCGGGGTCGGCGCCTTGGGCGCAGACGACAGTCGACGCGAAGGCAATCACCGATCCAGCGAGGGCGGTGCGGTACAACTGATCCAAGGCACTACTCCGGTTGGAATCTCGGCAGGTGGTCGCGATGGAACCAAGTCTGAGGAATCGCCGGCATGGCGAAATCGGTGAAGCGCATCAACGTGACCGACTGCGGATTCAGGCCATCGATGATAACGGTCTCCGTGGGCCGCTCGCGGCCCAACTGCGCTTGATATCGACGGTAGTACACGGTCTTCAGCAGGCGCCCGGACTCTGCGAAAAAGCGCCCCTTGATCGGCCGATTGTTCTCGGCGTCGACCCAGTACTCGATCGTCGTGTAGGTGGCGCTGTTGGAGGTGGCGGTCAAACCCAGCTTGTAGGATTTGCGCGTCTTGCGCTCGCCGTCGGTCACGTCTTCTTCGGCCAACAGCTTGGCGCTGTAGTCCTTCGCCAGGTTCACGGTGATCACGTCGCCGTTCGAGGCCTGCCCCAGCAGTCGCTGCTGGGGTGACAGCCGCACGCTGGCCTTGGTGCTGGGGTCGTAGAACCACAGGTCGTCACCGTTGCGCAGCATGAGCTTGCCGGCGTCCCGGGCGGGCAGCACGAAGCTCACGAGGCTGGCGAACTGTCCGTTGTTGTCCTGGGCACGCGAGTAGGTCATCAAGGTGCTGGCGTCGACCTGCTTGCCGGCCTCGAACTCGGCGAGCGTCACCTTGACGGCAAACGGCCGGCCGGGGTTGCGGATGGCGTCGCTCGCCCTGAGCAGTTCTTGTGCATCGGGTGCCGCCGATGCGGCCAGGTGCACGAACACCAGGGCGGCCAGGAACAGGCTGCGTATCGTCATGGATCAGGCTTCGGCTGGAAGGGTTTCAGGTGTGGCGAAGGGCATCGACCACGTTGAGTCGTGCAGCCCGATAGGCGGGCCACCAGGCCGACAGCGTGGCGATGACGATCAGCCCGACGGTGGTGCCGATGATCATCCCGGATTCGCCCCAGACGTTCAACACGAGGGGCAAGGGCTCCGCAGCAGCAGGCAGCAGCCACTTCAGACCCATTTGATTGACCAGCCCAGCCGCAGTCACCGCCACCACGGCGCCCAGCACGGCGCCGGCCAGGCCCAGCAGGGTGCCCTCGACCACGATCAGGCGCCGAACCCCGGACTGGCGCAGGCCGATCGCCCGCAGCGTGCCGATTTCCACGGTTCGCTCGACCACGGCCGTGTTCATGGTGTTGCTGACCGTGAAGAGCACGATGCCACCGATCAGCACGAAGATGAAGCCGAACAAGGTATCGAACATCTGGACCGACTGGACGTAGAACGGATTCAGCGCCCCGAAATCGCGGACCGCCAGCGGCTGGCCACCAGACCAGCGGCCCAACTGGCTGTCGACGCGCGCCTGGGCCGCCGACATCGACTTGCCGCTCTTGAGCTGGATGAGGATCGAGGTGGCCTTCGGCTGCGCCGACCCATACACCAGCCGCTGCGCCTGCGCGAGGTGCAGCACGATGAACACTTCATCGAGTTCCTTGAAGCCCTGGCTCTCGGCATGGATGACGTCGAGGCCGGCCACGTTGGGGGTGCCCCTGGCGCTGCTGGCCAGCAGTTCGATGCTCCGGTCCTGCCGGCCGGCGGCAGCGCCGGCCTTCGGCGCGGCCGCCTTGGCTTCCCGCGCACTCAACTGGGCGATGTCGTCCGGCAGCGCAGCGCCACCATCGACGACATCCTTCTGGGGTTGAGGACAGTTGGTGATCTGCAGTGGGGCGCACAACTGCAGAACGCGCGCCAGCCCGACGCCGACGATCGCCGCATTGCGTCCCGAGTTGTCGAGCCGGAACGCTGGCGCGTCCACGGGAACGTGGTACTCGTTCCAGGCGCGCATCACCGAGTGGTCTGCGGCCACGAGCCCGCTGCCGATGACCGTTCGGGACACACCGGCGGCATAGTTGCCGGCGATGCCGCCAAACTGGAGCGTCGGCGTGACCACCGAAACCATGTCGCGCAGCACGGGGTCGGCCTTGATTGCATCCACGATGCGCGCATAGTCGGCGATGCCGAACGCGGTCGGGTTGCCACTGCCGTACAGGTAGAAGTCGCGATGCTGCACCTGGAGGTGCCCGCCGGCACGGACGTACGCCGTCTGCATCGTGTAGTCGATGTTGGCCCGGTAGCCGCCGAACAGCAGGATCGCCATGGAGCCGATGGCCATGGCCACGATCGTGGCCATGCTGCGCCGCCGATTGCGCAGCAGGTTGCGCAATGCCAGCGACAGCGTCCTCACCGGTCGACCTCGGCGTGCTTGCGACTGACCGCCCGGACCACGCCATCCTTCAGGAAGATCGTGTCGTCGGCCGCACGGATGACGCTGCGGTCGTGCGACGAGAAGACGAAGGAGATCTTGTAGCGCTCCTGCATGCGCCGCATCAACGTCAGGATGGCCGCACCGGTCTTGCTGTCGAGGTTGGCCGTCGGTTCATCGGCGATCACGAGCTTGGGCTTGCGGGCCAGCGCCCGCGCGATGGCCACACGCTGCCGCTGTCCACCGGACAACTGTCCTGGCAGGTTCCGGGCCTTGTCGGCCAGCCCGACGGCATCCAGCAGCTTCGGCACCCGGTCGGCACGCATCCTGGCGGACGTTCCGGCCAGCAGCAGCGGGTACTCGACGTTTTCGTAGGCCGTGAGCACCGGCAGCAGATTGAAATTCTGGAAGATGAAGCCAATGTGGCGCGCCCGGAAGTCGGACACCTCATCGTCGGTCATCCGGTTGATGTCCTGTCCGGCCACCACCACATCACCCGCATCGGGCCGGTCGATGCAACCGAGCATGTTCAGCAGCGTCGTCTTGCCGCTGCCGGACGGCCCCAGCAGCACCGTAAAGTGGGCGGGCCGGATGAGCAGATCGACACGCTGGATGACCGGGACACTGACCGAGTCCAGGCGATAGGACTTCTCGACCTTGGTCAGCACAGCGACGGGCGCCAGGGAATCGTCCGGGGCTTGGGTGGTCTGAGGGGCCATGGTGGGCGTCTTCGCCGCCCGGGTTCGGGCTCTGAATCGAGTTTACGTCCCGCCGCTGCCGGGCAGGCGGGAGCGACGTTGCAGCCACCACACAGGGACACCGTGGCTCCAACGCCGTGGCTCGGAGCACACCTGCATGCCCTGCCTGCTGCGATGGCCCACGTCGCCACAGGCAGGGCGGCAAGGCACGACGCCGCAGCGGTCCCATCCACCCCCTGATGTGTGTGCATTTGCGACAAGTGGGGCCCGCGGGCTCAAGTCGGAGCAGCAAAGGCCGTATTGATCCATACGCTGTCCGCGACCGCATGTCGCCGACCGTCGCGCGGTGACTGCCGTGCATCGAAGGACACCATGACGCGATCCCCTTGGTCCAAGTTCCAGCGATGGATTCGACAATCCGTGCGGCTGGCAGTGGCCCGACTGCCCAGGTCTTGGCGATTCGCCTTGTTCCGCTCTTTGGTGGCCTGCGACCCGTCGCCAGACCCCCGCCTGGAACTGAAGATCGCCGAGACCCGCGATGAACTGGAGGCTTGTTTTCGGCTCCTGCACGACGCCTACGTGGCCGCCGGGTTCATGGTCCCGGACCCTTCCGGCATGCGCGTCACGCCTTACCACGCGTTGCCGACCACCACCACCTTGTGCGCCAAGTTCGAAGGCCGGGTGGTCGGGACGATGACGCTGATCCGTGACGGCGTCTTCGGGTTCCCCATGCAGTCGGCCTTTGACCTGACCAGTGTGCGAGCGAAGCGCGGACAGATCGCGGAGGTGTCTGCGCTGGCCATCCACCCGGACTTCCGGACCACCGGCGGCTGGATCCTCTTCCCCCTGATGAAGTTCATGTACGAGTACTGCACCCGGTACTTCGACACCCGCCACCTCGTCATCGCGGTCAACCCTGACAAGATCGAGCTCTACGAGTCGATTCTCTTCTTCGAGCGCCTGGAAGCCGCGGTGGTCGATCACTACGACTTCGCGAATGGCGCCCCGGCCGTGGGTGCCACGCTGGACCTCCATCGCGCACAGCAGGTGTTTCGGCAGGTCTACGGGCGCAAGAGCATGCGGCGCAACCTGTACCGCTATTTCGTGGACGTGACTCTGGCAAACATCCGGGCACCGGTGCGGCCGTATCACACGACCAACGACCCGGTGCTCACGCCGGCACTGATCGACCACTTCTTCAACCACTGCACCAGCGTGTTCGCCCAACTCGATGACCGTCGCCGCATGCTGCTGCGGTCGATCTACGATGCCGGCGTCTACCAGTCGGTCTTGCCCACCGTAAAGACACCTGCTGCGGTTGCGTGGCGACGTCATCCAAGGTACTCGGTGCGCTGCCCTGCCGAGTTCACGCCGATGGCAGGCCGTCAGCCGCCGTCAGTCGGATTGAACGTGATCGAGATGTCACGGCGTGGTTTCCGGGCAGAATGCGCATCCGAGCTTCAACTGGGCATGGCGGGCCATCTGCACATCGAGTTGGGCACAGGCCGGCACGGGTTTGTCGACTGCGAGGCCGTCCACCAGATCGGTAGAGACCGCGTGCGCGAGTACGGCTTCAAGGTGGTTCGACAGGATGAGGCTTGGCTGGAGTGTGTCGTGGCCCTCGAGAAGGGCCAGACACACAGCGATCTGCTGCAACCCCGCTCGACACGAATGCACGACAGGCCATCGGCCGGTTCGCCCCAACATGACGAGTCAGACCAGGCCGAAACACAAGTTCCCGCCGTGGCGTGACCGCACCAAATGGACAGCGCGCGCTGCCAACGACATCGACTGGCTTGACGCTGAGAATGGGGTGACCGATGCGACGACGTGATGTGCTGCTGTGGCTTGCAGCGGCGGCAAGCACCGGTCCCGCAGCAGCCCTGGACCTCGCGGATCTCATCGAGGCCAACCGCGGCTCGGTGGTGGCGGTGGGGATCCACAACCCTGTCAAGAGCCCTAGGTTCAGCTTCCGGGGCACGGGCTTCGTCGTCGGCGATGGCTCGCGCGTCGTCACGAACGCCCATGTGCTGCCCGGCTTATCCGAACGCGATGTCGGCGATCGCCTGGCGGTGCTCGTGTTGCGCCGGCCCGGCTCGCCCGAATTGCGCCTGGTTGGAAACACCAACTCCGACGCTGTCCATGACGTAGCCGTCCTCGAGATCGAAGGCGCACCGTTGACGGCGATCGCCCTGTCGACTGCGGGCTTGCCACGTCCCGGAACCGCGGTGGCACTCATTGGATATCCGCTGGGCACCGCCTTGGGTGTCGTGCCGGTGACCCACCGCGGCATCGTTTCTGCCATCACCGCCATCGCATTGCCGCCAGGCTCGGCCCGACAGCTCGACGAAAAGACCTTGATGCGCCTGCGTGACGGCGCTTTCGAAGTCCTCCAGCTCGACGCCACCGCCTATCCCGGCAACAGCGGCAGCCCACTGTTCGACCTGGGCACGGGGCAGGTCGTGGGCGTGATCAACATGGTCCATGTGAAATCGACCAAGGAGTCTGCGCTCAGCCAGCCTTCAGGCATCACGTATGCCGTTCCGGTTCGACATGTGACGGAGTTGCTCGAACGCCGCTGATGCACCGACGGCGCCGGTCACGAACGACGGCACACTCTTGGTGGTCGGCATGACTTAGGTCGCGCCCCCCCCCGAGGTCGGGGTTGCGAAGCGGGAGTTGGGATCCGTAAAGTCCTCTTGAAAGAAGCGTTGAGGCCTCCAGGCCCGGCGGCGTTACGCGGGCCAGAGTGCCGAAGGCGCTGCAAATATGCAGTACGTGAAACGCCGTTTACAAGCCGAAACATCAGACCGGGTTGCCCGGCGACCTTCAGTGGTCTGGCGCGCCATGTGAGCGCGGGAGCTTTTCGATGATCAGGGTCTTCAATCACTATTTCCATGCATGGACGCTCCGGCGGATCATGTTCGACTTCGGCTTCGCGCTGCTCCTGTTGGTCGGGGTCGTTGCGGTGCAGGCCGGCAGTCTCAACCTGATGCTTCCCATGGCCGGGCCCCAGGTGGTCTCTCTGGCCGCGGGGTTGTTCGTCATCAACACGGCCTCGGGCCTGTACCAACTGTCGAGCAATCGTTCACTGGTCGAGTCATGTGTGCGCGCTGCGTTCGCATTGCTGCTGGCGTTGGTGTTCGCGCACCAGATGTTCCGCGTCATTCCCATTGAGTTTGCCGACCGCGAAGCCATCCGTCTGTCCGCCATGCTGGTGGTGAGCGTGGTCATCGTGCGGCGTGTCTTCGTCGGCCAGTGGTTGGGCCGCTCGAAGATGGGCTCGCGCGTGCTGATCTTTGGGGCGGGTCCTGCCGCTCAGTCGGTCGGCGCAACCCTCAAGGGTGTCGACCCGCACGCCAAGGTGGTCGGCTACCTGCCCGGCCCGAACGAGGTCCAGTCGGCAGTGCCCGAATCCGATCGGCTCACCGGATATGCATCCTTGAGCGAGACCGCTCGCAAGCTCGAAGTCGACGAGATCGTCGTCGCACTCACGGAACGGCGGGCGGGCAGCATGCCATTGCGCGAGTTGCTGGACTGCAAGCTCGCCGGAGTCAGAGTGTTCGACGTCACGACCTACTTCGAACGGATCCTCGGCCAGATCCGCATCGACTATGTCAATGCGGGGTGGTTGATCTTCGGCGACGGTTTCAACCAAGGTGTCTACCGCACCACAGTCAAGCGCGTTTTCGATATCGTTTGCTCATTGATCCTCATCCTGTTGGCGTCGCCAGTGATGCTGCTGGCAACGCTGGCCATCGTGCTCGAGAGCAAGGGACCCGTCTTCTACCGGCAGGAACGTGTTGGCCTGAACAGCCGCACATTCAAGGTCAACAAGTTTCGCAGCATGAGGACCGACGCCGAGAAAGACGGCAAGCCCGTATGGGCCGCAGCACAGGACAGCCGTGTCACCCGTGTCGGCCACATCATCCTCCTGTTCGGGATGGGAAGGAGTGGGACCACCTCGCTATGGTCATCAGGCTTAACTTGTTGCTCTTTCGATGAAGACATCGAAAGGGCCAATTCACAGAGTATCGAATCAGAGCTTTGATTGCGGCCAATACGGCACAACTTATTTGACGTGTTGTCAAAATTATAGGGTCAAGCCTCACGAGCAATTAGTACTGGTTAGCTTAACGCATTACTGCGCTTCCACACCCAGCCTATCAACGTCCTGGTCTTGAACGACTCTTCAGGGGGCTCAAGGCCCCGGCAAGACTCATCTTGAGACGAGTTTCCCGCTTAGATGCTTTCAGCGGTTATCTCTTCCGCACTTAGCTACTCGGCAATGCCACTGGCGTGACAACCGATACACCAGAGGTGCGTCCACTCCGGTCCTCTCGTACTAGGAGCAGGCTCTCTCAATCTTGCAGCGCCCACGGAAGATAGGGACCAAACTGTCTCACGACGTTTTAAACCCAGCTCACGTACCTCTTTAAATGGCGAACAGCCATACCCTTGGGACCGGCTACAGCCCCAGGATGAGATGAGCCGACATCGAGGTGCCAAACACCGCCGTCGATATGAACTCTTGGGCGGTATCAGCCTGTTATCCCCAGAGTACCTTTTATCCGTTGAGCGATGGCCCTTCCATACAGAACCACCGGATCACTTTGTCCTACTTTCGTACCTGCTCGACTTGTCAGTCTCGCAGTCAAGCACGCTTATGCCAATGCACTATGAGCACGATTTCCGACCGTGCCTAGCGTACCTTCGAACTCCTCCGTTACGCTTTGGGAGGAGACCGCCCCAGTCAAACTGCCTACCATACACTGTCCCCAACCCGGATTACGGGCCAAGGTTAGAACCTCAAACACACCAGGGTGGTATTTCAACGTTGGCTCCACCAGAACTAGCGTCCCGGCTTCAAAGCCTCCCACCTATCCTACACAGATCTGTTCAAAGTCCAATGTAAAGCTGCAGTAAAGGTTCATGGGGTCTTTCCGTCTTTCCGCGGGGAGATTGCATCATCACAAACATTTCAACTTCGCTGAGTCTCTGGAGGAGACAGTGTGGCCATCGTTACGCCATTCGTGCAGGTCGGAACTTACCCGACAAGGAATTTCGCTACCTTAGGACCGTTATAGTTACGGCCGCCGTTTACTGGGACTTCAATCAAGAGCTTGCACCCCATCATTTAATCTTCCAGCACCGGGCAGGCGTCACACCCTATACGTCGACTTTCGTCTTTGCAGAGTGCTGTGTTTTTATTAAACAGTCGCAGCCACCGATTCTTTGCAACCTCATTGGGCTCCCCTTGTACAGGTTCACCTACTAAAGGCACACCTTCTTCCGAAGTTACGGTGTCAATTTGCCGAGTTCCTTCTCCAGAGTTCTCTCAAGCGCCTTAGAATACTCATCTCGCGCACCAGTGTCGGTTTGCGGTACGGTCGTGTGCAGCTGAAGCTTAGTGGCTTTTCCTGGAAGCAGGGTATCACTCACTTCGGCGGCAAGCCGCCTCGTTATCACCCCTCATCTAAGCCCGGCGGATTTGCCTACCAGGCACGACTACAGGCTTGAACCGGGACATCCAACACCCGGCTGAGCTAACCTTCTCCGTCCCCACATCGCACTACACATCGGTACAGGAATATTGACCTGTTTCCCATCAGCTACGCATCTCTGCCTCGCCTTAGGGGCCGACTCACCCTACGCCGATGAACGTTGCGTAGGAAACCTTGCGCTTTCGGCGAGGGGGCTTTTCACCCCCTTTAACGCTACTCATGTCAGCATTCGCACTTCTGATACCTCCAGCAGACCTCACGATCCACCTTCACAGGCGTACAGAACGCTCTCCTACCACTTGCACTTGCGTGCAAATCCGCAGCTTCGGTAACTGGCTTAGCCCCGTTACATCTTCCGCGCAGGACGACTCGATCAGTGAGCTATTACGCTTTCTTTAAATGATGGCTGCTTCTAAGCCAACATCCTGACTGTTTTAGCCTTCCCACTTCGTTTCCCACTTAGCCAATTTTGGGGACCTTAGCTGGCGGTCTGGGTTGTTTCCCTCTTGAGTCCGGACGTTAGCACCCGGTGCTCTGTCTCCCAAGCTGTACTCATCGGTATTCGGAGTTTGCAATGGTTTGGTAAGTCGCCATGACCCCCTAGCCATAACAGTGCTCTACCCCCGATGGTAATACTTGAGGCACTACCTAAATAGTTTTCGGAGAGAACCAGCTATCTCCAGGTTTGTTTAGCCTTTCACCCCTATCCACAGCTCATCCGCTAGTTTTGCAACACTAGTCGGTTCGGACCTCCAGTGCGTGTTACCGCACCTTCATCCTGGCCATGGATAGATCACCTGGTTTCGGGTCTACACCCAGCGACTGAATCGCCCTATTCGGACTCGGTTTCCCTACGCCTTCCCTATTCGGTTAAGCTTGCCACTGAATGTAAGTCGCTGACCCATTATACAAAAGGTACGCCGTCACCCCTTGCGAGGCTCCGACTTTTTGTATGCATGCGGTTTCAGGATCTATTTCACTCCCCTCCCGGGGTTCTTTTCGCCTTTCCCTCACGGTACTTGTTCACTATCGGTCGATTACGAGTATTTAGCCTTGGAGGATGGTCCCCCCATATTCAGACAAGGTTTCACGTGCCCCGCCCTACTTGTTCCGCACCTAGTACCACTAAAGACTTTTTCCATACGGGACTATCACCCTCTTTGGTCGGACTTTCCATTCCGTTTTGATAAGTCGATAGCTATCTTGCGCAGGCTGTTCCGATTTCGCTCGCCACTACTTTCGGAATCTCGGTTGATGTCTGTTCCTCAAGGTACTGAGATGTTTCAGTTCCCCTGGTTCGCTTCGCACACCTATGTATTCAGTATGCGATACCCTTGCGGGTGGGTTTCCCCATTCGGAAATCTCCGGATCAAAGCTAATTTGCCAGCTCCCCGAAGCTTATCGCAGGCTATCACGTCCTTCGTCGCCTGTAATCGCCAAGGCATCCACCACATGCACTTAGTCACTTGACCCTATAATTTTGACGCCTTCTGACAAAGGCATCGTCAAGGACTGTCTCGATCTTGCGATCGATTGAGTATTTCGCGTTATGCCGTTTCAATCTCTTTCGAGTTGAAATTTGGTGACGCAATCAAAAAGTTATCGACGGCACGGTGCACCTAGTCCCTTTACGAACCAAGTGCTTTCCGTCGATAACGCTGATTCGACTCTATGAATTGTTAAAGAACAACAGCCAATATTTGCTAGGCTGACCAAAATATCCGAATAGATACTTTGGTCAACAAAAATTGAATTGGTGGAGGATGACGGGATCGAACCGACGACCCCCTGCTTGCAAAGCAGGTGCTCTCCCAGCTGAGCTAATCCCCCAACGAATGGGTGGTGGGTCTGGTTGGATTCGAACCAACGACCCCCGCCTTATCAAGACGGTGCTCTAACCAACTGAGCTACAGACCCGCGCATTCGTTACTGAAGCGCCAAGCCATCTGATTGCGAGCATCAAGCGATTTGGCAAGGCCAAACGCTTATCGACGCTCACCAAGCTCACGCTCCACAGCAAATTCTGTTGTCAACGACAGCCGATAAGTGTGAGCGCTAAAAATTGAGTGCGTTTTCCAGAAAGGAGGTGATCCAGCCGCACCTTCCGATACGGCTACCTTGTTACGACTTCACCCCAGTCACGAACCCTGCCGTGGTAATCGCCCTCCTTGCGGTTAGGCTAACTACTTCTGGCAGAACCCGCTCCCATGGTGTGACGGGCGGTGTGTACAAGACCCGGGAACGTATTCACCGCGGCAAGCTGATCCGCGATTACTAGCGATTCCGACTTCACGCAGTCGAGTTGCAGACTGCGATCCGGACTACGACCGGTTTTCTGGGATTGGCTCCCCCTCGCGGGTTGGCAGCCCTCTGTACCGGCCATTGTATGACGTGTGTAGCCCTACCCATAAGGGCCATGAGGACCTGACGTCATCCCCACCTTCCTCCGGTTTGTCACCGGCAGTCTCATTAGAGTGCCCTTTCGTAGCAACTAATGACAAGGGTTGCGCTCGTTGCGGGACTTAACCCAACATCTCACGACACGAGCTGACGACGGCCATGCAGCACCTGTGTCCTGGCTCTCTTTCGAGCACTCCCACATCTCTGCAGGATTCCAGGCATGTCAAGGGTAGGTAAGGTTTTTCGCGTTGCATCGAATTAAACCACATCATCCACCGCTTGTGCGGGTCCCCGTCAATTCCTTTGAGTTTCAACCTTGCGGCCGTACTCCCCAGGCGGTCAACTTCACGCGTTAGCTACGTTACTGAACAGCAAGCCGTCCAACAACCAGTTGACATCGTTTAGGGCGTGGACTACCAGGGTATCTAATCCTGTTTGCTCCCCACGCTTTCGTGCATGAGCGTCAGTACAGGCCCAGGGGATTGCCTTCGCCATCGGTGTTCCTCCGCATATCTACGCATTTCACTGCTACACGCGGAATTCCATCCCCCTCTGCCGTACTCCAGCCTTGCAGTCACAAGTGCAGTTCCCAGGTTAAGCCCGGGGATTTCACACCTGTCTTGCAAGACCGCCTGCGCACGCTTTACGCCCAGTAATTCCGATTAACGCTTGCACCCTACGTATTACCGCGGCTGCTGGCACGTAGTTAGCCGGTGCTTATTCTTCAGGTACCGTCATCCTCCCGAGGTATTAACTCAGAAGATTTCTTCCCTGACAAAAGCGGTTTACAACCCGAAGGCCTTCTTCCCGCACGCGGCATGGCTGGATCAGGCTTGCGCCCATTGTCCAAAATTCCCCACTGCTGCCTCCCGTAGGAGTCTGGGCCGTGTCTCAGTCCCAGTGTGGCTGGTCGTCCTCTCAGACCAGCTACAGATCGTCGGCTTGGTGAGCCTTTACCTCACCAACTACCTAATCTGATATCGGCCGCTCCAATAGCGCGAGGTCTTGCGATCCCCCGCTTTCACCCTCAGGTCGTATGCGGTATTAATCCGGCTTTCGCCGGGCTATCCCCCACTATTGGGCACGTTCCGATATATTACTCACCCGTTCGCCACTCGTCGCCAGGTTGCCCCGCGTTACCGTTCGACTTGCATGTGTAAGGCATGCCGCCAGCGTTCAATCTGAGCCAGGATCAAACTCTTCAGTTCGATCTTGAAAATTACTCAAAGAATTGAAGTGAACTTCACTTGCATGAAAATTCAATTCAGTGAGCGTTTAAAGTCCATGAGACCTGATGTCTTTCAACATCTGGCACTCGCCTTCTAACGCCCACGCTTATCGGCTGTTGATTTTTAAAGAGCTTCGTTCGCTGCAGTTAAGTTCGTGTGCAGCAAAGAGATGGGATTATGATCTGACTTTAAATCCCTGTCAAACACTCGGGATTTGAATCTTTTCCCGTCTGCCGCAAAACCGTCTTGACTGCCCTGCAGCGCAGCCCACGATTGTGGCACATCGAGATCTGCGCGTGCAAGCGCTTTTTGTGTTTCTGCGCGTCAGGACGCGCATTGCACGGGTCGCTGCTCACAGGGCACCTCCTGCGGGCTGCAACTTGCCGCTGTTGGGCAGTTCCCCAGGTCAACGATCCAACATCGCCCGCCAGCCCTGGGCCGGCTGTTCGCTGTCAAGGGCGGTTCCCAAGTTCTGCTCCAGGCGCGCCGCATCCGCCCTGAGGATGCGCTGCTTCACCGCAGGAAGTTGGGCGGGATGCATCGAAAAGCTCCTGAGCCCCATGGCCAAGAGGAGTTCTGTGAATTCGGTGTCACCGGCCATCTCGCCACAGACGCTGACCGGCTTTCCTGCGCTTCGACCGGCGGCGATGACGTCAGCTATGAGCCGGAGGACGGCAGGGTGCCAAGGATCGTAGAGGTGTGCCACCGCTTCATCGGCGCGGTCGATCGCCAGGGTGTACTGGATCAGATCGTTGGTGCCGATGGAGAAGAAGTCGAAATCCTTCAACAGCGCCGGCATCGTCAACGCAGCGGCCGGGATCTCGATCATGGCTCCGACTTCGACGTCGTTGAATGGCTGCCCCGTGTCGGTCAACTGCTGCTTTGCCCGAGTCAGTGCCTCGAGCGTCATGCGCACTTCGCTGCGATGGGCCACCATCGGAACGAGCAATCGCACCTTGCCGTAGGCGCTGGCTCGCAGGATCGCCCGCAGTTGCTGTCGAAACATGGCCGGCTCGGAGAGACTCCATCGAATGGCACGCAAGCCCAATGCGGGGTTGAGGGCATGCTCATGCTTGAGTTCATGCGCCGTGAGCCGATCCAGAGGCTTGTCCGCGCCGATGTCCACCGTTCGGATGGTCACTGGCAGCCCATTCATGGCCTCGACTGCGCGGCGATAGGCTTCGAACTGCTCGTCCTCATCGGGCAATTCGCCACCACGGTTCATGAACAGGAACTCGGTTCGAAAGAGGCCAACGCCCACGGCACCGGCGGCCAGCGCCGACGCGGAATCGCCCGGCAACTCGATGTTGGCCAAGAGCTCGACGGCCTGTCCGTCCAGCGTGACCGAGGGTCGATGACGGAGCCTGTCCAACCGGGCACGCTCCAACTCGCTCTGACGCTGGCGAAATCGGTACTCCTCCAGAACGATCGGCGAAGGATTGACCAGCACGACACCAGCATCACCGTCGATGATCAGCCAATCGTCCTGCCTGACCAATCTGCTGGCCTCACGGGCACCGACGACCGCAGGAATGTCCATGCTGCGGGCCACGATGGCCGTGTGCGATGTCTTGCCACCGACGTCAGTCACAAACCCGGTGAAGACACTGCCCTTGAACTGGAGCATGTCTGCCGGCGCGATGTCGTTGGCTACCAGTACGAGCGGATCCTCTCCACCAAAGTCGCGAGCGGCGCCGCCAGCGGCCAAGGGCGACGGCGGGCCGTCCTTGGCCAGCGCTCGCAGCATTCGCTCGGCAACCTGTTCGATGTCGGCCTTGCGCTCGCGCAGATACTCATCCTCCATCTCGTCGAACTGGCGCGCGAGAACTTCAGTCTGCGCGCTGAGCGCCCATTCGGCGTTGTAGTGCCGCGACTCGATCCAATGCTTGATGGCATCGGCGAGCGTTGCATCGTGCAGCAACATCAGGTGGACATCCAACAGCGCCGCCAACTCGTGGGGCGCCTCGGCGGGCAAGTCGCGCTTCAGGGCGGAAAGCTCCGCGGCCACGGTGTCCCGCGCATTGCGGATGCGGTCGATCTCGGCCTCGACCGTGCTGGGTTCGACGTAGTAGTGCGCGACATCGACGCGACTGGACGCCACGAGCACGGCACGCCCGATCGCCACGCCGCGCGACACCGGCAACCCAAACATCTGGATGCTCATGCGAGCCCCCCCCTAATCGATGCCTCCTGCCCCGGGGCCGCCGGGTCAGGTCACTGGCCACCCCAAGCAGGATATGGCAGACCTTGATTCGGCATTGCAGGCCAGCGCTACTGTCCTTCGCCGAACCGGTCTGCAATGAGAGCCCTGAGGGCTTCCATCGCCTGCTGCTCGTCCGGACCATCCGTCTCGATCTCGACCTCGGAACCCATGCCCGCAGCCAGCATCATCACGCCCATGATGCTCTTGGCGTTGATGCGCCGGCCGTTGCGCGCCATGTGAATCTCGCTCTGGAAGGTACCTGCCAACTTGGTGAGCTTGGCCGACGCCCTGGCGTGCAGCCCGAGCTTATTGCTGATGGTGATCGTGCTCTGGATCATGGACGGCGGATCTCTGAGATTGAAATTGGGGCCGAGTGATGGTGACATGCATGACACCCTGCTGCCCACCGGCAACGGTCAGTTCAGCCACACGGTCGAGCGGATCGGACAGATGGGCCACCGCCCGCCAGACAGCGGGGACATTGATGCCCGCGATCACACGCGTCGCGCTGCGCTCGCCCAGCCGACGAGCCGCATTGCAGGGTGTCGCGCCAAAAACGTCGGTCAGGATCAGCGCCTCGACGGGACCGACTGCGTCGAGGATGAGTTCACCCGCCGCAACGACATCGTCCTGCGACTGGCCAGGATCGACATCAACGACCCCGATGGCTCTCGCCGAGTCGGGATCGATGTGAGCTGCCACGGTCTTCAGAGCGCTGGCAAGCGGCGCATGGGCAATGATGAGCAGTCGTACCATGTCGGACCAATGCTGATCCGGGCATTATCACTGTCGTCACGGGGCCCAGGCGCGCATGTGCATGAAGGCAAAGGCCCCCACGATGGCCAGCAGCATCGTCGCAAACGAGGCGCGGTAGGCCTCCAGGGTGCTCCACCCTGCAAGCAAAAGCGCATCGATGACGAGCCCCAGGCCCCATTGCACGGCGAACACGCCAAAGAAGATCACCAAGTTGAACGCCGACAGCGCTCGACCCGCCAACTCCTTGGGAAAGGCCTGTGCAACCGCGGGTTGACTCAGTGAAACCACGCTTGTCGACACACACCAGACGGCCCACTCCAAGGCTCCGGCATCTGGCCCGCGCCAAAGGATGAACGCAAGGCAGAGCACGCCGGCCGGCCAGGCAACGGTCATGAGTCGTTCAGCCGACCATCCGGCGCGCAACAGGTGCGGCATCGCAAGCCCCCAGGCCAGAAAGGCCACCAACATGCTGGCGTTGACCACGAAGAGTCCTTCTGCCGCCTCGGCCGCCGTGCGATGGCCGACCTGCGTGAGCCATGGCCCGATCCACAGCGATTGCAGCGCGATCATGCC
This sequence comes from Ideonella sp. A 288, assembly GCF_002198735.1. Lineage (GTDB taxonomy): Bacteria > Pseudomonadota > Gammaproteobacteria > Burkholderiales > Burkholderiaceae_C > Pseudaquabacterium. Next base: position 190,908 of record NZ_MWLO01000137.1, read on the forward strand.
GCCATAGCTGAAGAAACCTGCCGGCGCGAGGCGGATGAAGGCCGGCGCAGAGAAGACCGCGCGATAGCCGGAACCTTGGAAGCGGCCAGGCGACATCCGACGCGGATCCGGCGGCACCACCCATGCGATGAGCAGCGCAGACAACATCAGCAGCACGGCAACCGCCACGAACAGGCCTCGCCAGCCCACCATCGGCAGCAGCCACCGCGTCGGCAGGGTCGATGCGAGCATGCCGAGCGAGCCGGTCATCAGCATCCAGGAGTTGGTGCGCAACTGCAAGACGGGATCGAATCGCACCCTGAAGAGCGTCAAGGGCGCCATGAGGCAGCCCGCGACACCGAGACCGATCACCAGACGAGCCATCAGAAGCTGTGTCATGGTGGTGGCCATCGAAAAGGCTGCGCAGCCGGCCACCGCCACCGTCAGCAACGTGATCAGCACCCGTTTGGGGCCCATTCGATCGAGCGCCTCGCCCAGAGGCAACTGCATGGCCGAGAAGCCCAGGAAATAGGCGCCGGCCAACAAGCCCAATTGACCGGCCCCCAGCCCGAGTTCGCGGCTGAACTCAGGCGCCAGGGTGGCCGTCACGGCACGCAGCAAGGCCGAAAAGAAGTAGGCCCACGCAAACACCAGGAAAACGGCTGCGGCGCGCCAGCCCACCAGGCGCATCGCCGATGCGTCGTCTGGTGGGACGGCATCGACGACGGCCCCGACGGGGGTCTCGGGCCCTGCGTCGGCACCTGGGTCCGATGCCCTCACGGCAGGACCTTGAGACTGGCGACGAAGGCGCTCGATTTCTCGGCGTCGAGGGCTGGCGCCAAGACGATCGCCTGGTAGACCCGCGTCCCGTGGGCGAACAGAACCAGGCGCTCCTGGGCAACTCGGCCATCGGGCAGACGGCCCGACAGGGTCTGCAGACGCGCAGCAGCATGGGGCGTCATGCCAGGCACGGCCGCAGGTTCGTCGGCATCGACGCGCGCCTGCAGATTGACTCGGGCCGCGCTGGCCATCGCCTCGAGCATCGGAACCACCCTGGCGGGGTCACCGGCCTCCAGCGAGCCAACCGAGTACGTCGCACCCGCATCACTGCAGGCCAACAGCGTCATCGCGACCCGCGTCCCGCCCAGCGGCACGTCGCGACTGAGGCTGCTTGGCTTGCAGGGCATGGCCACGGCCAGATGCAGACCCGGCGGCGTCATCTCTCGCCACTCGCCGGAAGGGGTGCATGCAGCGGCCGCGCCTGCAGCGATCAACGTCAGCATCGACGAGCGTTCGAACATCGTTCGGATTATCCGGGCCACGCATTGCCCCACCGGCACCCCCCCGTGCGCGGGGTCGACAGGACGTGCGCCGCACCGCAGCATCGTCTGTCCACTGATGCTCATAGGCACATGTCTCTCCTGCTGTCCGCCCCGGAATCCCAGCCCCCCACCGTCGATCCTGCCGTTCTCGCCGAGCCTCTGCTGGACCTGCGGCGCCTGGTGTCGGGGCTGTCGGCCGAGGTGGCGTTGCGCCTGACACGGGCGCTGGCCCATCTGGGCACGTTGGCGGATCAGGAACATTCGGACGGCCGGCTGATCCAGTCGTTGGGCGACGAGATCGATGGCGCCCGTCGCATCGGCATGCTGGGCCAGCAGATCGCCCGCCTGGCCAGTGGTCACGTGCGTCCCGAGACCGAGCACGTGGTGGTGAGCGACCTGTTGTCAGCGCAGCTGGACCAGCGCCGGCTGTCGCTGCGCAGTGGCGCGGCGCTTCACGCTTCCATTGCGCACACCTCGGCCCAAGGTGACGCCAGCCTGATCAGCGCGCTGCTGCATGCCGCCGTCGACTGGGCCGAGGAACTTGCCGAGTCGTCGATCGATCTGGTGCTGTCGCCGTCTGCTGCAGACCAGGGCCCCGAACTGTCGATGTCGTTCAACCTGGCCGCGCCGGTGTCGCCGCTGTCGACCGACACCCTGCAGTGGCATCTGCTCTACTTCACCGCCGAGGCGCTGGGCATCCGACCCCAGCGTCGCCGCCATGGCAACACGTTGTCGTTGTCGCTCCGACTGCCCCGGGCGGGCAACAGCCACTCGTTGCCGCGGGTCGACGACCCCATCGACGGCTGCCAAGTGCTGGTCGTGGCGCCTGAACGAGAGATCCGCAACAAGGTGCGGCTCGCCATCCGTGGGCTGGACCTGCTCGTGGACTACGTGGCGTCGGTCGACGCCGCCGCCCGGTACTGCCAGGACAGCCTGCCGGAGGCCGTGGTCTACGACGGCCGGCTCGACGGCCCTAGACTGAACGAACTGAGATCGTCGCTCGACGCCGATCGACGCCTGCCCTTCATCGAGATCTGCGGCCATGTCCGCGACAACGCCGCCGCGCAACACGAAGGCACCACCCACATCCATCTCGACGCGTTGATGGACCGCCTGCCCTCCACCCTGGCCACCGAACTGGCGCGCATGCGCTGATGCCGTGGGGCTGCCGACCGAGGCGGCCGCAGAGACGCTTCGCCCACGCTTGGGCAGCGCGTCGAAGAACGAACGGCGTAGACTGCTGCGCATGCATCCGCACACCTTGCCATGTCGCTGACCCGCCGCCATCTCGCCTTCGCCACGCTGGCCGGTGCGGCCGTCGGTGCAGGCTGGTTGTTGCTGGCTGGGGGTCAGCAGCGCAGCGCCGCACCGGACGTGGCCTACACGTTGCTCGACGGCAGCACGGTGAACACCGCGCAGCTCAAGGGCCGGGTGGTGCTGGTCAACTTCTGGGCCACCAGTTGCACCACCTGCGTGGCAGAGATGCCACAGATCGTCGCAACGCACCGAAAATTCGAGCCTCGTGGCTACACCACGGTGGCGGTGGCGATGAGCTACGACCCGCCGACCTTCGTGTCGGGCTTTGCCGAATCGCGCAAGCTGCCGTTCGGCGTGGCGATCGACAACACCGGCGTGATCGCCCAGCGCTTCGGCGACGTGAAGCTCACGCCAACGACGTTTCTCATCGACAAGCGTGGCCAGATCGTCAAGCGTTACGTGGGCGCCCCCGACTTCGCCGCGCTCGAAAAACTGGTCGAACAACTGCTGGCAGAGGCCTGAACCCGCGGCGCAACGTCGCGGCTTGGCACTGCCCCGGCAAACCTCTGGGCGTGCCCGCCCCGAGCATCACATGTCGACGCCGGCCCCTGCCGCCTGCTTGTCGGCGTGGTAGCTGGACCGCACCATGGCGCCAACAGCCGCCTGCGCGAAGCCCATCGCCTTGGCCTCGGCCTCGAACATCTTGAAGGTGTCGGGGTGCACGTAGCGGCGCACCGGCAGGTGGTGGCCCGACGGGGCCAGGTACTGGCCGATGGTGAGCATGTCGATGTCGTGGGCGCGCATGTCGCGCATCACCTCGAGGATCTCCTCGTCGGTCTCGCCCAGGCCCACCATCAGGCCGCTCTTGGTCGGCACGCCGGGGTGCAAATGCTTGAACTTCTTCAGCAGGTTGAGGCTGAACTGGTAATCGCTGCCGGGGCGCGCTTCCTTGTACAGCCGCGGCGCGGTCTCGAGGTTGTGGTTCATCACGTCGGGCGGGGCAGCCTTCAGGATTTCCAGCGCGCGGTCGTCGCGGCCACGGAAGTCGGGCGTGAGGATCTCGATGCGCGTGGACGGCGACAGCGCGCGCACCTGACGGATGCATTCGACGAAGTGGCCCGCGCCGCCGTCGCGCAGATCGTCGCGGTCTACGCTGGTGATGACGACGTACTTCAGCTTGAGCGCGGCGATGGTGCGCGCCATGTTGACCGGCTCGTCGGCGTCCAGCGGATCGGGGCGGCCATGGCCGACATCGCAGAACGGGCAGCGCCGCGTGCACTTGTCGCCCATGATCATGAAGGTGGCCGTGCCGTGGCCGAAGCACTCGCCGATGTTCGGGCAGGACGCCTCTTCGCACACCGTGTGCAGCTTGTGCTCGCGCAGGATCTGCTTGATCTCGTAGAACCGCGTCGTGGGCGAACCCGCCTTCACGCGGATCCAGTCGGGCTTCTTCAGGGTCTCGGCCGGGACGACCTTGATGGGGATGCGCGAGGTCTTGGCCTGGGCCTTCTGCTTGGCGCTGGCGTCGTAGGCTTCGGCGCCCGCGTCCTGGTGGACGACCTTGTCTGTGGCCATGATGGTGTGTGTCTTCAGCTCAAGGGCTCAGGTGGGCTGCCAGTCGATCACCCAACTGCCTCGCCACCGTCGTCCAATCCGTGGAAGCGCCGAGTTTAGCGAGGTCGACCGTCCGCAAGCCTGGATACCCACAGGGATTGATGCGCTCGAAGGGCGCCAGGTCCATGTCGACATTCAGTGCCACGCCGTGGTAGGTGCAGTGGTTGCTGATCTTCACCCCCAGCGCCGCGATCTTGGCCAACCCGCGGAATGGGTCATCGGCCGGTCGCGGGCCGGTGAGCGCGGCGTGGCCGAACGGGTCGTCGGTGCGCACGTAGATGCCCGGCGCGCCCGCCACCCGGTGCCCGGTGACGCCCTGCGCCTCCAGCACCTTGAGCACCGCATGCTCGAGCCGGTAGACGTACTCCTTGACGAAGATGCCCAGGCGCTTCAGGTCGATCAGCGGATAGGCCACCACCTGGCCGGGGCCGTGGTAGGTGACCTGCCCGCCGCGGTTGGTGGCCACCACCGGGATGTCGCCGGCACCCAGCAGGTGCTCGGCCTTGCCGGCCACGCCCTGGGTGAAGACGGGCTCGTGCTCGACGAGCCAGATCTCGTCCGGCGTGTCGGGTGTGCGCGCCGCGGTGAATTCGCGCATGGCATCGAAGGTGGCCGCATAGGGGCGCCGGCCGAGCACGATGACGCGCGGGCCCGCCAGGGGCAGGGTCATGCGCACTCGCCTGGGCCGCCAGCGCGCACGCTCAAAGCACCACCTTCACCATGGGGTGGGTGGACAGCGTGCGGTACAACTCGTCGAGTTGCTCGCGGCTGGTGGCACGGATGGTGAGCGTGAGGCCCAGGTAGCGCCCGCCGCTGCTGGGTCGCTGCTCGATGGTGGCCGCATCGAAGCCGGGGTCGAACTGCTGCGCGACCCTCGCGATCGCCTCGACGAAGCCCTCCACCCGCGCGCCCATCACCTTGATCGGGAAGTCGCTGGGGTACTCGATCAGCGACCGCTCTGGCGGGATCTCGGGCGGAAGGGTTGCCATGGCTGCCCCGGGGCGGCTCAGAGGCTGAGAGGAATTCGAGCGTGCCCGAGCGACGCCCCGAAACGTGCCCGATCTAGGCGCAAAGCCCAGCCATAGCTCGGGCTATGGCTAGCATTTGCAACGACGAGCGGGTGCGTTTGGGGGGGGTGAGCGGGCATGATCGAGAAACTCTCAGCCTCTCAGATCGCCTGTTCGGCCTTGGCCCGCTGGTAGGCCTCGTACAGGCGGCCATACACCGGGCCGGGCTTGCCGCGCAGCGCGCCGTGGCCCACGGGCTCGCCGTCGAGGCGCGTCACGGGCAGCACCTCCTTGGTGGCCGAGCTCAGCAGCACCTCGTCGGCAGCGTGCACGTCGGCCTCGGCGATGGGCCGCAGGTTGTAGGCGATGCCCACCTCCTCGCACAGTTCGGCGAACAGGTCGACGCGGATGCCGTCGAGCACATGCTCGCTCTTCGGCGGGCCGAGCAGCGCGCCCTCGTGCACCACCCAGACGTTGCTGCCCGACGCCTCGGTGAGCCAACCGTCGCGGAACATGATGGTTTCGGCCGCGCCGTGGTCGGCCGACATCTGCCGGGCCAGCACGTTGCCCAGCAGCGACACGCTCTTGATGTCGCCCCGCTCCCAGCGGAAATCGCGCGCGGTGACGCACGCCACCCCCTGATGGCGCTGCTCGGCCGACGGTGGCTTCATCGCGTTGGTCATCGCGAAGACCGTGGGCGTGATGCCCTCGGGCATGACGTGGTCACGCGGCGCCACGCCGCGCGTGACCTCGATGTAGACCAGTTGGTCTTCCGCCGGCTGGGCAGCGACGATTTCGCGCACCAGTTGCAGCCAGCCGTTGCGGTCGTGCGGGTTGGGGATGCGCACCTTGCTCAGCCCGCGCTGCATGCGCTGCATGTGCTCGTCGAAGCGGAACAGGCGCCGGCCGTACACCGGCACCACCTCGTAGATGCCGTCGCCGAAGATGAACCCGCGGTCGAGCACGGAGATCTTCGCATCGCGCAGCGGCAAAGTGGCCCCGTTCAAGTGGCAAAGGGTGTCGGGCAGGTTGACCATGGCAGTCGCCTTCGGAGTCAGGTCGACAAGCTTAGCCCACAGCGGGGCAACTTCACTTGATCCACAGCCGCACCGAATCCCAGAACCGGCCGAACAGCCCCGCCGGCTCCACGGCCTCGAGCACCACCAGCGGCACGCTGGTGATCGGGACGCCCGTGGGCCCGGAGACCTTCAAGGTGCCCACGCGCTGGCCCTTGGCCAGGGGCGCGACCAGCGGATCGGTGCGCTCGATGGTGGTCTGCAAGCGGGCAGCGTCGCCCTTGGGCACGGTGACGACCACGCCGCCCGGCGCACCCAGCTGGGCCACGGCGCCTTTGCCCTTCCACACCGGCACCGACGCGGCCGGCTTGCCGGGCTCGAACAGCCGCACCGCGTCCCAGGCGGCATAGCCCCAGTTCAACAGCTTCTGACTCTCGCTGGCGCGCGCCTCCCGAGAGGCGGTGCCCAGCACCACGCTGACCAGCCGACGCTTGCCGTTGGGGAAGTCGCGCTGGGCGCTGGCGATCAGGCAGTAGCCGGCGGCCTCGGTGTAGCCGGTCTTCATGCCATCGACGGTGGGGTCGCGACCGAGCAGCAGGTTGCGGTTGTCCTGGCGGATGTTGTTCCAGGTGTACTGCTTCATCGAGTAGTACGCGGCGTACTGCTCCGGGAAGTCTTCCAGCACGTGCGCGGCGATGATCGACAGGTCGCGTGCGCTGCTGTGGTGCCCGGGCTCGGTGAGGCCGGTCACGTTCTTGAACTGCGTGTTGGCCAGGCCCCAGGCCTGCGCCTGCCGGTTCATCATCGCGACGAACTGGTCCAGCGTACCGCCCACGGCCTCGGCCAGGGCCACCGCGGCGTCGTTGCCCGACACCGCGATCATGCCCTTGAGCAGGTCGTCGACCTTGGGTGTCATCGTGGTGTCGATGAACATCAGCGACCCACCGCCCTTGCGCTCGGACCAGGCCCGCACCGACACCGGCAGGGTTTGCTCCAGCGTGAACTTGCGCTGGCGCAGCGCGTCGAACACCAGCCAGGCGGTCATCAGCTTGGTCAATGACGCCGGGTCGACCCGCGCGTCGGCCTGTCGCTCGGCCAGCACCTGGCGGCTGCCTACGTCCAACAGAAGATAGGATTTCGCCGCCACCTCGGGCGGGGGCGTCACCTGGGACCAGGCCGACGACAACAGCGCGGCCCAAAGACTCATACAAAGGAACCAGAATTTCATCAGAGCATCACCGATGCCAGGCCTGCATGACCTGGCTCTTGAGCAGCGTGAGCTGCCCGTGGAAGAAATGGCCGACGCCCGGCAACACGATCACCGGCAGGGCCTGCGGCCGCGCCCAGTCGAAGGTGGCAGACAAGGGCACGACCTCATCGGCCTCGCCGTGCACCACCACCGTGTCGGGCGCGACGGCCGGCAGATCGAAGCGGCTGGTGGCCGGCCCAACCAGCACCAGGCGCTCGACCGGCGCGCTGGCTGCCAGCCGCGCCGCTGCATGCGCCGCCACGTAGCCACCGAACGAGAAGCCGCCCAGGGCCAGCGGCAGCCCGGGTTCACGCACCGCAGCCAGCACCGCCAGCGCATCGTCGATCTCGCCACGGCCTTCGTCCCAATGGCCCTGCGAGGCGCCGACACCGCGGAAATTGAACCGCACCGCCCGGTAGCCCATCTGCACGAAGGCTCGTGCCAACGTCTGCACCACCTTGTTGCCCATGGTGCCGCCATGCTGGGGGTGCGGGTGGCACAGCACCACCACGCCGCGCAACGCGGTCGACGGGTCGTCGGCCTCGGCCTCGATCGTGCCGGCCGGCCCGGGCACGCTGAGCGTGCGCGTCTCGCGGTTCATGGCCTGCGGTCAGCGCCCGACATCGGCCGGCAGGCGCAGCCGCTCGACGACCTCGCCGCGGCCCAGGTGGGCGTCGACGATCTCGTCGATGTCGGAGGTGTCGACGAAGGTGTACCAGACCGCCTCAGGGTAGACCACCGCCACGGGGCCGCCAGCGCAGCGGTCGAGGCAACCTGCCTTGTTGACGCGCACGCCGCCGGGCCCGGCCAAGCCGGCTGCCTTGACGCGCGACTTGCAGTGGTCGAAGGCCGCCTGGGCATCGTGGCGCGCGCAGCAGGCCTCGTCGCCAGCGCGCTGGTTCAGGCAGAAAAAGATGTGATGCCGGTAGTAGCTCATGGCCGGCAATTGTAGAGAGCGGCCCCGAGCCCTTCGTTACAGGGGGTGGCTCAACGCGAACGGCCCGGCGCAGCCAGCAGCCAGCCGATGGCGAGGTAAGGCCACAGCCATCCCACCCACTGCGCCAGGCCATGGAAGCGGATGAACCTGCCCTGCTCCCAGGCCTGCAGGCTCTGCGCGAAGTACGGGTCGGCCGGCGCCAGATGCACCAGCAGCACCAGGCCGGTCAGGGCGATCAGTGCCAGGCTGGAGGCCAGGCGTGGACCCACCCAGACCAGGGCCAGGCCCAAGCCGGTGGAGGTCACCAGCGCCGAGTCGACCGTCGGCGTTCGCCAGGCAAAGGCATGCTCGGGTCCGAAGTTCAAGGCCGTGGACAGCGTGGCCGCCGTGATGGCCACCGCCGGCACGCCCAGCCCCAGGATGGCCCGGCGCCAGCTCGGCGCGGACGCGGCGTAGGCCAGCAGGCAGGGCGCCAGAAGTCCCAGCACGGCGACCACCGTTTCCACGACCGCCGAAGCCGGCTCGAAGACCTCGGAGGTCTCGAGCCACAGCGTCAACGGCTGGGCCCACGACACACCGTCGAGACCGTCCAGCGCCAGCTCGCGCAACCGACCACCAACCTGACCCAGCCCGAACGGCAGGGGAGACGGAAAGAGCAGTCCGACCGGCCACAGCAGCAGCAAGGTCGTGGCGCCACTGCCGCCGCGCTGCAACCAGCGGTCGTGCAGCCAGCGCCAGCGCGTTGGCCAGCCCAGGGCGTCCAGGGCCACCGCCAACAAGGCGCCGAGCAGGCCTCCGCCAGTGTTGAGCAGCCAGTCGTGGGCCGACGGCACACGGCGCGGCACGAACTGCTGCAGCAACTCCATGCCATACGACAGCCCCGCCGCAGCCAGGGTGCCCACGACCAACGGCGCCCACCAAGGCCGCCGCGCACGCAGCGTCGCAAAACCCAGCAGCAACCCCAATGGCAGGTAGCCGAGCAGGTTGGACCACGCATCGAAGCCCGGCAGCCAACGCGGCCAGGGCAGGCGCAGCACATCGGTGAGCCCCGCGCCGGGCGGCAGGCGCCAGGCGGTGAAGGGATAGAGGCTGGCGTAAACGATCAACACCAGCCAGCACAAGGCCAGCAGCCCCGACAGGCTGCGCCGGTCGTGCACCAGGCCAGGCCTCACGGCTGGCGCGGTCGATCACACGAGGGCGGCCCGCGCATCGACGATTCAGAACGGCTTGACGACCGCCAACACCACGATCGCGATGAACAGCAGCACCGTGATCTCGTTGAACACGCGGTACCAGCGGTGGCTGCGACGATTGACCAGGCGCTCGAACTGGCGCAAGTGGGCGAGGCACACATGCTGGTAGCCGATGACGCCCAGGACGAGCACCAGCTTGGCGTGCATCCAGTACTGTCCGCGCCCGATGCCCAGGCCCAGCCACAACCACGCACCCAGCGCCAGTGCCACCACCATCAGGATGACGGCAAACTTGTACAGCTTGCGTGCCATCAGCAGCAGCCGCTCGCGTTCGGCGTGGCTGTCGGCCGGCACCATGGCCAGGTTGACGAAGATCCGCGGCAGGTAGAACAGACCGGCGAACCAGCTGGAGATGAAGACGATGTGGAACGCCTTGACCCAGAGATATGAATTAGCCATCGGCTTACGATAGCAGGACGCCAGGCCCGAGAAAAAGAACCCCAGCCGATGGGCTGGGGTCGCAAGCCTCAACGCTGTCATGGCGGCGAGGCACCTGCTCAGGGAGGAAAAGCAGGGGACGATCACCTTGCGGCTATCATCCAGTATCAATACTAGCATATTGATCTGATTTCTCGCAGGGCCTGCGGCTAGGAAAAACACCCATCGGCACCCACTCGAGTGCCCCCTGAACAGAGGACCGACACACCATGCAGACGCCTCCACCCTACCCTGCCAGCCGACCACGCCGCCTGCGGCGCGATGCCTTCACGCGCGAGCTCGTGCGCGAGCACCGACTGCACCCGTCGGACCTGATCTGGCCGGTGTTCGTGCTGGACGGACAGCAACGCACCGAAGACGTGGCCAGCATGCCCGGTGTGCGCCGACTGTCGATCGACATGCTGCTGCCGATGGCCGAGCAATGCGTGACGCTGGGCGTGCCGGTGATCGCGCTGTTCCCGGTGATCGATCCCTCGCTGAAGACGCCCGACGGCCGCGAGGCCACCAATCCCGACGGTCTGGTGCCGCGCACCGTGCGCGCGCTGAAGCAGCACTTCCCGCAACTGGGCGTGCTCACCGACGTGGCGCTCGACCCGTTCACCTCGCACGGCCAGGACGGCCTGCTCGACGAGAGCGGCTACATCCTGAACGACCCCACCGTCGAGGTGCTGCGCGCGCAGGCCCTGGTGCAGGCCGAGGCCGGCGTCGACATCGTTGCCCCCAGCGACATGATGGACGGCCGCATCGGCGCCATCCGCCAGGCGCTCGAGGCGGCAGGACACATCCACACCCGCATCATGGCCTACAGCGCCAAGTACGCGAGCGCCTTCTACGGCCCCTTCCGCGATGCCGTCGGCAGCGCCGCCAACCTCGGCAAGAGCGACAAGAAGGTCTACCAGATGGACCCGGGCAACAGCGACGAGGCGCTGCGCGAAGTGGCGCTGGACATCGCCGAGGGCGCCGACATGGTGATGGTCAAGCCCGGCATGCCCTACCTCGACATCGTGCGCCGCGTGAAGGACGAGTTCCGCGTGCCCACCTTCGCCTACCAGGTGAGCGGCGAGTACGCCATGCTCGAGGCCGCCGCCGCCAATGGCTGGCTGAACCACGACGCGGTGATGATGGAAGCGCTGCTGGCCTTCAAGCGTGCCGGCGCCGACGGCATCCTGACCTACCACGCGCTGCAAGCGGCGCGCCTGTTGAAGCAGGGCTGACCCGCAGCATCCCCTGCGCCTCGGTGCGCCGGGGCGGTCAGGCTCCGTACGGGTCGTGCAGGCCCAGGGCCAGCAGCACGGCGGTCTCGCGCGACTCCATCACGGCGGCATCGCCTTCGTCCTCGTGGTCGTGCCCCTGCGCGTGCAATGCGCCATGCACCAGCAGGTGGGCGTAGTGGTCAGCCACCGCCAGGCCGAGTTCCTTGGCTTCGCGCTCGACCACCGGCGCACAGAGCACCAGGTCGGCGATCACCGCCGGCGCATGCTGGTAGTCGAAGGTCAGCACGTTGGTCGCGTAGTCCCTTCCGCGAAACTCGCGGTTCAGCGTGCGGCCTTCCTCTTCACCGACGATGCGCACCGTCAACTCGGCCGGGCAGTCCAGCGCCGAACGCAGCCATCGGGCCACACGGTGGCGCGGCAGCAGGGCACGGTGCGAGGCCTCGGCGAACTGCAGCGACAACTGCAACGCAGGGCGGCCCGGCGCGCTCAAGGCGGCACCTTCCCGGCGGCCTCGTAGGCCTCGACGATGCGGGCCACCAGCGGGTGGCGCACCACATCGGCCGAGGTGAAGCGGCTGATGGCGATGCCGCGCACCTCGCGCAGCACCTGCTCCGCATCGATCAGGCCGCTGGCACTGCCGCGAGGCAAGTCGACCTGGCTCACGTCGCCGGTGACCACGGCGCGCGAGCCGAAGCCGATGCGGGTGAGGAACATCTTCATCTGCTCGGGCGTGGTGTTCTGCGCCTCGTCGAGGATGACGAACGAATGGTTGAGCGTGCGGCCGCGCATGAAGGCCAGCGGCGCGATCTCGAGCGCGCCCTTCTCGAACGCCGTGGTGACGCGGTCGTAGCCCATCAGGTCGTACAGCGCATCGTAGAGCGGTCGCAGGTAGGGATCGACCTTCTGCGCCAGGTCGCCGGGCAGGAAGCCCAGGCGCTCGCCGGCCTCCACCGCCGGACGAGTGAGCACGATGCGCTGCACGCCGCTGCGCTCGAGCGCATCGACCGCGCAGGCCACCGCGAGGAAGGTCTTGCCGGTGCCGGCCGGGCCGATGCCGAAGGTGATGTCGTGCGACAGGATGTTCTGCAGGTACTGCACCTGGTTGGGCGTGCGGCCGCGCAGGTCGGACCGGCGCGTGTGCAGCACGATGTCGCCACCGGGCACCGGTCCGGCTGGCGCCGCGGCCACCGGAGCGGCTGCCGCGAGGGCCTCGACCAGCAGCAACTGCAGGTGATCGGCACGCACCGGCCGGCGGGCCTTGGCGTACAGCGCCTGCAGCACCTCGAGCGCACGGCGGGCGCCAGTGGCCGGCCCGTCGATGCGGAAGTCGGCCTCGCGGCGGACGATGCGCACGCCCAGCGACGCCTCGATGGCCCGCAGATGTTCGTCGAGCGACCCGCACAGATGGGACAGCCGCAGGTTGTCGACAGGTTCGAAACGGTGTTTCAGGGTCACGGGGCAGTGCTCGGCGCCGAGGCGGCGTTCAGCAAATGGATCGACAAGTCGTGGATTCTCCAACGTTCCCGCTGCCAGCACGCACTGCAGAATCCTCGGCCATGGTCTGTCCGACTCCCCATGCCGGTTCGGCGCACGCGCCAGCCGCCCGAAACGGCGCCTGGTCCACGGCGGCGGCGCTGTGCCTGGCGTTCTGGCTGTTCGCATCCGGAGGCGCCTTCGCGGCCATGGCGCAGGCCACGCTGGACCGCGCGCTGGCCCTGGCACCCGCCGCCGGCACCGCCCCCGACTGGACGCGCGCCCGAGAGGTCCGACTGCCGCACGAGTGGAGCGACGACTGGCCGGGGGCTGGCGCCATGGCCGCCTACCGCGTGTCGTTCGACGCGGCGAACATCGGCGGGGCCCTGCTGGGGCTCTACCTCGAACGCGTCTGCAGCACGGCGATGGTGTATGTCAACGGCGAGCTGATCCACCATGGCGGTCGCATGACCGAGCCGGTGACCACCCGCTGCCATCAGCCGCAGTTGGTGGCGATCCCGGCGGCCATGCTGCGCCCGAAGGGCAACCTGCTCGACCTGACCGTGCGCGGGCATGCGCCGGGCGAGGTGGGGTCGAGCCTCGGCGCGGGCGGCCTGTCGACGATGCGGCTGGGCAGCTACGAGGACCTGGCGCGCGCGCACGCCTGGCGCATGGCCCTGGCCGTGCACCTGCCCCAGGTGGCCAGTGGCACGCTGGTGCTGATGGGCGGGTTCATGTTCCTGCTGGGCTGGTTCCACCGCAAGCAGAGCTACCTGGCGTACTTCGGTGCGCTGATGATCGGCTGGGCGCTCTTCCTCGCGCCGGCCTGGGTCACCGACCTGCCCTGGCCGAACCGCCGGACCGAACTGCTGCTGGTGATGCTGGCCGGGCTGGTCGCGCTGTCGGCGGTGCAGTTCCTGATGCGCTATGCAGGCGTGCGCCTGCGCCTGCTCGACCTCGGGCTGCCGGCGCAGTGCGCCGTGATGGCGGCCAGCCTGCTGGCCGCCCCCCCCGCTGCGTTGCACCTGGTGTCATCGGTGTGGTTCGTGGTGCTGTCCCTCGAAGTGACGGCCGCTGCGGTGTTCTACCTGGTGCAGATCCGCAGACGGCACGCCGCGCAGCTGTGGCTGATGGGGCCGTTGCTCACCCTGGTCGGCCTGTCGCTGGCCGTGGAACTGCTGGCCCGCCAGGCCCAGTTCGATGTTCGGATCGGCCAGGTGGCGCAGCTGGTGCCGGCCCTGGTGCTGGTGGTGCTGGGCTTGCGGCTGGTGCAGCAGTACGGCCGTGCGCTGCAGTCGGCCGAGCAGGGCCGTGCCGAGCTGGAGGTGCGCATCCGCGAGGCCACGGCACAGATCGAGCGCAACTTCTCGCAGCTGGCCGAGCTGAAGGTCGAACAGGTCACCGAGCGCGAACGCAAGCGCATTGCCGCCGACCTGCACGACGACCTCGGCGCCAAGCTGCTGACGATCGTGCATACCAGCGAAAGCGAGCGCATCTCAACCCTGGCCCGCGAGGCGCTGGAAGAGATGCGCCTGTCGGTGCGCGGCCTCACCGGCAAGCCGGTGCGACTGGCCGATGCGCTGGGCGACTGGCGCGCCGAGGTGGTGTCGCGGCTGGCCCAGGCCGGTGTCGAAGCCGAATGGCAGGCGCCCTCGGACGAGGACGTGCCACAGACCCTGTCGGCGCGCGCGTTCGTGCAAACCACACGGATCCTGCGCGAAGCCGTGAGCAACATCATCAAGCACAGCGGTGCCACGCGCTGTTCGGTGCGCTGCACCATCGCCGAGGGCGACTTCCAGCTGGTCATCCAGGACAACGGCAACGGCATCCCGGTGGAGCTCGACGGTCGCCTGGACAAGGGCCACGGCATGGCCAGCATGAAGGGCCGCGCCAAGCAATTGCAGGGGCAGTGCCTCGTCGAATCGGGCCCCGGCTATGGAACCGTGATACGCCTCACGTTGCCCCTCGATCGGCATGTCACGACGACCTGAGCCGCTGCTACGATCGAACGACCCTGCACCTCTGCCCACGTCATGAACAACATCCTGCTCCTCGAAGACCTGCCAGAGATCCGCGCCTGGCTGAAGGCCCTGGTGATGCAGGTGTTCCCCACGGCACGCATCACCGAGTGTTCCCGCGTACATGACGCGTTGGCACAGGTGTCCTCGGGGCTGAAGTTCGAGCTCGCGCTGATCGACCTCGGCCTGCCCGATGGCTCGGGCACCGATGTGGTGGCGGCCCTGCGCGATGCGCAGCCCGACGCGCAGTCGGTGGTGGTCACCATCCACGACGACGACGAGCACCTGTTCCCTGCGCTGCAGGCCGGCGCCTACGGCTACATCCTGAAAGAGCAGTCGCGCGAGCTCATCACCGAGCAGCTCACACGCATCAGCTCTGGCGAGCCACCGCTGTCGCCGTCGATCGCGCGCAAGGTGATCAAGTACTTCGCGTCGCAGCCGCAGCCGGTGGCATCCAACATGCCCGAGGTGTCGCTCACCGAACGCGAGAGCGAAGTGCTGCTGCGCGTGGCCAAGGGCTTCACGCTGCCCGAGATCGGCGTGCAGCTGAGCCTGTCGCGCCACACCATCGCCGACTACGTCAAGCAGATCTACCGCAAGCTCAACGTGAGCTCGCGCGCCGAGGCGGCGCTCGAGGCGCAGCGGCTGGGCCTGTTCCGCCGCTGAGCCCCTCCCGAGGTCGGCCGACAACGCCGGCCCGGCTCGACGAACGAGCCCGGCAGCGCGGCCACGCGTCCCGCCGCGACACCGACCGGCGCCGGGGCCGATAATCCCGGCCCATGATCGGACGGCTCACTGGCGTCATCGCGGAAAAGTCGCCCCCGCACGTGCTCATCGACGTGCAGGGCGTCGGCTACGAGCTGGACGTGCCGATGAGCAGCTTCTACCACCTGCCGGGCCTCGGCGAGCGTGCCACGCTGCTCACCCATTTCGTGGTGCGCGAAGACGCGCAGCAACTGTTCGGCTTCCTCACCGCCGCCGAGCGATCGGCCTTCCGCCAGCTGATCCGCATCTCGGGCGTCGGCCCTCGCACCGCGCTGTCCATCCTGTCGGGCCTGTCGGTGACCGAGCTCACCCAGGCCATCGCCCAGCAGCAGGCGGGCCGGCTGGTCAAGGTGCCCGGCATCGGCAAGAAGACGGCCGAGCGGCTGTTGCTCGAACTGAAGGGCAAGCTGGGACCCGACCTGGGCACCGCCGGCGCCGCCGTGGCCAACGATGCGCAGGCCGACATCGTGCAGGCCCTGGTGGCCCTGGGCTACAACGACCGCGAGGCCGCGCTGGCGCTGAAGGCCCTGCCGCCGGACGTCGGCGTGAGCGACGGCATCAAGCTGGCGTTGAAATCGCTGTCGAGATAGGCGCGCCGGCCGCCGGCGCCGCGCCGTCGGCCCCATGACGGTAGAGAATCGCTGCCATGGGCATCCAGACCGACGATTTCGAATCCGCCCCGCCGCTGCCGCGGGTGGTGGCACCCGCGCGCCAGTCGCCGCAGGAGGAAGCGCTCGAACGCGCGCTGCGGCCCAAGCTGCTGCGCGACTACATCGGCCAGGTGAAGGCGCGCGAACAGCTGGAGATCTTCATCGGCGCGGCCAGGATGCGCAGCGAGGCGATGGACCACGTGCTGCTGTTCGGCCCGCCGGGGCTGGGCAAGACCACGCTGTCGCACATCGTCGCGGCCGAACTGGGCGTGAACCTGCGGCAGACCTCGGGCCCGGTGCTCGAGAAGCCGAAGGACCTGGCCGCGATCCTGACCAACCTCGAGAAGAACGACGTGCTCTTCATCGACGAGATCCACCGCCTGAGCCCGGTGGTCGAGGAGATCCTGTACCCGGCGCTGGAGGACTACCAGATCGACATCATGATCGGCGAAGGCCCGGCCGCTCGCTCGATCAAGCTCGACCTGCAGCCCTTCACACTGGTGGGCGCCACCACCCGCGCGGGCATGCTGACCAACCCGCTGCGCGACCGCTTCGGCATCGTGGCGCGGCTGGAGTTCTACACCGCGGGCGAACTGGGCACCATCGTGCGCCGCTCGGCCGGCCTGCTGAACGTGCCGATCCACGACGAGGGCGCCTTCGAGATCGCCCGCCGCTCGCGCGGGACGCCGCGCATCGCCAACCGGCTGCTGCGCCGCGTGCGCGACTACGCCGATGTGAAGGGCACTGGTGTCATCACCCGCGAGATCGCCGACAAGGGCCTGGCCATGCTCGACGTCGACGCCGAAGGCTTCGACCTGATGGACCGCAAGCTGCTGGAGGCCGTGATCCACCGCTTCGACGGCGGGCCGGTAGGCCTGGACAACGTGGCCGCGGCCATCGGCGAGGAGCGCGACACGATCGAGGACGTGATCGAGCCCTTCCTCATCCAGCAGGGCTTCCTGCAGCGCACGCCGCGCGGCCGCATCGC
The DNA here is from genome assembly GCF_002198735.1 of Ideonella sp. A 288. Lineage (GTDB taxonomy): Bacteria > Pseudomonadota > Gammaproteobacteria > Burkholderiales > Burkholderiaceae_C > Pseudaquabacterium. Next base: position 208,088 of record NZ_MWLO01000137.1, read on the forward strand.
CACGCTGGCGGCCTATCGGCACCTCGGGGTCACGCCCCCGGCCGCCTCGGGGGGCGAGGGGCTGTTCTAGCCACCGTCAGACCGCCACCCATCACCAGCAGACCGCGGCGCTCAACGTGGCGCCGCCACCGACCGCCTTGACACCCGCCTGGGTGTAGCTGTAGGTGCCGCAGGCGTCGCCCGCCTGGGCCCCCTTCGGCGTGGCGGTGATGGTGAACGCCGCAGCGCTTTGCGCCGTGATGGCCAGGTTGTAGTGGTCCTGCGACGAGGTCGCGGCATGGATGCCGGCCGCACCGAGCGTGGCCCCGACGTAGGTGCCCCGCTCGGTGTAGAAGCGCTCCATGCGCTGGGCCACATCGAGCAATGCCGATTTGCCGTCCGTGCGCCGGCCCTTGGCGACCTGCGCCACGTAGCTGGGGTAGGCCAGCGACACCAGGATGGCGAGGATGGCCACGCCGATCATCAACTCGATCAGCGTGAAGCCGCGGAGATGGCGAGCGCGCATGGTGGTCACCGGTCGATGTAGATGAGCACGATGCGGCGCGCGGCCTCGCCCGACCCCGCGTCCAGGGCATAGCGCACCTGCTGGCCCTTGCGCAGCGAGCCGGCGCCGCTCTGGCTGTGGCCGCCGGGCGCCACCACGCGCAGCCGCGTCGGGTGCAGCCCGATGGCCTTGCCGCGGATGGTCACCTGGCCGGGGCTCAGGTCGTCGATGCGGCCGCTCGACAGTTCGTTGGCCGGGGCCGGGGCCGCCGCCGTCGCCGGCGTCGCCACATCGGCGATCGTGTTGCGGCCCTGGTCGGCCGTGCCCGCGGGCCCACCGATGGCGATGGCCGATGCGGGGCCGGCCAGTGCCAGCCCGCAGGCCAGCACGGCCTGTGGCAAGGTCATGGGCAGGCAGTGGTGCGTGGCTCGCGTGTTCATCGAATCTGCTCCCAGGCTGCACGGCGCGAGGTCTGCTCGTTGCCCTTCTCGCGCACGCGGACGATGCTGCCGTCCGAGGTGTTGATCAACTTGTCGTCGAGGTTGCGCTTCTTGCTGCGCATGATGCTGGCCGCTGCCGGGATGGCACCGATCTTCACGCCAGCGGCATTGCGGCCGTTGAGGTAGTCGTCGACGGTGACCTCGTTGTCGCCGTTGGTGTCCAGCGCCGGGCTGCGGTTGCCGGTGATCACCTCGACGTCCATGATCCAGCCGTCGCCACCGTAGGAGCACTCTGCGGTGCTCGGGATCAGCGTCGAGACGATCAGCCGCCCGAAGCGCACCGTGGCCTCGGACACCACGCGCTCGCCGCTGGTCGGCAGGTCCATCTTCCAGCCCTTGCGGGTGGCGTAGTAATCGTCCACCGAGATGACGTTGTCGCCCACGATCACGCCATCGGGCGGCTTGCCGACGGCGTGCGTGGTCAGCCGGAAGCTCTTGCCGCTGGCCCCGACCGCCGTGCTGTCGATCAGCTGCGTCTGCAGATCGGCCATGGCCACGGTGGCACCCTTGTCCCACAGGCCGTAGATCGTCTGCGTGCCGGTCGTTGTGTTGTCGACGATGTCGATGTAGCGGCCCGTGCCGACGCTGACCAGGTAGCCGCCCTTCGGGTGCCTGGCCACGTCGGGCCGTGCGGTGATCTGTTGCCCGGCCACTGCCTTGAACAGCGGGGCGGACACGTCGGCCGCGGTGTGATGCACCTTCCAGGAACCCGGCGCCGCGCTCGACAGGTCGAAGCGCCAGACGTTGCCGTACAGGTCGCCTGCATAGACGATGTCGACGACGCCGTTGTCGGCGCTGGACACGGCCGCGATGCCAGACAGGCCGTTCGGCGAACCCGGCGCACCTGCATTGGTGTCGACGCGGGCCACGGTGCCGGTCTGCAGGTCCACCAGCATCAGCACGGCACGGCCGTTGGTGCTGTTGTAGCCATTGCCGAAGATGGCCCGCCACTTGCCGTCGCGGGTCTTGGCCAGCACCGGGCGGCTGAAGATGTGGCCCATGTCGCCATCGCTGCCATCGATCTCCCAGCGCACCACCTTGTCGGCCTTGGCCTCTGTGAAGTTGGCGCTGTCGCTCACGTCCAGCGCGAACACGCCCTTGGCGCCGGCGCTCATGCCGGTGACGAGCAGGGTGCGCCACGCGCCGCCGTAGTACACGTCGCCCACGGCCGGCGAGCCGTCGACCGTGTACTGGTGGCTGTAGGTGGGGGCCGTCAGGGCGCTGAGCTTGTTGCGCACGGCCCAGGGCACATAGGCGAAGACCTCGGATCCGTTGCTGGCCTTGAAGGCATGCATCATGCCGTCGTTGGCGCCCACGAAGATCATCGGCGTCTTGCTGGTCCGGCTGACAGCATAGGTGCTGTAGGCGCCCGATTCGATGGTGTCGCGATAGTCGCCGGTGGGGCCTCCCACGTACACGGGTGCCGAACTGATGATGTCGCCCAGCACCGTCGTCTTGCGGTTGCGGAACGTGGGCGCGGCGCAGGCGCCGCAATTGGCGACCTCGCGCGCCGTGTTGCCGCGCAGGTACTCGAGGCGGCTGGCACCGTAAGTGTCGACATTGCCCAGGCTGTCCTTGTTGAGCGCGGTGCTCATGCCGGTGTCGATCTCGGTCGCCGTCGGCTCGGCCGGCTTGGCCGGCCAGCGGAAGGCCACGCCACGGCTGCCCAGCGCGGCCGATGGCTTGTACGTCAACACCTGGCGGTCGGTGCTCCAGTGCTGGTCGTTCAGCACCTGGCCGGCGTCCCATTCGGGCACCGCGTCGGGCTCCCCGGATTCGCCGATCTTGAAGGACAGCAGTTGGCCCGACCAGTCGGTGCTGCTGAATCGCCCCTGGAAGACCCGCGAACCGGTGTTCCACGAACCGGAATTGAGCGACACCGCCGAGGCTGCCGCCGTCTTGGAGGTGATGTCCACGGCGATCTTCTGGAAGGCCGCTTTCAGCGCGTCCTCGTTGCTGGCGAGGTAGGCCGAGGTGGTCCCGCCCAGGCTGGCCATGCGGTCGAGCACGGCCACCGAACTCTGGTTGGCCACCGAGTCGCCCATGCCGATGACATAGGTCTGCACGTCGTAGTTCTTGGCGCCGAAGGCCACCGAGCGCAGGCCGGTGATGCGGTCGAAGACATCCGTGGCCGCGGCCGACCAGGCCCAGGTGTTCGTCGCCGCGGTGTAGGTGTTGGCCTGCTGGGCCAGCGTGTACATGGTGCCGTCGGTCTTGCCGGTCGGGTTGCCGTCGGTGGCCAGCAGCACGAAGTTGCGCTGGCAACTGCTGGTGATCGGCGATGGCTTGCCGCTGCCTGAGAAGGCGTTGGCAAAGTAGTCGCGTGCCGTGCCCACGGTGCCCGCCAAGGGGGTGAACACCGCGGCGTTCTTCAGCTCCGTGGTGGCGTTGTTGTTGGTCTCGACGGCCAGGAAAGCCATCAGGGCGTCGTAGTGCGCCGCCGAATCGTCGGCCACCGCGCGGTTGACGACCCCGGTGCCGGTGATGTCGCCGTAGTAGCCCCAGGCGCGCTTGATGAAGAACTCGCGCCGGTTCGGCGGCGTGGTCGGCAGGTAGCCGGCATCGGTGGGGGTGAAGGTCCAGGTGCCCTGGCCAGTGGCGAAGTTGCCGGCGTTCCAGTCGGTGCCCGCGCCACGGGTCTTGTAGATGTCGTACTTCGTGGTGCCGTTGACACCGATGCCGTACAGCTGCGGCCCGAAGTCGCCCGAGTACAGCACGTCGTTGATGGCGGGGTCGTCACCGGTCAGCGCGTAGGTGATGAAGTTGAATCCGTTTTTGTCGGGCTGTGGGTTGGCCACGCAGCGCCGGTTGCCGTTGTCCGGCGACACGCCGTCGACGCAGTTGTTGGTGTACACCACCTCGGCGTCCGACCCGAAGTAGTACGCATAGGTGGTGTACAGGCCTTTGTTCTTCAGGCCGAAGCTGGCCAGCCCCCAGCGGAAGGAGTCTCGGTACGAGGTGATCGTGCTGCGCAGCACCGAGCGAGCAATGTTGCCGCGCGTGGAAGCGTCACTGCCGGCGATCAGCTTGCCGGCCATGGTGCCGTCCATCGACTGCGAGTTGTCGTACAGCACCAGCACGTTGGGCTTCACCGTGGTGCCGAGGAACAGCGGCGACTGGGCAAAGGAGATGGTTTGCGGCATGGCCGCCGCCGGGCACAGCGCGAGCATGAGACCCGCGACCTGCAGACGCCGGCCGGACGCCGGTTGAGGACGATGTTTCATTGCTTGACGTAGACCGATTGCAGCATCACGACGGTGGAATCGCGCACCCCGGTCGCGCGCACTGTGATGCGGTAGGCGCGGGCCTTTTCGGTGGCGATGGTGGTGCAGCCCACGCACACGCTGTTGCCGACGGCAGCAGGCAGGCTGGGGAGCATCTCGACGAAATAGCGCGGCTGGCTGGCCAGCGGCTCGTTGCCGGGGCCCTTCAGGCTGGTGGCGCCGGTGACGCTGCCGTAGGCACGCGACTGCTCGGCCCAGTCCAGGTTGGTCCATCGGGGGGCCGAGGACGGGTTGCTGGCCGTCATCGACGGTGCCAGGCACAGGCCATTGCCGCAGGCGGCACTGAAGCCGGAGGTCAGCGAGAGGTTGGCCTCGATGTCGACCTCGGCGTCGCGCAGCGCCGCCTCGGCGGCCTGCAGGGCGACGTTGCGGTCGCGGGCATTGCCGGCCATGCGTTCCTGCACGATGCCGGTGCTGACGGCAGCCAGCGCCAGGAAGGCCAGCACGACGATCATCACCAGGATGGCGATCAGCGTGAAGCCCGAGCGTGGGCGCCGCGGCAAGGCCCGGCGCAGCGAGGGGAAGGGAGGATTGCGCATCACGGCACCGAGTTCCGCAGGGAGGCCGACAGCGACATCACCGTGCGCAGGCGGCGGTCGGTGGGCACCACCTGCACACCGTCGAAGAGATAGGGCTGCGGCGTGCTGGTCACCGATTCCTCGGCGCCGACGAGCAGCAGTTCGACACGGGCACTGACCACCAGACCCCAGTCGATCACGGCGTCCGCGGTGCGGAAGCCGTCGGCGGCGTAGTCGCCGTTGGTGTCGATGCCGTAGCTCACCGCCATGCGCTCCACGCCGGTGACCAGTTCGCTGAGGTTCACCGCGTTCTCGTAGCGCGGCGACACGAAGGACCAGAGCGACACCTGCCCGGGACGGCGCACGCTGGGCGCCAGGAAATAGACCGCCGTCTGCATGCGCCACAGCTGGGCGTCGTGCAGGAACACGCGGCCGAGGTCGCCGGTCGTCACGCCCGGGACCATGCCCGCCGCACCGGTCACGTGCTCGATGCTGCCCAGCAGTCCCGGCGTGGCATTGGTGGCCTGCAGCACGGCGCCGCCGCCGCAGTCGGCCACCAGCAGCAGATCGCCCTGCTTGAGATTGCCGGTCGCATTGACCGTCAGTGCCGAGGTCTTCTCGTCCATCTCATCCGTCAGAGACCAGCCGCTGCCGACCGGTCGGCGCAGGACGAGCACGTCGCCCGCACTGCTGGGGGCCAGCGCCGCGATCGGCGCGCTCAGCGCGGGCAGCCAGGCGCCCCCCGTGAAGTGCGAGCCCCACGTCGGCTGGGCGAAGTCGTACATCACGTCGCCGGGCGTGTTCAGCGTGTTGGTGAGCGGGGTAGTGCGCACCTCGCCCATGCAGCCGCGAAAGCCCGACATGCGCAGGTCATTGGCCAGGGTGTCCATCGCGAAGCGGCCGTTCTCCTGTAGTCGGGAGGTCGACTCCTGCGCGAGGAACGTGCCCTTGCTGCCCACGTAGATGGTGCTCATCACCGACACCAGGAACAGGCCGATGGCCATGCCGACCATCAGTTCGACCAGGGTCATGCCCCGGTGGAGGCGGGCGTGTGTCATGGCCGCACCGCCACGGAAAGGCGGGACTCCTCGCCCCGTTCCTTCCAGAACACCTTCACCGCGAAGGTGGTGCCGGCGCCGTCGCAGGCCGGCGCGGCCGTGGTGCCGTCGTCGGGTGTGGCGTCGAGGCAGACCGCGCCGTTGGCGCCGGGCAGTTCGTTGGCGATGGCGGTGTTCCAGAGCGAATAGTCCAGCTTGGCCATCTCGTCGGGCTGGCAGGCCACCGCGCCGCCGCATTCGGCCAGGGCCTCGGCGGCGATGAGGTTGTTGTACTTGCCGGTCGTGACGCCCGTGCGGTTGGCACGCATGCGGTCGGACATCTCGTAGGCCAGCAGCGCCGCCTTGCTGCGCCACATCGAACTGGTGTTGGACGACAGGCCGCGCAGTTGCAGCGCGGCGTAGGCCAGCGCGCACACCGACAGCAGCAGCACCGCCACCAGGGCTTCCATCAGGGCGACGCCACGTTGGGGGCGACGGTTCGTCTTCATGGTGCGCCTCCGCAATCGTCGCTGGCGCGCACGTCGGCCATGCCACTGGGCGTGACGCTGATCGTGTAGCCCGCCGTGCTGCCCGACGCGCGGCAGACCTTGTAGTCGAGCGTGGCGCCGCCGGCCAGGTAGCCCGTGGGCAGGAAGGACATCGGCGTGGTGCCGCCGAGGTGGACCCGGTCGCTCGGCGCATCGAAACGCCGCAGCAGCGTGTCGCCCGCACCGACGAGGCCATTGCCGTCGGCGTCGACATACAGTTCCCAACCGGCCGCGAATTCGTTGCCGGCATCCCCGTCGCCGATGGCCTGGACGATCACGGCCTGGCCGCGGCGCGCCGCCTCGGTGCGCGCCAGCGCCACCGAGGACGAGAACGTCGACTTCGTCGTCACGAGTTGGTTGTTGGCCGAGAACTCGCCCATCGACGGGCCCGCCATCGCGATCACGACCGCGAGCACGGACACCGTGACCATGAGCTCCACCAGCGTGAAGCCGCGTACTGCTGAACGGGAAATGGATCGCATGCCGAACCTCTCGAGATGTCGCCCTGCCAGCCCCGCTGGGGAATTCCCACGAGACAGGCACCCGGCAGACCGGGTCCATGGGGGGCGCTCTGAAGGATCTATCGGCCGCCCGGAAGGGCAACTTGAGGTTCGGGCCGGGTAACGGCCTGTGACGGAAGTGTCGGCTTGACAGAGCGCCCCGGCGGGCGGTCAACCGCCGGTGTCGTCGAGCTCGGTGGCGCCGAGGTGGCGGTCGTCGTTCCAGCCGACCAGCACGAAGCCCTCGCCGTTGTGCAGCAGTCGGTTCACCACCGCATTGCCCAGGCGCCAGGTGCGCGGCGCCTGCAGGTCGATGCCGGTGGCCGCGCGGTACAGCAGGTCGAGCACGCCGCCATGGGTGACGAGCGCGATGGCCGCGCCGGCATGGTCGCGGGCCAGCCGGTCGGCTGCGCCCACGCAACGGGCCTGGAAGGTCCGCAGGCTTTCGCCGCCGGGCGGGGCGAAATCGGGATCGCGCTGGCGCCAGCGTGCGGCCCACTCGGGCTGCTGGTCGTCGATCTCGCGGTAGGTCAGGCCTTCCATCCGGCCGTAGCAGCGCTCGCGCAGCCCGGTGTCGGTGGTCAGCGGCAGCCCCAGGCGCGTGGCCAGCACCTGCGCGGTCTCGGCGGCGCGGGCCAGGTCGCTGCTGACGACGCGCACCAGGCCTTCGTCGCGCAGCGCATCGGCCATGCGCCCGGCCTGTGCGCGGCCGACGGCGTTGAGCGGGATGTCGGTGTGGCCCTGCAGGCGCGTCTCGGCGTTCCAGGCCGTCTCGCCGTGGCGGATGGCCACCAGCCGGGTGAAGCCGCTCAAGCCACGGGCCCGCGCAGGCGGCGGTTCAGCGTGTAAGTGCCCGAATGCGTGGCCGAGTCGAGCACCCGGTCGGCCATCGCCTCGCGCACCTGCATGCCGGTGAACACGCCCTCGAGCGGCAGCCGCTCGACCGACAGCGCGAACAGCGCGAACACGTAGTGGTGCACCAGCGAATCGTTGAACGGGGGAAACGGCCCGTCGTAGCCGAAGTACTGCCCCGCGCGCTGCGCATCGCCGGCGAACCAGGCGGTGAAGTCGTTCAGGCCATGGCGCCCGCCGTGCACCGCGGCCGGCCCCGGCTTGCCGCCGGGGATGAAGCCTCGGCCGACTTCGCCCTCGGACAGGCCGGTCAACGTGGGCGGCAGGTCGACCAGCACCCAGTGGAAGAACTCCATGCGCGGCAGTGCGGCGGGCACCTCGCGGTCGGGCTGGTTGACGTCGTCGCCGCGGCTGGGCACGTCGAAGTCCTGGCACATCAGCACCAGCGATCGGGTGCCGGCGGGCAGACCGCGCCAGGACAGCGCGGGGCTCAGGTTGTCGGACCACTCCACGCTGCCGTCGGCGCGCAGGCGGCCGGCGGCATGGCGGTCGGGGATGGGCTCGCCGTTCGGCCAGCTGTCGCTCCACAGTCTCATCGGACGGCCTTCGGTGCGGGCGGGACGCTCACACGCCCCAGACGATGGGTTCGCCGTGGGCCTGCGCGCGGCGCATCATCTCCACCATCGGCCACAGCCGCTGCCGCAGCGAGATGCCCTGCGCCGCGGGCCGTTCGCCACCGGTCGCGAGGGCCTCGCGCTCGGCCTCGGCGCGGGCCGCTTCCTCGGCGTCGATGGCGGCCTGCAGCGCCACGATGGCCTCGGGCATCGCCGCGGGCTCGAAGATGCCCTTGGCGGCTGGCTCTCGGCCGAGCAGGCGCAGCATCGCATCGCCGTTCGGCCCGAGCATGATCAGGTCGCCGGCGGCCTTGCTCTTGAACTTGTAGATCATGGGGCGCCCCACAAGGGCCAGGAGGTGGACCAGGCCCTCATTCTGCCTTCGCCTGCGGGCCGCGCGAGGCCCCGGCGCGGCACGGGCGCGTGCGCGCGTCAGATGCTCGAGGCTAGGTGCTCGAGACCAGCGTCAGCCGCCGTCGCCCGGTCGGCGGCTGGCCGCGCACGCGCTCTTCGAAGCTCAGCGCGTCGAGCGCGGGCGCATAGAGGAAGCCCTGGAACTGGTCGCAGCCCGATTCCAGCAGGAAGGCGCGCTGCGGCTCGGTCTCGACGCCCTCGGCGATGACGCGCATGCCCAGCGCACGCGACATCTGGATGATGGCGCGCACGATGCCGGCGTCGCTGTCGTCGTTGGGGATGCCGCTGACGAAACTGCGGTCGATCTTGAGCCGCTGGATCGGGAAGCGCTTCAGGTAGGACAGGCTGGAATAGCCGGTGCCGAAGTCGTCGATGGCCATCTGCACGCCCAGCCGCGCCAGTTGCGACAGGCGGTCCAGCGCCTCGTCGGCGTCCTGCACCAGGATCGACTCGGTGAGCTCCAGTTCCAGCAGGCGGCCCGGCAGGCCGTGCTCGCGCAGCACGCCGGCCACACGCTCGATGAAGTCGGCCTGCTGGAACTGCAGCGCCGACACGTTCACCGACACCGGCATGGCCAACCCGCCCTCGCTCCAGGCGGCGGCCTGGCGCACGGCCTGGGCCATGACCCAGTCGCCGATGGCGATGATGAAGCCCGAGTCCTCGGCCACCGGGATGAACTCGCCCGGCGACACATCGCCCAGCTCCGGATCGCGCCACCGGATCAGCGCCTCGCAGCCGACCACCACGCCGGTGCGCAAGTCGATCTGCGGTTGGTATTGCAGGCGGAAGCGCTGGCTGGCCAGTGCCTGCCGCATCGCATGATCGAGTTGCATGCGGCGGCGCAGGTCATCGTCGTGGCGCGCCTGGTGGAAGCGGAAGCAGGCGCGGCCGCCGATCTTGGCGCGCTGCATGGCCGTCTCGGCGCGGCGCATCAACTGGTCGGCGTCGACGCCGTCGGACGGGAACAGCGCCACGCCCACGCTGCAGGTCAGCGTGAACTGCAGCCCGTCCACCGAACACGGGCGCGAGATCGCGGCCAGCACCCGGCGCGCGGCGGCCTCGGCGCCGCGGTGGTCGGCGTCGTGCACCAGCAGCGCGAACTGGTCGCCGCCGATGCGGGCCACCGAGTCGCCCTGGCGCAGGCAGGACCGCAGGCGGTCCGCCGCGTCCAGCAGCACCTGGTCGCCGGTCTCGTGGCCCAGGCTGTCGTTGATCTGCTTGAAGCGGTCGAGGTCGAGGATCAGCAGGGCCAGCGCGATGCCGTCCCGCTGGGCCTCGACGATCGAGCGCGCCAGGTGCTCGGTGGCCTGGCGGCGGTTGTGCAGGCCGGTCAGCGCGTCGGTGGTGGACAGCGCCTCGATGCGGCGCCCGGCGGCCACCAGGTCGGTCTGGTCACGGAAGGCCCACACCCGTCCGCAGGGGCGGCCCTGGATGCTCTGCGGCTGCGTCACGCGCTCGAGCACCCGGCCCGAGTGCAGCACAAGGCGCTCGCTGGCCTGCATCAGCGTGGTGTCCTGGATCAGCCCGAGGCGGCGCTGGTAGTCGTCGGGTTCGGCCACGCTGCGCCGCATCCAGTCGAACACGGCCTCGTCCTGGTGCTGCAGCAGCAGGGCCTCGGGCATGCCCCAGATCTGCGCGAAGCGGCGGTTGAAGCCGCGGATGCGACCGGCCAGGTCGGTGACGAGGATGCCGTCGGCGGTGGACTCGAGCGTGGCCTGCAGCTCGGCCGTCAGGGCCTCGCTGGCCTGCTGCTGGCGGCAGGCTTCCGTGCGGTCGTCCACCGTGACCAGCAGGTGCAGCGGCTGGCCGTCCATGCTCAGGCGGGCCACGCGCCGCGTCACCGGCACCAGGCGCCCGGTGGCATCGACCAGCACGGTGTCGGAGTTCAGCGGGTCGGGGTGGCCGGCCCCCACCTCGTCCCAGTAGGCCAGGTCTTCCGGCGTGCCGATCAAGGTCTCGGCAGCCGCGCCGGCCAGGCGCTCGACCGGCTGCCCCAGCAGGTCCGCGGCCGCCGCGTTGGCACCGACCACGCGGCGCGTGCCGGCATCGACGATCCACGCCGCCGAAGCCACTGCCTCGAGCAGCGCGCACCAGGCGCCCATCGGGTTCGAGGACACGGTGGTCACGCCGCCATTTCCGCCCGCGCTTCGCCGACGGTGGCCAGCGAGGGCTCGAAGAAGTACACGACCCGCGGTCGGGGAGCCAGGTAGCTGTGCGCCGCCGGCGGCAGCTGCGTCGCCTTCAGGCTGCGGCGCACGCCGATGTCCGAGGCTTCCTCCAGGTTCAGCAGCAGGGCCTGCTCGACGGGCACCTTGGGGTCGCAGACCAGCACGCGGGGCTTGAGCGGCCGGGACGAGTTGACGCTCACCACGGTGGCGTAGCGGTCGTCGGTGAGCTGCACCAGCGAGCCCGGCGGGTACACGCCCATCATGCGGATGAAGGCGTTGAGCATGCTCGCGTCGAACTTGCTCTTGGCCTGCGCGAAGATCAACGACAGGGCTTCGTGCGGTGTCAACGCCAGCGCGGGCGACAGGGGGTTGCACAGGTTGTCGTAACGGTTGACCAGCGACACGATGCGCGCCGAGGCGGCCATGCGGTCGATGTTCAGCCGCTGCGGAAAGCCGCTGCCATCGGTCATCTCGTGGTGCTGCGCCAGCACGACCAGCGCACCCCGCGACAGGCCCATGCGCTTGCCGTGCATCACGCCGTGGGCCACGTGCTCGCGGTACAGGGTGTGCTCGGCCTGCGTGAAGTGGGTGTCGACATGGCGCACGCGGTCGGGCAGTTCCAGCTTGCCCACGTCGTGCAACAGCGCGCCCACGCCCATGTCCAGCATCTCGTCGGGCCCGAGCCCGAAGACCCGGCCCATCAGCAGCGAGATCACCGTCACGTTGAGCGCGTGCGCACCGGCGCGGTCGCCCAGGCCTTCGGAGAGCACGCGGATGCACATCTCGCCATCGACCAGCATCTTGTCGAGCAGTGCACGGGTCAGGCCCTCGACGGTGTGGCGGGCCTGGTCCGGCGAGGCGTGGACCAGTTCGGTGGCCTCCTTCCAGGCACGGCCGGCCTCGGCGTACTGGCGATCGCAGGTGGCATCGGCTGCCCGTTGCGCCGCGAGCGCGTGGCGCTGTAGATGGATGGCGGCGGCGCCGTCGGCGGCACCGGCGTCGGCGCCCGCGTCGGCCTGCGCCGCCGGCGCAGCGCTCGCGCCGGCAGGATCGACCGCTGGCGCGTCGGCGTCATCCAGGTGGCTCTTCTCCGGGCTCCAACGCAGTTGCTTGAGGCCCAGCGCCCGCAAGGTGGCGATCTGGTCCGGTGACGCGATCTGGAAGCTCGACAGAGCGAAGGGATGCGCCCACCAGCCCAGATCCAGGTGGATGAACATGCCCACACGCAACTGCTCGATTTCGATGGTCGCCGACATGCCTCAGATCCCAATGACGTGGCGCGAACCGACCATGGCCCGCATGTCCGTGGAATTCGGCATGCACGCTGCCGAACTTGAACGGCCAGGGCGACATCGGGCCAAAGCGCCTTCGGCTCGGCCGCAGGCGTGCGATTGCTCACGGTCGACTCGGGCGGCCCGAGGGGCGACGGGCCGGGCTGGCCGGTTGGAGCGCCGCGCTGTCGACGACGGGCGGGCGGGCGCCGGCCGCGCCGCTACTCGACGGCGATCTTCAGGAACAGGTCGCGGTCGGGTGCGAAGTTGGCGTACAGCGGCATCAGCGCGCCACCCAGCGCGCGCGCGTCGGAGCCGATGGTGCCGGCCAGCACCGGCGGCCGCGTCACGCCTTCCCAGTTGTAACGCGCCAGCGCGGGCGCCAGCTGGTGCAGCAGCGCGGCCAGCAGTTCGCGGCTGAAGTTGCCGTCGACGATGACGCCGTCCAGGTCGAGCAGGCAGGCCGCGCTGTTGACCGACAGCGCGATGGCGGCACAGGCCTCGTCCAGCCAGGCCGAGGTGTGGCCGAGCCACGGCGCCTGCAGCGCACGGGCGTCGCCCACCGCGCTGGCGTCGAGGCCGGCGGCCACGTAGCGCCGCTCCAGCGCCAGCAGCGAGGCCACGCTGAGCAGTTGCGCCGGCGGCACGCCGTTGCGCGCCACGTGCAACGGCACCGAGCCCACGGCGCCGGCATTGCCGTGGACGCCGGCGCGCAGGTGGCTGTCGATGACCAGGCCGCCGCCGATGAAGGTGTCGACGAACAGGTACAGGAAGGTGCCCATGCTGCGGCCGCGGCCCGACACCAGTTCGGCCACGCAGGCGGCGGCGGTGTCCTTCAGCAGCTGCACCGGCATGCCCGCCAGCGCCGCCACCTCGGCGCGCAGGTCGGTGCCGTCCCAGGCCTCGGCCACTGCCGGCGGCATGCCCAGCAGATCGCGCCAGCCGCCCAAAGACAGCGGCGCGGCGATGCCGATGCCCTGCACGCGCTCGTGCCGATCCGGGCCCAGCCGCCGCCGGATGTCGTCGAGCCGCTGGCCGATCTCGGCCAGCACGGCGCCGGGCTCGGGGAAGGTGTAGTCGCTGCTCCAGCGGTCGCGCACCGCACCGGTGAAGTCGATCAGCAGCACGTCCATGCTGCGGCGCCCCACCTTGATGCCGATGGCATAGGCGCCATCCGGCGCCAGCGCCAGCGGCACCGAGGGCTGGCCGACCTTGCCGCGCTGCGGGGCCTGCTTCAGCAGCAGGCCCTCCTCGAGCAGGCGCTTGGTGATCATCGACACCGTCTGCGCGGTGAGGTGCGTCACCCGTGCGATCTCGGCGCCGGGCAGCGCGCCCTGCAGGCGGATGGCCTGCAGCACCACGCGCTCGTTGTACTGGCGCAGCCCGCCCTGGCTGGAGCCGCGCGGCCTCAGCTGCGGCGAGTCGGGCGCGCCGCCCGCCAAGACCTCACTCGACGAGGGCTTCACCGATGACACCCTTCTTCAGGATGAAGTTGGCGTAAGGCTGCATTTCGCCGGTGAGCACGATGGCGCGCGCGGACTGCACCCGTTCGTAGAAGGCGAAGCGCTCCACCGCCTCGCACTGCGCGGCGGTGGCGCAGCCGCGCGATTCGAGCGCGCCGATCACCGCGCGCTGCAGCGCGCTGCGCCAGCCCTCGGGCTTGCCGCTGACGTGCATGTAGGCCACCGGCTGCGCCACGCCGTCGTCCAGCGGCAGCAGCGAGGTCAACGCCACCACGGCGCGCTCGACGCCCGCGCCGGCCAGCGACAGCACCGGCTTGCCGGCCGCCAGGCTGTGGGCGGTGAAGTTGGCGTCGGCGACGACGATCTCGTCGCCGTGGCCCATCTCGGCCAGCACCTTCAGCAGCTCGGGCGTGAGCAGGGGGTCGATGCCCTTGAGCATGGTGGGGTCCTCAGAGCGCCAGGCACTCGGCCGGGATCTGTTCGGGGGGCATGGCGCCGGTCATCACCGCCACGGTGTCGCTCATGCTGATCTTCTTCGGGTTCAGCACCGCCGCGCGCCGGCCCAGGCGGGCGACGTGGATGCGGTCGGCGATCTCGAAGACATGCGGCATGTTGTGGCTGATGAGGATGACCGGCAGGCCCTTGTCGCGCACGCGCCGGATCAGCTCGAGCACCATGTTGCCCTCTTTCACGCCCAGCGCGGCGGTCGGCTCGTCCAGGATCACCACATGTTCCGCAAAAGCCGCGGCGCGTGCCACCGCCACGCACTGGCGCTGGCCGCCCGACAGCGTCTCGACCGCCTGGGTCATTGAGCGAATGCCCACCTTCAGGTCGTTCATGCGGGCGATGCTGATCTCGAGCATCTTCTTCTTGTCCAGCATGCGCAGCACGTTGCCGAGGAAGCCCTCGCGGCGCAATTCGCGGCCGAGGAACAGGTTCTCGGCGATCGTCATCGCCGGGGCCACCGCGAGGTCCTGGTAGACCGTCTCGATGCCGACGCGGCGCGCGTCCATCGGGCTGCGGAAGTGGATGGGCTTGCCGTCGAGCCTGATCTCGCCCTCGTCGGGGATGGTGGCGCCGGACAGCGCCTTGATCAGCGACGACTTGCCGGCGCCGTTGTCGCCGATCACCGCCAGGATCTCGCCGGCGCGCAGCTCGAAGTCGGCGCCGTCCAGCGCCGTCACTTGGCCGTAGCGCTTCACCAGGCCCTTGGCCTGCATCACGATGGGTTGGGTTGCCATGCTCATGACTCCTTCAGCGCGCGCCCTTGCGGGACATCTGGTCGACCGTCACCGCCAGGATGACGAGGATGCCGGTGACCAGCACCTGGTACACCGACGACACCCCCATCAGCGTGAGGCCGTTGCGCAGCACGCCCACCACCACGGCACCGGCCAGCGACCCGAGGATCACCCCGCGGCCGCCGAACAGGCTGGTGCCGCCCAGCACCACCGCGGTGATCGCGTCCAGCGCCTCGGTCTGCCCGGCGTTGGGGTCGCCCACGCCGGTGCGGGCCACGCTCAGCAGTGAGGCCACGCCGTAGAACACGCCGGCCAGCACGTACACGCCCAGCATCACCCGCTCGGTGGGGATGCCTACCAGCCGCGTGGCCTCCGGGTTGTTGCCGACCGCGTAGACGTGGCGACCGGCCGAGGTCTCGCGCAGCCAGAACCACATGCCCAGGTACAGCACGATCATCAGCACGGTGCCGTAGCCCATCGACGCGCCGCCGAGCGGGAAGGTGTTGCCCAGCCAGGTCATCGACGGCGGCACGTCGGTGATCGTCTGCGCGTTGGAATAGAGCTGGGTGATGGCGAACGCGATGTTGAAGGTGCCCAGCGTGACGATGAAGGGCGGCAGCCTGATGCGCGTGACCAGCAGCCCGTTGAGCAGCCCGAACAGCGCGGTCACTCCGATGCCGCACAGGATGGCCAGCGGCGCCGGCATGCCCAGGTCGGCCGCGAACTTGGTCATCACGATGCTGCCCAGGGCCATCACCATGCCGCAGGACAGGTCGATGCCGGCCGTGAGGATGATCAGCGTCTGGCCGATCGCGATCACGCCCACCACCATCACCTGCTGCAGGATCAGCGACAGGTTCTCTGCGCTGAAGAAGCGGTCGGTGGTGAACGCGAAGAAGACGCAGGCGATCAGCAGGGCGATGAAGGGCCCGAGCTGGCCGATCGGCGGCAGTTTCTCTATCAGGGTGCTCATGGCGGTGTCCCTTCGGTGTCCGCGGGCGGATGCGCGCGGGTGGGTGTCGATGCGGCGGCGCGGCCCCGGGGGCGCATCCCCGGCAGCGCCAGCGCCGCGCCGGTGGGCAGGCTCAGCGCCCGACCGGGCGCGTCAGCGAAGGCCTCACTTGCCGCCCCAGCACAGTTCGGTGCCGGTCTTGACGTCCTTGCTGTCGACGCCGGGCACCACCTTGGCGGCGATCAGGGTGACGCCGGTGTCGGTGTAGCCGCTCACCTTCTTGCCGCTCTTGGCGTACTCGATGCCGGCCTCCACACCCATCGACGCCATCTTCAGCGGGTACTGCTGGCTGGTGGCGGCGATGACGCCGGTGCCCACGTCCTTGATGCCCTGGCAGCCGCCGTCGACCGACACGATGATCACGTTCTTGTCCTTGCCGGCCTTCTTCAGGGCGTTGTAGGCACCGGCCGCGGCGGGCTCGTTGATGGTGTACACGACGGTCACGTCGGGCGCCTTCTGCAGGCAGTTCTCCATCGCGGTCTGGCCCTTGGCGCGGTCACCGAAGCTGTCGGCCATGCACACGACGCTGGCGTCGGTGCCGAGTTCGTTGCTCTTGGCGTCCGGCGCGTTGGCGATGCCGAAGCCCTTCAGGAAGCCGTTGTGGCGCTGCGCGCCCACCGGGTGGCCGGGGAACAGGTCGAGCGTGACGATCTTGGCCGGCTT
The DNA here is from genome assembly GCF_002198735.1 of Ideonella sp. A 288. Lineage (GTDB taxonomy): Bacteria > Pseudomonadota > Gammaproteobacteria > Burkholderiales > Burkholderiaceae_C > Pseudaquabacterium. Next base: position 224,657 of record NZ_MWLO01000137.1, read on the forward strand.
GCCGCCGAGCGCCGCCTTGGCGTACTGGCCGATCAGCACGCCGGCCTTGTAGTTGTCGGTGGCGAACAGCGCGTCGGTGCCGTCGACCGGGTCGGTGGGGCTGTCGAGCGCGATCACCATCACGCCCTTGTCGCGCGCCTTCTTGATGGCCGGGAGGATGGCCTTGGAGTCACTCGGCGTGATCAGGATGGTCTTGGCACCGGCGGCGATCATGTTCTCCATCGCGGTCACCTGGCCGGCGTTGTCGCCGTCGGTCTTGCCGGCACCGGACAGCAGCTTCGCGCCCTTGGCCTTGGCCGCGGCGGCGGCGCCTTCCTTCATCTTCACGAAGAAGGGGTTGGTCTCGGTCTTGGTGATCAGGCCGATGACGGGCTCGGCGGCAAGGGTGGCGCCAGCGGCCAGGGCCAGGACGGTGGCGATGAAGGGGGTGCGCATGGGATGTCTCCTGAAGGGTCCGTGAGGTCGGTGGGTCGTGAAGTGGCGTCGTGAATTGGCGTCTTGGTGGCGCCATCGGGAAGCAGGCCGTTGGGGATTCAACGGATGGTGCAATTCTGTCGGCCATGCTTTAATAAATCAAGTTGATTGATTAATGGAAAACCCTCAACAGGAGCAGAATCATGTTCATCGTCTGTGGTGAAGCCTTGTTCGACGTGTTCGAAGCCGGCCAGACGCCCTCGGGCCTGGCCTTCGATGGCCGCATCGGCGGCTCGCCCTTCAACGTGGCGCTGGGGCTGGCCCGGCTGCAGCAGCCGGTGGGCTTCCTCGGCGGCATCTCCACCGGCTTTGCCGGCGAGCGGCTGATGCGCGCACTGGCCGATGAAGGCATAGCCACCGGCTGCGTCGCCCGCACCGACGCCCCCACCACGCTGAGCCTGGTGGGCGTGGACGCCCGCGGCGTGCCCAGCTATGCCTTCTACGGCCATGGCGCCGCCGACCGGCAGTTGCTGCCGGCGCACCTGGCAGCCGTGCCGGCGCGGGCCCGCGCCTTCCACTTCGGCTCGTACGCGATGGTGGTGGAGCCGGTCGGGTCGACGCAGCGGGCGCTGGTCGAGCGCGAGCACGCGCGCAGCGTGATCGCCTACGACCCCAACATCCGCGTCAACGTCGAGCCCGACCTCGACCGCTGGCGCGAGACGCTGCGCTGGATGCTGCCGCGCACCCACCTGCTGAAAGTCAGCGACGAAGACCTGGGACTGCTGTACCCGGGCCGGTCGATCGAGCACTTCGCGGCCGAGGCGCTGGCCGCCGGCACGCCCTGGGTGGTGGTGACGCGCGGCGGCGAGGGCGCGGTGGGCGTCACCGCCCGCGACACGGTGCGCATGCCGCCGCAGCCGGTCGAGGTGGTCGACACGGTGGGCGCCGGCGACACCTTCCAGGCGGCACTGCTGACCTGGCTGGCCGAGACCGGCCGCCTGACCCCGCAGGCCATCGCGGCGCTGGACGCCGCGGCGCAGACCCAGGCGCTGGGCTTTGCCGCCCGCGCCGCCGCCCTCACCTGCGGCCGGCGCGGTGCCGACCTGCCGCGGCGCGCCGAACTGGGCTGACGCCGCGGCCCGGCCGCACCGGCGTCAGGCCGCCTGCAGTGCCTCGCGCACGAAGTCGAGCCGGTCCTGGCCGAAGAACATGGCCTCGCCGACGAAGCAGGTCGGCGCGCCGAACACGCCGCGCGCCACCGCCTCGTCGGTGGTGGCCGCCAGCCGGGCCTTGACGGCTGGGTCGGCCACCATCGCGATGAACGGGCCCACCTCGAAGCCCGTGGCCTCGAGCACATGGGCCAGCACCGTCGGGTCGCCGAGGTTCAGGCCCTGCACCCACAGCGCATCGAACACCGCCTTCAGATAGCGCTCGAACTCGTCGGGCCGCTGCAACTGCAGGCCCGCCGCGCCGCGCATCAGCGCCAGCGTGTTGATCGGGAAGTGCGGGTTGAACCGGAACGGCACGCCATACCGTCGCGCCCAGCGGGCGATGTCGTCGCCCATCCAGCGCCCCTTGGCGGGCACGCTCACCGGGCTGGCGTTGCCGGTGGCCTTGAACACGCCGCCCAGCAGCATCGGCCGGTAGACGAGTTGCGCGCCGCACTCGGCGGCGATGCGCGGCAGCTGGGTCCAGGCCAGGTAGGCCGTGGGGCTGCCCACGTCGAAAAAGAACTCCACCGTCCGATCCATCGCGTCTCCTCCCTCACCAGGGTTCCATCCATGGCCGCAGGTCCATCTCGTGCGTCCAGGCGCTGCGGGGCTGCTGGTGCAGTTGCCAGTAGCTCTCTGCGATCGCGTCGGGATCGAGGATGCCTGCCCTGTCCTTCAGTGCATAGCGTTCGGGAAAGTTCTCGGCGATGAAGGCCGTGTCGATGGCCCCGTCGATGACCACATGCGCCACGTGCAGGCCCTTGGGCCCCAACTCGCGCGCCATGCTCTGGGCCAGCGCGCGAAGCGCATGCTTCGACCCCGCAAAGGCAGCGAAGCCCGCCCCGCCGCGCAGGCTGGACGTGGCACCGGTGAACAGGATCGTGCCCCGGCCCCGCGGCAGCATCGCCCGCGCCGCCTCTCGGCCGGTGAGGAAGCCGGCCAGCGCGCCCATCTCCCAGACCTTGCGGTACACCCGCTCGGTCATCTCGGTGATCGGGAAGCGCACGTTGGCGCCGATGTTGAACACCACCACCTCGAGCGGCGCGATGTCGCCTTCGATGCGTGCGAACAGATCCACCACCGCGGATTCGTCGCGCGCATCGCAGGCGCAGGCATGGGCCACGCCGCCCTCGGCCCGGATGCGGTCGACCAGCGGCGCCAGCTTGTCGGCGGTGCGCCGTGTCACGCAGGTGGCGAAGCCTTCGCGGGCGAAGCGCCGGGCGATGGCGCCGCCCGTGGCGTCGCCGGCACCGACGACGAGCACGGCCTTGTCGGGACGGGGGGCAGTGGTGGACATGGGGCCGGAGTCTCGCGGGGGGAAAGTCCGGCGAGGTTAATCCGGCTCAAACGTGGGCGCTGTCACGTGCGGCAATGCCGCAGCAGCCACCTCGGACCTGCCCAGGGTGCGCGCGAGGGCCGCGCCAGGGTTCAGAGCCGCCGATGTGCCAGCGCAGGCAACTGCCGCCGCACCTGGGCAAGGCGCTCGCGGTCGAGTTCGCCGGCCACCAGGCCTTCGCCCTCGTCGCGGCAGGCCAGCACCTTGCCCCAGGGGTCGACCAGCAGGCTGTGGCCCCAGGTGCGTCGGCCGTTCTCGTGCAGGCCGCCCTGGGCTGGCGCCAGGATGTAGCACTGGTTTTCGACGGCGCGGGCGCGCAGCAGCAGTTCCCAGTGGGCCTGGCCCGTGGTGTGGGTGAAGGCCGAGGGCACGACGATCAGGTCGCAGGGCGGCACCATCAGCGCGCGGTACAGCTCGGGAAAGCGCAGGTCGTAGCACACCGACAGGCCCACCCGCAGGCCCTCGGCATCGAAGGCCACCGGCGTGTCGCCGGCCTGCAGCGTGCGGCCCTCGTCGTAGCGCTCGCCGCCATTGTCGAAGGCGAACAGGTGGATCTTGTCGTAGCGCGCGGCCCGCGAGCCATCGGGCGCGTAGACACAGCAGCTGTTGCGCACCTGCTCGGCGTGGTCGGTGCGCATCGGCAGTGTGCCGCCGACCACCCACAGGCCATGGCGCCGCGCGGCATCCGACAGGAAGGCCTGGATGGGCCCGTCGCCATCGGCCTCGGCCACGGCCAGCTTGTCGCGGTCGCTGCGCCCCAGCAGGCAGAAGTACTCGGGCAGCGCCACCAGCCGGACGCCGGCCGCCGCCGCCTCGGCGATGCCGCGCTCGGCCGCCTCGAGGTTGCGGTCGACATCGGGGGTGGACACCATCTGCAGCGCGGCGATCTTCATCGGGAGGCCTTCGGTGGACGAGGTGGGATCAGGGCGAGCGGCTGGCCGGTGCCGATGCGGCGGCGGCCGCCGCCGGGCGCCGCTCGACCGGCGCCACCTGCGGGTCGGTCCAGCTGCCGTAGACGCGAAACTCGCGCGTGCCGGCCTCGGCCAGCGGCCCGCGCAGCAGCCACTGGCCGAGGAAGGTGCCCAGGCCGATGGCCGGGTTGATCACCGCATAGGCCAGCGACGCGGTGCCGGCGTTGATCTCGGGCACCACCACCACCCGCAGTTCCTGCGTCTCCTGGGTGATGTCGGCGCTGCCCTCCATCAGCACTGCGGCCTGCACGCCTCGCATGCGCAGGTTGTTGGTGCGGGCCACGCCGCGGTCCACCTGCACGTCGCCGCTGATGTTGTCGAAGGCGAAACCCTCCTGGAACACATCGCGGAAATCCAGCACCAGCCGGCGCGGCAGCGCCTGCAGGCTGAGCACGCCGAGCAGCCGGCCGGCGCCGGGCTCGGCCTTCAGGAACTGCCCGGCCTCGAGTGCCACGTTCATGCGCCCCGACAAGGTGGGCAGGTCCAGGCCCAATGGCGAGCCGGCCCACGACACCTGGCCCTCCAGCCCGCCCTTGCCGCCACGGATGACCTTGCCGAAGCCCAGCCGCTCGAGCAGCGCGCCGGCGTTGGGCGTGTTGAGGGTGAAGTCCAGGTTCATGTGCCGACGCGCGTCGCCGGGCTGGGCATGCGCCCATTGGCCGGTGGCCTGCAGGTCGGTGTCGGCCGACTGCAGGGCCAGCCGATTGAGCCGCCACTCGCGCGCCGACGCCACGCCGCCGCGGCTGCGGTTCACCGCCTCCACCGAGAGCTTGCCGAGCTTGCGCCCGCGCAGCTCGAACTCCTCGGCTTCGAGGTCGAGCGCCGGCACGCTGGCCGGGGCCTGGTCGAGCAGGCCCTCCACGCTGTCGGCCTCCGACTGGGGCAGCGACAGGCGCGCCAGCCGCGCCCGCACCCGGCCGGCATCGGCCGGCCCACGGGGCTCGAGGTAGGCCACCTCGCCACGCAGCTGGTCGGCATCGACCTGCGCCCGCCAGCCCGGGGCGGGCGCGGTGGTGCGCGCCAGCGACAGCGTCAGGTGCGTCAGGCGGCGCGACGCCAGGGTCAGCGACAGCGCCTCCAGCTCGATGGCCTTGGGGCGGTAGCCCAGGCCGGCATCGACCAACGCCGGTGGAGCGCCGGGCACCGCCCCGCCGGCCGGCGCAGACGCGCCGGCCGCGGCCACCGTGGCGGTCGACGAGGATGCCGCGGGCGACGTCGACGCGCGTGCCACCGCCGCACCGGGCGCACTGCCCAGGCTGCCCTCGGGCAGCAGGGCCAACCAGGCATCGGCATTGGCATCGCCCAGCCGGACCACCGCGCGCACCCCGGCCGTCATCTCGGGCAACGGCGCATTCACCGCCACCGCCCCGCGCAGCACCTGCGGCTCGTCGCCGCCCAGGTCGCGCAGGTACTGGGCGCTGAGCAGGCTGCCCAGGTCGACGCGCAGCAGGTCGCGCAGGGGCGTGTTCGCGGCGCGGGCCTCGGGTGCCAGGCCGATCTGCACTCGCAGGGGCAAGGCCGCCTCGGCCGCCTTGCCAATGGGGGCGGGCAGGTTCAGCGCCATGCCGGTGAGCGGGCTGGTGACCAGGATCTCGGGCACCCCCCGTGCAAAGCCGAGCTGCAGGCGATACGGCGCCTGGCCCTCGGCGCGCGCCGCCCAGCGCGAGACGATGCCCAGTTCGCTGGCGCGTCGCAGGCCTTCGGCCGACGCGGTGCCGTTGGCGCCGAAGCGCAGGCTGCCGTCGGCCTGCGTGCCGCCGTCGATGCTGGCCTCACCTCCGAACGCGCGCGCCGTGCCCGCCACGCGCAGGCCCTGCTGCGTGAAGTCGACCCGCCCGCGCGCCGCGCCGAGCATCGGGGTCTCGGGCCGGATGCGCAGGTCGCCCCCGAGCAACTGGACACTGCCGCGCACTTGCGCCTCGTCGAGGCGGTGCAGCGGCAGGCGCAGCGACAGCTTCAGGTCGGCCAGGCCTTCGGCGGTCGACTGGGCCAGCGACTTGTTCAACCAGCCGCCGATCGGGGTGGTGTTCACGTAGCGCAGGAAGTCGGCGGCCGGCCCGCGGCCGTGGCCTTCCAGCTCGAGCACCGCCGGCTCGACCAGGTTGGGAATGCCGCCACTCACGTCGGTGAACTCGACGCCCCAGAGCCGGCCACGCGCCTGCTGGATCTGCATCGACGTGCGGTCGAACACCAGTTCGCCGGAGACGGCGCCGAACGCCGGCCATGGCGACGTCCAGGCCGCCTCGGCCGACGTGGCGGGCACCGACGGCACATAGGCCAGCGTCACGTCCTGCACTTGCGCGGCGATGCGGAACTCACCGTCGTTGCGCTGCACGAAGGGAAAGTCCCAGAGGTCGCCCTTCACCTTGAAGGCCGCCGACAGCACGCGACCGCCCTGCACTGCACGGCGCACGTAGTCTCGGGCCGAGGCCGCGATGCCCAGCGGCAGGTAGCGTGCCACGCGCACGGCCTGGCCCTGCGACAGCTTGCCCGACAGCTCGAGCACCCCCGGCAATCGCGCGCCCTTGCCGAAGCCGTCGGCCGTGCCGGTGCGCCAGCTGGCCTCTAGCTCCCCCTGGGTGTCGTCGTTCTCGAAGCGCGCGCCACCCACCTTCAGCTCGATGCGAGGCCGGCCGTTGGCCACGGGCTCGATGCGCCAGCCCAGTTGCGCCGCAAAACGCCGCAGCGGCACGACAGGCTGCTCGAACACCCCGGGCAACTCGAGCGCGCCGTCCTGCAGGCTGAGCTTGGCCTGGCCGCCGGACTCGGTGCCGCTGAAGGACAGGTCGGCGCCGCGCCAGCCCGGCCGCCCGACGCCGCCCGGCTCGGACGACGCCGCCGCGGCGATGGCCATGCCCTGCACCTCGGCCTTGACGTTGTAGTGCGTCGGCGCGTCGATCGGACCACGCCAGCCCGCCACCAGGCCGGTCACCGTGCCGCGCGGGTCCAGCGTCTCCAACAGCCGCTGCACGCCGGTGCCCAGCGGCAGGCGTTCGCCCAGTTGGGCCATCAGCGCCAGATCGAGCCGTTCGGCGCTGAACTCACCGCTCGTCACGGGTCGAGACTGCATGGACGTGCCCAGGTCCTGCGCCCGCATCACCTGCGCTTGCTGCCAGGACAGCACCATGCGCCCGGCCGGCCAGCGCTGGCCCTCGGCAGTGTCGAAGCCAAAGCCGGTGGCCACGATGCGCACGCCCTCGGGCTGGCGCTCGACCACCACGCGGCCACGCACCTGGGCCAGCGCCATCGGCTCGAGGCCGCTGGCGAGCCGCGCGGACACATCGCGCAGCGCCAGGTCGGCCGTGCCGCCCTGCGGCAGGCCATGCTCGAAATCGACCCAGGCGCGCAGCGCGCCCTCGCCCCGGTCCAGGTCGAACGGCAGGTCGACGTGGCGGCGCAGTTGCTGCACCAGCACCTGCGGCAGATCGGCGTACAGCGTGCCGCGCCAGCGTTGCCAGTCGCCGGCGTTCGCCAGCAGGGGTTGGCGCGCGCGCGCCACCAGCGTGAAGCGCTGGCCCCAGCCGGGCGGCGGCGTGGCGTCCAGCCGCATGTCGTGGCGGGTGAGCCTGTTGCGCACCACCAGTTGCACGTCGGTGAGCTCCAGGGGCGGTGCGCCGCGGAACTCATCCACCCAGCGCAGCACGCCCCCGCGGATGACGAACTCATGCTGCTCGAAGAAGCGATCGGCCAGGCCGCCGCCGGTGCCCATGGCCTCGCCGTCCATGTCGATGCCGGCCACCCGCAGGCGCCCCTGGGCATCGCGGCGCACCTCGAGCCGGGGCCCGTCGATCAGCAGTTGGTCGAAGCGCAGTTGCAGCGACAGCAGCGATGGCACCGACAGGGCCGCAGCCACCAGCGGCAGCCGCAGCGCTTCGCGCCCGCGGGGATCGCGCAGCACCACGTCGTGCAGCGTCAGCGCCGGCACCCAGCCCGACGACCGCACCTCGATGCGACCGATCTCGACGGTCTGGCCCAGCGCATGGCTGGCATAAACCTCGATGCGTGGACGCCACTCGTCGAGACGGGGCAAAATCCCCCAGTGCAGGGTCAGCCACGCCAGCAGGACTAAGCTCCACGCCGAGAGCACAGCCCAGCCGCCCACGCGCAGCACCAGGCGCCACCAGCGCCAACGGGGTGCGCGCGTCGATGCGGCGAACAGCGAGAGGGACATGAATGAGGGACAACCAGTACCAGGCGCCTGAATCAGGCCGGCCCCGGCTCGGACAGAAGCCTGCCCACGGCGAAGCAATTCGCGCGGCAATCTAGCACAGAGCCTGTTCAGGCCCATGGGTTCCCCCAGCACCGCGCCGACACCGTCGGCCACCGCCGACCACAGCCGCTTCGTGCAGCGCATCCGGCGCCGCTATGCCGCCGAGATGTCCCTGCTGCCGCAGGGGGTGCCGGACGTGCCCACCATCACCGCGCTCGTGCAGCACCTGGCGCAGGCCGGCCGGCCGCTCGCGTCGGCGCTGCGCGTCGCCCGCCAACTGGTGCTCGAGCGACTGGCCGTGCTCGACACCGAGCAGCAGGCGCCGCTCGAGCAAGTCACCGGCGCCATGACCGCGCTGGCCGAGGCCACGCTCGAGATCGCCCTGGCCCAGGCCCGCGCCGACGAGGACGCCCGGGTCGGCCAGCCACGCGACGAGGCCGGGCAGGTGATCGACTTCTGGATCATCGGCATGGGCAAGCTCGGCGCGCGCGAGCTCAATGTGTCGTCCGACATCGACCTGATCTACGTCTACGAGGACGACGGCCACACCGACGGCCCGCGCCCGGTGAGTGCCCACGAGTACTTCACCGCCGTGGCCAAGAAGCTGTACGCGCTGATCGGCGACACCACCGACGACGGCTTCGTGTTCCGGGTCGACCTGGCGTTGCGCCCCAACGGCAACTCCGGCCCACCGGTGGTGAGCCTGGGCATGCTGGAGGAGTACTTCCAGGTGCAGGGCCGCGAGTGGGAGCGCTTCGCCTGGCTGAAGAGCCGGGTCGTCGCCCCCAAGGCCTCGGTGCAGTCGGGACGTGCCCTGCCGCTGCGCTCGCTGGTCACGGCCTTCGTGTACCGCCGCTACCTTGACTACGGCATCTTCGAGGGCCTGCGGCAGTTGCACCACAAGATCCGCGAAGAGGCGCAACGACGCGCCGCCGGCCGACCCGAGCGCGCCAACGACGTGAAGCTCTCGCGCGGCGGCATCCGCGAGATCGAGTTCATCGTGCAACTGCTGTTGGTGGTGCGCGGCGGACAGTTTCCCGAGATCCGCACCCGATCCACCCTCAAGAGCCTGCAGCGCCTGGCCGCACGCGGCCTGATGCTGCCGCAGACCGCCACGCGGCTGGCCGAGGCCTATGTCTTCCTGCGGCGGGTGGAGCACCGCATCCAGTTCCTCGACGACCAGCAGACGCACCTGCTGCCCACCGTCGACGCTGACCTTCACTGGATCGCTGCGTCGATGGGGCTGTCCTGCCGCGCCGATGCGTGCGAACTGCTCGACAAGCTGGGCGAGGTGCGCGAGTTCGTCGCCACCGAGTTCGACGCCCTGCTGCACGACGGCCAGGCGCCGGCCACCAACGGCGGGCGCAACGGCTGCCCGCAGTGCGGCTCCGGCCCGCTGCCGGTGGACAGCGAGGCACTGGCCGAGAAGCTGCCGCCGGCAATGGCCGAGCGCGTGCGCCATTGGTGCACCCAGCCGCGCGTGCTGGCCCTGCGCGAGGAAAGCCGCCTGCGGCTGGGCCGCCTGGTGCAGCGCGCCGCCGTGTGCGTGGCCGAAGAGCGCTGCACCGAGGCCGCCGCGTTGCGGTTCATCGACTGGCTCGACCCGCTGCTGCGCCGCGACAGCTACCTGGCCCTGCTGCTCGAGCGGCCCGAGGTGATGAAGCGCCTGCTGCGCCTGCTGGGGCTGGCGCGCTGGCCGATGCGCTACCTGATGCGCCACCCGGGCGTCATCGACGAGCTGGCCGATCCGCGCCTGCTGCACGGCCGCTTCGACACCGACGAGTACATCGGCTCGCTCGACGAGCGCCACGCCGCCTGGGTGCGCAGCGGCGAGGCCGACGAAGAGTCTCTGCTCGACACGCTGCGACATGCCCACCACGCCGAGGTCTTCCGCACCCTCGTGCGCGACGTCGAGGGCCTGATCACGGTCGAAGAGGTGGCCGACGACCTGTCCGCGCTGGCCGATGCCACGCTGCAGTGCGTGCTGCGCTGGTCGTGGCCGCGGCTTCGGCAGCACCACCGGCCGACGCCCGACTTCGCCGTCATCGCCTACGGCAAGCTCGGCGGCAAGGAACTGGGCTACGGCAGCGACCTGGACGTCGTCTTCCTGTACGACGATGCCGACGAGCCCGATCCCGACCGCGCGCAGGAGGTCTATGGCCACTACGTGCGCAAGCTGATCACCTGGCTCACGCTTCGCACTCCGGCCGGCGAACTGTTCGACATCGACACGGCGTTGCGACCCAACGGCAACTCGGGCCTGCTGGTCACCTCGATCGCGTCATTCGAGCGCTATCAGGTCGGCCGCGGCAGCAACACCGCCTGGGCCTGGGAGCACCAGGCCATCACGCGGGCGCGCTTTTGCGCCGGCGCCACCGGGCTGGCAGCCCGCTTCGAAACGGTGCGCCGACAGGTGTTGGCCGCGCCCCGAGAGGCGGCCGCGCTGCGGCAGGAGGTGGTGGCCATGCGCGATAAAGTTCGGCAGTCGCGACCGGTGCCCGAAGGCATGTTCGACGTCAAGCACAGCCCTGGTGGCATGATGGACGTCGAATTCGCGGTCCAGTTCCTCGTGCTCACCCAATCGCTGGCCCATGCTCCCCTGCTCGACAACGTCGGCAACATCGCCTTGCTGCAGCGCGCCGAAGCGCTGGGCCTGCTGCCGCCCGGCGCGGGGCACGCCGCCGGCGATGCCTACCGCGAACTGCGCCGCGCACAGCACCGGGCACGCCTCGACGAGCGCCCAACGCAGTTTGCCGTCGACACGCTGGCCAAAGAGCGCGACGCCGTGCTGACGGTGTGGCGAGCGGTCTTCGGCTGACCCCACGGACGACATGAACCGCGCGCGCATCTGGCCGGGCTTGTGCGGCTGCCTCGCCGTCGGCGCGGCCATGGCCGTCGGCCAGGACGCCGACGCCTGGAACTGGCAGCCGGCGTTGGCGCTGCAAGAGCCTTGGCGGCTGTGGACGGCTGCCTTGGTGCACCTCAGCCCCTTGCACCTGGGCGTCCACCTGATCGGTGTCGCGCTGCTGGCAGCCTTGGGCGTGGCCGCTGGCTGCGGCCCGCGTGCGTCGCTGGCCTGGGCTCTGGCCTGGCCGCTGACCCACCTGGGCCTGCTGTGGCAGCCGGCGTTGCAGCACTACGGCGGCCTGTCGGGCGTATTGCATGCCGGCGTGGCGGTGGTGGCGGTGCACCTGTGGGTGCAGGGCACCGGACGACGGCGCCGCATCGGCCTGGTGGTGGCGCTGGGATTGGTGACCAAAGTGCTGCTCGAGGCGCCGTGGTCCGGTGCGCCGCGACAGTCGGTCGGCTGGGACATCACCATGGCCCCGCTGGCCCATGCCACCGGGGCCGTGGCAGGGCTGCTCTGTGCCGCGCTGCTGTGCGCGCGCCGTCGCCCGGCGGGACGTTCGGCGACCGTACCGCAGCGCTGGCCCGCACGCGGGCGGATCGGCCCCGACGGGGCCGCGCAGACCGGGCACCCGCCGACACGGCAGCCCGCCATGCTGCGGGCGATGCGCCGCCTGTTGCGGTGAGCGAGGCGTCCGGGCGGCCCGGGACCGCCCAGGACCCACCAGACCGCCCACGGCTCGCGCCGAGCGACGAGGCCGTGGTGTCTCGAGCCATCGCCACCCCAAGCACGCAGCCATCCGACGCCCGCCGCACGCACCTCGATTCGCGCGCGGTGGCGCTGCTGCTGCTGTGCTGCCTGCTGTGGGGCCTGAACCAGGTGGCGGCCAAGGTGGCGATGGCCGAGATCCCGCCACTGACACAGGCGGCGGTGCGGTCGATCGGCGGCGCGCTGCTGGTGGCCGCCTGGGCGCGCTGGCGCGGTGTCTCGACGAACCTGCTGGGCAGCACCCTGCCGGCCGGGCTGCTGGTGGGCACGCTGTTCGCGGCCGAATTCGCGTGCATCTTCCTGGGCCTGCAGTACACCACGGCGTCGCGCATGGCGGTCTTCCTGTACCTGTCGCCGTTCGTCGTGGCGCTGGGCATGCCGCTGGTCACTGGCACCGAGCGGCCCGACACGGTGCAACTGTGCGGGCTGGCCGCGGCCTTTGGCGGCGTGGCCTGGGCCTTCGGCGAAGGCCTGGCGCACCCGGTGGCGGGTGACCGCCAATGGTGGGGCGACGCCCTGGGGCTGGCCGCGGCCGTGCTCTGGGGCGCCACCACGCTGGGCATCCGAGGCAGCCGGCTGACGACGGCCCCGCCGGAAGCCACGCTGCTGTACCAGCTGATCGTCTCGGGCGCGCTGCTGGCCGTGGGCGCCTGGCTCACCGGCGAGCGCTGGCCCGTGCGGCTGAGCCCGCTGGCGTTGGCGCTGATGGCCTTCCAGGTGGTGGTGGTCACCGCCTTCAGCTACCTGCTGTGGTTCTGGCTGGTGCGCCACTACCCGGCCACAAGGCTGGCCGCGTTCACCCTGTTCACCCCGCTGTTTGGCCTGCTGGCCGGCGTGGGCCTGCTGGGCGAGCCGCTGACGCTGCGCCTGCTCGTGGCCGCGGCGGCAGTGGCACTGGGCATCGCCGTGGTCAACCGCGGACCCGGGGCCTTGTCGCCCAGGCGTCGCCAACCCAGTCCCCCGGAGACCTAGACTGCCCGCTCAACCCAGGAGACCCTCGCGATGATCACCTTGTGCGGCTTCGGCATTTCGAACTACTACAACAAGGTCAAGCTGGCCTTGCTCGAGAAGGGCGTGCCCTTCCAGGAAGAACTCGTGATGACCGGCTCGCGCGACGAGGCCGTGCTGTCGTGCTCGCCGCTGGGCAAGGTGCCGTTCATCCGCACCTCGCAGGGCAGCCTGTGCGAGAGCCAGGCCATCCTCGACTACATCGACGCGGCGTACCCCGGCAACCCGCTGCTGCCGGCCGATCCCTGGGGCCAGGCCAAGGTGCGCGAGTTGATCACCTTCATCGACCTGCACCTCGAACTGGTGGCACGAGAGCTGTACGCGCAGGCCTTCTTCGGCGGCACGGTCAGCGACGAGACACAGGCCCGGGTGCGCAAGCAACTGGTCCGGCACATCGCCGGCTTCAAGCGCCTGGCGAAGTTCTCGCCCTTCGTGGCCGGCGACACGTTCACCCAGGCCGATTGCGCCGCCTGGGTGAGCCTGCCGTTGGTCGGCATGGCCAGCAAGTCGGTCCTTGGCGAGGATCTGCTGCTGGCCGCGGGAGTGGACTGGAAGTCGTACGCCGCGCTGATCGGCCAGCGACCATCGGCACAGAAGGTGGCGGCCGATCGCAAGGCCGACCAGGCGCGCTTGGCCGAGCTGGCCCAGAAAGCCTGATGGACCGGGCGGCGCGCGGGACATCCCGCGCGCCCCGCAGTGTCGGGCGGCTTCGATCACACTGGGCGCCTGCCGACCACCTGCCTTCGCCCATGACACCGTTGCCCTCCCCCCGTTGCGTCCCGCCCAGAAGCCGACGGGGCGCCTGGCTCGCCGCCGCAGCCGTCTTCATCTCAGCGCCCGTGGCGGCCGCGCCAAGCTGCCCCCCCTTGCTGCAGCAGGTGCAGCCTCGCCTGCAGGACGAAAAACCCATCGACCTCTGCGGCTACGCCGGCAAGGTGGTGCTCGTCGTCAACACCGCCAGCTTCTGTGGCTACACGCCCCAGTACAAGGCGCTGGAGGCGCTCGATCGGCGCTACGGACCACAAGGGCTGGTGGTGCTGGGCTTCCCGTCCAACGACTTCGGCAAGCAGGAACCGGGCAGCAACAAGGAGATCGCCGACTTCTGCGAGAACACCTTCGGCGTCAAGTTTCCGATGTTCGCCAAATCCACCGTGTCGCCGAAGGCGGGCGGGCCGGTGAACCCGTTGTTTGCGGCGCTGCACCGGGTGTCGGGCCAGGCACCAGGCTGGAACTTCCACAAGTACCTGATCGGCCGTACCGGCCAGCCGGTGATCAGCCACGGCTCTGCGGTCGACCCCAGTGACCCCGCATTTGTCAGGGATTTGGAGAAACTACTGAAGTCAAATGTGAACTGATCAGTCACAATCAGACCGTTCGGTTTTCATCGATTGGTCTGAGCTTCATGTTCGCTTCATCGACATCCACGGAACCATTGCGGCCCCAGGGGCTCAATCACTCTGTTGGCCGGGCAAGTGTTCGCGAACACTGCGCTCCAGCCTCAGCTTTACAGCCGTGCAGCCGTCCGGGTGACCGGACCGCAATCCCGAGGCGGTTCTCCTCCTCCTCCCTCCCTCCCTCGTTCGCTTCGGGGCGCTGCACGGCTCCTTATCTTTCCGCCTGGCGCGGGGTGTCCGCATGACGGCCCGTCGCCGAGTCGCGGTGGTTGGCTCGGGCATCGCCGGCCTGGGCACCGCGTGGCAACTGCGCGACGACGCCGATGTGGTGCTGTTCGAGGCCGATCGACACTTCGGCGGCCACGCCCACACGGTCGACCTCACCCTCGAAGGCATCACGCATGGTGTGGACACCGGGTTTCTGGTGTTCAACCATGCCACCTACCCGCGCCTGAGGGCCCTGTTCGAGGCCATCGGGGTGAAGACGACGCCGTCGGAGATGTCGTTTTCCGTGCAGGCCGCAGGCCTGGAATGGAGCGGCACCGACCTCGACAGCGTGTTCGCCCAGCGCCGCAACCTGCTGCGCCCGAGTTTCCTGCGCATGCTGACCGACCTGGTGCGGTTCAACCGCCTGTGCACCACGCTGGCCGAGACCGGCGCCGACGAGGCCATGCGCGAGCCGATCGGCGACTTCCTGGACACCCATCGCTTCAGCGAAGGCTTTCGCCAGAACTACCTGCTGCCGATGCTGGGCTGCATCTGGTCGTGCCCCACCGACCAGATGCTGCGCTTCCCGGTGGCCACGATGATCCGCTTCTGCCACAACCACGGCCTGATCCGCGTGACGCAGCGGCCGCAGTGGTACACGGTGACCGGCGGCTCGCGCCACTACGTGCAGGCGCTGGTGCGCGACCTGCCCGATGCACGGCTGAACACCCCCGTGCGCGGGCTGCGCCGCGTGCCACCGGGCTCGGCCTCGGGCGGCGTGTGGGTGCAGACCGACCGGGGCGAAGAGCGCTTCGACGAGGTCGTGCTCGCCTGCCACACCGACCAGAGCCTGGCCCTGCTCGGCGACGGCGCCAGCGCCGAAGAACGGCGCCTGCTGGGAGCGATCCCCTACCAGGCGAATCGCGCCGTGTTGCACACCGACGCATCGCTGCTGCCGCGTCGCCGCAAGGCCTGGGCGGCGTGGAACTACGAGCGGTCGGGCGACCTGGCCCGCGAGCAGTCGGCGGTGTGCCTGCACTACCTGATCAACCGGTTGCAACCGCTGCCCTGGCAGACGCCTGTCATCGTGTCACTGAACCCGTCGCGCGAACCGGCGCCGTCCACGGTGCATGGCGAGTTCCATTACGCCCACCCGGTGTTCGACCAGCGCGCCCTCGATGCGCAGGCGCGGCTGTCGTCCATCCAGGGCCGGGCGCACGTGTGGTTCGCGGGCGCGTGGACAGGCTATGGCTTCCATGAGGACGGCTGGTCCAGTGCGGTCGACGTGGTGGATGTGCTGCGCCTGCGCTGGCGCGAAGCCGACGGCCTGGCCGCACGGGACGCCGCGTGAACCACGACGCCGTCGCGCCCGGCCAAGCCCTCCTGGGCATTGGCGTCGTGCGCCACCATCGGCTGCGCCCGACCGACCATGCCTTCGCTTACCCGACGTGGTTCGTGTTGTTGCCGCTGCGCAGCTTGCGGGTGCAGCCCTGCACGGCGCTGGCGCGCAACCGCGCCGCCTGGGTGAGCTTCCACGACCGCGACCACGGCGACGGCGGCGACGACGCGCTGGCCTGGGTCGACGGCCTGCTGCAGCGCGAAGGCATCGCGGACGCCGACGGCGAGGTCTGGCTGCACACTTACCCCCGCGTGCTGGGCTATGTCTTCAAGCCGGTGAGCTTCTGGTACTGCCACCGCCGCGACGGCGGCCTGGCGGCCATCGTCGCCGAGGTCAACAACACCTTCGGCGGGCGGCATGTCTACCTGCTCCACGGCGACAGCCTGGCCTTCGGCCGCGACATCGACGCCACCAAGGCCTTCCACGTCTCGCCCTTCTGCCAGATCGAAGGCCGCTACCGCTTCCGCTTCATGCGCACCGACCTCGGCCGGGACAGCGGTCGCACCGTGGCCCGCATCGAGTACGCCGACGCCCACGGGCCGCTGCTGATGACCAGCGTCAGCGGCGACCTCGCCCCACTCACCGCCGCCAGCCTGCGCCGAGCCGTCTGGCGCATGCCCCTGCTCACGCTCGGCGTGATGGCACGCATCCACTGGCAGGCGCTGCGCCTGCTGGTTCGGCGCGTGCCGTTCGTCGGCAAGAACCCGCCCACCCCGCTGAACCGCACGACATGACCACCGCCACCGTCCTCGACTCCCGCGCGCTGCCGGCTTCGGCACCGACGTCCGCGAAAGCCGTGTTCGCGCTGTTGCGCCGACTGCGGCATGGCACCCTCGACGTGCAACTGCCCGACGGCGAGCAGATGCGCTTCGGCACCGGCCTGTCCACCGAGCCGCAGGCGTCGATGCGCATGCTGAACTGGCGCGTGTGCAGCGCCGCGCTGCGCAGCGGCGACATCGGCTTCGCCGAAGGCTACATCGCCGGCGACTGGACCACGGGCGATCTGGTCGGCCTGCTCGAATTGCTGGTGGCCAACCGCGACGCCATCGACCAGGCCGTGTACGGCCGCTGGTGGGGCAGCCTGTGGCACCGCGTGCGCCACCTGCTGCACCGCAACTCCCGAGCTGGCAGCCGCCGCAACATCCACGCGCACTACGACCTCGGCAACGCGTTCTACAGGCTCTGGCTCGACGAGTCGATGAACTACTCGAGCGCCTGGTTCGAGGGTGACCTCACCCGACCGATGCGCGGCGCGCAGGACGCCAAGATGCGCCGCGCGCTGGCCGAATGCCAGGTGACGGCCGACTCGCGCGTGCTCGAGATCGGCTGCGGCTGGGGTGCGCTGGCCGAATGCGCCACGCGCGACTTCGGCGCCAGGGTCACCGGCGTCACGCTGTCGGCCGAACAACTGGCCTTCGGCCGCGAGCGCCTGGCCCAGGCCGGCCTGGCCGACCGTGCGGACCTGCGCTTCCAGGACTACCGCGACATCGACGACGGCCCCTACGACGCCATCGTCTCGATCGAGATGTTCGAGGCCGTCGGCCGCGAGTACTGGGCCGGCTACTTCGACACCCTGCGACGCCAGCTGCGCCCGGGCGGTCGCGCCTGCATCCAGTCGATCACCATCCGCGACGATCTCTTCGCGCGCTATGTCGGCGGCACGGATTTCATCCAGCAGTACATCTTCCCCGGGGGGCTGCTGCCCAGCCCGTCGGCCTTCCGCGCCGAGGCCGCCCGTGCCGGCCTGCGCGTCGTCAATGAGCTGGCCTTCGGGCCGGACTACGCCGAGACGCTGCGCCGCTGGCGCGTGTCCTTCCTGCACCGCGAGGCCCAGGTGCGCACACTGGGTTTCGACACCCGCTTCATGCGCATCTGGGAGTTCTACCTCGCCTATTGCGAGGCCGCCTTTGCCGCCGGCAACACCGACGTCATGCAGTTCACGCTGGTGCGGGACTGACCTGACCACCCCCATGCGCCGACGCACCTTGCTCGCCTGGCCCCTGGCCTGGGGCGCCCTCAGCGTGGCTGCGCAGGGGGTGGCCGCTGCGCCACCGCCGCACATCGCCGCCCACCTGCCGCAGGCCCGGCTGCGAGGCACCGGCACCATGCGCTTCCTGGGCCTGCACATCTACGACGCGCAGGTGTGGAGCGCCGACCCGGTGCGCAGCGACGGCGGTGACCAGCCCCTGGCCATCGACATCGCCTATGCCCGCTCGCTGTCGGGCGAGCGCATCGCCAAGCGTTCGATCGACGAGATGCGGCGCATCGGCGAGTTCGATGCCGCCACCGCCGAGCGCTGGCTGCAGACGATGGTGCAGCTGTTTCCCGATGTCGGCGCCGGCGACCGGCTCACCGGCGTGCACCTGCCCGGCCGCAGCGCGCGCTTCTATGCCAATGGGCGCCTGCGCGGCGAGGTGGCCGATGCGCTGTTCGCGCGGCTGTTCTTCGGCATCTGGCTGTCGCCACGCACGTCGGAGCCGGGCTTGCGCGCGCAGATGATCGGGACACCGTCGTGATACCGCTGGCCGATGGCCTGCGCTACGGGGCCATCGCGGCGCCCTTGGCCTTCGCCGCGCTGCCCTTGTACGTGCTGCTGCCCAGCCACTACGGCGCCTCGCTCGGCGTGCCGCTGGCCGCGCTGGGCACCGTGCTGCTCCTCACCCGGCTGCTCGACGCATTGGTCGACCCCTGGCTGGGTCGATTCGTCGACCGCCGCTTCGGCCCCACGCGCACCCGCGCGATGCAACTCGCGGGCGGCGCCGCCGTGCTGCTGGCGCTCGGCCTGGCGGCCCTGTTCTTCCCGCCGATGGACGACCCGCGGCAGTTGCTGCTGTGGTGCGGCCTGTCCCTGGTGGTCACCTACCTGGGCTACAGCGCCCTGGGTGTTCTGCATCAGGCCTGGGGCGCACGACTGGGCGGCGACGCCTCGACGCAGGCCGCGGTGATGGGCTGGCGCGAGGGCATCGCGCTCGCCGGCGTGCTGCTGGCCAGCGTGCTGCCGGCGCTCGCCGGCCTGGGCGCGATGGTGGCCACCTGCGCGGTGGGCCTGGGTCTGGGCTGGCTCGCGCTGAGCCGGGCGCCCTACCGCAGCAGCGCATTGCCCGCGGGGGCGACAAAGGGGCAATGGTCGCTGCCCTGGCGACAGGCGGGCTTCCGGCACCTGATCGCCGTGTTCCTGCTGAACGGCGTGGCCAGCGCCATTCCGGCGACGCTGGTGCTGTTCTTCGTGCGCGACCGGCTGCAATCGCCAGCGCTCGAGCCCGTGTTCCTCGGCGGCTACTTCGCGGCCGGGGCGCTGTCGATGCCATTGTGGGTGCGCGCGGTGCGCCACTTCGGCTTGGTGCGCACCTGGCTGGCCGGCATGCTGATGGCCATCGTCAGCTTTGCGGGGGCCGCCACCTTGGGGGCCGGCGACGGGCTCGCCTTTGTCGCCATCTGCGTGGCCAGCGGGGTGGCCCTGGGCGCCGACCTGGTGGCACCGGCGGCCTTGCTCACCGGCGTGATCCAGCGCGCCGGCCACGCGCAGCGGCTCGAGGGCAGCTACGCGGGCTGGTGGACCTGCGTCACCAAGCTCAACCTGGCGCTGGCCGCTGGCGCCGCGCTGCCCGCCCTGCAGTGGCTGGGCTACCGGCCGGGGACCACCGACCCGGCCGCGCTGCAGGCCCTGACCCTGTGCTACTCCACGCTGCCCTGCCTGCTCAAGGCGGCTGCCGCCTTGCTGCTGTGGCGCAGCGGACCGACCCTCGAAGGACGAACGACATGACTGCATTCGCCGCCCGCACCCGGGGCGTGTGCCTGGCCGCCGCGATGGCCTGGCTGCTGACCGCCTGCGCAGGCCCGACCCCGGCCGACTACGCCTCGCAGCGCCCGCTGCTCGACCTGAAGCAGTACTTCGACGGCCCGCTCGTGGCCCACGGCGTGGTCACCGACCGCAGCGGCAAGATGCTGCAGCGCTTCACGGTCGACCTGGTCGGCACCTGGCGCGGCGACGAGGGCACCCTCGACGAGCAGTTCCGTTATGCCGACGGCCGCACCGAGCGGCGGGTCTGGAAACTGCTGCGCCTGCCCGACGGCCGCTACGTCGGGCGCGCGGACGACGTGGTCGGCCAGGCCGACGGCCAGGCCGCCGGCAACGCGCTGAACTGGCGCTACACGCTGCGCCTGCCGGTGGGCGGCGACACCTACGAGGTGCAGTTCGACGACTGGATGTTCCTGGTCGACGACAAGGTGATGCTCAACCGCGCCGTCATGAGCAAGTTCGGCCTCCGTGTCGGCGAGGTGCTGTTGTCCTTCCGCCGGCCATGACCCCTTCCGCAGAAAGCCGTCCATGGCATTGAACCCGCGCATCGCCGACTGGTCCGGCCGCCGCATCTGGCTGGTCGGCGCCTCGTCGGGCATCGGCCGAGCCACCGCCAGCCTGCTGCATGCCCGCGGCGCGCAGGTGGTCGTCTCGGCCCGCGGGCAGGCCGCGCTCGACCGCTTCGTGGCCGAACACCCGGGCTCGGACGCCTTGGCGCTGGACGTTACCGACGCGGGTTCGGTGCGCGGTGCCGCCACCGAGATGCTGCGCCGCCACGGCGGCATCGACCTGGCGATGTACTGTGCCGGACACTACCTCGCCATGGACGCGTCCAACTTCGACCTGGCCGAGGCGCTTCGCCACCAGCAGGTCAACTACGTCGGCGCACTGCACCTGCTGGACGCGGCCCTGCCGGTGCTGCTGCGCCAGTCGGCCGCGGGCGAGGCGGCGCACCTCAGCCTGGTGTCCAGCGTGGCGGGCTACCGCGGCCTGCCCAAGTCGCTGGCCTACGGCCCGACCAAGGCCGCGCTGATCAACCTGGCCGAGACGCTGTACCTCGACCTGTCAGCGCGCGGCATCGGCGTCTCGCTGATCAACCCAGGCTTCGTCGAGACGCCGCTGACGGCGCAGAACGCCTTCCACATGCCCGCGCTGATCAGCCCCGAACAAGCCGCGCGGGCCATCGTGCAGGGCTGGGAGGCCGGCGAGTTCGAGATCCACTTCCCGAAGCGCTTCACGCGGCTGCTGAAGGCGCTGCGCCCCTTGTCCGACGGCCTGTACTTCCGCGCCGTGCGGCGTGCCGTGCATGGCTGAACCTGCCGACGACGCCACCGCACGGGTGAAGGCCTTCTTCGAGGCCCTGTCGCCGGCCGACCTCGACCGCCTGGGAGAGCTGTACGCCGCCGATGCGCACTTTGTCGATCCGTTCAACGACGTGCGGGGCCTGATCGCCGTGCGGGGCATCTTCGCCCACATGTTCCAGACGCTGGACCGGCCGCACTTTCGCGTGCTGGACAGCTTTGCGCGCGGCCAGCAGGCCTTCCTGACCTGGGACTTCCACTTCACCACGAAGGGCGCCGGCGCGCGGGCCATGACGATCCACGGCAGCACGCACCTGCGGTTCGGGCCCGACGGCCGCATCGCCCTGCACCGCGACTACTGGGACGCCGCCGGTGAGTTGTATGCGCGGCTGCCACTGATCGGCGCGGTGATGCGCTGGCTGAAGCGCCGCATCGCCGGCTGAGCCAGCTCAGCGCAGCCAGCCCTTGCGGCGGAAGTAGATGAAGGGCGCGGCCACCGAGGCCACCATCACGCCCACCGCAAACGGGTAGCCCCAGGGCTGGTCGAGCTCGGGCATGTGCTTGAAGTTCATGCCGTAGATGCTGGCGATCAGCGTGGGCGGCAGCAGCGCCACGCTGGCCACCGAGAAGATCTTGATGATCTTGTTCTGGTTGATGTTGATGAAGCCCACCGTGGCATCCATCAGGAAGTTGATCTTGTCGAACAGGAAGGCCGTGTGCGAGTCGAGCGAGTCGATGTCGCGCAGGATCTGCCGCGCCTCCTCGAACTGCTCGGCATTGAGCATGCGGCTGCGCATCATGAAGCTCACCGCGCGGCGGGTGTCCATCACGTTGCGCCGGATGCGGCCGTTCAGGTCTTCTTCCTTGGCGATGGCGGCCAGTGCCTCGCCGGCGGCGCGGTCGTCCACGTCCTGCTTCAGCACACGCGCACTCACGGCCTCGAGGCTGTCGTAGATGCCCTCCAGCGCATCGGCCGAGTATTCGGCATCGGCGTCGTAGAGCTTGAGCAGCACGTCCTTGGCGTCCTCGATCAGCGCCGGGATGCGGCGCGCCCGCATGCGCAGCAGGCGGAACACCGGCAGGTCTTCGTCGTGCACCGAGTACAGCACGCCGTCCTTCAGGATGAAGGCCACGCGCACGTTGCGCGGCGTCACGTCGTCGTCGATCAGGAAGTCGGAGCGGATGTGCAGTTCGCCGTTGTCCTCTTCGTAGAAGCGGGCCGATTCCTCGAGATCGTCGTCGACGATGTTGTCGGGGATGGCCAGGCCGAAGCGCTCTCGGATCCAGCCCTTCTCGGTGGGCGACGGGGCTTCGAGGTCGACCCACACCGGGTTGGCCTGGGCCAGCAACTGGCCGTCGTCGATCTCTTGCTGCGCCAGCCTGCCTTGGGCCAGCGTGAACACGTTGAGCATCGGGGGCTCCAGCACCTGCGCGACGCCGGCTCACCTGGCCGGCCGCGATGCAGATCGGGTCTCTGGGGAGGGTGGATCGAAGACCGCCTCGCCCCAGGTTGCGGCGGCCCGGCGGGGCCGGGTTCACGGGCCTGTCAGGGCCTGCGTTGCCTGCCGGCCCGTACGGGCCCGGCTGCACTGGAGCGCGCGGTCACCGAGGGTGACTCTGGTCCAACGGATCGCTCCGAAACGACGATGACCGATTATGTCATCCGTGCCCGTGGCACCCTCGGCGCGTGACGCCTTGGGCATCCTCCAGCATCCTACACCGTCGCGGGGCCTTGTCATACCGCTCGAATCGGTTGCACACTGGGTTCGCAGGCTGCGGAGACAAGGGCCTTGCGGCCCGGTCGGCGCTCCCCTGCTGGACTTTGGCAAACCATATCGACAAGGAGGTTCTGATGAACCTGACGATCAGCGGACACCACCTGGAAGTGACCCCGGCCCTGCGAGAGTATGTGCTCACCAAGCTGGACCGCGTCACTCGACACTTCGATCAAGTGGTGGATGTGAACGTGCTGCTGACGTTCGAGAAGCTCAAGGAGAAAGAGCGACGGCAGAAGGCCGAAGTGACACTCCACACCAAAGGAAAGGACATCTTCGTCGAGCAAGCGCACGAGGACATGTATGCCGCGATCGACCAATTGATGGACAAGCTGGATCGCCAGGTCTGCCGTCACAAGGACAAGCTGCAGGACCACCACCACGAATCCGGCAAGCGGCTGGACGTCGACGCCCGCTGAAGTCGACCCCTGATCGCACGAAAGTCACGGCCCTGCGGGGCCGTTTTTCTTGCCCGCCGAGCATGAACTGCGGCGCCGTGACAACATCCCCCATCCGCGGGTACACGCCGCGATGCAGTGCAGCAATGGATTTCTATAATCACTGTTCTGTCACAGGTCCCGTGAAGTCGCCAACCAACTTGGTGGGTGCCCTGCGGGTGGGAACACCATGAATCGCCTTGCTGCCATCCTGCCTGCGAGCAACGTGCTGGTGAACGTCGATGCGACCAGCAAGAAGCGCGTGTTCGAGCATGCCGGCCTGCTGTTCGAGAACCAGCACGCCATCTCGCGCGCCACCGTGACCGACAACCTGTTCGCCCGAGAACGGCTGGGCTCCACCGGCCTGGGGCACGGCGTGGCCATCCCCCATGGCCGCATCAAGGGCCTGAAGAATCCGCTGGCCGCGGTCATCCGCGTGCAGCAGCCCATTCCCTTCGACGCGCCCGACGATGAGGCCGTCGGCCTGCTGATCTTCCTGCTGGTGCCCGAAGCGGCCACGCAGCGGCACCTCGAGATCCTGTCCGAGATCGCCGAGTTGCTGTCCGATCGCGAGCTGCGCGAGCGCATGAAGAACGCGCCCGACGAGGCCGCGCTGCACAAGCTCATCTCCGACTGGGCGCCGCTGCGATCGGTAGCCTGATCGCGCCGTCGGGTGTGCGTCGGCACCGGCGGTCGTTGACGCGAAAATCACCTTGAAGCCTTCATCGATCAGCGCCGAGGCCCTCTTCGAGGCCCACCGCGAACTGCTGCGCTGGGAATGGATCGCGGGCCATGCGCACCCCGAACGCCGCTTCGACGAAGCCGCCGTGCGCGATGCGCAGTCGGCCGCAGACCTGGTCGGCTACCTCAACTACATCCACCCCTACCGGGTGCAGATCGTCGGCCGCCGCGAGGTGGCCTACCTGTCCGAATCGACCCCCGAAGACCAGGAGCGGCGCATCTCGCGCATCGTGACGCTGGAGCCGCCGGTGCTGATCGCCGCCGACGGCGTCTCGCCGCCCGACCGGCTGGTGGCCATGTGCGACCGCGCCGAGATCCCGCTGTTCGTCACCAGCGAATCCGCGGGCCATGTCATCGACATCGTGCGCGCCTACCTGGCGCAATTGTTTGCCGACCGCATCACCCGGCACGGCGTGTTCATGGACATCCTGGGCCTGGGCGTGCTGCTCACCGGCGAATCCGGCCTGGGCAAGAGCGAACTGGGGCTCGAGCTGATCTCGCGCGGACACGGCCTGGTGGCCGACGACGCGGTCGACCTGTACAAGGTGTCGCAGAGCTCGCTCGAGGGCCGCTGCCCCGATCTGCTGCTCAACCTGCTCGAGGTGCGCGGCATCGGCCTGCTCGACATCAAGGCCATCTTTGGCGAGACGGCAGTGCGCCGGAAGATGCGCCTGAAGCTGATCGTGCACCTGGTGCGCAAGGAGACGATGGAACGCGAGTTCGAGCGGCTGCCCTACGAGCCGCTGAACGAAGAGATCCTCGGCATCCCCGTGCGCAAGGTGGTGATCACCGTCGATGCCGGACGCAATCTGGCCGTGCTGGTCGAGGCCGCGGTGCGCAACTCGATCCTGCAGTTGCGGGGCATCGACACCTACCAGGAATTCATCGCGCGCCACCAGCGGGCGATGCAGAACGGCGAAGGTTGAGCCGCGTTCAGCCCGGCCGGTGCGGGCACTTCGCCTTCACGCACACGGCGTACAGCGACAGCGCATGGTCCTGCAGTTCGAAGCCGCGGTCGGCGGCCACGGCGCGCTGGCGCTTCTCGATCTCGGGGTCGTAGAACTCCTCGACGCGGCCGCAGGTCAGGCACACCAGGTGGTCGTGGTGCTGCCCTTCGTTCAGTTCGAACACCGACTTGCCCGACTCGAAATGGCTGCGCGACAGCAGGCCGGCCTGCTCGAACTGCATCAGCACCCGATAGACAGTGGCCAGGCCGATGTCGGCGTCGTCGGCGATCAGCGCCTTGTAGACGTCCTCGGCGGTCATGTGGCGCTGCGGCGAGGTGCGGAAGACCTCGAGGATCTTGATGCGCGGCAGCGTGGACTTCAGGCCGCTGCTCTTGAGCTGGTCCCCCGGACGGGCCGATCCGGCCGGGTCGGCGGCGGCGTCGGCAGCGGTCGCCGTGGGCCGGGCGGGGGGCTTGGAGTCGTCGACGCGGTTGGGCATGGGGTCGTCCGGGCGGGGCAGCCACTCGCGGCTCGCTAGAATCGTTGGATCATATCCACACCCGTGACCGGCACGTGCTGCTGCCGTGTCGCCCACCGCGCGCCATGCCAGGTCATCTGTCCGTTTCACCGCCGCTCCGCCGGCTGGCCCTCGCCAAGTCGGTGTTGGTCATTTCGGTGCTGGCCCTGGCGGGGTGCTCGTCGCTCCAGGTGTCCGACGGCTTCCTGGGCGTGATCACGCCCTACCGCATCGACATCGTCCAGGGCAACGTCGTCACCAAGGAGCAGGTCGCGCTGATCAAGCCGGGCATGACCCGCAACCAGGTGCGCGACGCCATCGGCTCGCCCATGCTGACCGACATGTTCCATGCCGACCGCTGGGACTATGTGTTCACGATGAAGCGCCCCGGCACCGAACCGCAGCGCCGGGTGATCGTCGCGCACTTCAAGGGCGACCTGCTCGACCGCCTGGAGGCCCCCGATCTGCCCTCAGAGCGCGAGTTCGTGGCCACCATCGCGCCCCTGAAGACGCCGCCCAAGCCGCGAGTGCTCGAACTGACCGACGAACAGCGCAAGGCACTGCCGGTGCCCGCCCGCGCCCAGGCGGCCTCGGCCCCGGCCACCGGCCCGGCGCGCACCTATCCGCCGCTGGAGCCATCATGAGCCTGCCGGCGCCGACCCCGCTGCGCATCGCCATCGCCGGCGCCTCGGGGCGCATGGGCCGCATGCTGGTGGAGGCGGTGCTGGCCGCGCCCGACGCGGTGCTGGCCGGCGCGCTGGACGTGCCCGACAGCCCGGCGCTCGGTCAGGATGCTGGCGCGGCGCTGGGCGCCATCACCGGCGTGCGGGTCACCAGCGACCTGCGCGCCGGCCTGGCGAACGCCCAGGTGCTGATTGACTTCACCCGCCCCGAAGGCACGCTGGCCCACCTGGCCGCCTGCCGCGAACTGGGCGTGCGCATGGTCATCGGCACCACCGGCTTCAGCGAGGCGCAGAAGGCCCGCATCGCCGACGCGGCCACGCAGATCGCCATCATGATGGCACCCAACATGAGCGTCGGCGTCAACGCCGTGCTCGAACTGCTGGCCCGTGCCGCGCGCATGCTGAACCACGGCTTCGACATCGAGGTCATCGAGGCCCACCATCGCCACAAGGTCGATGCGCCCAGTGGCACCGCGCTGAAGATGGGCGAGGTGCTGGCCGACGCGCTGGGCCGCCGGCTCGACGAGTGCGCGGTCTACGCGCGCGAAGGGGTCACCGGCCCGCGCGACCCGTCGACGATCGGCTTTTCCACCATCCGCGGTGGCGACATCATCGGCGACCACACGGTGCTCTTCGCCGGCGACGGCGAGCGCATCGAGATCACCCACAAGAGCACCAGCCGCGTCACCTACGCGCAAGGCAGCCTGCACGCGGCGCGCTACATCGTGCAGCAGGCCAGCGGCCTGCACGACATGAGCGACGTGCTGGGCCTGCGCGCATGAGCAACCGCACGGCGGTGACACCGGCCATGTGGCGCCCGGCCCTGCCGGCCGCGCCTCTGTCCAGCGGGCCTTGAGATGGACGGCCTGGTGCAGTTCTGGTCCCAGACCGACGCGATCGGCCGCGCTGTGGCGGCCCTGCTGCTGCTGATGTCGATCAGCGCCTGGGTGCTGATCGTCTGGAAGACCTGGGTGCTGAGCCGCGCACGCCACGATGCCGTGCAGGCGGTGGCCGCGTTCTGGGCCGCCGAGTCGCATGCCGCCGGCCGCGACCGGCTGGCCTCGCTCGACCGCGAGCAGGTGCTGCTGCCGCTGCTGGACGCCACCGCCCCGCGGGCCGGCACCGGCACCCTCGAGACGCGTGGCGCGCTCGAAACCCAGCTCACGCGGCGCCTGCGCGACGCGCTGCACCGCAGCCTGCAGCACCTGCAGTATGGCCAGGTGCTGCTGGCCTCGATCGGCAGCACGGCGCCCTTCATCGGCCTGTTCGGCACCGTCTGGGGCATCTACCACGCGCTGGTCAGCATCGCCACGGCCGGCTCGATCACCATCGAGAAGGTCGCCGGCCCGGTGGGCGAGGCGCTGATCATGACGGCCGCCGGCCTGGCCGTGGCCATCCCGGCCGTGCTGGCCTACAACCTGTTCGGCAAGTGGGTGGCCGGCTGCGAGGCCGAACTCGAAGGCTTTGCCCACGACCTGCGCGAGATGGCCCTCGAGGCCGCGTCGCGCAGCAGCCCGGGCGACTGAGACATGGCTTTCGGTCGACTCGAGCGCAAGGCCGGCGCCTCGCCGATGAGCGACATCAACATGACGCCGCTGATCGACGTGATGCTGGTGCTGCTGGTGATCTTCATGATCACCGCGCCGCTGATGACCTCCAGCCTGCGGCTCGACCTGCCGAAGACGGAGGGCGCGCGCCCCACCGACGCCGGCCAGTTCGTCACCGTGGCGGTCGACCCTGCCGGCAAGCTGTTCTGGGGCGACCAGCCGGTGAGCGCCGAGCAATTGAAGCTGCGCGTGCGCGAGGCCGCGCTGCGCAACCCCGCCACCGAAGTGCAGTTGCGCGCCGACCAGGCCGTGCCCTACGGCCGCATCGCCGAGCTGATCGGCCTGGTGCAGGACGGCGGGCTGTCGCGCATCGGCTTCGTCACCGAAACAGCCGCCAAGTAGGCCGGGCACCGCGCGGTGCAGGACGGTGGCGGCCGGGTGCTGCCTCCTACAATCGGCGCATGAACGACAAGTACGTCCCCGCCGAGATCGAAGTTGCCGCGCAGGCCCACTGGCAGGCCACCCAGGCCTACCGCGTCACCGAGGACGCGCGCGACGCACAGGGCCAGCCCAAGCCCAAGTTCTACGCCTGCTCGATGCTGCCCTACCCCAGCGGCAAGCTGCACATGGGCCATGTGCGCAACTACACCATCAACGACATGCTCACGCGCCAATTGCGCATGAAGGGCATGAACGTGCTGATGCCGATGGGCTGGGACGCCTTCGGCCTGCCGGCCGAGAACGCGGCAATGAAAAACAAGGTGCCGCCCGCGAAGTGGACCTACGACAACATTGCCCACATGAAGGGCCAGATGCAGGCCATGGGCCTGGCCATCGACTGGTCGCGCGAGGTGGCCACCTGCACGCCGGCGTACTACAAGTGGAACCAGTGGCTGTTCCTGAAGATGCTCGAGAAGGGCATCGCCGAGCGCCGCACCCAGGTCGTCAACTGGGACCCGGTCGACCTGACCGTGCTGGCCAACGAGCAGGTCATCGACGGCCGTGGCTGGCGCTCGGGCGCGGTGATCGAGAAGCGCGAGATCCCCGGCTACTACCTGAAGATCACCGACTACGCCGAAGAGTTGCTCTCGGCCGTGGCCAACCCCGAGGACCCGAACTACCTGGCCGGGTGGCCCGAGCGCGTGCGCCTGATGCAGGAAAACTGGATCGGCAAGAGCACCGGCGTGCGCTTCGCCTTCCCGCACGCCATCGCCGATGCCGCCGGTGCGCTGATCGGCGACGGCCGCCTGTGGGTCTTCACCACCCGGCCCGACACCATCATGGGCGTCACCTTCTGCGCCGTGGCGCCCGAGCACCCGCTGGCCACGCACGCCGCCGCCAGCCGCCCCGAGGTGGCCGCCTTCATCGCCGAATGCGCGCAGGGCGGCACCACCGAGGCCGAACTGGCCACGCAGGACAAGAAGGGCGTGCGCACCGGCCTGACCGTCACGCACCCGCTCACTGGCGACGCGGTCGAGGTGTGGGTGGGCAACTACGTGCTGATGAGCTACGGCGACGGCGCGGTGATGGGCGTGCCGGCGCACGACGAGCGCGATTTCGCCTTCGCGAAGAAGTACGGCCTGGCGATCCGCCAGGTGGTGGCAGTGGACGGCGAGCCCTTCACCACCGACGCCTGGGCTGAAAGCTATGCCGACAAGCAGCGCGGCCGCTGCGTCCACTCCGGCGTGCTCGACGGGCTGGCCTACAAGCCGGCGGTCGACAAGGTGGCCGAACTGCTCGGCGCCAAGGGCCTGGGCGAGAAGAAGACCACCTGGCGCCTGCGCGACTGGGGCGTCAGCCGCCAGCGCTACTGGGGCACGCCGATCCCGATCATCCACTGCGACGACCATGGCGCGGTGCCGGTGCCCGAGCGCGATCTGCCGGTGGTGCTGCCGGAGGACTGCATCCCCGACGGCAGCGGCAACCCGCTGAACAAGCGCACCGACTTCCTCAACGTGCCCTGCCCGGTGTGCGGCAAGCCGGCGCGGCGCGAGACGGACACGATGGACACCTTCGTCGATTCGTCCTGGTACTTCATGCGCTATTGCGACCCGACCAACACCGAGAAGATGGTGGCCGAGGGCACGCAGTACTGGATGCCCGGCGCGAACGCGCAGGGTGCGGCGCCCGGCATGGACCAGTACATCGGCGGCATCGAGCACGCCATCCTGCACCTGCTGTACGCCCGCTTCTGGACCAAGGTGATGCGCGACCTTGGCCTGGTGAAGTGCGCCGAGCCCTTCACCAAGCTGTTGACGCAGGGCATGGTGCTCAACCACATCTACTCGCGCCGCGGCGACAAGGGCGGCATCGAGTACTTCTGGCCGCACGAGGTGGACGATGTGCGCGACGAGACCGGCAAGGTCACCGGCGCGCGCGTGAAGGCCGATGGCTCGATGGTGGACTACGAGGGCGTGGGCACCATGTCCAAGTCCAAGAACAACGGCGTCGATCCGCAGGCGCTGATCGACCGCTACGGCGCCGACACGGCCCGTCTGTTCGTGATGTTCGCCTCGCCGCCCGAACAGACGCTGGAATGGAACGATGCCGGCGTGGAAGGCGCGCACCGCTTCCTGCGGCGCGTGTGGGCCTATGGCGCAAAGAACGCGGACACACTGACACGCGCCACGGCCAGTGACCTCAGCCGGGCGTCGCTGCGGCCGGAAGCGGCGGCGCTGCGACGCGAGGTGCACCTGGTGCTGCGCCAGGTGAGCCACGACTACGAGCGCATGCAGTACAACACCGTGGTGTCGGGCTGCATGAAGCTGCTCAATGCGCTGGAGGCCTTCAAGGCCGACGGCAGCGACGGCGATGCCGCCACGCTGTGCGAGAGCGTGTCCGTGCTGCTGCGTGCGCTGTACCCGGCCTGCCCGCACCTCACGCACGCGCTGTGGACCGAGCTCGGTTTCGCCCGCGCCGTGGGCGACCTGCTCGACGCACCCTGGCCGCAGGTGGACGAGGCCGCGCTGGTGCAGGACGAGATCGAACTGGTGCTGCAGATCGCCGGCAAGACGCGCGGCGCCGTGCGCGTGCCCGCCGCGGCCGACAAGGCCGCGATCGAAGCCGCCGCGCTGGCCTCGCCCGAGTTCGCCAAGTTCTCCGAAGGCAAGCCGGCCCGCAAGGTGGTGGTGGTGCCGGGCCGCCTGGTCAACGTGGTGGTCTGAGTGCGCATGCAACGCCGCATCGTCCTCGCCGCGCTGCCACTGGCCCTGTCGGGCTGCGGCTTCGCGTTGCGGCGGGCGCCGGCATTGCCGTTCGAGCGCATCTCGCTGACGGGCTTCGACCCACGCTCGCCGCTGGCCGAAGAACTGGCCCGCACGCTGTCCACCTCGGTCAGCGTGGTCGCTGCCGGACAGAAACCCGAGGTGCTGCTGCAATCGCTGCTCGACCGGCGCGACAAGGTCGTGGCCGCCGCCAACGCCGCCGGGCAGGTGCGCGAAGTGCAGTTGCGCGTGCACTTCGAGTTCAAGCTGGTCACGCCAGGCGGCCGCGAACTGCTGCCGAAGGTGGGCCTGGTGCTGGTGCGCGACCTCAGCTACAACGAGACCTTCGCGCTGGCCAAGGAGCAGGAAGAGGCGCAGATCTACGCGGCCATGCAGTCCGACATCGTGATGCAGGTGCTGCGCCGCCTGGCCCAGGCCCCACGCGCCTGACGAACCCCATGCAACTGCGCCCCGAGCAGCTCGACGCGCACCTGGCCCGCGGCCTGAAGCGGGTCTACACGCTGTACGGCGACGAGCCGCTGCTGGCCCAGGAGGCCGGCGACACCATCCGCGCCGCCGGGCGCGCGGCCGGCTTCAGCGAACGGCAGGTGTTCAACGTGGCCGGTGCCAACTTCGACTGGTCGGGCGTGCTGGGCGCCGCCCAGGCGATGAGCCTGTTCGCCGAGCGGCAGCTGATCGAGCTGCGCATCCCCGGCGGCAAGCCGGGCAAGGACGGCTCGGAGGCCCTGCAGCGGTATTGCGACGCCGTCTCGGACGACGTGCTCACGCTGGTGCACCTGCCCCGGCTCGACAAGCAGCAGCAACAGAGCGCCTGGTTCAGCGCGCTCGACGGCGCGGGGGTCACGCTGCGCATCGAGCCGGTGGAGCGGCGGGCGCTGCCCGGCTGGCTGGCCCAGCGCCTGGCCCGCCAGGGGCAGCGCGTGGCCGCCGGAGAGTCCGGCGAGCAGACGCTGGCCTTCTTCGCCGACCGCGTGGAAGGCAACCTGCTCGCCGCGCACCAGGAGCTGCAGAAGCTGGCACTGCTCTACCCCGCCGGCGAGCTGAGCTTCGAGCAGGTGGAATCGGCCGTGCTCAACGTGGCCCGCTACGACGTGTTCAAGCTCGGCGAGGCCGTGCTGGCCGGCCAGACCGGGCGCGTGCTGCGCATGCTCGACGGCCTGCGCGCCGAGGGCGACTCGGCCGTGCTGGTGCACTGGACGCTGGCCGGCGACCTGATGGCGCTGAAGCAGGTGCGCGAGGCGCTCGACCACGGCCGACCGCTGCCGATGGCGCTGCGCGAGGCGCGCATCTGGGGCCCGAAGGAACGCCTGTTCGAGCGCGCCGTGCCGCTGCTGTCGGCCCACCAGCTGGCGCACCTGGTGGAGGCGGCCAGCCTGTGCGACGGCGTGGTCAAGGGCCTGAAGCACCCGGCCTGGCCGCTCGACCCCTGGGACGCCGTGCGCCGCCTGGCGCTGCTGGTGGTGCAGGCGGTGGCCCTGCCGCCGGCCCCGCGCGGCCGCGTGCCGGTGATGATGCGGCTGGCGCTGGACGCGTAGATCTGCCGCTGGGCAGGCGGGCGCGACGCCCCTGCGGCGTCAATACCCTCGCGCCCGATCCACCCGATGGGCCAGCGGCGCTCCGCTGGCCAGGGCCCGCACATTGCGCACCACCACTTCGGCCGCGCTGCGCACATCGGTCTGCGCCGCCACGTGCGGCAGCACGGTGACGTGCGGATGGGCCCAGAACGGGTGCCCGGCCGGCAGCGGCTCCACCGCGAAGACGTCGAGCACCGCATGGGCGATCTGGCCGCTGGCCAGCGCGGCCAGCAGGTCGGCCTCGACCAGGTGCGCGCCGCGCGCCAGGTTGACGATGGCCGCGCCCGCCGGCAGGGCCGAGAACAGCCGCGCGTCCAGGATGCCGCGGGTGGCATCCGTCAGCGGCAGCAGGTTGACGACGGTGCGCGCGGCGGCCAGCGCCGGCGCCAGTGCCGCGTCGCCATGGACCGTGCGCACGCCGTGGCCGATCGGCTCGGACGGTGTGCGGCCCCAGGCGGTGACCGGGTAGCCCTGCTGCGCCAGCCGGGCCGCCGCGGTGCGGCCCATCTGACCGGTGCCCAGCACCAGCACCGGCACCTCGTCGGCGCGCCGCTGCGGCGCCTGGTGCCAGCGGCCATCGCGCTGCTGGCGCGCGCAGTCGAAGAAGCCGCGGTGCAGCGACAGCACGGCCCACAGCGCGGTCTCGGCCATCGCCGCATTCATCGCGGGATCGACCATGCGCGCCACCGGCACCTCCGGCGGCACGGTGGCGTCGGCCAGCAGGCGGTCGACGCCCGCCCACAGCGACTGGATCAGGCGCAGCCCGGTCAGCCCGCGCAACTGCCCCGGCGGCGGGTTGGCCACGATGGCGACCTCGATCGACGCCTCGTCGACCTCGCCACGCTGCAGCAGCAGGCGGTGGCCCGGGCCGAGCGCACGGCGCAGTGCCTCGGCCCAGGCATCGCGCTCGTCGTCGTCCCAACTGCCGCACAGGAACAGGTTCATGGCGCCCTCGCGAAATCGAGCAGGCCCTGCAGTGCGCGCTCGACGGTGGCCTGGCGTACGGCCGCCCGGTCGCCGGCGAACACCTGCCGCTCGGCGCGCTCACCCTGCGGGCCACGCCAGGCCAGCCACACCGTGCCCACCGGCTTGTCGGGCGACCCGCCGCCCGGACCGGCGATGCCGGTGACGGCCACCGCCAGGTCGGCCGCCGAGTGGCGCAGCGCGCCCTGCACCATCGCACGCGCCACCGGCTCGCTGACGGCGCCGTGCAGCGTGATGAGCTCCGCCGGCACGCCCAGCAGTTCGGTCTTGGCGGCGTTGCTGTAGGTGACGAAGCCGCGCTCGAACCAGTCGCTCGATCCGGCCAGGTCGGTGCAGGCCGCGGCGATCAAGCCGCCGGTGCAGCTCTCGGCGGTGGCCAGACGCCAGCCGCGCCCTCGCAGCGCGTCGGCCAGCGCCGCCACCTGCGTGCCGATGCGGTCATGCGTCATCCCACAGCCCTCCACAGCGCGATGACCAGCAGCGTGCAGAGCGCCGCAACGAGGTCGTCGAAGACGATGCCGAAGCCCTGTCTCCAGCCGATGGCCTCGCCCGGGCGCAGCTTGTAGCGGCGGTCGGCCCAGCCCACCGGGCCGGGCTTGGCCGCATCGAAGTAGCGGAACAGCACGAAGGCCGCGGCCTGCATCAGCCAGCCGGCCGGCATCACCAGCCACAGCACCAGCCAGAAGGCCAGCACCTCGTCCCAGACGATGGCACCGGGGTCGGCGATGCCCAGGTGCTGGGCCGTGCGGGTGCAGGCCCACAGGCCGATGGCCAGCGAGGCCAGCAGCACGATGGCCCAGCCGCGGTCGTCCAGCCACGGGTCGGCGACGAGAAAGGTCACCCAGGCCCACAGCGTGCCCACGGTGCCGGGCGCGCGTGGCGACAGCCCGCTGCCGAAGCCGAAGGCCACCCAGTGCGCCGGGTGGCCGACCATGAAACGGGCACTGGGCCGGCGCGGGGCGGCGGCCACGTCGCTGTCGGAGACGGCGTCCACCCCGGCGCTCCGTTCAATCGCTCGCGAAATGGTCGAAGCCGCGCCACGGCAACGGCACCGTGCGGCCTGCACCATCGACCACACGCAGCCCAGGCGCGGCCTCGATGCGCCCGATGCAGGTGGCGGCCACGCCCGCGTCGCGGGCCGCCGCGTGCACCGCGGCATCGTCGGGGGCGGTGAACAGCAACTCGTAGTCGTCGCCCCCGGCCAGCGTGCACTCGAGGCGCAGCGCGGGCGACTGCCCCGCCAGCAGCGCGCTGCAGGGCAAGGCGTCCGCCTGCAGCGTGGCGCCGACGGCCGAGCGCTGCAGCACGTGGCCGAGGTCGCCCAGCAGCCCGTCGCTCAGGTCGATGGCACTGGTGGCCACGCCGCGCAGGGCCAGCCCCAGCGCGACGCGCGGCTGCGGCAGCTCCATCGCGCGGCGGGCCTGCTCGAAGCCCTCGCCCGACAGGGTGACACGGCCGCGGAAGGCCTCCAGCGCCAGCCGCGCGTCGCCGAGGCCGCCGCCCACCGGGTGGCTGACCCACACGCCGTCACCGGGCCGCGCGCCATCGCGCCGCAGCGCCTGGCCCGGCGGCACCTCGCCGAAGACGGTGATGCACAGGTTCAGCGGACCGGCGGTGGTGTCGCCGCCGACGAGTTCGATGTCGTGTTCGTCGGCCAGCGCGAGCATGCCCTGCGCCAGCGGCGCGAGGAAGGCCTCTTCGGCGCGCGGCAAGGCCAGCGCCAGCATGAAGGCCAGCGGGCGCGCGCCACAGGCGGCGAGATCGCTGAGGTTGACCGCGAGCGCCTTGTGGCCCAGCCGATCGGGCGGCACGGTGGACAGGAAGTGCCGGCCCTCGACCAGCATGTCGCTGGACACGGCCAGCTGCATGCCGGGTGTGGGCTGCAACAGCGCGCAGTCGTCGCCGACGCCGAGCACGGCGCGCCGCACAGGGCGGGTGAAGAAACGTGCGATGAGGTCGAATTCGCCCAGGGCCATGGGGCGGATTGTGGCCGAGGCCGCCAACGCCGCCGCCCGCGCCGGCCCATGGCGCCGGGCGCGGGGCAAGCCCTCAGGGCGGGGCGCCGCGCAGCAGGTTGGCCAGTTCGACCGCCGAGCGCACGTTCATCTTCTCGAAGACCCGGGCGCGGTGCACTTCGACCGTGCGCACGCTGATGTCCAGCTCGTCGGCGATCAGCTTGTTGGCCAGGCCGTCGATCACACGCGCCATCACCTCGCGTTCGCGCTCGGTGAGCTCGGACAGCGCATGCGCCGTGCGGCGCTGCATCTCGCGCCGGCGGATGGCCTCGCCGCTGCGCGCCAGCGCCAGTTCGACGCGGTCGACCAGCGCGTTGTCGGAGAAGGGCTTCTCGACGAAATCGAAGGCGCCACGCTTGACCGCCGCCACTGCGGTGGGCACGTCGCCGTGGCCGGTGAGGAAGATCACCGGCAGGCGCTCGACCAGCCCGCGCTCGATCAGGCGGTCGAACAGCACCAGCCCGCTGGTGCCGGGCATGCGCACGTCGAGCAGCAGGCAACTCGGGCAGTCGGGCCAGGCGCCGTCAAGGTCGCGGCCGACCAGCCAGGCCTCGAAGGCATCGGCATGGGCAAAGCCCTCGGACAGCAGGCGCCGCGAGCGCAGCAGCCAGGCCAACGCATCGCGCACGACCGGCTCGTCGTCGACCAGGTACACCATCGGCAGGCCGAGGTGGATGGGACCGGTGGAAGGTGACGACGCCATGGCCGGAGTATCGGGGACGGCACTCACCGATGCCAAGGCCGCAACGCGCGGGCTGGGGCCTTCGGCGAGATCATTCTCCCCGCGGCGCCAGCACCGGCAGCGTGAAGCGGAAGGCCGTGCCGCGGGCCAGGTTCTCGAAGTCGATCGCGCCGCCATGCTGCTCGATCACGGTGCGGCACAGCGACAGGCCCAGGCCCATGCCCTCGTCCTTGGTGGTGAAGAACGGCGTGAACAGCCGCTGCGCCACCTCGGGCGGGATGCCGCGGCCGGCATCGATCACGTCGAAGGCCGCCCACTTGCCCTGCACGCGGCTCACCCGCAGCGTG
Source organism: Ideonella sp. A 288 (assembly GCF_002198735.1). GTDB lineage: Bacteria > Pseudomonadota > Gammaproteobacteria > Burkholderiales > Burkholderiaceae_C > Pseudaquabacterium. The sequence continues at coordinate 260,996 of NZ_MWLO01000137.1, forward strand.
AGCACCCGGTCTTCCATCGGCGTGTCGGCCTCCATCGCCTGCAGGCCGTTGCGGGCGAGGTTCAGCAGCACCTGCTCGACCATCGTGCGGTCGACGCGCACCCGCGGCGCGGGTTTGGGCACGTCCACCTCCAGCCGCGCGCCGCTCTTGCGGGCCTGCAGGCGCACCAGCGGCAGCACCGATTCGATCAGCAGTTCAGCGCCCACGACCTCATGCGCCTGGTGGCGGCGGCGCACGAAGTCGTGCACGCTCTTGATCACCCGGCCGGCACGCTCGGCCTGCTCGGCGATGCGCGTCATGGCCTGCTGCAGCATCGCCGGCGTGTCCGCGTCGGGCTGCTCCATCAGGTTGATCGAGCCGGTGGCGTAGCTGGCGATCGCCGACAGAGGCTGGTTCAGCTCATGGCTCAGCAAGGACGCCATCTCGCCGACGCTGGCCAGCCGCGCAGTGGCCTGCAGCCGCTCCTGCTGCTGCCGCGCCAGGTCTTCCATGCGGCGCTGGTCGCGCACGTCGACCACCGTGCTCATCCAGCCCTTGTGCTTGCCGACGCTGTCGACCAGCGGCGCCTCGTACACCATCACCGGGAAGCGCTCGCCGTCCTTGCGCATGAACACCGTTTCGTAGCCCTCGCGCGAGGGCTCGGTGCCTTCCGAGGTGCTGAGCCGCTCGGCCTGGCGCGCCTGGTAGTTGGCCACCTGCTCGGGCGGCCAGTAGGGCGGCACCTCGGCGGCCTGCAACTCGTCCTCGCTGTAGCCCACCATCGAACAGAACGCCGGGTTGACATGCACGATGCGGCCCTGCCGGTCGCGCGCCCGCACGCCGGTGATGAGCGAATCCTCCATCGCCTTGCGGAAGGCCAGCGCCTCGGCCAGCGCCTCCTCGGCCCGAGCCCGCCGCCGGCCGTCGCGCACCAGCAACAGCACCACGCCGAACAAGCCCAGCGACAGGCCCAGCACCAGGGCCACCGCAAGGTTCGGGATCAGGCTGGGCTTGCGCTCGACGGCGTCCACGCGCAACTGCAGGCCGTTGCCCGGCAGGTCGACGATGCGCTCGGCGATGAACACGCCGGCCCCACGGACCGACCCGGCACGGGCCAGCCGGGTGCCATCGGGCTCGACGAACGACACCTCGTTCCGTCGCGCCAGCTCGGCCGGGCGGGTCTCCTCCAGCAGCGTGCCGAGCACCACGCTGGCGACGACAAAACCGACCAGCTGCCCGGTGTCCTGTTGCGGCACGCACACGTCCACCACCTCGACGCCGTGGCCGTTGGCCATCGGCACGAACTGGCTGTGGCCGAAGGCCGGCGACATCATGCGCCGTGCCGCCGCGCAGGCCACCTCGGCCTCGACCTCCATCTCCTGCCGTGGCCAGTGCTGGAACAACGGCACCCGGAACGGCGAATCGGCCGCGCCGACCACGGCACCGGCACGGTCGCGCCGCTCGATGCGGCCCACTTCGCGCAGGCTGCGCATCAACGCGTCGGCCTCGCCCTGCCAGTCTTCTGTCGACCCGGCCCGCAGGCCCAGCGCCTGCAAGCCCTGCAACACCTGCTGCGCACGGCGCTTGAGTTCGCCGGCCAGCATGCCGGCGGTCTCGTCGGTGCGGTCCTGCACCCGCGCCTCTTCGTAACGCAAGGTCAGCACGACCAGCAGCGTCTGCGCCACCGCCAGCAAGGCGACGAGTGCAGCCCACAGCAACGGCCGGCGCGGGCGCGGGCTGTCGGGCTCGTAAGGGAACACAGGGGCCGCAGGGGCTGGGGGCTTCATCGCTGTCCGAGTATTCCGTGGCTGGCGGTTCAAACTGCTACGCAGTTTTGCGCATGGGCAAGCGGCCCGACGCGGTCCACACTCACCCCGATGATCTTGGTGCATGCCGTTCGCGCATGCCTCCATGCCACATCGGGGTCGGCCGGCACGCCGCCGACTCCTAAAATCGCCGACCCTGCCGGAGCTGCCTGATGTCCACCTACGAAGAAAAGACCGCCGAACTGAGGCGCGCCGCGCTCGAATACCACGAGTTCCCGACGCCGGGCAAGGTGGCCATCGCCGCGACCAAGCAGATGACCAACCAGCGCGACCTGGCGCTGGCCTACTCGCCCGGCGTGGCCGCGGCCTGCGAAGAGATCGTCGCCGACCCGGTCAATGCGTTCCGCTACACCTCGCGCGGCAACCTGGTGGCGGTGGTCACCAACGGCACCGCGGTGCTGGGCCTGGGCAACATCGGCCCGCTGGCCAGCAAGCCGGTGATGGAAGGCAAGGGCGTGCTGTTCAAGAAGTTCGCCGGCATCGACGTCTTCGACCTCGAGATCAACGAGCTCGACGTCGACAAGCTGGTCGACATCATCGCCGCGCTGGAACCCACCTTCGGCGGCATCAACCTCGAGGACATCAAGGCCCCCGACTGCTTCTATGTCGAGCGCAAGCTGCGCGAGCGCATGAAGATCCCGGTCTTCCACGACGACCAGCACGGCACCGCCATCGTCGTCGGCGCCGCACTGCTCAACGGCCTGAAGGTGGTGGGCAAGCGCATCGACGAGATCAAGCTCGTCACCTCGGGCGCCGGCGCGGCCGCACTGGCGTGCCTGAACCTGCTGGTCAAGCTGGGCCTGCCCCGCAAGAACATCTTCGTCACCGACCTGGCCGGCGTCGTCTACACCGGCCGCGTCGAACTGATGGACCCCGACAAGGCCGAATTCGCGCAGGACACGCCGCTGCGCACGCTGGCCGAGGTGATGGCCGGGGCCGACGTGTTCCTGGGGCTGTCGGCCGGCGGGGTGCTCAAGGCCCCGGCGGTGGCCGGCATGGCCGCCCGCCCGCTGATCTTCGCGCTGGCCAACCCGACGCCCGAGATCACGCCGGAAGAGGTCAAGGCGGTGCGCGACGACGCCATCATGGCCACCGGGCGCACCGATTACCCGAACCAGGTCAACAACGTCCTGTGCTTCCCGTACATCTTCCGCGGCGCGCTCGATTCCGGGGCCACCACGATCACCGACGAGATGGAGATCGCCGCGGTGCACGCCATCGCCGAACTGGCGCAGGCCGAGCAGAACGACGTGGTGGCCGCGGCCTACGCAGGCGTCACACTGAGCTTCGGCCCCGAGTACCTGATCCCCAAGCCCTTCGACCCGCGCCTGATGATGATGATCGCGCCGGCGGTGGCACGCGCCGCGGCGTCCTCCGGCGTGGCCGCCCGCCCGGTGACCGACTACGACGCCTACCGCGAAAAGCTGCAGAGCTTCGTCTATGCCTCGGGCAACACGATGAAGCCGATCTTCAGCGCCGCCAAGCGTGCGGCGCGCAAGAACGTGGCCTTCGCGGAAGGCGAGGACCGGCGCGTGCTGCGCGCCGTGCAGGTGGTGGTCGACGAAGGCCTGGCCCGGCCCTGGCTGGTCGGCCGCGCGGCCATCATCGCGGCCCGTGTCGAGAAACTCGGGCTGCGCCTGAAGGAGGGTCGCGACTACGAGGTCGTCAACATCGACAACGACCCGCGCTACCGCGACTTCTGGCAGACCTACCACCGCATGATGGAGCGGCGCGGCGTCACCGAGCAGTTTGCCAAGATCGAGATGCGCCGCCGGCTCACGCTGATCGCCAGCATGCTGCTGCACAAGGGTGAGGTCGACGGCATGATCTGCGGCACCTGGGGCTCGACCACGACGCACCTGGGCCACATCGACCAGGTCATCGGGCCTCGCCCCGGCGTGCACACCTATGCCTGCATGAACGGCCTGGTGCTGCCGGGCCGGCAGGTGTTCCTGGTCGACACCCACATCAACTACGACCCGACGGCCGAACAGATCTCCGAGATCACGGTGATGGCCGCCGAAGAGATGCTGCGCTTCGGCGTGCAGCCGAAGGCAGCGCTGCTGTCGCACTCCAACTTCGGCTCGAGCAATCAGCCGTCGGCGGTGAAGATGCGCGAGGCACTGGCAATCATCCAGCGCGATGCGCCCTGGCTCGAGATCGACGGCGAGATGCACGGCGACGTGGCGCTGGACGCCGTGGCCCGCGCCGAACTGATGCCGCGCTCCACCCTCACCGGGGAGGCCAACCTGCTGGTGCTGCCCAACATCGACGCCGCCAACATCGCCTACAACCTGCTCAAGACGGCGGCCGGCGGCGGCATCGCCATCGGGCCGGTGCTGCTGGGCGCATCCAAGCCAGCGCACATCCTCACGCCCTCGGCCACGGTGCGGCGCATCGTCAACATGACCGCGCTGACGGTGGCCGACGCCAACGCGGCACGCTGACGGCCGCACCAAAGTACCCGGGCTGGTGCCTCGCCCGCACCAGCCGGGTGCGCGACATGGCGCCGCACGGCGGCCGCCCCCGTCCTGGGTGAACGGGCCTTGACAACCGGAAATCATTGATTTCAGATAGCTTTTTCGGTTGTGAGCGCACACTCAATTCCTTCCGCCATTGCCCAATTTTGAGGCAAGCGGCTTGAGTTATCTGGCCCCCTCCAGTATCATTCCCGACTCATGTTTCAGGGTAATCCCGTGGTCAGGGTGGCTCCGTCATCGTTGGCAAGGCTGGTCGGAAAGTTAGGCCTTGCGTCGTTGGTGGTGCTGTCTGCGCTGGTTGGCGCAGAGGCTCAGGCCAGGGGGGTGGTGGACGAGCAAGCCCAGGTGGCTCTGTCGACCTTGCCGAAGGAAGCTCAGCACACGCAGCGCCTCATCCGCGCCGGCGGGCCGTTTCCCTACGCCAAGGACGGCACGGTGTTTGGCAACCGCGAGCGGCTCTTGCCGCGCCGGGAGCGAGGCCACTACCGCGAGTACACGGTGCGCACGCCCGGTTCCAAGAATCGTGGTGCCAGGCGAATCGTTTGCGGCGGACGTCAACCCACCGACCCCGAAGCTTGTTTCTATACCGACGATCACTACGCGAGCTTCAAGCGCATCGTGCAGTGATCCGCCAACCCAGGATCCAGACTGAGCCAATTGGAGGATCGTGACCATGCTGCTGCAGACCGTCCGTCCCAACATCGTGCAGGCCATCCGTGCCTACCGCGTCGAAGACCTCATGCAGGCCGCCGAGACCGCCGGCCAGCATTTTCTGTATGCCAACCTGACCGAGGCGCAGACGAAGCAGGACGTGCTGGACAAGATCGCCGAGGCCTTCCTGTTCCCGGCGCATTTCGGCAAGAACCTCGATGCGCTGTTCGACTGCATGACCGACCTCGTTCACCGCGCGGGGCAGCAGCCGGGCTTCGTCGTCGTGCTCGAGCAGGTGCCGGACAACCCGCGCTTCGACCGCGAAGCCCGCGAGCAGTTGCTCGACGTGTTCCGTGACACGGCCGATTTCTGGGCAGAGCGGCGCATCCCCTTCCGCTGCTTCTACTCGTTCGCTGTGGCCCGCAACGCCGATGCCAATGCCTGGGAGCGCGTCAACGACGTGGTGCAGGCGCCCGAGAAGCCGGTGGCCAAGGCCGTGCCGAAGAACGGCGCCAATCCCAACTTCGGCATGAACATGCCGATGATGAGCAGCGCCTTCGACACCGCCATGTGGATCACCGCGGCCTGACCGCCCCGCGGGCGGATCGATCCAAGGCGGCCTGCGGGCCGCCTTCGTCGTTCAGGGCAGGGCCTGCGCCAGTGCCACGAACTCGGCCACCGGCACCTCCTCGGCCCGCCGCTGCAGGTCGAAGTGGCCCTCGAAGCCCTGGGCCTCGAGCCAGCGGCCCAGGCTGTGGCGCAGCAGCTTGCGGCGCATCGAGAAGGCCGAGGCCACCATCGCCTCGAGGCGCTTCCCGTCGACGGCGGGAGGCTGTGCCAGCGGCACCATGCGCACGATGGCCGAATCCACCCGCGGCGGCGGATCGAAGGCCTCGGGCGGTACTTCCAGCATCAGTTCGATGTTGTAGCGCCACTGCAGCATCACCGACAGGCGGCCGTAGTCCTTGCCACCCGGACCGGCGGCCATGCGCTCGACCACTTCTTTCTGCAGCATGAAGTGCTGGTCGGCGATCAGGCCGGCCCAGGGCAGCAGGTGGAACAGGATGGGCGTCGAGATGTTGTAGGGCAGGTTGCCGATCACCCTCAACGGACGCCCGGCCTGCTGGGCCAACTGGTCGAACGGCACCTTCAGCACGTCCGACTCGATCACCGTGACGCCGGGCCGCTGCCGCCAACGCACCGCCAGGTCGCGGTCGAGTTCGATGACGGTGAGCGCGCCACAGCGTTCGAGCACCGGCTGGGTGATCGCGCCGAGGCCGGGGCCGATCTCGACCAGGGCCTGGCCGGGCCGCGGGTCGATCGTCCGCACGATGCGGTGGATCAGCCCTTCGTCGGTGAGGAAATGCTGGCCGAAGCGCTTGCGCGCGACATGGGGCTGGGATGCCGTCACCGGGATGGGCCGCGGACCGCCTAGAGCGGCGGCTCCCGCATCTCGATGTAGGCGCGCAGGCGCAGGTCCTTGGCCCATTCGAGGTAGGCCTGCTCGAACTTCTGCTCGCGCAGCATGTTGCGCACCTGCTCGCGCACGTCCTTGGGGTCGAGCGCGGTGTCTCGGCGCTCCTGCACCTGGATGAGGTGCACGCCGAAGCGGGATACCACCGGCGGCGACATGCCGCCCAGCGGGAGCCGGTTCATCGCCTCCTCGAACTCGGGCACGAACTGCCCCGGCGAGGCCCAGCCGAGGTCGCCGCCGGCGGAGGCCGAGCCGTCTTCGGACAGTTCTCGCGCGACATCCTCGAACTTGCGCTCGCCGCGCTCGATCTGGCGGCGCACCTGCTCGAGACGGTTGGCGACGGCCTGCGCCGGGGCCTGCTCGGACACCCGCAGCAGCACGTGGCGGGCGCGCGTCTGGGTGACCTTGAAGGCACCGCCGGTCTCGCGGTCGAGCACCTTGAGGATGTGGAAGCCCGCGCCGCTGCGCACCAGCTGGGGCGCGAGCTGCCCCACGGCCACGCCCTTGGTCGCCTCGACGAAGAGGTCGGGCAACCGGCGCTGCGCCCGCCGGCCGATCTCGCCACCGGCCGCACGGTTGCCATCTTCCGACACCTCGCGTGCCACGGCGGTGAAATCCTCGCCCCCGCGCACCCGGGCCAGCGCGCGCTCGGCCCGCGCCCGGCGCTCGGCCAACACGGCGTCGGACGCGCCCTCGGGCACGGTGACCAGGATCTGCGCCAGATTGAGCTCCTGGTCGGTGGACGCCTCGGCGCGCTGGGCTTCGACGATGCGGTCGATGTCGGCATCGCCGATGCGGATGCGCGAGTTCACCTCGCGCTCGCGCACCCGCTCGAGCAGCATCTGGTCGCGCAGGTTGTTGCGAAAGCGCGCGTAGTCCAGGCCCTCGGCGGCCAGGCGCTCGCGCAACTGCGGCAGGGTGAGCTGGTTCTGCGCCGCCACGTTGGCCACCGCGCGCTCGAGCTCGACGTCGTCGATGCGCGCACCGCTCTCGCGGGCGTAGGTGAGCAGCACGCGTTCTTCGATCAACGCGTCGAGCACGTCCTTGCGCAGGTCGGCCTCGGGGGGGATGCGGGCGTTGCCGCTGCGCTGGGCCTCCTGGCGCAGGCGGGCCAGGCGTTGCTCGACCTCGATCGCCGTCACCGACTCGGAGTTGACCACCGCGACGATGTAGTCGCCATTGCGCGCCGCCGAGATGCGCTGGGCCTGCGCCAGCGGGGACAGCGCGGCCACGGCCAGCAGCGCCAGCAGGGTGCCGCGAAGGCGGAAGGGACGGTGGAGATCGGTCATGTCTGGCCAGCAGGTTCGGCGTTCGGCATCAGGGTTCGGCGGCGTCGCGAAAATCGGGCCGCCGCGGGTCGCGCAGCAGCTGGTAGCCGGGCACATTGTCCTTCAACACCTGCAGCGAGTTGGCACCGATCCGCGACAGACCCACCAGCTCGAGCTGCAGCATCAGCCGCGTGGTGGCCTCGCTGGCACCGGTGGACACGCGCTGCGACACGATGCGGCCGATCCAGCAGCGCGCGTCGTACTCGAGGCCGACGATGGACTCGGTGATGCGGCTGTCGCGCATGCTGTAGTTGACGCGGCCCACGCCGTAGAGCGTGCCGCCGCAGCCCGACGACGCACCCACCGGCCGCGCCTGCCCGCGGTAGACGGGCCATTGCCACGCCAGCTCGACCTGCTCGGACAGGCCACGCGAATAACGATAGCCGGCGCTCAGCGTCTGGAACGGCCCGGGCGAGAAGCTCGCGCCGAGGATGGAGCGCACCACGCGGCTCGAGTCGGGGTTGTACTGCAGGGCGGCGTCGAGCTGCCAGCGCGGCACCACGCTGGTCGAACCCTCCAGCAGCACATCCGACAGCCGCTGGGTGAAGGGCGCGGGCACCGTCGTGTCGTCCGGGGCGCGGTACAGCACGCGGCGGTCGCGGAAGAGCACCCGCTGGCCCAGCGCCAGCCGCAGGATCTGCGCGCCGCTGGCGGCGTCGAACACCCGGGTCGACAGGCCGAGGGTGAGCTGGTGCGCATCGGACACGCGGTCGACGCCCGAGAAGGCGTTTTCGCCGAACAGCGACACCAGGTTGAACTCCCGGTCGGCCGAATCGAAGTTGGGCAGCGAGAGCTGGTCGCGGTACGGGGTGTTGACGTACAGCATCCGGGGCTCCAGCGTCTGGCGCCGGGTCTGGCCGAACCAGTGGCTCTCGCGCTCGAACACGAGGCCGGCGTCGACGCTGGCCGTCGGGATGATGCGGCCGGGGTGCCGGGCGTCCAGCCCGACGGCCGCGTCGAGCGAATAGGCCGCGGCGTTGAACGCCAGCTTGGGCGTCACCCAGGCGCCCGGCGTGATCCAGGGCCGGCTGATCTGGCCCAGCGCATGCCAGCGCCAGCCGGTGGGCCGCCGGGCCGAGGCCGTGCCATCGGGCCTGGTGAAGCGGTTGAATTCGGTCTCCAGCGAGGCCCGCCAGCCCGGCATCAGAGCAGGCTCAACGCGCAGGCCGATCTGCGGGCTGCGCTGGTAGGGCGAATCGATGGTGGTGTCGGCGTTGTCGGTCTGCAGCACCTGCCAGTGCAGCGCCCGGGCGTACAGCTGTCCGGGCCCGAGCCAGGTGTTCACCGAGCGCTCGACGCCCAGGTCGGCGGGCAGCAGGCGCGGGGTGGCGCTGGGCACCGAGGTGGGAAAGTCCTTCCAGTAGTCCTGGTCGGACACCCGCTGCACCTTCGCGCGGTAGCGCAGGCCACCGCCGACCACGCCCACCCCGTCGACACGCTGGCCGTCGTGCTCGAACAGCCAGGCACGCCGCGAACCACCGAACACGCGGTCGTAGGGCAGCAGATCGACGACCACGCGGCCGCGGTCGCCCGGCTCGAGGTAACGGAACTCGGTCTCGGCCGACAGGCCGCGGCGGGTGCGCAGCGTGGGCGTGATCGTGGCGTCGCGGTGGGGCGCGATGTTCCAGTAGTACGGGATGCCGAGCTCGAAGCCGCTGCGGCTGTCCAGGCCCACGTTGGGCGGCAGCCAGCCGCTCTTGCGCGCATCCGACAGCGGGAAGCTGATGACCGGCAGCGCCAGGATCGGGGTGCCCAGGAAGCGCAGCACCGCGCCCTCGGCGCGGCCTTCCTGCGTCTGCACGTCAAGCTTGACGCGGTCGGCCTGCAGCAGCCAGTCGGGGTCGCCCGAGCCGTCGCGCGGGCAACTGCTGTAGAGGGCCTTGGAGGCCACCGAGCGCGCATCGTCGATGAAGTCGATGCGCTCGGCGCGGCCGCCCGAGCCCAGCAGGCCGAGCTCGAACTCCGGCTGCAGGAAGAAGCCCTCGAAGCGCTGCACGCGCAGCTGCAGCTCGGGCCCCTTGTAGACGTTGCCTTCCTTGCGGATCTCGACATTGCCACGCGCCCGCGCCAGATCGTCGGCGTTGTCGTAGGTGAAGCGGTCGGCGCGGATGACCATGCCGGCGCGGCGGAACTCGACCCGGCCCTCGGCCACCGCGTCCAGATCGGGGCGCACGCGCAGTTCGTCGGCCAGCAGAAACACCGGGCGCTGGCGCGAGGACTCGCCCGCCGGCGGTGGCGACAGCGACGGGCTGGTCTGCAGGCGGGGCTCGGCCCAGGCGCCTGCCACCGCCGCCGCGAGGGGGGCCAGCATCAGGCAGCGCAGCGATCGCGGGAACCGGTGGGTCTGGGGCACGTGTGTCGGGTGGGATCGGGCCACGGCAGCGGGCCGGGTCGGCGGGCCATGCCGGGATGCCTCGGGCCAGGCGGTGGGCCATGCGCCGGTCACCAGGCCGGCGCTTCGTAGAATCGAACGATTATCCATGAGCGCCCCCTGGCCCAGGCTGCGCACGGCCCGCCCTGCACGGGGGCCCGGCAAAGCGGCCGCGCCACCTTTCCGTCCGATGACCACCGACCGTTCCATCCGCTGGGCCGATGCCGGCCGCGAGGCCGCCTTCGAGCAATGGCTGGCCCCCTTGTGCACCGCCCATGGCCTGGACCGCGCCACGCTGGCGCCGGCTTCGGCGGACGCCAGCTTCCGGCGCTACTTCCGCATCCAGGGCCGCAGCGGCCCGATGATCGTGATGGACGCGCCGCCGCCGCAGGAGGACGTGCGCCCCTTCCTCGACATCGGCCAGCGTGTGCGCGACGCCGGCCTGCACGCGCCCGAGGTCTTTGCCGCCGACCCGGCGCAGGGCTTCCTGCTGCTGGCCGACCTGGGCTCGCGGCTGTACCTCGACGAACTGACCCAGGCCGATGCCGCGCGCGGCGATCGCCTGATGCGTGACGCGCTGGCCGCGCTGGCGCAATGGCAGCGCGCCGGCCGCACCGACGGCCTGCCCGACTACGACGAGGCCCTGCTGCGGCGCGAGATGGCGCTGTTCCCCGAATGGTGCGTCGGGCGCGAGCACGGCATCACCTGGACCGACACGCAGCGCGCGGTGTGGGACCGCGTCACCGACGCGCTGGTGCGCAGCGCGCTGGCGCAACCCCAGGTGGCCGTGCACCGCGATTGGATGCCGCGCAACCTGATGGTGTGCGAACCCAACCCCGGCATCCTCGACTTCCAGGACGCGGTGCGCGGCCCGGTAACCTACGACATCGCCTCGCTTCTGCGCGACGCCTTCCTGTCGTGGGACGAGGAGCGCGAGATCGACTGGGCCGCGCGCTGGTGGGAACGCGCCCGCCGCGACGGCCTGCTGCAGGACCACGCGATGGCCGAGGATTTCGGCGAGGCCTGGCGCGCGCTCGAGTGGATGGGGCTGCAGCGCCACCTGAAGGTGGCCGGCATCTTCTGCCGCCTGAAGCACCGCGACGGCAAGGACCGCTACGCCGCCGACCTGCCGCGCTTCTTTGCCTACATCACCAAGGTGGCGCTGCGCTACCGCCAGCTGCAGCCGCTGGTGGCGCTGATCGAGCCGATGAGCGGCACGCTGGTGACCACCGGCTTCTCGATGCGCTGAGCGCCGCGCGGCCGGCCGGGGACAAGCCCGAGCCCGTCACGGACAGGCCGCGATCACCTGCGCCACCGCGGCGGTGAGCCGCTTGCCGTAGGGCACATGCAGGAACTCGTTGGGCCCGTGGGCGTTGCTCTTCGGGCCCAGCACGCCGCAGACCATCATCTGCGCCGCCGGGAAGCCGCGCTGCAGCATGCTCATCAGCGGGATCGTGCCGCCCTGGCCGATGTAGCCCAGCGGCGCGCCGTAGTGCGCCCGCGACGCCTCGTCCAGCGTCCGGGCCAGCCAGGGCGCCAGCGTCGGCGCGTTCCAGCCGGTGGCCCCCAGCGCCCCGGCGCGCCCGTCGGGGTGGAAGGTGACGCGGGCGTTGTAGGGCGCGTTGTCCTCCAGCAGCGCCTTGAGCTGCGTCGACGCCACGTGGCCATCGACCAGCGGCGGCAAGCGCAGCGACAGCTTGAACGCGGTATAGGGCCGCAGCACGTTGCCGGCGTTCTTCAGGTCGGGGAAGCCGTCGACCCCCGTGACCGACAGGGTCGGCCGCCAGGTGCGGTTCAGCAGCACCTCGACCGGGTCGGTGGTGGTGGGCAGCGCGCTGCCGCCATCGGCGCCGCAGGCCCAGGGGAAGCGCTTCCAGACCTCGTCGCCCAGCGTGGCCGCGGCGGCGCGCGCCTGCTCGACGCGCTCGGCCGGCACCTCGCAGTGGAAGCCCTGCGGCAGCAGCCGGCCGGTGGCGGAATCCTCCAGCCGGTCGAGCACGTGGCGCAGGATGCGGAAGCTCGACGGCACCAGCCCGCTGGCGTCGCCGGAATGGATGCCTTCGGTGAGGATCTCCACCTTCAGCACGCCCGAGACCATGCCGCGCAGCGAGGTGGTGAGCCAGAGCTGGTCGTAGTTGCCGGCGCCGGAATCCAGGCACACCACCAGGCCCACCTGGCCCAGGCGCGGCCGCAGCGCATCCAGGTACACCGGCAGGTCCGACGAGCCGCTTTCCTCGCAGGTCTCGATCAGGCCGACGATGCGCGGCCGCGGGATGCCCTGGCGGTCGAGCGCCTCGACCGCGGTGATCGCGGCGTACACCGCGTAGCCGTCGTCGGCGCCGCCGCGGCCGTAGAGCAGGCCGTTCTCGTAGCGGGGCGTCCACGGGCCCAGGTCGGCGCGCCAGCCGGTGAACTCGGGCTGCTTGTCGAGGTGGCCGTACATCAGCACCGTGTCGGTGGAGCCGGCCTTGGTCGACGGGATGTCGAAGAAGATCACCGGCGTGCGGCCTTCGAGGCGCACCACCTCGAGCGTGAGGCCGGCGACGCGGCGCCCCTCGACCCAGGCGGCCGCATCGCGCACCACGCGGTCGATGAAGCCGTGCGCCTGCCAGTCGGCGTCGAACATCGGGCTCTTGGCGGGCACGCCGATGTAGTCGGTGAGCGCGGGCACGATGGCCTCGTCCCAGCGCTGGTCGGCGTAGCGGGCCAGGGCGCTGGCCTCGTCGGGTTGCAGCGGCAACAGGGGGTCGCGGGCGTTCATGGCGGGGCCTCGGTGCGATGGTCTGGGAAGCGCGAGTCTAGTGGCCGCGCGCGGCCAGCCAGCGCGTCAGCGTGGACAGCACCTCGGCCCGGTCGGGTTCATTGAAGATCTCGTGGCGCATCGCGCCGAAGCAGCGCGCCTCGACCACGCCCGGCGGTGCCGCCGCGGCAAAGGCCGCGCTGCCGCGAGGCGCCACGCAGCGGTCGGCGCCGGCGTACATCAGCAGCGTCGGCAGCGCCCAGCGCGGGGCCAGCGCACGCACCTGTGCGCCGCCGTCGACGATGAAGCGCACCAGCCGCGGCGTGATGCGGTCGTGCACCAGCGGGTCGGCCCGGTAGGCCGCCACCACCTCGGCATCGTGCGACAGCCATTCGGCCTGCAGGCCGTTGCCCAACGCCAGATCGGGCGCCAGCCGGCGCAGCAGCGCGAGCAGGGCCTTCTGGCCCAGGTGCATGCCGGGGTCGAGCGCGGGCGACGACATCACCAGCGCGTCCACCGGCCGCCACCAGTGCGCGGTGGCCGCCGCCAGGCCCTCGGCGACGAAGCGGCCGGCGAGCAGACCGCCCAGGCTGTGGCCCAGCAGCACCAGCGGCCCGGGGTGCTCGGCCTGCACCGCCTCGACGACGCGGCCCAGGTCGGCCAGCAGGCTGTCGTCGGCCGGGATCGCGCCGCGCGGCCCGCCCGAGGCGCCATGGCCGCGGTGGTCGAAGGCCACCACCGTCCATCCCAGGGCCGCCAGGTGAGCCGCCAGGGCGGCGTAGCGCCCGCCATGCTCGCCCAGCCCGTGCACCACCAGCACCGTACCGCGCGCCGGTCGGGCCGACGCCGGCCACAGGTGCCCCTGCAGCGGCACCCCGTCGGCGGTGGCGATCGGACGCATCCGGCCAGTGTAGCCAGGGGCGCGGTCGACGACCCATCCGCGCGTCCCGGCCTACACTGGGCCCTGACCGCCACCCGCAGGGACCTTGCTTGGCCCGACCCGCACCGCGCCCCAAGGCGCGCCACACCACGATGCCCCTTGCCCCTGGCCGCGCTTCGGACGCGCTCGCGCCAACGACCTCGGCGGCGCGCCGCGCCGGCGCGGCCGCCCGGGGCGCGCTGGCCGCCGGGGTGACGCTCCTCGCCGGATGCGCCGCCCCGCCGCAAGCGCCGCCAGCGCCCGATGCCGCAGCCGCCTACACAGTGCCCGCCGGGGCGCCCACTGCCCGCCTGCTGATGCGGGCCACGGTGGCGGCGCCCGACCGCTTCGTCGTCTTCGCGCTCGACGATGCCGTGCTGTGCAAAGGCCCCAAGGTGGTGGGCCGCGGCGGGGGCAACCAACAGCCCGCCGCGGCCGTGCTGGCCGCGGGCGTGCTGACCACGCTGGATTTCATGGTCATCAAGCCGCCGCGCCAGACCTGCCTGGTGCGCTGGAGCTTCACGCCGGTGGCCGGCCGCACCTACGCGCTGCAGGGCGGCGTCAGCGCCGGCAACTGCGGCGCGGTGGTGCTCGACGCCACGCTGCCCGACCAGGTGAAACCCGCCGAAGGCGCACTGCGCCGCAACCCCACGGGCCAGTCGTGCCTGCCGCTCGACAAATCCACACCAGCGCCGAGGTCGATGCTCGAAGGCGGCCAGGTCGATGGCGAGGCCGTGCTCAACCCGGCGGCCACCACCGCCGACCTCGAAGGCCTGATCCGCCCATGAACCACGCGCCTGCTCCGCGCCACGGGTCGGCGGCCCGATCGTCCTATCGCCGATGGGGCGCGTCCATCGGACGGCTGTCCCCGTCCGCAGGGTCGCGGCGGGCCGGCGGCAGCCTGGTGGCGCTGGCCCTGGTGCTGGCCGGCCTGCCCGCGCTGGCGCAGCCGCTGACCCCCGCCGAGGTCTTCGCCAAGGTCTCGCCCAGCCTGTGGAAGGTGATCGGGCTGGACGCCGACGGCCTGGCGCTGGGCCAGGGCAGTGCCGTGGTGGTGGCCCCGCAGACCCTGGTCACCAACTGCCACGTGCTGGCAAAAGCCAAGCGTGTGCTGCTGCGCCGCAATGCCGCGCCCGACAGCCCGGGCGTCGACGCCCGGCTCTCGGCCTGGGACGTGCAGCGCGACCTGTGCCAGCTCACCGCGGCCGCGGTCGAATCGCCCGCCGTGGCGCTGGGCCGCACCGAGGCCCTGGCCATCGGCCAGCCCGCCTACGCCATCGGCCACCCGCGCGGGCTCGACCTGACGATGAGCGAGGGCCTGGTGTCGTCGCTGCGCCGCAACGCCGCCGGGCAGTTGCTGCTGGTGCAGACCTCGGCCGCCATCTCGGGCGGCTCGAGCGGCGGCGGCCTGTTCGACGACCAGGGCGCGCTGGTCGGCCTGACGACCATCGCCTCGGTGTCGGCCACCGCGCAGAACCTCAACTTCGCGATCCCGGCAGAGTGGATCCGCGACCTGCCACGGCGGCATGCCGCGCTGCGGGCCGCCGCCTCGGCCTCCTCACCGGCATCGGCGCCGACAGGCACGCGCTGATCGCGACCGCCCCTGCGCGGCGGGGCAAGGGCGACACGGCGCGCCCGTGCCGCCTGCCCTACCCCATGCAGAACACGTTGAGCTTGTTGCCGTCGAGGTCGCGGAAGTAGCCGGCGTAGAAGCCCTCGCCGCGCGGACCGGCGGCGCCTTCGTCCTGGCCTCCGAGGGCCAGCGCCTTGCGGTACAGGCGGTCGACCTTCTCGTGGCTGTCGACGGCGATCGCCACCATCGTGCCGTTGCCCGCGGTGGCGGCCTTCTGGTCGAAGGGCACCATGATGCCCAAGGCCGGCTGGTCCATCGTCGTGCCCCAGGCATAGCCGCGGCCGAAGTCCATGATGCGCCCGATGCCAAGCTCGGCCAGCAGCGCGTCGTAGAACGCGGCGGCGCGGGGCAGGTCGTTGGTGCCGAGGGTGACGTAGCCGATCATGGTCGTGCCTTTCGGGTGGAACCTGGGGTCGCCGATCGTGCCACAGGCGACATCGCCACGGAAGCGGGCATCACCGACGCCGCGGCCGCCACCGTGGGGCATCCCGCGGCCTCGAGCCACCGGTCGCGCTCGCCGCCGCCGAAGGTCTCGACCAGGAAGTCGACGAAGGCCCGGGTGCGCGCAGGCAGGTGCTTGCGCGTGGGCACGCCGGCATGGATGGTCAGCGCGAAGATGCGCCACTCCGGCAGCAGGCGTTCGAGGCGGTGCGACATCAGGCCATCGGCGGCCACGAACGACGGCAGGCCGGCCACGCCCATGCCGGCCAGCACCGCGGCATGGGTGGTGTCGAGGTGGATGGTGGTCAGCGCGGCGCGCGGCGGCACCACGTCCACGCGCTCGGGTTCGCCATCGGCGCCCAGCGCGGTCTCGTGGGTGAAGCTCAGCACGCGGCGCGCGGTGGTCAGCGTCGGCAGCAGCATGTCGACCTCCAGGATCTGCATCGGATGGTTGAGACGCCCGACGCGGTCGAGGTAGGCCGGCGCGGCGCAGATGATGACCTCCGACACCGCGATGCGGCGGGCGACGAAATCGCCATCGCGCAAGCCGTGCCCGGTCATCAGGATCGACACGTCGTGGGTGTCGTCCACCGTTTCCACCGGCCCCGGCACGGTGAGTTCCAGCGTCACGTGCGGGTGCCGGGCCCGGAACACCGGCAGGTGCCGGGCCAGCTGGTGCACCGCGAAGGCCGGCGGCACCAGCACCTTGAGGTGGCCACGCAGGTCCTTCACCGAGCGGGCGGCGGCGGCCTCGGCCTCCTCCACGTCGGCCAGGATCTGGCGCGCATGGTCGACGTAGGTCTCGCCGACCTCGGTCAGCGACATGCGGCGCGTGGTGCGGTTGAGCAGCCGGGCGCCGAGGTGCGCCTCGAGCTCGGCCACCTGGCGGGTGACCACCGCCGGGGCCAGGTCGAGCGCGCGCGCCGCGGCGGCGAAGCCCTGCTCGTCGACGACGCGGACGAAGGTCCGCATGGCGCGCATCAGGTCCATGGATTCGCGGCCCTGGCCGCCCTCGATTGTTCGCGATTCAGGAATTATCCATTGACCGGCGCCCGATTGATGAGATCAGGGTAGACCCCTACAGTTGCCTTCATCGATGAGACACCCGCTCTGAAGACTCACCGAGGCGGACAAGACGGCGCACAAAGACAGCGTCGACCTGCCCGGTACCGTTCACACACTGTTATGGAATCCATCATGAATACCACCCAACTGATCACCCTGTCCCTGGTCGCCTTCGCCAGCACCGCCGCGCTGGCCGACGACATCACCATCGACCGCAGCCCCTTCGTGTCGGTCACCACGCGCGCCGACGTCAAGGCCGAGGTGCTGCAGGCCCGCACCCAGGGCACGCTGCTGGCGGCCGGCGAAGCCAGCCGGAAGGAGGCCCCCGTGCAGGTGGCGACGAGCCGCGAGGCGGTGCGGGCCGAGGTGCGCACCGCGAACCGCACGCACACGCTGCTGGCCGCCGGTGAACTGCTGACGCCGAATCGCAGCGTCCGCATGAACTGAGCGACCGAAGCCAGGCCCTCCCGGGCCTGGCCGACCCGGGCCGGCGCTCAGCCGCGCTCGAACTTGAAGACCGCGACGCTGGCCATCAGGTTGGGCCAGCGCCGCACCGGCTCGCCATGGTGCAGCCCGAAGGCATCGAGGATGCGCAGGCCGTTGCGCTGCGCCAGCACCTCGAAATCGGCGAAGGTGCCGACCCGGATGTTGGGCGTGTCGTACCACTGGTAGGGCAGCGCCTTGGTCACCGGCATGCGCCCGCGCAGCACCGACAGGCGGTTGGGCCAGTGCGCGAAGTTGGGGAAGCTGACGATGCCCAGCCGCCCCACGCGCGCCGTCTCGCGCAGCATGCGCTCGGTGTTGCGCAGGTGCTGCAGCGTCTCGAGCTGCAGCACGACGTCGAAGCTCGCGTCCTCGAACAGCGCCAGGCCGTCCTCGAGGTTGAGCTGCACCACATTCACGCCGCGCCGCGCGCAGGCCAGCAGGTTGCCGTCGTCGATCTCGACGCCGTAGCCAGTGCAGCCGCGGCGGTCGCGCAGGTGCGCCAGCAGCGCGCCGTCGCCACAACCCAGGTCGAGCACGCGGGCGCCTTCGGGCACCAGCGCCGCGATGGTCTCGAGGTCCTTGCGTTCGCTCATGTTCCGGTGGCCGCGCCGATGCGATCGAAGGTGGCCTTCAGCACGCCGTGGTAGCGCGGGTCGTCCAGCAGGAAGGCGTCGTGGCCATGCGGCGCGTCGATCTCGGCATAGCTCACGTCGATGCGGTTGTCGACCAGCGCCTTGACCAGCTCGCGCGAGCGCGCCGGCGAGAAGCGCCAGTCGGTGGTGAAGCTCACCAGCAGGAAGCGGATCGCGCGCGCGGCGGCGAAGGCCCGCGACAGGTCGCCGCCGTGGTCGCGCGCCGGGTCGAAGTAGTCCAGCGCGCGGGTGATCAGCAGGTAGGTGTTGGCGTCGAAGTACTCGCTGAACTTGTCGCCCTGGTAGCGCAGGTAGCTCTCGATCTGGAACTCGATGTCCTGGGTGGAATAGCCCAGCTCGGCCGAGCGCAGTTCGCGGCCGAACTTCTCTTCCATCGAGTCGTCGCTCAGGTAGGTGATGTGGCCGATCATGCGGGCCACGCGCAACCCGCGCTTGGGCACCACGCCGTGGGCATAGAAGTGGCCGCCGTGGAAGTCGGGGTCGGTGATGATGGCGCGGCGCGCCACCTCGTTGAAGGCGATGTTCTGCGCCGACAGGTTGGGGGCGGTGGCCACCGCGATGCAGTGGCCCACGCGGGCCGGGTGGCGCAGCGTCCACGACAGCGCCTGCATGCCGCCCAGGCTGCCGCCCAGCACCGCGGCCAGGCGCTCGATGCCCAGGCGGTCGAGCAGACGGGCCTGCGCGTCGACCCAGTCTTCCACCGTGACCACCGGGAAGTCGGCGCCGTAAGGCAGACCGGTGGCCGGGTTCACATGCATCGGCCCCGTGCTGCCGAAGCACGAGCCGAGGTTGTTGACGCCGATGACGAAGAAGCGGTCGGTGTCCAGCGGCTTGCCGGGGCCGACCAGGTTGTCCCACCAGCCCTCGCTCTTGTCCTGCCCGGCGTGGGTGCCGGCGACGTGGTGGCTGGCGTTGAGCGCATGGCACACCAGCACGGCGTTGCTGCGTTCGGCGTTGAGGCTGCCGTAGGTCTCGTAGACCAGGTCGTAGCCGGCCAGCGACGCCCCGCTGCGCAGCGGCAGCGGCTCGTCGAAGCGCATGGTCTGCGGTATGACGTGCCCGAGCGAGGCCATGGTCGTTGGAGACACCCGAAAAAAAGTAAACCCGGCGCCGCTGCAGATGCGGACACCGGGTCGGGTGTCCCTCTTTAGCGGCATTTGATTAAGCGCCC
Organism: Ideonella sp. A 288; assembly: GCF_002198735.1. Classification (GTDB taxonomy): domain Bacteria; phylum Pseudomonadota; class Gammaproteobacteria; order Burkholderiales; family Burkholderiaceae_C; genus Pseudaquabacterium. The sequence continues at coordinate 280,213 of NZ_MWLO01000137.1, forward strand.
GCAATCAGGAACAAATCGGCGCTGCGCAGAAGTATAGCCACAGCCCGATGGCCCGGCGCCGGGTGCCGCGGCGGTGCGGTGCACTGGTCGGCGCCGCCGATCGCTCGGGGTCGGCCGCAACGCGGGACGCTCCCCGACGCCCCTCGTTTCGGGGGGTGCGGCGCCCGACGTGGAACCCGCGGCCGATGGCTCGTTACCCACCACGGCCCATACCCGACGTTGCGCACCCGCTCCGGAGAATCCCATGCACCCGACCACCACCCGCCTGGCCGTGGCCTGCACCGCCGCCCTGGCGCTGGCCATGACCTCGGCAGCGCTCGCCGGCACCACCCACTACAGCGGCGCCTTCGCCCAGGACGACGACCTGTTCGTCCAGTCCTTCACCCTGACCAGCGAATCGCAGGTGCGCGGCGTGACCACCTCGTTCGCGCAGGGCGCCTTCGCGCCGGTGCTCACGGTGTTCGGGCCCGGCGGCCTGCTGGTGCAGGAGGTCGGCAGCGCCCACGTCTGCGGCGCCGGCAGCGGCGCCGCAGACGCGGCGACGGGCTTCTGCTGGGATGCGCTGTTCGACACCGTGCTGTCGGGGGGCGTGTACACGCTGGTGCTGTCGCAGGACGGCAACGTGGCGCTGGGCGGTAGCCTGGCCGACGGCTTCACCCACGACGGCCAGCCCGACTACACCGGCGTGGCCTACCTGGGCTTGCCCGGCGCCAAGTTCATCAACGTCGATGGCCGCGAGCGCAGCAGCCTGTGGGCGCTCGACCTGAGCATCGACCCGACGCACCTGCCCGAACCGGCGAGCCTGGGCCTGATGGCCGCGGCGCTGGCGCTGTCGCTGGTCGGCCATCGCAAGGCCCCGCGCGCGTCGACCGGCCCGGGCCAGGCCACCTGAGCGCCTCGACCCGTCCGGTCCGGCAACACCGGGCAAGCGATGTGACCGGTTCCGCATCGCCGGCGCAGGCGGCGCAGGGTGTTCCACCTGCGCCGACGGCCCTCAACTGACCCCCTTAGCCCCCACATTTCGAGCCATGGCGGTGCGGCGGGCGCGTTGAAATCGGCGGCACATGGGGCCTGTGAGCGGGCCACATGCCCCGAGGAGACCCCGATGCCCGCCTGGCTGATCGCCCTGGACCGCCATTTCCCGATCCGCTACCTGTCGATGGTCACCGCCGCCGCGCTGGCCCTGCTGGGCGCCTTCGCCTGGGTGGGCTTCGGCCAACTGGGCTGGCTGGCCCTGCTGGGGGTCGGCCTGTTCGCGCTCGGCGTGCGCGACCTGCGGCAAACGCAGCGGGCGCTGCTGCGCAACTACCCGGTCATCGGCCACCTGCGCTACCTGTTGGAATGGGTGCGGCCGGAGATCCGCCAGTACTTCCTCGAAAGCGACCGCGAGGCCGTGCCGTTTTCGCGTCAGCAGCGCTCGCTGGTGTACCAGCGCGCCAAGGGCGAACCGGACAAGCGGCCCTTCGGCACGCAGCTCGACGTGCAGGCCATCGGCTACGAATGGATCAATCACTCGCTGCTGCCCAGCCACGTGGGCTCGCACGACTTCCGCATCACCATCGGCGGCGGACCGTTCAGCCGCTGCACCCAGCCCTATTCGGCCAGCCTGTTCAACATCTCGGCGATGAGCTTCGGCGCGCTCAGCGCCAACGCCGTGCTCGCGCTCAACGCCGGCGCCAAGGCCGGCGGCTTCGCCCACGACACCGGCGAGGGCTCGATCAGCGAGCACCACCGCGTGCACGGCGGCGACCTGATCTGGGAGATCGGCTCGGGCTACTTCGGTTGCCGCAATGCCGACGGGCGCTTCGACCCCGAGAAGTTCGCCGCCCATGCGCGCGACCCGCAGGTCAAGCTCATCGAGCTCAAGCTCAGCCAGGGCGCCAAGCCCGGCCATGGCGGCCTGCTGCCGGGGCCGAAGGTGACGCCCGAGATCGCCGCCGCGCGCGGCGTGCCGGTGGGCGTGGACTGCGTCTCGCCGGCCGCGCACAGCGCGTTCTCGACGCCGCTCGAACTGCTGCAGTTCATCGACCGCCTGCGCACGCTGTCCGGCGGCAAGCCGGTGGGCTTCAAGCTGTGCATCGGCCACCCGTGGGAGTGGTTCGCGCTGGCCAAGGCCATGCTGGAGAGCGACCTGCTGCCCGACTTCATCGTCGTCGACGGCGCCGAGGGTGGCACGGGCGCCGCGCCGCTGGAGTTCACCGACCACGTCGGCGCGCCGATGCAGGAAGGGCTGCGCCTGGTGCACAACACGCTGGTGGGGCTGAACCTGCGCGAGCGCATCAAGATCGGCTGCGCCGGCAAGATCGTCAGCGCCTTCGACATCGCCCGGGTGATGGCGCTGGGCGCCGACTGGTGCAACTCGGCGCGGGGCTTCATGTTCGCGCTGGGCTGCATCCAGGCCCAGCACTGCCACACCGGCGCCTGCCCCACCGGCGTGACCACGCAGGACCCGCTGCGCCAGCAGGCCCTGGTGGTGCCCGACAAGGCCCAGCGCGTGCTGCGCTTCCACCGCCACACGCTGCAGGCGCTGCGCGAACTGGTCGAGGCCGCCGGCCTGCTGCACCCGAACCAGATCACCGCCGCGCACATCGTCTGCCGCACGGCCGACCACGAGGTGCGGCTGCTGTCGAACCTGCTGCCCAGCGTGGCCCCGGGCTCGCTGCTGGCCGCGCAGCGCGGCGAGGCCGACTGGCCGCACAACGCCTTCCGCGTGTTCTGGCCGCTGGCCAGCAGTGCGAGCTTCCAGCCCAACCACGCGGCGGTGGCCAGCGTGGCGGCCAGGCCCGGGCCGGACCGTCGCGCGGCGACGACGACCTCGGCACCGACGGTGCCCACCGTGTGAGGCGCACCACGCCGCTGGCGTGAGGCAGTTCACGCCGGTCGGCAATGCCCCACCGGTGAACCCGGGGGAGCCCCCGCACCACGGGGATGCCGGCGCCGGGGCCGGCGCGAAGAATGGGCCCATCGACCACAAGGACTCGTTGGGCACCATGACCGCCACTTCCACCAGGACCGTGTTGCTGGCCGGCCGCGACGCCATGCGCACCGCGGGATGGCAAGAAGAACTGCGCGCCGCCGGCGCCTGGCAGGTGCTGCCGCCGGCGCACAGCTTTGCCACCGCGCGCGTGCTGCTGCACCGCCACGACCCCGCGCTGCTGATCACCGACCTGCACCTGGCCGATGGCCTGGCCGTCGACATGGTGCGCGTGCTGCGCTCGGGCACCAGCCCGCTGGGCACGCAGGTGCTGGTGGTGGCCCGCGGGCAGGACCCTGCGCTGCTGGACGCGCTGCAGGCCGGTGCCGACAACTTCCACGACCTCGACGACGCCAAGGCCCCCGGCCTGGCCGAGCAGGCCCTCGACACGCTGAGCGGTGGCGCCGAGATTGCGCCCTGGATCGCACGCCGGCTGCTCGACCACTTCGGCGTCGAGGCGCAGACCGCGACGCGGCCGCATGTCGCGTCGCCCGACGCGATGGCCGGCCCGCTGGAACTGACCGCGGCAGAGCGGCAGTTGCTGCGGCAGCTGTCGATCGGCCAGCGCATCAGCGACGTGGCGCGGCTGATCGGCCTGGCCCCGCGCGACCTGGCGGCGCGCGTGCGCACCATCTACCGCAAGATGCAGTGGGGATTGCGCGCGGGTGACCTGAGCCTGTCGCCGGCGCGCTGAGCGCCGGGCCAGATCGCACACGACCGGTCACGCGCCGTGCGCGCGGCCGATCAGATTCGCTGCGTGCTGCCGCTCAGGTGGGCGGCGCGGTGTCGATGAAGCTCTGCCGCGTGGCCAGCTTGTCGGCCAGCTTGCGCAGGTTGGGGTGCTGGGTGCGCCAGTCGATGTGCGCGAAGCGGAAGTCGAGGTAGGCCAGCGACACGCCCACCGCCACGTCGGCCAGGCTGAAGTGCGTGCCCTGGCAGAAGGGCTTGTCGCCGAGGCCGCGGCTCATGGCCTCGAGCACGGCCTGGGCGCGGCTGACCTGGCGGTCGATCCAAGCCTGGCAGCGGGCGCCTTCGCGCGGGCCCCAGTTCTGCTCCATGCGCGCCAGGATCAGGGCGTCGCACATGCCGTCAGCCAGGGCCTCCCAGGTGCGCACTTCCACGCGCTCACGGCCAGTGGCGGGGATCAGGCGGCCCACCGGCGACAGCGTGTCGACGTACTCGACGATGACGCGCGAATCGAACACCGCCTCGCCGCCCTCCATCACCAGGCACGGCACCTTGCCGAGCGGGTTGGACGCGAGGATGGCGTCGCTGCCCCACACGTCTTCGAGCACCAGCTGGTAGTCGAGCTTCTTCTCGGCCATCACGATGCGCACTTTGCGCACGTAGGGGCTGGTGAGCGATCCGATGAGTTTCATGCGATGGATGGTCTTTGGCCGGGACGTCCCTGTGCGAATCATTCTAGCCATGCGAACCCAAGCCCGTGGCGCGAGGCCCACCCCCAGCAACGCACCGTTTTGGCGTAGGCTGGCGGCCGCCAATCCGCGAACCCATGAAAGGCCGTCCATGACCGCCGACGACGCCGTCTTCGAACCCGCCCGCCGCACGCCGGTGATCGCCGAGGTCGAGGTGCTGGTGCTGGGCGGGGGCCCGGCCGGCCTGTCCGCCGCGGCCGCCGCCGCGCGGGCCGGCTGCCGCACGCTGCTGGTCGAGCGCTACGGCTTCCTTGGCGGCATGGGCACCGCAGCCGGCGTCACCAACTTCTGCGGCCTGCATGCCAACGTGCACGGCGAACTGCGGCAGGTGGTGCATGGCCTGGCCGATGAACTGCTCGATCGCCTGCGCCGGCTGGGCGGGCTCAACGAGCCGCATGCCCTGTTCGGCGGCAAGATCTGCGCGCAGGCCTACGACAACGCCGCGCTCAAGGTGGCGGCCGATCAGCTGGTGCTGGGCCACGGCGCGCGCCTGCTGCTGCATGCGCAGGCGGTGGGCGTGTCGATGCGCGGGCTCGGCGCCATCGAGGCCCTGCTGGTCGAGACGCGCTCGGGCCGCGGCGCCATCCGCGCCGAGACCTTCATCGACGCGTCGGGCGATGCCGACCTGGCGGCCTGGTCCGGCGCACCGTTCGAGAAAGGCCCCGCGCTGCTCTACCCGTCGACCATGTTCCGCGTGCACGGTGTCGATGCGGCGCGCGCCGGTGATGCGTGGAACCGTTTCGGCCTGCTGATGGCCGAGGCCGAGGCGCGCGGCCGCAAGTTCGCGCGGCGGGCGCCCATCGTGCGGCCGCAGAAGCACCCGGGCGAATGGCGCGCCAACGTCACCCAGCTTGCCAACCCCGACGGCTCGGCGGTCGACGGCACCGACGCCTGGCAGCTCAGCGCGGCCGAGGTCGAGGGCCGGCGCCAGATCGTCGAGTTCTTCGACTTCATGCGCGAATCGGCACCGGGCTTCGAGCAGGCCTACCTGCTCGAGATCGCGCCGCAGGTGGGCATCCGCGAAACCCGGCGCATCGTCGGCGAAGCGGTGCTCACCGAGGCCCATGTGCTGGGCTGCGCCAGCTTCGACGACAGCATCGGCGTGAACGGCTGGCCGATCGAGGCGCACGTGGCCGGCGACGTGGTCTTCACCTTCCCCGACATCCCGCGGCTGCGCGGCTACAACCAGCTGCCCTGGCGCATGATCGTGCCGCAGGTCGTGGACAATCTGCTGGTGGCCGGCCGCTGTGCGTCGATGAGCCATGCCGGCCAGTCGGCGGCACGGGTCAGCGGGGCCTGCTTCGTGATGGGCGAGGCCGCCGGCGTCACCGCCGCGCGGGCCCGTGGCACCGGCCGGCCGGTGCGCGAGGTGTCCGCCGAAAGCGTGCAGGCCGACCTCGAATCGCAAGGCGCCTGGCTCGGCCGCTGACCTGTCGTTCCCTCTCGTTCACAAGGATCCCTCCCCGATGACCTCCCGCCGCCACCTGCTGCAACTGCTGGCCGCCACCCCTGCCGTGCTCGGGGGCGCCGCCTTCGCGCAGACCCGCCGCGCCGCGTCGGCCGCCGCCGTGTCGCCCTGGCCCACCCGGCCGCTGAAGATCCTGGTCGGCTTTCCCGGCGGCTCCACGCCCGACCTGGCCGCGCGCGCCATCGCCGAGCCGCTGGCCCGGCTGCTGGGCCAGCCGGTGGTGGTCGAAAACAAGCCCGGTGCGTCGGGCAACATCGCCGCCGACCTGATGGCCAAGAGCACCGACCAGCACACCATCGGCGTGCTGATCAACGGCAACCTCACGGTGGCCAAGATGCTCAACCCGGCCACGCCCTTCGACCCGGCGAAGGATTTCGCGCCGCTGTCGCTGATCGGTGTCGCGCCGCTGGTGCTCGTCACCGTCGGCAGCGCCAATGGCACCACGCCGACCGAGCTGCTGCTGTGGGCGCGCAACCTGGGCGACAAGGGCAACTATGGCACGCCGGGCAACGGCACCGTCGGCCACCTGGGCATGGAGCTCATCAAGAGCAAGACCGGCATCGCCGCCGCGCACGTGCCCTTCCCGGGCAACCCGCAGGTGGTCAACGCGCTGCTCGGCGGGCAGCTGCAGCTGGCGCTGCTGCCGCCGGGGCTGGCGCTGCCGCACGTGAAGACGGGCAAGCTCAAGGTGGTGGGCATCACCTCGCCGGTGCGCAGCTCGCTCGTGCCCGAGCTGCCTACGTTGCGCAGTGCCGACGTCTTCGGCGCCGACCTCGAGATCTGGACGGCCGCCGCCGCGCCGGCCACGCTGCCCAAGCCCATCGTGGCCAGGCTGAGCGCCGCGCTGGTCGAGGCCATCCGCGCGCCCGACACCCGGCAACGCCTGCTCAACGCCGGCTGGCAGGCGGTGGGCACCGCCCCGGAAGGCCTGGCCAACCGCATGCGAGCCGACACCGGCCTGCTCGGCGGCATCATCCAGATGCGCGGCATCACCGCGGCCAGCTGATGCTGACGGACGCTCAGATCGGGCAGTACCACGCCGATGGCTGCCTGGTGCTGCCGGGCTTCAAGTCGGCCGACGAGATCGCGGCGCTGCGCCAGCGCGCGCTGCAACTCGTCGAGGCCTTCGAGCCCGGCGACCGGCAAAGCGTGTTCACCACGCACGACCAGGCGCGCACGGCCGACGCCGAGTTCCTGGCCTCGGGCGACCGCATCCACTGCTTCTTCGAGGAAGAGGCCTTCGATGCCGAAGGCCGCCTCACCCGCCCCAAGGCCCAGGCCGTCAACAAGATCGGCCACGCGATGCACGACCTCGACCCGGTGTTCGAGCGCTTCTCGCACGGCCCCGCGCTGGCCTCGCTGGCCGCCGACCTGGGCCTGGCGCGGCCGCTGGTGTGGCAGTCGATGCTGATCTTCAAGCCGCCGGGCATCGGCGGCGAGGTGAAGTGGCACCAGGACGCCACCTTCCTCGACACCACGCCCTGCACCGTCACCGGCTTCTGGTTTGCGCTGGAAGACGCCACACGAGACAACGGCTGCCTGTGGGTGCAGCCCGGCGGCCACCGCGGCCCGCTGCGCGAGCGCTTCGTGCGCGAGGGCGATGCGGTGCGCATGGAGGTGCTCGACCGCACGCCCTGGCCCGACGAGGCCAGCGCGGTGGCGCTGGAGGTGCCGGCCGGCACGCTGGTGGTCTTCCACGGTCTGCTGCCGCACTGGAGCGCGCCGAACCGGTCGGACCGCTCGCGCATGGCCTACACGCTGCACGCCACCGATGCGGCCAGCGCCTGGTCGCCGGCCAACTGGCTGCGGCGTGGGCCGGGGCTGCCGCCGCGTGGTTTCCAATAGCACGCACGCGGTGCGAACACGTCGATCGATCGAAACGCCCACCCGGTGAGCCGCCGGACCGGTGACGACTGACAGGCGTCCGTTGGGGCGACGGGCCATGTCGTCATCAAGCGAACGAGCTTTCGACCGAGGTCACTTGCATCGGCGGCGCATGGGCCACCCGTTGCGGGACAGCGCTGGCGGTGATGCTGGCAAGGACTGTCGCCGCGACCGGGCCCGGCTCAGGCCATCGTCCTGTCTGGCGGCAAGGACCGGTTCAGAGCGCTGACGGCGGGGCGCTGGCCGCACGCCATCGACCCTTCGGCAACACCCGGTTTCTTTGGCTCGTTGTCCAGATGCGGCCGGACGGCCTGTTTGCAGCGACCCCGCCGCGTTGCCTTTTGGTTTGCCCACACCCTGGGGCAAGGGCGGGCCCCGACATCGTAGGCCTGCATTTGCGCAAGGCTCAGCGACTGGGTCAGCGAGCCCAGTTCCTTCAGAACCTGGCCAGAAGCGTCGCGGGTGCGGGCCGCATCGAGCGTGTGCTCGTGCGAGATCATCACCACGCCGTCGGCGGTGGTGGCGGCATCCGATTCCAGTGTGGTGGTGCCCGGACGCACGGCGTTGCCAAACGAGACCAGGGTGTTCTCGGGCCATAGGCCGCGCCCGCCGCGATGCGATTGCATGTCGAAGGCCATGGTTCGCGCGGCTGCCCCTGTGCACCACAGGCCGGCTGCCAGGTCCACGAGACCGAGGGTCGTCTTCATGGCAAGAGACTCCTGCAAACAAGCGTTCAGGCACCGCCCGGGACCAGGCCTGGGGCATCGTGGCGACCGCGAACCAGGGCCGACAGGGTTGTCATGACCAAGGGCTTGGGAAGCTTTCAGTCTCTGCCGAGTGCGCGTCGGTCAGAAGGCCAATGCTTTGACGGCTGCATGTGGGTGGCTGCGGCGAGGCCCCGTCGATCAGTCAGCGATCGCCTGCGATGCCGCGCCGACAAGACGAGCTGCCAGGAACCTACCCACCGCGGCCGCCAAGTCCTGACCGGCACCTGCCTGTTGGCTGTCAGCGCCGACAACAGCCTGTCGGTCTGCGGCAATACGTGCCAAGGAAGTTGAGCCGGCAGAGAGGACCTCACGGCCTTGCAGGTAGCTGTGAGCGGTCGCCGGGTGCTGCTGGGGCAGGCGTGCATCGAGAAAGCCATCGCGGTTCGCACGTCACGCTGCGCCAACGTAATCCGACTACATTTGTCGTGTATGCATCCAGGCTCCGGTTTCCGGCGGAGGCGTGCGGACGTGCGTGAATCGCCAGCCTGGTGCCTCTCGAGACGTAACGTAACCGGAGTTACCCACGATGGACCCCAGTGCTGCACGTCTCGAGGCCGGTCCCATCCTTGCTCCATGTTTTCCAGCGAAACAGGATGGGGACGATCCGAACCCAGCCATGCCTGCCGACGAGCAGGCTGAGTTTGAAGGAGACGGCGGCGCTCCTTCGGGTGACTCGGTTCGCACAAGCGCGCTTTGCGCCGTCGAATCACTGGACAACCTGGCGCTGGCACAGTTGATCGGGCGCGTCATGCGACAGGACGAATCGGCTCTGGCCAGCCTCTACGAGCAACTGTCCGGTCGGGTCTACGCCGTCGCGCTGCGCATCACGCGTCGGGTCTCCTGCGCCGAGGAAGTCATGCAGGACACCTTCTGGCAGGTCTGGCGCCAGGCCCCGCGTTTCGATCCGAACAGGGGCTCAGCGATCGCCTGGGTGATGATGATGGCGCGGTCGCGGGCACTGGACGCCGTTCGGGCCCGGTCGCGCGACCCTGTGCAATCCAGCCAGCACCCCATCGACGAGGAAGACCCGTTCCCGGATGAAGCTGCCGACGACCCCCTCGACCTGTTGCAGGCGGTCAGGCGCGATGGCGTGTTGCATGAAGAGTTGGCCAAGCTCGACCCCCTGCTGCGCCAGCTGATCGGATTGGCGTTCTTCCGTGGCTTGACACACGAAGAGATTGCCGATCACATGGGTCTGCCGTTGGGCACCGTGAAGTCTCACGTCCGACGAACCCTGGCCGCGCTGCAGTCGGCGCTCGGCGCCGACTTCAACCAGCTTCAGCTGAGGTATCCGTGATGCGCACGCGCATGCCCGATTCCGCGGTGGAGGATTCGTTCGAGTTCACCATGGCCATTGCTCCAGAACTCAAGCCCATGTCGTTCGTCGCCGGACGTGAAGAGCAACTCAGGCGCAGCGTGTTGGACCGTGTCCGCCAGAGTGCGGACGTGCACAGGCACTTCACCACCATTCGACGCGAGGACGCCACCTGGGCGGAAACCAGCCCGGGTGTTCGCCATTTCACTTTGAACGCCAAAGGCGGACTGCGCATCGATCTTCTGGAAGTGGCACCATCAGCCGCGGTTCCCTGGCAGTTCGATGCCCAGGCCCAGGAAGTGCTGGTGGTCGGTGGCACGCTGGCTCTGGGTGCCAGGCTTGCGCCGACGATTCAACTGTCACCGCTGAATCACGTGGTGCTGGAGCAATCCGGGGGTTGGGGCATGACGGCAGGAAGAACGGGTGCAAGCTTGTACATGCGCAGCCGCGTCGTTGATCTCGCGCGCTTGCCGGAAGGCGAAGCGCAGTGGTGGCGAGCGGCCCAAGGCGCGTCACTTTCGGCAGCAGGGATCGACTGCCCCTGGTCGAGCTACCTTGAAGGGGTCGATGCCGCCGTATTGCATGCCCAGGGAGATGTGGCTTCGATGCTGGTCAGGATCGCCCCAGGCGCCGCCGTTCCTGACCACGGGCACGATCTCGACGAAGATTGCTTCATGCTCGAAGGCGAGATGTTCCTGGGCGACATCCTGATGCGTGGAGGCGATTACCAGTTGGCTCCCCAGGGCTGCCGTCATGTCGGTATCGCAAGCGACTTCGGCGGCCTGTTCTACTTTCACGGCGCCATTCCCCCTTCCGCATCCGAGCAGGCACCGTGACCGTAATTCGAATGGAGAATCTTCTTCAGCAGCGGCACAGCCACTGGCCCGATGAGCCCAACTTTCGTGATGACGAGCGCATGGTGGCTCGATGCCTCGCAGCAGGCGTGTTGGAATTTGGTCGCCGACGCGCACCGCTGGCCAAGGTGGTGGCGATCGATTCCGTCGGTTGGCCCATTGCCGCGGCTTGCCGAGCCTATGGGCCAGTGGCGGGCGTGGCGGGCCCTGTTTGGCCGGCCGTTGCGGCTGCTCGTCGGGGCGCGCCTTTCGGAACCCTGTCAACTGATCGAGTGGCAGATTCGCGGCGACATCGACGGCAATCTGACCTGGGTACTTGCCGCCGCTGCGAGTGGCGGGTGCGACGTGACTTGCCGTTGGGAGGTCCGCCCCTTTCTTGCGAACCCAGCCCTGTTGCGATCACTGGCTTGCCTCGTGCTCGAGCGCAGTCACTTTGGCCGCATGAGAGCATGCGCACGGGACATGGGCGTCGCACTGGAATGCACAAGTGCTCCCCTGCGCGAATGGTCTGGAATGACTCACCGATGAGAAGCGCTGCCGGTGCCCTACGGCCAGAAACTGCAGCGCATCCTGAGGATGCCTGCGCCAACCGGGGCTATCGTCGTGTCGAACCGGTTCATGCAAGCTGAAAAGGCTCGGCACGCGATGGAAAACTCAAAACTGCCCGAGGTCCCTGATCATCCCAGCGACACTTCCACGGCCGACCAGTTATCGCAGCTGTGCGGCATGGTCGCGACGCGGCTGACCGGGATGCGCCCAGCGCCGAATCGAGCGAAAGACCTGCGCACGCACGTTCTCCATCAGGTGCATTCGAGCGTGCTTGCGCACCGCGAGTACACGACCATCCGCATGGAGGATGGAGAGTGGGTGCATGCAGCAAGGGGCGTCGACCGGCGACTGCTGCGCAGCGACGCCGGTACGCGCGTGGAAGTCCAGCGGCTGAGCCCCGGCGCAACGCTGCCTTGGCCCGACGATGCCAGGGCGCAGGAGATCCTCCTGTTGGATGGCTCCTTGTCGATTGCCGGTTGTGTGGCTTCACCGATCGGCGTGCCCGGCGCGGCAGGCTACATCGTCAGGCCACGGTCCGACGCGGACGCGCCGCTGGTTGCGGCCACCGACGCGACAGCCTATGTCCGTCATCTGCTCGTCGACGGAGCGCAGCTGCCTGCGCTGGAAGCCCGATGGTGGGAGCTTGCGTGCGCCAGTTCTGGGTGGGTCGACCCGGGACGCAAGCGCTGGCATTCGATCACCGAAGGCGTCGATGTGCTGCCGTTGCGTGGAGACACCGAGGTCATCTCGATGCTGGTGCGCTTTGCCGCAGGCGCCTGCGTGCCCGACCACGGCCATGCGCTGGACGAAGACTGCTTGGTACTGCAGGGCGAGATGTTCCTCGGCGACATACTGCTGCGCGCCGGTGACTACCAACTCGCGCCTGCCGGAGGCACGCACTTTGGTGAAACCAGCGATGTCGGCGCGATGTTCTACTTTCATGGTGCGCTCGATCCCGTGCTTCGCGGCGTATCCCCGGCGGGGCGTCAATGAACGATGGCGCGCGCAGGGAAGGCAAAGCGACCTTCCCGTGAGCTGCCTCTGGTCAGTGTCAGGACGTGGCCGACCACAGACACCCACGAATGCAAGCCTCCCGGCGGCACGACTTGATCCCTGCCGGAAGACCCGTGGGCGCCACGACTGGCAAGGGCATGGGCCGTCGCAACACATCGTGCAGCACCCGCGCGCCTCATAGGGCAAGGCAGCTGCGAAGTACCGGTCAGCGCCAATGCGCCGAGGCCACCAGTTCGGCGCGCGGCGCGTTCAGGCGGCCGGGGCCGCGTGCGGCCCCGGTGCGCATCAGAACTCGTACTTCGCCGTCACCTGGATCGCCCACTGCGACTCGCCGGCGTTCTGCCGGGTGGTCACGTCCTCGGGGTTGTTGACGCTGTAGACATACTTGCCGTCCTGCAGGCCGGCGAAGTTGACGAAGCGGCGCACGCTGGGGAAGGGCACCTCGTCGATGCGGCCCCAGCGCTTGTTGAGCAGGTTGCCGACGTTGAGGATGTCGAAGGTGAGCACGCCGCGGTGCTGCGGCAGGAAGCCGGGCAGTTCCTGGCTCAGGCGCATGTCGAAGGTGTTGACGAACTTGGCGAAGGCCGTGTTGCGGCCCACCGCCTGGCCGCGCGCGCCGTTGAGCGCCGGGTGCGCCTCGACGATGCTCCAGAACTTGGCCTCGGCCTGCGCGGCGGTCAGCCGGTCGGCGTTGGGGGCGCGGAAGATCACCTCGCCCGAGCCCGGGGCCTTCGGGATGTACAGCAGGTCGTTGCTGATCACGCCGTCGCCGTTGGCGTCGTTGTTGAAGATCCAGCTGTAGGGCCGGCCCGAGCGGCCTTCGTAGAACAGGCCCACCGTGGTGCGGTAGTTGCCGATGAAGGCCTTGGACCAGTTGACCGCGGCGCTGACGCGGTCGCGGATCAGGTAGTTGGAGTTGGACGCGAACTCCTCGTTGGCATTGAACACTGCCATGTTCTGCCAGTTTGAATTGGCGATCGACGAGGTGAGCGGGCTGACCTCGTTGGCCCGCGTGCGGGTGTAGGCCATCTGCCAGCCGAAGCCGCTGCGCGCCGGCTTGCTGAGCGACAGCGTGATGGCATCGCCGGCGCCGTGGCTGGTGGAATCGGTGAGCAGCACGTTGCCGAAGGCGGTGTTGCGGTTGGCCCGGTTCTGGCCGCCGCAGCCGGCGCGCAGCGCGGTGCCGCCATCGGTCCAGCAGGTGGCGGCATTCAGCGCGGCGGCGTTGTAGTAGAGCTGTCGGCCGTCGATACCGGTGGCGGTGGATTTGCCGAGGTTGAGGTTGCGGTAGAACAGGCCCTGCTTGGTCTCGGTGTGCACCCATTCGGCGCCGGCCACCAGGCCGCCGATGCCCAGCAGCGGCGGCAGTTCGGCGTCGGCGGCCAGGTTGAATTTCCACACCGACGGCTGCTGCACGCCCGGCGCGATGAAGTCGACCGCGGCCGCCGGCGGCTGGCCGGTGATGGCAGGCTGGTTGGCGGGGTCGGCCGAGAACCTCAGGCCCGCCGGGCAGGGCGTGCCACCGGTGTTGTTGCAGGTGAAGTTGGCCGTGGCCACGCCCGTGTTCGAGAACGGGTTGGACAGCCACACCGTGGCCGCCGCGCCCTGGAACAGCCCGACGCCGCCGCGCAGCTGGCCCTTGCGCTTCTCGCCCAGGTCGAGCTTGTAGTTGAAGCCCAGGCGCGGCTGCACCAGGGTCTCGCCGTCGATGGTGTAGGTGTTGTCGAAGCCGAAGAAGCTGGAGGCCGCCGCATTGCGGATCGGGCTGTCGGGCACGCCGGTCTTGTCGACCCGCACGCCCAGCTGCACCGACAGGTTGGGCGCGACGGCCCAGGTGTCCTGCAGGAACACGCCCAGGTTCTGCAGCGTCCAGTTGGCCGCGCCGTCGTCGATGGTGCGGCCGGCCAGCGGCAACTGCACCTGGTAGCCCGTGGGCGTGCCGGCGGCGAACAGGGCCGCCGGGTCTGCGCCGCGGAAGGTGTAGAAGCCCTTGGTGTTGGTCAGGAACGCGTTGAAGATGTCGTTGTCCTGCCAGTCGGCACCCAGCTTGACCTCGTGCTGGCCCAGCGTCAGCGTGCCGGCCACGTAGGCGTCGAGCGTGTTGGTGCGCAGCGCGTTGAAGTGCCGGTTGTTCTCGGTGCCGGTGTTCAGCGTGCGGTCGCGGCTGGCCGTGGCATCGGCCGGGAACACGAAATTCATGCGCGGCAGGTTGGAGAACGCCGTGGGCGCGCTCTCGAAATCGCGCTTCGACACCTTGAACTCGGTGGAGAAGGTGTCCGACCAGTCGGCGAACCACTGGCCGACCAGCATGTCGATGGTCTTGATCTCGTTGAAGTAGTACGACGACAGCGACAGCGCGTCCTGGTTGATGTCGTTGAACTTGGGGTCGGTCTGCTCGGTCTTGGTCCAGCGGACATTGGCGCGGTGACGGTCGCTGATGTTCCAGTCGAGCTTGATCAGCGTGTCCTTCACGGTCAGCTCGGTGCCGGAGGGCACGTCGATGCTGCCCAGGTCGATGCCATAGGTGGTCTTGGCGACGTTCTGGATGGCGGCGATCTGCGCCGGCGTGATGCGCACATTGGTCAGCGAACTGCCCACCGGGCCGAAGCTGGGCGTGGTGCGCGAGCTGGCCAGTTCTTCGTAGCTGGCGAAGAAGAACAGCTTGTCCTTGATGATGGGGCCGCCCAGCGTGGCACCCTTGAGCTGTTCCTTGAAGGCCGCGGGGTCGGCGTAGGCGCGGGTGGTGCGGTTGTAGCGCTGGCCGGCCAGGTCTTCGTCGCGGTGGACGAAGTAGACGCTGCCCTTGAAGTCGTTGGTGCCACTCTTGGTCACCGCGTTGATGTTGGCGCCGGTGTAGCCCTTTTGCGTGACGTCGAAGTTGGCCAGGTTCACCTGCACCGACTGGATGGCGTCCATCGACACCGGCTGCTTCAGCGTGGGCAGGTTGTTGCCCTCGAGGCCGAAGGTGTCGTTGACGGTGACGCCGTCGATGGTGATGGAGTTGAAGCGGATGTTCTGGCCCAGCGCCGAGATGGAGCCGGTTTCCTTGTCGGTCTGCGCCACGCGCGGGTCGATGCGGGCGTAGTCCTGCAGGCTGCGGCGGATGGAGGCATAGGCGTTCAGCTCGCGGCTGCCCAGCGCGGTGCCGGCGCCGACGGCCCCGGTGTTCAGGCCCCCGGCCTGGCCGGTGACCACCACGGTGGTGGTGGGCGCGCCCAGCGTGGCGTCCAGGGCCAGCGTCTCGGCCAGCGCCAGGAACACGCCTTCGCGCTGGTCGGTCTGGCCGGCCTTGCTGATGGTGATGGTGTAGGGGCCGCCCACGCGCAGGCCGCGGGCCGAGTAGCGGCCGTCGGCGTCGGTGGTGGCGGTGCTGACCGAGCGCGACTCGACGTGAAGGATGCTCACCGAGGCACCGGCCACCGGCGCGCCGTTGGCACTGGTCACGCGGCCGGCGATGCCGGCGGTGGTGTTCTGGGCCAGCACCGGCGCGGCCGCCACGATGGCCACCGCGGCGCTCAGCGCCGTCCTCGCAAACACGGAAAAGCGATCACTGTTCATCCCGCACCCCTCTCTGGCTTCAAGTTCGTTGATCGAAAAATCTATCACCCCGGCCAGACGGCCGGCGTTGCTTTCACGTCATTCGCGGCCCGAGAAAACCCGGCTTGCTGCCCGACCCGCTTTGTGAACTTGTGTGTCGGCTAGCAAGTCGCAGACCACGAAACCGCGCATGGTGCCGCGCGGCCATGGCAGGGCCATGACAGTCGGACACCCCGATGCCGTCACTCCACCCACTCGACGCGGGGGGTGGCCACCGGCGCGGGCGTGGTCTTCAGGTGGGCCACCAGCGCGTCCAGGTCCTGCGGGCCGCCCAGCCGGTCTCGGCCGCGGCGCAGGCCGGCCAGGCCGTCGCCGCCTTCGGCCATGAAGCTGTTGACGACCACCCGGTAGTCGGTGCCGGGCTGCACGGGGCGCCCGTCGAGCGTCAGCGCCTGCACGCGCTGGCCGGCCGGCGCGCGGGCCACCCAGCGGTACTGCAGCCCGGCCGACGGCGACATCACCGACGGCGCGTCGCGCCCCGGCCCCTGCTGCGCCTCGAGCAGCGCCTTCAGCTCGGCGCCGCTGAGCGTCATCACCACCAGGCTGTTGCCGAAGGGCTGCATCGTGAAGGCTTCGCCATAGCTCACCTCGCAGGGCGGCGTGCCGGCGCAGGCCAGGTCGCTGCGCACGCCGCCGGGGTTCATCAGCGCGAGCTGCGCGCCGCCGCGGGCGGGGTCGCGCGTGGCCGCCAGCTGGGCGTCGGCGATCAGCCGGCCGGCGGCGCTGTCGGTGCGGCCCTTGCGGTCGAACGGCCCGCCGATGCGGCCCACCGGCCGCTGCGCGCTCGGCGCGGCCGCGGCCGCGTAGGCCGCCACCTGCTGCGCCACCGCCGGCAGCGGCTGCGCGGCCCGCAGCGCGTTCGCCCAGACGCCAGGCTGGCCGGCGGCGATGGCCTCGCGCTGGGCGGCCGGCGTGCGCTCGTTGAACACCGGCAGGTTGCGGCTGTCGCCATGGGCGCGCTCGACCTCGCCGGTGCGCGCGTCGATCACCAGGTCGGCCACCGACACGCCGCGGCCGTAGGACAACGCCTGCAGCACCGGCCGGCCGTCGACGAGGCAGCGGTAGCCCTGGTGCGTGTGCGCGCTGAGCACCAGGTCGACCGACGGGCTGAGCCGCCGGGTGATGTCGACGATGTCGCCGCGGAAGCCCGGGCAGCGGGTGTCGTTCCAGTCGGCCGGCTGCTGCGCGCCGCCGATCTCGCCGCCCTCGTGCACGGTGGCGACGATGGCGCGCACGCCCTGCGCCTCCAACGCCGCGGCGGCGCGGTTGATGGCCTCGGCCTCGTCGCCGAAGCGCAGCCCGGCCACGCCCGAGGCCACGACGATGCCCGGCGTGCTGCGCGTGACCGCCCCGATGAAGCCGACGCGCACGCCGCCCACCGGCAGGATCCACGACGGCGCGAACAGCGTGCGGCCGTCCGCCGTCTCGACGTTGGACACCACGGTGGCCCAACGCGCACCGGTGTAGGGATGCAGCGCACAGGAGCGCTGCGCGGCATCGGCCCCATTCGGTGCGCAACCGCCGCCCAGCACCCGCGCCAGCTCGGCCTGGCCGGCGTCGAACTCGTGGTTGCCGACGGTGGCCACGTCGACGCCCAGCGTGTTGAGCACCTCGATGGTGGACTCGTGGCGGAACAGCGCCGACACCAGCGGCGTGGCGCCGATCTGGTCGCCACTGGCCACCACCACGCTGTGCGCGGCGCCGCCCGGCGCCTGCTCGCGCAGCACCTTCACCAGCCCGGCCAGCGCGGCTGCGCCGCCCGCCGGCACGCGCAGCACCTGGCCCGGCTGGGCCGGGTCGGGCAGCGTCAGGCTCAGGCTGCCGGCTTCGAGGTGGCCATGGAAGTCGTTGAAGGCGATGACGCGCAGCGACACCGACGTGGGCATCGGCACCCTGGCCGCAGCCGGCGCCGCCGCCGGAGGGGCCAGCGGGGCGCAGGCGGTCGTGGCCAGAACGGCCAGGGCGGCCAGGGCCGCGGCACGGCGGACGCCGAAGGGGTGGGGGCGCATCGAAGGGCTCATCTTGGGGAACGTTCAGGCCGTGGCATCGGCGGGGTCGAACGCCAGCAAGGCGTCGCGGGCGCGCACGCGCACCGGCTCGGGCAGGAACGAGGCCTCGGCGGCGGCCAGGCCCATGCGCTGCAGGTCGGCCCAGCCGAAGCCGGCCTCGCGGTGCAGTTGCAGCGCCTCGGTGCTCATGTCGACGCAGGACATCAGCCGGTTGTCGGTGTGGAAGGACAGCGACACCCCGTGCCGGGCCAGCGAGCGGATCGGGTGCGCGGCCAGCGACGGCGCGGCACCGGTGTGCACGTTGCTGGTCGGGCAGACCTCGAGGTGCACCCGTCGCTCGGCCAGTTCGGCCAGCAGCGGTGCGGGGTCGCCCGGCCCGTCCAGCAGGTCGGCCAGCCGCACGCCGTGGCCGATGCGACGCGCGCCCAGGCGGGCGGCCTCCAGCACGCGCCCGCCGGCATCGGCCTCGCCAGCGTGCAAGGTGAGCGGCAGGCCGCCGTCCTGGACGCGGCGCAGCACGGCCGCATGGTCGGTGGCCGGGTGGCCGGCCTCGGCACCGGCCAGGTCGAAGCCGACCACGCCCCGGCCCTGGTAACGCAGCGCCAGCGCGGCGCTGCGGCCCACCTCGTCGGTGGGCAGGTGGCGCATCGCGCAGACAATCAGCCCGCTGGGCAGCGGGCTGCGCGCCAGGCCGGCCAGCAGGGCCTCCACCGCCGCCTCGCCCGACACGCCGAAGGGCTCGAACAGCAGCGGCGCGATGCGGAACTCGGCCAGCACGCAGCCATCGGCCCGCGCGTCCTCGGCGGCCTCGAAGGCCACGCGGGCCATCGCCTCGGGCGTGGCCATGGCCGCCACCGTCAGCGCGAAGCCGCGCAGGTACTCGACCAGCGAGCCGGCATGGGCCCGCGCCTCGAACCAGGCCGCCAGCGCCGGCACGTCGCCGGCCGGCGCGGCCAGCCCGCGTTCGCGCAGCAGGTCGAACAGCGTGGCCACGCGCAGGCCGCCGTCGAGGTGTTCGTGCAGCAGCACCTTCGGCAGTCGGTGGGCGATGGCCGCTTCGGCAGCAGCGCTCGGGCGTGGATGGCGGGCGGGGTCGGGCATGGCGCGATGCTAGTGCAGCGCCGGCCCAGGTGGCCTCGTCGTCAACCCCTGCCCGGTGTCGGCCGTTGCCGGGGCAGGCTATCCCTCATGGCCCGCGGCCTGCAACTTGCTATCCTGCCGCCCACGTTCAACCACGCTCCGCAGGTGCCGCCCATCATGTCCAACGCGCTCGTCGCCCTCCTCGGCCTCGCCTCGGCCACCGCCATCGCCCAGGCGCAGCCCGCCGTCATCTACGACATGGGCGGCAAGTTCGACAAGTCGTTCAACGAGGCCGCCTACAACGGCGCCGAGCGCTGGAAGAAGGAAACCGGCAAGCCCTTCCTCGATTTCGAGATCGGCAACGAGGCCCAGCGCGAGCAGGCCATGCGCCGCATGGCCGACAAGGGCGCCACGCCGGTGGTGGCGGTGGGCTTCTCGATGGCCAGCACGGTGGAGAAGGTGGCCAAGGACTATCCCAAGCTGCAGTTCGCCATCATCGACATGGTGGTCAAGCAGCCCAACGTCGAATCGGTGGTGTTCAAGGAGCAGGAAGGCAGCTTCCTGGTCGGGATGATGGCCGCCATCGCCAGCAAGACCGGCAAGGTGGGCTTCATCGGCGGCATGGACATCCCGCTGATCCGCAAGTTCCAGTGCGGTTTCGAGCAAGGCGCAAAGTACGCGAACCCCAAGGCCGAGGTCAGCGCCAACATGACCGGCACCACCAGCTCGGCCTGGAACGACCCGGCCCGCGGCAGCGAGCTGGCCAAGGCCCAGTTCTCGAAGGGCGTGGACGTGATCTTCGCGGCCGCCGGCGGCACCGGCATCGGCGTCTACCAGGCCGCCAAGGACGGCGGCAAGCTGGCCATCGGCGTCGACAGCAACCAGAACCACCTGCAGCCCGGCACCATGCTCACCTCGATGGTCAAGCGGGTGGACGTGGCCGTGAACAACCTGTTCAAGAAGACCACGCCCGGGGCGTTCACGGCGCTGGGCCTGAAGGAAGGCGGCGTCGACTACGCGCTCGACAAGCACAACGAGAAGCTGGTCACCGCCGACATGAAGAAGAGGGTCGACGCCGCCAAGGCCGACATCATCGCCGGCAAGATCAAGGTGGCCGACTACATGGCGGACAACGCCTGCAAGTATTGAACGCCCAAGGCCGGCTGGCTCCGACCCCCTGCCCCGCAGGACTCAAGGAATGTGGCCGGGCCACGCCTTCCTGAAAACGTCGCAGTCCGACAACGCGTGTCATGCGCCCGCCCAGGCTGGTTGGCCAGCTCGGGAACGGCCCTTCGCTGACTCGAGCGGAGTTGTTCGCATC
The DNA here is from genome assembly GCF_002198735.1 of Ideonella sp. A 288. Classification (GTDB taxonomy): domain Bacteria; phylum Pseudomonadota; class Gammaproteobacteria; order Burkholderiales; family Burkholderiaceae_C; genus Pseudaquabacterium. Next base: position 300,481 of record NZ_MWLO01000137.1, read on the forward strand.
GAGGGTGCCGGGCTGGTTGCGACTTTGGCTGCCGGCCACCTGAGCGACAACGCACCCGAACTTCTCGGCGCGCTGCAGCCTCGGGCCAGCGACGGTCGGCGCTGCGCGGGCGACGACCCCGATTCCAGGCGGAGGGTCACCGGCAGCGCCTGATCAGCACCCACTGCGTCGATGTCGTGCCGTCTCTCGAAGCTCCGTCGGGCTGCTCAGCCCCGGATCAGGGCAGGCACCTGATGAGCGGTGGGGCGTCGTTCCCGACCTGCTTCCTCTGACCTGGGGGGGTGATGGCAGTGGCGCGCATCTCCGGCGGCGGCTGAACCAGCCGCCGGAGTGTCGCCCTCGCGCGCGCCTCAGTCCTCGCCGATCTCCAACTCGCCGATCGTGCTGGTGCTGCGAGTCGCATCGACCACGTTCGTTGCCAGATTCGCGACCACGCCACGCGCATGCACGCTGGTGGGCACGGCTGGCGGTACCTGTACCGCGCGATAGAAACTGGTCGCGTCGATCAGGTTGCCGTCCACGTCTCGGTAGCGCGTGCTCGCACCGGTCGCAACGTTGATGCCGGCAAGCGTCAACTGCGTGGTCGGTGTCTTGGCATCGGCTGCGGCCTTAACCACCACCAGCGGATCAGCCTCGGTGCGTTCGAGGTACGCGGCAACCAGATTGCCGGCGCCGTCCTTGTACCCCTTGACCTCCAGGCGGTCGGCGACGTTCAACGCTGCCAGCGTGATGGTCCTGGGCTGGTTGCGGTCTGCGGTGCGGTCGATCAGCACCGTGTCGGCGTTGACGCGGACCGGGCGCCCGAGCAGGGTCACCGTGCCACCCGTCATATCCTTCTTCTGCATGCCCGCCTCGATGCGGACGTTCGACTGCAGCCTGATCACCACGAGCTTCGCCACCAGCACGCCACCGCTCAGCGTACCTTCAACCTCGACCTTGAGTCCGTTGCGCAGATCGGCCGCAGTGCCGTTCGCGAACACGGCATTGGCGGCGTTCACAGCCTGGCTGTCCACCTTGAAGTTCGACAAGGACACGAAGCTCGACACATAGCCTTCGACTTCCATGCCATCGCCGTCCGAAGTGTTGATGCGATCACGATCCCGATCGCGCAATCGGTCCGCGGTAACGATCCCGTTGGCGTCCTGGCGGCCCTTCGCATCGATCGTCATGCCATTGGCCAATCCGGCCGGCCGATCGGCTGGGGCGATGCCCGAGAAGTCCACCGGCGTCCCACCTACCAAGCAGGTCCCGAGGGCGAGGTTCAGGTTGCTCACCAAGCCCCCGACCTCTACCTCGGAAACCCCGGTCACGAACGTTCCCCTGCGCTCCATGCGGGTGGCTCGCCACCCGTCGTTCGCCGGGTCCGGCAAACAACTGATTTCGACCAGATCGCCGATCGCGAACGAGTTCATGTCGCGCAAGGTCACGCCGTCGAAGACGGTTCCATCGTCGACATGGACGGTCTGCCCCAACACCGTGACCGTGTTCTGCACGCGGTTCATCGCGGTGATCGGGCCTTCGACGCAACTGTCGTAGCGGATGCTGTCAGCCACACCTGTGCCGTCGGCTTGAACACGGCCACGCACCTGAACGACCATGCCGAGGCGCAAGCGATCTCGTGTCAGCAACGCATCGTCAATCGTCACCGTCGCGTTGGCATCGTCGAACCGCACGCCATTGACGATGACGCTGCCGAACCCGGTGATGGGTCCGACAACCGTGCTCAGCGCGCCAGGGGCCGGCGTGCTGTCGCCACCGCCGCATGCGCCAAGCGCCAAGGCGCTCACCGCGCCGATCGTCCTCAGTATCTTGTTCGTCCACATGTTGGACCTCCGTTGATTCAACCGTTACCGGCCCTTGCCGGCGCTACCGTCCGAGCGCGGTGCGGCAGTACCCGCGCCGTGTCCCTCGCCGTAGCACGGGCCCGTCCTGCGGCCTTGCACCGGCGGCTCGTCTGGAATCTTCACGCCATGCTCCTTCGAGCGTTACGTCATGCGCTCGTGATGCTCCTTCCGGATCTGCTCGCGCTCTTCGTTGATCTTCGCCTCGCGCATGCGACGTCGATACTCCGCGCGCTCCTGCGGGTTCATCAGGTCGTTGCCATAGATCCGCTCGCCATCCCGTTCCCGAGGCTTGGCCTGCACGTCCGCTCGTGTTGCCGTTACCCCAAAGGCGCGATCTTGCGCATCGACCATTACGGGCAACGAAACGGCAATCGCGATCAACGACCCCGACAAACGCGAAGAACCCATGTCGCTCTCCTTGGCCCGGGCGAGTGGGCGTTCAACGCCCACCCACTGCACCCTTCGACATGGAATCAATTCAGGCAGATGTCGAGGTAGGTGATTTGATTGACGGGATCGACCACCGGCTTGTACACGCCGCCGGTTTCACCTCCGCCACCGCCCGGCCCCTTGAGCGGTACCGATGCACTCAATGGCGCGAGCGACAGCAACACGGGCTCCGGCACGCCCGACATGACCGGTGGCGCCGTCACAGTGTTGAAGCTGAACCCGACCGCGGTTGGCGACGAATGGAAGGTCAGTCGCCACCAGCCCGCCTTGCTGACGTTCGCGGGAACGCCGTCACGCCGCAATTGCCAGTTGTAGCCATAAACCCATTTACCGCCGACGTTCAGTTCAGGCGTGAAGCCAATGTCCCGCAGCAGCCAGGTCGTGCTCGCGCCGCCACCGGTGTCGACCCACGCCGTGCCGTTCCAGACGAGATCGGGCCGCACATTGCCTTGTGCGGCGGTGGGGCACGCGGCAGTACCGAGCACGATCTTGGTCAAGTTCAGCCGTGCGTTCATCGTGCGGAGAATCGCATAAGGCGACAGATACGCGAACGGCGCGTTGTCGCTGTCGCGCGCGCGAACACCCCAGATCTCGGTTGACCCTTGGCCATAGACGTGCCACATCTGCAGACCCTTGTACATCGGCTCCAACGTCGTCCGGTCGGCATAGGGAGTCACCTCGACGCGCAGCACCGATGTTGAAGGCCAGGTGCGGCTCTCGAGGTTGTCACCCCAATCCACATGGCTCGCGATGGCAGGCAAGGACTCCCCGCTCAGGAGCTTGCGCGAATCCGACGACCAGTCATTGGCCGGGATCTTCTGCCAGAACATCTTCTCCACCGACAGGCCGTTGCAGGGCGCCGCAGGCGCAACGCACTGTGCCGCGGTCAAGTACGTCACGATCGATCCGCTGACTGCGGTGCAAGACGTGTTCGGGTACTCCGTCGTACCGATGGTTTCCTTCTTATCGCAACCATAGGAGAAGGTCTTGCCCAACTCCGGCACGGGGCTGGGTGCGATGGTGAAGAACCATGCCACCGGGGATGTCGTCACATCCAGATCGAGTGCGGGGTACGACAGATTGTTGACCGCGGTCTCCCCGGCCGGAGGCTTCCCACCGCCGCCGGGAACCCCTTTGCCCTGGGCCATCGCAGCAGGCGCGGCGAGCGCGAACGCTGCAGCCACAGCGATCGAAGAAAGCGTGCGCGGAAGTTCATGTGCCTTGGTCATCAGTTTTCTCCTTGAGTGAACGAGCACGCGGCAAGCTTGTCCCGGCTTACTTCCGGACTCCTGTATCGACCGAAGCCGGAACGAAACCTGCTGAACGAATGGTGCGCTATCGGTTGTGCACAGTGATCAGCGGGCCGGCGCATCACGCACCCGCTCCATTTCTGCTTTGCCATGTTTCGCATTTCCTGCCCAACCGATGCGCACACCTTAGGCATTGGCTCCGGGCATCTTGTTGAGTGTGCTCACCGGTGCCTTCGGGAGCAGGCGCTGCGATTGCGAATTCGCAAATCACCCGAGGAATCGTCGCCGGGGCTTGGATCCTGGGGATCACCGCTTTGAGCGAGAGGGGCCTTGGGCTGCGCCGCCTTCAGGTAGGCCGTCGTCGAGCTGCCGCCATGTGCTGCTCATCTCACCGCCGCCAGCAGGAGTGGGCGGTCCATCGTGGCCCTCGTCCCGACTGTCGCGTCGGCGATCCGGGCCTGAAGGAAGGTGGCGTCGGCGAAGCGCTCGACAAGCACAACGAGAAATTGGCCACCGCCGACATGAAGAAGAGGGTCGACGCCGCCAAGGCCGACATCATCGCCGGCAAGATCAAGGTCGCCGACTACATGGCGGACAACGCCTGCAAGTACTGAGTACCCCCGGGGCCGGGCTGGCCACAGGGTTCACTCCGGCTGGATCTTCGCCGCCCGGATCACCGCCGCCCAACGCCTGATCTCGGCGTCCAGCAGCGCCTGCAGCTCTGCCGGTGAGCCCGCCGCCAGCCGCACCCCCATCGCGCCCAGGCGCTGCTGCACCGCGGGCGAGGCCACCGCCTCGCGCACCGCGAGATTGAGCTGCTCCAGCACCGCCGCCGGGGTGCCCGCCGGCGCGGCCAGGGCGTTCCACGAGGCGACCGAATAGCCGCGCACGCCCACCTCCTGCACCGTGGGCACCGCGGGCCAGGCCGGGTGGCGCCGGTCGGACGACACCGCCAGCGCGCGCACCACGCCGGCGCTCACCTGCGGCAGCATGGGGCCGACGATCTCGAAGGCCAGATCGACCTCGCCGCCGCGCAGCGCGCCCAGCACCGCCGGCGAGCCTTTGTACGGCACCACCAGCGCGTCGACCGCGGCGGCCGTCTTGAACCACTCGGCCGCCAGGTGCTGCGTGCTGCCGACCGCGATGGTGCCGATGGTCAGGCGGCCCGGCTGCGCCTTCGCGAAGGCCAGCGCCTCGCCCAGCGTCGCGAAGCGCGAGGCCGCCGGCACGAACAGGCCGAGGTCGAAGAAGCCCAGCGTCGAGATCGGTGCGAAATCCTTCCGCGCGTCGTAGGGCAGTTGCTTGAACAGCGAGGCGCTGAGCGCATGGCTGTTGCTCATCAGCAGCAGCGTGTGGCCGTCGGGCCGGGCCGCGGCCACCAGTTGCGAGGCGACGATGCTGCCCGCGCTGGGCCGGTTGTCCACCACCACCGCCTGGCCCAGGCGGAGGGCCATCGACTCGGCCACCGCGCGCGCGGTGAGGTCGGCGATGCCGCCGGGTGCGAACGGCACCACCAGCGTGATCGGCCGCTCGGGGAAGCGAGTCGGCGCGTCGGCGCCCGCTGCGCGGCCCGGGACGAGGCCGCACGCCGACAGGTGCAGCAGGGTGCGGCGGCGAAGGTGCAGGCCCGGGCCGGCCTTCATCGGCGGCATCGCTCGACCGGCACCGACACCCGCTGCACGCTGGCCACCACGCTCAGCGGAACGTGACCGACAGATCGGACAGCGGCGCGCCGCGCGTCGACGTCCAGCGCTCGCCGGCCTGCACCGGCCAGGCGTCGGTCCAGGTGCCGGTGGTGACGACATCGCCAGGCTGCAGGTCGGGCGCGCCGGGGCAGGCGCGCAGTTCCTTCAGGAAGTGCGCCAGCGCGTGCAGCGGGCTGTCGAGCACGTTGGCGCCGACGCCCTCCTCCACCAAGGTGTCGCCTCGGTACAGGCCCACGCGGGCGCCGGCCAGCACCGCATGCAATTGCGCGGCGTCGCGGGCCACCTGCGACACCGGCACGCGCCGGCCGACCAGCAGCCGCGCATGCAGGCCGCTGTCGGCCATGGTGTCCGCGGCGCTGAAGGTCCAGCCGGGCCGGTGCGATTGCACCACCTCGAACCCCGGCGCCACCCAGTCGAGCGCGTCGAACAAGTCGTCCAGCGTGGCCTCGGCCCGCGGCGTGGCCTTCAGGCCGAACACCACCTCGGGCTCCAGGCGCGGCTGGCAGGTGGCGTCCAGCGACAGGGTGCCCTCGCCTTGGTCATTCGCAAATGCCAAGGTGGTGTCCCACACGGTGCCCCAGATCGGCGCGAAGACCTGGTACCGCGCCCAGATGGTCCGGTTGGTGAAGCCGATCTTGAAGCCGCGCGGCACCTCGCCCCGCGCCAGGCGCAGCGTGCGCACAGCCAGAGCCGCCTGGTAGGCGGCGGCCGGGTCGGTGAACGAGGTCGACGGCCCGGCCGGCGCCCAGGGGCGGCCGTTGTCGATGTGGCTGAGCAAGTCGTGCGGTGTCATCGCGGTCTCCCCGGTGTCTGGTGCGGGCTCATTCCGACCCCAGCCGCAGCCGGCTCGGCAGGCGGCGCTCGATGGCCCATTTGAGCAGCGCCGCGGCGCGGTAGGCGCCGTGCGCGAACTTGCCGTAGGGCATGGTGATGAACAACGCCATCACGCAGCCCAGGTGCAGCGCCAGCAGCAGCGCCATCGCGCCGGTGTCCCGGCCGGCCAGCAGGGCCAGCCCGGTGGCGCTGGTGCCGAACAGCAGCGCGATCAGGCCCAGGTCCATCGGCCGCTGCGATGGCTCACCCTGCTGCGGGTCGCGGCGCAGGTTCAGCCAGGCCAGGCCCGCCGGCCCGACCAGCAGGCCCAGGCCGCCGGCAGTGCCCAGCAGCACCGGCAGGCTGGTCACGGGATACGGCGCCGGCCAGCCCAGCAGGTAGTGGTAGCCGGTGGCCACCACGGTGGCGGCAAAGCAGGCCATGAAGCCGTAGAAGGTGGCGTGGTGGAAGCGCCTGCGGCGCAGCGTGAAGCGATCGTCCTCGTCGTGGCAGCCCTGGCCGTGGCCACCGTCCAGGTACTTCAGCTGCAAGGCATTCGACACCGCCTCGCCCAATGCGTCGGCCGATGACGCGCCCGGCGGCGCCAGTCGCCAGAAGCGCGCCACGCCGAGGCCCAGCGCCAGCAGCGCCCAGCCGAACACCGGCGCAAACAGCCACACCATCAGCCCGTGCGGCAGCACCGCGTAGAAGTTGCCGGCCAGCGGCGCGTGCCACAGGCCGCCGGTGAGCGCCAGCACCAGCGCGATGAACAGTGCGAGGCTCGCGGCCAGCGCCAGCGCCACCGTCAGGCCGGCGCGCCGGTACAGCCGCGCGGCGGGCGCCGGCCAGGCGAAGTCGGCGTAGGTGGTGGCGCGCACCCGCGCCATCGCGCGCGGCACGTTCACCGCAAACTCGTGCGGCGGCGCGTACTGGCAGGCATGCAGGCAGGCGCCGCACTGGTGGCACAGGTTGGCCAGGTAGTGCACGTCGGCGGCCGGGAACTCCAGCCGCCGCGCCATCGCCGGGAACACCGCGCAGAAGCCCTCGCAGTATCGGCAGGCATTGCAGATCTGCAGCACGCGGGCCACCTCGTCCACCGGCGAGCGTTGCGCGGGCGTGGCCGAGGCGATCGGGATCACGCGGCGCAGGGCCGGACGCGGCGTGGTGTCAGGCGGCGGCACGCTGGCCCTCCGGAGCGGCGGCCTGCTGCGCCGCCTGGGCCGCCGAGGCCCCGGCGATGCGCCCGAAGGCGGTGCCGATGGTCATGCCCACGCCGGCGGTGTAGCCCTGGCCCAGCACGTTGCCGGCCATGATCTCGCCGGCGGCGAACAGGTTGCCGCTGGGCCGGCTGCCGAAGTGCACCGCGGCGCGCCCGTCGACCTTCAGGCCGAGGTAGGTGAAGGTGACGCCGGGCTTGAGCGTGTAGGCATGGAAGGGCGGCGTGTCGATCGGCAGCGCCCAGTGCGTCTTGGCCGGCGACAGGCCCTCGGTGTGGCAGTCGTCGAGCACCGCATGGTCGAAGTGGCCGACGCGGCAGGCGGCGTTGTACTCGCGCACGGTGTGCACGAATGGCTCGACCGGCAGGTCGAGTTGCCGCGCCAGCGCTTCCAGCGTGTCGGCGCGCGCCCCGCGGAACACCGGCGGCATGAAGCGGCCGACCGCCTTGGCGTCGATCACCGAATGGCCCACCTGCCCGGGCTGCAGCGCCACCAGCCGGCCCCAGATCGCGTAGCGCTTGGGCCAGAAATCCTCGCCCTCGTCGTAGAAGCGACGGCCCTCGCGGTTGACCATGATGCCCAGCGACAGGCAGTCGACGCGGGTGACGATGCCGCCGTCGTACAGCGGCGCGCGCGCGTCGATGGCCACCATGTGCGCCTGCGTGGCATCGCCGATGGGGTCGGCGCCCTGGGCCAGCAGGTCCTTCAGCAGCACGCCCTGGTTGAAGCGCGTGCCGCGGATCAGGAAGGCATCGGCCGGCCACTCGCCGCGCTCGTTGCGGCCCCAGGCCTCGCGCAGCCAGTCGCGGTTGGATTCGAAGCCGCCGCTGGCCACCACGGCGCTGCCCGCGGCGAGGCGCTCGCCGGACGTGGTGACGGCGGCGACGAAACGGTTGCCCTCGAGCTCGATCCGGGCCACCGGCGTGTCGTAGCGCACCTGCACGCCCAGCGCCTGCGCGCTGCGGTAGTAGGCATTGACCAGCGCCTTGCCGCCGCCCATGAAGAAGGCGTTGGTGCGGCTGAGGTGCAGCGTGCCCGACAGCGAGGGCTGGAAGTGCACGCCGTGCCGGCGCATCCACGGCCGCACCTGCGCCGAATCGCGGATCGCCTGCCGCGCCAGCGCCTCGTCGGTCTTGCCCGCAGTGACCTTCAGCAGGTCCTGCCAGAACTCCTCTTCGGGGTAGGCCTCGGTGAGCACGTCCTCGGGTGCGTCGTGCATCGCGCGCAGGTTGCGGGTGTGCATCGAGTTGCCACCGCGCCATTCGCGCGGCGCGGCCTCGAGCATCAGCACCGACGCACCGGCCTCGCGGGCGGTGAGCGCGGCACACAGCGCGGCGTTGCCGCCGCCGATGACGAGCACATCGATCATGTCAGCGCTTGAAGTGCACGGCATCCACCGCCCGGGCGCATCGACACGATCAGTCGGGCTTGATGCCGGCGCGCGAGACGATCTCTTTCCAGATCTTCTGCTGCTGCGCGATGAAGGCCGCGAACTCCTCCGGCGGGCCGCCGCCGCCGACCGCGCTGTCGCTGGCGAAGCGCTCGGTCACGCTGTTCGACTTGAGCGCCTTGTACGACTCCTCCTGCAGCCGCTTGACGATGTCGCGAGGGGTGCCGGCCGGGGCCAGGATGCCGTACCACTGCGAGGTCTCGAAATCCTTGAAGCCCATCTCGGCGACCGTGGGCACGTCGGGCAGTGCTGGCAGGCGCTGCGGCGTGCCCACGGCGATGGCGCGCAGCTTGCCGCTGCGGATGTGTGGCAGCAGGGCCGGCAGCCCGGCGCTGCTGGCCTGGGTGCGGCCGGCCAGCAGATCGGTCAGCTGCGGGCCGGTGCCGCGGTACGGGATGTGGGTGATGAACATGCCGGTGACGAGCTTCAGGTACTCCATCGCCAGGTGGCCGGCGCTGGCGTTGCCGGCCGATCCGTAGTTGAGCTGGCCCGGGTTCTTGCGCACGTAGGCGACGAACTCCTTGAAGTCCTTCGCCGGCACGTCGGGGTGGATGACGAACAGGTTGGGCACCTTGGCCAGCAGCGTGACGGGGACGAAGTCCTTGTTCACGTCGTAGGGCTGGTTCGGGAAGATGTACGGGTTCACCGCCAGCGAGCCGACATGGCCCAGGATGATGGTGTGGCCATCGGGCACGGCCTTGGCCACCTCGGTCATCGCCGGCAGGCCGGCACCGCCGCCCTTGTTGTCGACGAACACCGTCTGGCCCAGCTGCTTGGTCAGCTCATGCGCGACCGTGCGGGCGACGATCTCGCTGGTGCCGCCGGGCGCGAAGGGCACGACGAAGCGCACCGATTGCCTCGGCCAGGCGGCCTGCGCCGCGGCCCAGCCGGGCAGCAGGGCGATCGGCGCGCTCATCGCGGTGCGGCGGGTCAGTGTCATGGCGCTCGTCTCCAGGTGGTCTTCTGTCGGGCACTGTACGGTGGCCCGGGCGCCGTGGCACTCCGCGAGAGCCCTACATGCGCGCGAGCACGCGGTCGACCATCACGCCGCTCTGTCCCAGGTAGTGGGCCGGGTCGAGCATGCGTTCGAGCGCGGCCCGGTCGACATGGGCGCGGATCTCGGGGTGCTCGGCCAGCAGGTCGATCAGCGGGCGCCGCTGCGCCAGCGATTCGCGGCACAGGTCGTAGACCAGATCGTGCGCGTGCTCGCGGCCGATGTAAGGGCCCAGCCCCATCATCACCGCCTCGCTCATCACCAGGCCGCCGGTCATGTCGATGTTGCGGCGCATGGCCACCGGGTCCACCTCCAGCCCCTCGAGCACCGCGCGCGACTGCTTCAGCGCGCCGGCCATCAGGCAGAAGGCCTCGGGCAGCACGATCCATTCGATCTCCCAGGGGCCGGTGCTGCGCTCGTGGTCGGCCACCATCGCGTCCATCAGGGAGGCGGCGTGCTGGCGCACCACCGAGATGGCGGCGTGGATGTAGCAGCTGGCGATCGGGTTGCGCTTCTGCGGCATCGTGCTGCTGCTGCCGCGGCCATGGTGGTAGGGCTCGAAGACCTCGGCCACCTCGGTCTGCATCATCAGCTTCACGTCCATGCTGAGCTTGCCCAGCGTGCCGCCGATCAGCCCCAGCACCGCGCCCACCTCGGCGATGTTGTCGCGGATGGTGTGCCAGGCGATCACCGGCTGGGCCAGGCCCAGTTCGGCGCACAGGCCCGCCTGCGTCTCCATCGCGCCGCGCTCCAGCGAGGCCAGCGTGCCGGCCGCCCCGGCGAACTCGCCCACCAGCACCCGTTCGCGAAGTTGCGCCAGGCGCTCGCGGTGGCGCAGCACCGCGCTCAGCAGCCCCGCCATCTTGTAGCCGAAGGTCACGGGAATAGCCTGCTGCAGGTTGCTGCGGCCGATGACGGGCGTCAGGCGGTGTTCACGCGCCAGCTTGGCCAGCGCGGCGGCGATGGCGGCCAGTTCGTCGTCCACCAGCACCAGCGCCTCGCGGATCTGCAGCACCGTGGCGGTGTCGGTGATGTCCTGCGTGGTGGCGCCCCAGTGCACGTACTCGCCCAGCTGGTCGCGGCACAGCTGGTTGAGCTGCGTGACGACGCCCAGGATCGGGTAGCCGATGCGCTCGGTCTGCTGGCGCAGCCGCGCCATGTCGATCTGCTCGAGCTGGCAGTGGCTCACGATCTCGTCGGCCGCCTCCTGCGGGATCAGCCCCAGCCGCGCCTGCACGATGGCCAGCGCGCGCTCCACGTCGATGTACTTGCGGGTGCGGTTCTCGTCGCTCCACACGGCGCGCATCGCGTCGCTGGAGAAGATGCCCTGGAAGATGCTGGAGTCGATGATGCTGGCGGCCATGGCGTGAGGTCCTTGCGTCGCGGTTCGGTGGGATGGTATCGGTGGACAGGCCAGGATCGCGGCTAGATCGCGCCGTCGGCGCGCAGCGCCGCCAGGCCGGCGGCGTCGACGCCGAGGGCCCCGAGGATCGCGTCGGTGTGCTGGCCCAGCGCCGGCACGGGGTCCATGCGCGGGTCGCCGTCGTCCCAGCTGCCGGGCGGCAGCATCGCAGGCAGCGGGCCGGCCGGCGAGCCGATCTCGCGCCAGCGCTGGCGGGCGGCCAGCTGCGGGTGCGCCCACAGGCCAGCCATGGTGTTGACCTGGGCATTGGCGATCTGCGCCGCCTCGAGCCGCTCGACCACCTGCGCAGTGGTGAGCGACGAGAAGGCCTCGACGATCAGCGCGCGCAGCGCCGCGCGCTCGGCCACCCGGCGGGCGTTGCCCGCAAAGCGCGGGTCGGTGGCCAGTGCCGGCTGCTGCAGCACGCCCTGGCAGAACGACTGCCATTCGCGTTCGTTCTGCAGGCCCAACATCACCGTGCCGCCGTCGCCGGCCGGGAACGGGCCATAGGGGTAGATCGTGGCGTGGCTGGCGCCGGTGCGCGGCGGCGGCTGGGCGCCGTCGAACGCGTAATACATCGGGTAGCTCATCCACTCGCCCAGCGACTCGAGCATCGAGATGTCGATGCGCCGGCCGCGGCCGGTGTGCTGGCGCTCCAGCAGCGCCGCCAGGATGCTGCTGTAGGCGTACATGCCGGCGGCGATGTCGGCGATCGACGGGCCGGCCTTGCTGGGCTCGTCGGGCGTGCCGGTGACCGAGACGAAGCCGGCCTCGCTCTGGATCAGCAGGTCGTAGGCCTTCTTGTCGCGATAGGGCCCGGGGTGGACGGGGTCGTCGCCATAGCCCGAGATGTCGCAGACGATGAGCCCGGGCCGGTCGGCGGCCAGCGCCTCGTGCGACAGGCCCATGCGCGCGGCGGCGCCGGGCGCGAGGTTCTGCACCAGCACGTCGGCCTGCTCGACCACCAGCCGGCGCAGCAGCGCGGCGGCCTGCGGGTGCTTCAGGTCGAGGGAGAGGCTTTCCTTGCTGCGGTTGGTCCAGACGAAGTGCGAGGCCAGGCCGCGCACGCGGGCGTCGTAGCCGCGGGCGAAATCGCCCGTGCCGGGCCGCTCGACCTTGATGACGCGGGCGCCCAGGTCGGCGAGCTGCCGGGTGGCGAACGGCGCGGCGATCGCGTGTTCGAGCGTGACCACGGTGAGGCCCTTCAAGGGTTGCATGGCGATCGTCTCCTGTCGTTCAGCACAGCTGGGCCTCGGCGTCCATGGTCAGCCAGCCCTCGTGGTCGGTGGCCCACAGGCGCACGCTGCAGCCGTCGGCGGCAGGCAGGCCGTGCACGGCCATCGGCCGGCCGTCGAAGGTGGGGCGCAGCGCCTTGAAGCGGAAGCTCGCCACCTGCGCCGCGGGCTGCTCGCGCCGCAGCAGGTCGAGCAGCAGCGTGGCAATCAGCGGGCCGTGCACGATCAGGCCGGGGTAGCCCTCGACCTCGGTGACGTAGCGCCGGTCGTAGTGGATGCGGTGGCCGTTGAAGGTGAGCGCCGAGTAGCGGAACAGCAGCACGTCGTCGGGCAGCAGCTCGCGGTGCCACGCGGCACCAGCGGGCGGGCTCTGTGGTGGCGGCTCCACATCGTCCGGCCGCTTCGGCCCGCGGTAGACGATGTCGTGGTGCTCCACCAGCGCCGGCTCGGCCGCGCCGTTGCAGCGCAGGTCATGTCGCACGGTGACGAACACCAGCTCGCCGGTGCGGCCCGACTTGGCGCTGACCCGCGCGATGGTCGAGGTGCGCTCGACCGCGTCGCCGACCCGGATCGGCGCGTGCCATTCGAACTGGCTGCCGGCCCACATGCGCCGCGGCAGCGGCACCGGCGGCAGGAAGCCTCCGCGCTTCGCGTGGCCATCGGGGCCGATGGCCGACTGGCGGTGCAGCGGCAGGAAGTACAGCCAGTGCCACAGCGGCGGCAGCACGCTGCCGTCGGGCACCTCGGCGGCGGGGTGATCGAGCGTGGCGGCGAGGGCGCGCACCGGCGTGGCGCCGATGGGGTCGCGCACGGTCTCGCTGCGGCCGATCCAGGCACTGAGGTCGTCCATGGCCATCAGAAGTTGTGGCGCACGCCGAACTCGGTGCCGGTGGACGAGGCACCGCCGGCCAGGCCCGTGGGACCGCCGGGCACCACGAAGGTGGCGCCGCCGCTGTTGTCGATGCGCGAGAGCGTGGCGTACAGCGCGCTGCGCTTGGACAGGTTGTAGACGTAGCCCAGCGCCAACTGGCGCGCATCGTTGCCGTCGATCGCGGTGGTGCCGACGCGGCCGGACAGGTCGACCCGGTGGTACGACAGCTTGATCTCGCCGACGCCCATCGGCACCCGTGCACCGACCAGCAGGTGGTTCTGGCGCGCCGCGTTCTGCGAGAAGCGCCGCAGCACCGCCGACAGGCGCACGACACCGAGGTCGACGTTGCCACCCACCGCGCTGTCGTTGAAGGCGCCGGTCGTGGTGAGGTCGTTGGTGCTGCGGGTGGAGGCCGCCGACACGCCCCAGGCCTTGGTGGCATAGCCCACGCGCAGGCCGCGCAGGTCGTGCTGGCCGTTGGCCGCGGTGCCGCCCTCGCGCGCGGCCCACATCACCTCGCCTTCCAGGCCGCCCCAACCCGATGGCATCACCCACTGCACCGAGTTGCTCGATCGCACCGTGGTGTTGGGCGAGGTGCCGAAGGCCGAGCGGATGGGCCCGGCCGGCGTGGCCGAGACGAAGTTGTTGGCCCCGCCGACACCGACGTACGAGAACGGGTCGTAGCGCGACCAGTTGGTGTAGCTGGGCACGAAGTCGCGGCCGATGCGGATTTCGCCCCAGCGCGCGTCGCCGACGCTGACGGTGGAGCGGCGGTCCCAGAACTGCGTGGCCGAGGCCGGCGTGCCGGTGTCGAGCAGCAGCCCATGCTCGAGGTGGAAGCCGGCCCACAGGCCACCGCCCAGGTCTTCGCGGCCACGCAGGCCGAGCCGGCTGGTGGAATTGGAGCCGCTGACCACCGAGTTGACCGAGCCGCGGCCCTGGTTGTCGACGTGGCGGAAGGCGGCATCGGCGATGCCGAACAGCGTCACTTCCTGCGCCGAGGCGGCGCCGGCCAGCAGTGCCAGGCCGAGCAGGCTGGCGATGCGGGGGGTGTTCATGGGTCGTCTCCTTGGGGTGTTGGGTTGGCTGCGCGCTCAGTCGGCCGTCAGCCTGGCTTGCTGCACGACGCGCTTCCACTTCACGAGCTCGCCCTTGACGAGTGCGCCCAGCTGTTCGGGCGTGCTGCCCTCGACATCGGCGCCGTGGTCCTCGATGCGCTTGACGATGTCCTTGTCGGCCAGCACCTGGTTCAGCGCCTTGTTGAGCTGGTCGACCACGGCCTTGGGCGTCTTCGCCGGCACGAACAGGCCGTACCACTGCGACACGTCGACGCCGTCGACGCCGGCCTCCTTCAGCGTGGGCACGTCGGGCAGCAGCGCGCTGCGCTTGGACCCCGCCACCGCCAGCGCCCTGAGCTTGCCGGACTTGACGTGCGGCATCGCGGTGAACAGGCTGGGGAACATGAACTGCGTCTGCCCGCCGATGGTGTCGCTGACGGCCGGCGCGGCGCCCTTGTAGGGGATGCCCAGCATCACCACGCCGGCGTTGAGCTTGAACAGCTCGGCCGCGAAGTGCGGCGCCGTGCCGTTGCCGGCCGAGGCGTAGGTGTACTTGTCGGGCTTGGCCTTGAGCTGGGCCACCAGGTCCTTCACGTCCTTCACCGGCACGGTGCCGTTGGCCACCATCAGCGTCGGCGAATAGCCCACCAGGCCCACGGGCGCGAAGTCGGCCACCGGGTCATAACGCAGTTTCTGCAGGGCCGGGTTCATGCCGTGCGTGGCGATGTAGCCGAACATGATGGTGTGGCCATCGGCCGGCGCACGGGCGACGAACTCGCTGGCGATGGAGCCGTTGGCGCCGGCGCGGTTGTCGATGATGATGGTCTGGCCCAGCAGCGGGCCCAGCTTCTGCGCGATGGTGCGGGCCATTGCATCGTTGCCGCCGCCGGCGGCGGTGGGTACGACGATGGTGATGGTCTTGTCGGGCCAGGCCATCGCGGCGGGGGCGGCGGCGGCCAGGGTGGCGGCCAGGGCCGGGGCGATGAGTCGCTTCATGGTGGGGTCTCCTTCGATCGGTTTCGAGAACACGTAGTCCGGGATGTGCAGGTCGCCCTGCAGGATCTTTCGGGCGGTGCGCACCAGCGCCGCGCGCTCGATGCGGGCGGCCTCGCCCTCGCCGTCGAGCGTCACCTCGACGTCGATGCGGCCCTGCGGGTGCAGCACCGCGATGCGGCGCGTACCGGGCCCGCCATCACGGCCGCTGGCCACCGTGCCGGGCAGCGCGAAGGCGGTGGCCACGCCGATGGCGCCGGTGACGGCGTGCGAGGCATGGCAACGCCGCGGCGTGAAGTAGCGCGAGGTGAGGCTGTCGTCGTCGTCGCCGCGGCTCACGATCACCGGCTTGGGGATCACGCTGCCCGCCACGTCGCCCAGCCCCATCAGGCGGCCGGCGGCCAGGCGCAGCGCCTCCAGCCGTTCCAGCAGTGCGCGGTCGGCGTCCAGTTCGGCCGGGGACTCGCGCCCGCCCAGGCCCAGGTCGGCGGCGCGCACGATCATCAGCGGCATGGCCGCGTCGATGCAGGTCAGCGGCGTGCCGTCGATCGTGTCGATGCGCTGGCCGGTGGGGAACACCGAGCCGGTGACCGCGCCCCAGGCATCGAGGAAGTTCAGCCGGATCGGCGCCGCGGTGCCGGCCACGCCGTCGATGCCGGTGAGGCCGTCGTAGGTGACGCGCCGGCCGGGCGTGCACACGGTGACGTCGATGCGCGACGAGGTGTTCACGTTGAACACCCGCACGGTCGTCTCGCCGTCGGTCGCGTCGACCAGCCCCTGCTCGATCGCGAACGGCGCCACGCCCGACAGCATGTTGCCGCAGTTGGGCCGCGTGTCGACCGACTTCTGGCCGACGCCGACCTGCGCGAACAGGTAGTCGACATCGCAGTCGGGTTGCGCCGAGCGCGAGACGATCGCCACCTTGCTGGTCAGCGTGCTGCCGCCGCCGACACCGTCCACCTGCAGCAGGTCGGACGCGCCGATCGCGCCGATCAGCGCCTGGTCGCGCTCGGCCTCGTCGGCGGGCAGCCAGTGGCGCAGGAAGAACGGGCCGCGCGAGGTGCCGGCACGCATCAGGACGCAAGGAATGGTGAATGAACCCATGGCCGGGATGATGTCGATGCCACCGATGCATGGGAATTGCACAGTTATGATCGATTGATGCGCCAGGCACATCAGTGCGCGGCGCCCAGGTGCAGCCGGGAGCACGCCCATGGCGATCAACTTCGACCTCAACGACCTGCTGGCCTTCCGGGCCGTGGCCGAGCTGTCCAACTTCCGCCGCGCCGCCGAGGCGGTGCACATCTCGCAGCCGGCGTTCAGCCGGCGCATCGACAAGCTCGAACAGGCACTGGGCGTGCGGCTGCTCGACCGCACCACGCGGCGCGTCAGCCTCACCGCGGTGGGCCGCGACTTCGCGCACAAGGTGCAGTCGCTGCTGGACGACCTGGACGGCACGCTGATGGCGATGCGCGGCGTGGCCGCCACGCGCATGGGCGAGGTGACGATCGCCAGCGTGCCGTCGGCCGTGTACTACCACGCGTCGCGCGTGATCCAGCGCTACCGCGAGAGCTACCCGCGCATCCGCGTCAAGGTGTTCGACGCCAACGCCGCGGCGGTGCTGGACGCGGTGTCGCGCGGCGAGGCCGATTTCGGCATCAACTTCATCGGCAGCCAGGAGCCGGGGCTCGAGTTCCACACGCTGCTCGAAGAGCGCTTCGTGATGGCCTGCCGGCGCGACCACCCGCTGGCGCGCCGCCGCCGCGTGGCCTGGCGCGACCTGGCCGAGGTCGACTTCATCTCGGTGGGCAAGTCATCGGGCAACCGCCTGCTGCTCGACCAGGCGCTGGCCGGCCTGCCCGACCCCCCGCGCATCGTCTGCGAGGCCGAGCACGTGACCACGCTGCTGGGCATGGTCGAGGCCGGCCTGGGCGTGGCCGCCGTGCCTTCGCTGGCGATGCCGGGGCCCGACCACCCGCTGCTGGTGAGCGTGCCGCTGGATCAGCCGGTGGTCACCCGCCGCGTCGGCCTGATCCGCCGCACCGGGCGCACGCTGTCGCCGGCGGCGCAACCGCTGTACGACCTGTTCGCGGCGGTGAAGGACGACGTGGGGGCGCTGCGAGACCCGACACCACGGCGCCGGGCCTCGGCCAGGCACGCGGCGCGGACGGCCTGACGCTTCGGCCTGACGCGTTGGCCCGCTGCGGCGGAAGTCGTCGGGCCGCGTCGCCGGGTCAGCGGGCAGGTTCCAGCACCGTCAACAGCAGGTCGTCCTTCGACTTCTCGGCGTGGAAGCGCACCTTGTCGCCCACCTTCAGCTTGGCCAGCATGGCGACGTCGCGGGCCTTGAAGACCATGGTCATCGGCGGCATGTCGAGGTTGCGGATCTCGCCGTGCTTCAACGTCACGGTGCGCGCGGCCTTGTCGATCTTGCGCACCTCGCCGGCCGTCAGCTCCTGCGCGGCGCTCGCAGGGGCGGCCGGCGCCGCGGTCTGGGCGGCGGCCGTGCCGCCTGCGGCGCACAGCATGGCCAGCAGCGCAGCGGCCAGGGGGTGACGGATCATGCGATCGCTCCTTTTCACCGATAGGCCTGGTAGACCGCGGCGTTGCCGTCCTTGCGGACCAGCAGCACGTCGTAGGGGTCGCGCCGGCCGCGGTATTCGGGGCCGTCCATGCCCGGCGAGCCCACCGGCATCGCCGGCACCGCCAGGCCCACCGCCTTGGGGCGCTCGGCCAGCAGGCGGCGGATCTCGCGCACCGGCACATGGCCCTCGAGCACGTAGCCGTCCACCCGCGCAGTGTGGCACGAGCCGTAGAGCAGCGGCATGCCCAGCTTGACGCGCATGTCGGTGTTGCCGGTGTCGAAGGCGCGCACGGTGAAGCCATTGGCTTCGAGGTAGGCGATCCAGTCGTTGCAGCAGCCGCAGGTGGGGCCTTTCCAGACTTCGACCAGCGGCGACGGGGCGGCCTGTGCCGCCCAGGGTGCGGCCAGCGAGGCCAGCGCGGCGGCCAACAGCTGGCGCCGGGGCAGCACGGCAGCGGGTTGAGCGAGGGGGTCGGTGCAGCGGGCAGCGAGGGTCATGGTGGGCTCCTGGGGGCCGCGGTGGCAGCCCGGTGGGCATGGGGCTCGGGACAGTGGCGCGCCACGGGCGGTGCCACTGCCGGTCGCCGACGGCGGCGGTGCACGGGCCACGGCACGGCATCGGCTTGCCGCGCAACGGCCCCGGCGCCCCAGGACTCTAGCGCAAGCGCCCGGCGCGGCAGGCCGGGCCACGGGGCGGCCCTGCGGGCGTCCCCGGATCGGCGGGCCCGTGGCGGCGCGCGGCCATGGCGGCGCCATGCCGCTGTGGCATGCTGGCCGGCTGTGCACCGTCCCTGTCCCGAGGCCGCCGTGAAGCCATCCCGTCCCTGCCCTGTCCGTCCCTCACCCGCGCGCCCGGCCGCCACGCTGCTGGGCCTGGCCGCGCTGCTGGCGCTGGCCGGCTGCGCCGGCCTCGCCCCGCGCGAGCCGCTGAAGCTGACCATCCTGCACACCAACGACCACCACGGCCGCTTCTGGCCCAACGCCGACGGCGAGTACGGCCTGGCCGCGCGCAAGACCCTGGTCGAGCGGGTGCGCGCCGAGGTGGCCGCGGCCGGCGGCCACACGCTGCTGCTGGACGGCGGCGACATCAACACCGGCGTGCCCGAGAGCGATCTGCAGGACGCCGAGCCCGACGTGAAGGGCATGAACCTGCTGGGCTACGACGCCTCGGCGGTGGGCAACCACGAGTTCGACAAGCCGCCCGCGGTGCTGGCCAAGCAGCGCCAGTGGGCCAAGTTCCCGCTGCTGTCGGCCAACATCTACCGCGACGGCGCCCGGATGTTCGAGCCCTACCGTGTCTTCGAGCGTGGCGGCCACCGCATCGCGGTGATCGGCCTGACCACCGACGACACGCAGAAGATGGTGTTGCCCGACAACATCCGCGGCATCGAGTTCCGCAAGCCCATCGACGAGGTGGCGCGGGTGCTGCCCGAGGTGCGCGACCAGGCCGACATGGTGATCGCCGTCACGCACATGGGCCACTACCCCGACGGCCAGCGCGGCGTCAACGCCCCCGGCGACGTGGAGATGGCGCGCGCCGTGCGCGGGCTCGACCTGGTGGTGGGCGGCCACAGCCAGAACCCGGTGTGCATGCGCGCGGAAAACCAGCGCAACGAGGCCTACGTGCCCGGCCAGCCCTGCGCGCCCGACCGCCAGAACGGCACCTGGATCGTGCAGGCCCACGAGTGGGGCAAGTACGTGGGCCGGGCCGATTTCGTCATCGACGCAGGCAAGGTGGAACTGGTGAAGTACCAACTGATGCCGGTGAACCTGGTGAAGAAGCAGGCCGACGGCAGCAAGCTGCCCTACACCGAGGCCATCGCGCCCGACGCCGGCGTGCGCGCCTTCCTGCAGCCCTTCCAGGCCAACGGCGAGGCGCGGCTGAACGTGCCGGTGGGATCGTCCGACGGCGTGCTCGACGGCGACCGCGCCCGCGTGCGCGCGCAGCCCACCACGCTGGGCGTGCTGGTGGCCCGCGCGATGATGGACCGCACCGGCGCCGACCTGGCCCTGGTCAACTCGGGCGGCGTGCGCGATTCGCTGCCGGCCGGCGCCATCAGCTACCGCGACGTGCTGAAGGTGCAGCCCTTCGGCAACACCGTGGCGGTGGTGCAGATGCCTGGCGCCGAACTGCTGGCCTACCTGCAGGCCGCCGCGGCGATGACCCCCGGCTCGGGCGCCTTCCCGCAGACGGCGGGCGTGCAGATGCGCATCGTCGGCGGGCAGCTCAGTGAAGCGCGCATCGCCGGCGAGCCGATCGACCCGCGGCGCCTGTACCGCATGGCGCTGACCAACTTCACCGCCACCGGCGGCGACGGCTACCCGCGCATCACCGGCCACCCGGGCTATGTCGATTCGGGCTTCGTCGACGCCGACGTGCTGCGCGCCTACATCGCCCGCCGCAGCCCGCTGAAGGTGGCCGACTACGAACCCGGCGAGATGGTGACGCGGCGCTGAGGGCGGCACGATGGCCACGGTGCCCCAGGTCAAGATCTGCTGCATTGCCAGCGCCGACGAGGCGCGCCTGGCCGTCGACGCGGGCGCGCACGCGCTGGGGCTGGTGTCGGCCATGCCCAGCGGGCCGGGCGTGATCGACGAGGCGCTGATCGCCGCCATCGCGGCGCAGGTGCCGCCCACGGTGCACACCTTCCTGCTGACCTGCAAACTGAGCGCACGCGAGATCGTCGACCAGCACCACCGCTGCCGCACCACGACGCTGCAACTGGTCGACGCGCTGCCGGGCGACGAACTGCCGCGGCTGCGCGACGCCCTGCCCGACGTGCGCCTGGTGCAGGTGATCCACGTCACCGGCGAGGCCTCGATCGACGAGGCGCTGGCCGCCGCGCCCTGGGTCGACGCGCTGCTGCTCGATTCGGGCAACCCGGCCGCGGCGGTGAAGGAGCTGGGCGGCACCGGCCGCACGCACGACTGGTCGGTCAGCCGCCGGCTGTGCCGCGCGGTCGACCGGCCGGTGTACCTGGCCGGTGGCCTGAACGCCGGCAACGTGGCCGAGGCCATCGCGCAGGTGCAGCCCCACGGCCTGGACATCTGCAGCGGCGTGCGCCGCGACGGTCGGCTCGACGAGGGGCGGCTGCGGGCGTTCTTTGCGGCGGTGCGCGGGGTGGGCCCCGCCTGAGCGCCTGCACGCGCCCAGGCGCCCGGACCTCCACGGCCCGAGCCCGCCGACCGACCCTTCAGCGGCTCAGACCAGGCCTCCCACGGCGTCGGCCAGCGGCTGCACCGCCGGCAACCCCGCCAGCTCGACCAGGATGTTGTCGAAGGCGAACTCATCGCGCGCGCCGGCGCCACCGGCGTCGTCGGTGAGCCATTGCACGATGACGGCAGCGCCGGGGGCGATGTCGAGGCCGCCGATCACCTGCAGGTCGAAGGCCGTGCGCGCAAACGTGGCGCCGGCCTGTGCCGCGGCCGGCGACGTGGCGCCCAGGCCCGGCACGGTGACGAAGCTGGCGCCGCCGTCCAGCGAGTACTGCACCGCCACGCTGTTGCCGCGCGGCTGGTCGTTGCGCACCCACAGGTCGTAGTCGAGGCGCAGCTCGCCCACGCTGGCGCCGGTGGTGTTGACCAGGCGCAACTGCAGCGCCCCCGGGGTGACGTCGTCGCCACCGGGCTGGAAGCCGAAGGCCACGTTGCCGGCTTCCACCTGGAAGGCATAGACGCCGCCGGTGGTGACCGCGTTGGTGGCCGCGCCGCGCGCGAAGTCGCCGGCGGTGCGGGTGTCGCCGAAGGCCATCGCGCCGTCGCTCAGGCCGGTGACGCGCCACAGGTCGGAATCCAGCTGCCCAGCGGCCGGCACCGGCGCGAAGCCCGTGCCGGTGAAGGCCGCGAAGCCCTCGTCGATGCGCACCGGCTGCACCACCACCGGCTCGACGGTGCTGAAGTTCAACACGGCGTCGTCGAGCAGGCCGGCGAAGTCGTTGCCGGCCAGGTCTTCCAGCACGCCGGGGGCGATGCGCACCGCGTAGTCGCCGCCCACGGCCAGGTTGGCCACCGGGTCGATGGTGAGCTGGTTGCCGGCGATCGTGATCTGCGGGTCGTCGATCGCAATAACGAGGCTGGTGCCGCCGTCGAGCGAGCGGATCTCGACATTGCCGCCCACCGCGCGGATGGCCTCGCTGAAGGCCAGCACCAGGTTGGCGCCCACGGCCACGCCGGTGGCGTTGTCGGCCGGGGTGCTGCTGCCCAGCGTGGGCGCCAGCCTGTCGCCGGGCGGCGTGACAGCCTCGCTGTTCAGCCGCAGGCCGATGATCACCGGGTCGTGGTCGGACGAGCGGAAGGCGTCGGAGCCGGCCAGGCCCTGCACGTCGGCGGGCTTGAATTCGTCGTTGTAGTCGGTGGCCACCTGCTCGTCGGCATTGACGTGCCAGTGGGTGATGCCGGTGACCTCGCCGGACAGGCCGGCGCTGGCGAAGGCGTGGTCGAGCGAGCCGCGCTGCCCGTCGAAGACATAGCCGTAGTCGCCGCCATGGCTGAGGTCGGTGTAGCGGCCGGCCAGGCCCTCGGCCGCGGCAGGGATGTCATAGCCGCCGTACACGGCTGCGGCATCGAACGCAGCGTCGCTGAGGAAGCGCACCGGGTCTTCCATCGCGTAGCTGTTGTAGTCGCCGACCAGCAGCACGTCACCGTCGTCATAACCCGTAGGGTCGGTGTCCAGCCAGCGGGCCAGGTCGACCACGGCTTCGAGCCGCGTCGGGTTGTTGTTGCCCTGGCCGTCGCCAGCATCGAGGTCGCCGCCGAAGTTGCTCGACAGCGAGCCCTTGCTCTTCAGGTGATTGACGACCAGCGTGAACTGCTTGCTGGGGTCGTCGGCGTAGCCGAAGGTCTGCGCCAGCGGCACGCGGCTCGAATCCTGGAAGGCGGTGTAGATGGCCGTGTCGGGCACCTGGGCGCTGCCCAGCGGCTGCACCGCGGTGGCGTCGTAGAGGATGCCCACCATGATGGCGTCGTCGCCCGCGGTGGCCACGCTGCCGCTGCCGGTGCCGTAGGGCCCGGCCACATAGGCGAAGCGCGCGGAGCCGACGGCCGCGTTCAACGCGTCGACCAGGTCGTCGATGGCGCTGGTCTCGTCGCCGAAGCCGTTGTTCTGGATCTCGTTGAGGCCGAAGACCTGCGCGCCGGTGCCCAGGATGGCGGCCACCACCTTGTCGCGCTGCTGCGCAAATTCGGCGGCCGTGTTGGCGCCGCGCGGCTGGTGGCTGGTGCCCAGCGGGTTGGTGAAGGTGGCGCCACCCGCGTCGAGCGTGGTGAAGTAGTTCAGCACGTTGAAGCTGGCCACCTTGATCTCGGCCACGCCAGTGGCGTTGAGGGCCGCGGTGTCGGGCGCAGCCGGCCGCGGTGTGGCGGTGAGGGCCAGCGTGTCGGTGGGGTGCAGCTCGTAGGCGCTGAAGGCGAAGCTCAGCACGCCGGTGACGGCATCTGTGGTGTCGCCCACGCGCAGGAAGTTGCCGGCGGCCAGCGGCGCGCCGTTGGCGATGCCGTCGTCGGTGGCGTCGCGCAGGATGCGGGTGCCGCTGTTCAGCGCCGCCAGCGTGGGGTTCTGCGCGGTGTTGCCATCATCGATCTGCAGCGTGTTCAGCGTCAGCGCGGCGTTGAAGGCGGCATAGCCGGCGACGCTGGGCAGGTTCGTCTGCGTGTACTGCACCGGCACGCCGCCGGCGTGCAGGGTCATCTCGCCGAAGCGGGCGAAGGTGAAGGTGTCGCCGACGTGCAGCGCACCGCCGCCGCCCGCCGACACCGTGACGTGCATGCCCTCGACCTGCTCGAGCACCGCGGCGCTGGCCAGCGGCAGCGTGACCGACACCGGTGCGTCCAGATCGGCCGCGGTGCCATCGCGCACCACGGTGAAGCCGCTGAGCGTGGTCAGCTCGGTGAGGCCGTTGAACTCGGCGATGCGGGCGCCGAAGCGCACGATGTCGCCCACGCTGTCGGCATTCACCGGCGAGGCGCCGTTGCCGTAGAACACGGCCACGCCTTCGGAGGTGGCCACGTTGCCGTCCTGGTCGGTGGCCTCCTCCTGCACGAAGAACAGGCGAGAGTTCGGCAGCCACGCGGTGACGCGGGCCTGCACGTTGACGGTCTGGCCCACCAGCGGCGAGGCCGCGCCGTCGCCCTGGATGGCCGAGATGCGGGTGATCTGGTTGGCGTCGATGACGTCGTTCACCTGCACCGACAGCGCCTGCGTGTCGGCCAGGCCGGTGGGGTCGGTGGCCGTGACGGCGACCTGGTAGACATTGTTGCCGTCGGCGTCGAGCGGGGTCTCGAAATCGGGCGGCGCGATGAAGCTCAGCGCGCCTGCGGCGTCCACCGAGAACAGCGCCGCGTCGGCGCCCGACAGCGACCAGGCGATGGCGCCGCCTTCGGGGTCGACCGCCGTCAACGCGAGCGTGGCCGCGGTGTTCTCGTCGACGGCGACGAGCGCCTGATCGCCGCCGCCGGCATGGGTGATGACCGGCGCCTCGTTCACATCGGTGATGGCCACCGCATAGCTGGCGCTGACGGCCGCCGTCGGCGGCGCCGCGGCGTCGCGTGCGCTCACCGTCACATCCAGCCTCGGGTTCGTCTCGAAGTCGAGCACCACGCCCTGCTTGAGCACCAGGCTCCAGCTGCGGGTGGTGAGGAACTTCACGTCGAACAGCGCCGCATCGTCACCCGACAGCGTGACGATGTTGTTCGGGCCGACCGGGCCCAGCAGGCTGATCAGCGCCACCGTGGTGCTGGGCGCGACGAGCGTGGATTCGGCCAGGATGGCGCGCAGCGTGGTGATGCGGACGGAGGTAGGGCCTGCCATGGGGGGTTCCGATCGGGTGGACGGTGAAGGAAAGGGGCGGCGGCGGCCGCAGCGTCAGCGTCAGCGACGCCGCACGGCGGCCAGGCCGGCCAGCATCGTCAGCACCAGCAACAACGATGCCGGCTCGGGCACGGCATTCAGCCGGGCCGCGCTGATCGTGTAGTTGAGGCTGTCGATCGTGGCGCCGGTGTCGCCCAGGTCGTCCTGAAAGGCCGCGACATTGGCGAAGAGGTCGACCAGGGCCAGCACCTGGCCCGCACCCGCGGTGCCGGCCAGCGCGGCACTGGTGCCGCTGAGCGGGCCAGCGCCGCTGGACGCCTCGACCGCATCAGAGAACAGGCTGCCCAGCACGCTGGCCGTGCTGAACACGCCGCCGCCGAAACTGCCGGCGTGCAGGTCCGAACCGTGGACGGCCGCCACCAGGCCGCTGCCGTCCAGTTCGTAGCTGCCGCTGAAGCCGAGGCTGGCGCTGTAGCCGCCGGCGAAGCTGAAGCCGGCGCGGGCCACGGCGATCAGTGCCGCCTCGCCAAGCGCGGCGTCGCGCGATTGCGCGTCGTCGCCGCCGAAATCCTTCTCGCCCGGCGTGAACGCGGTCAGGCCGATGCGGTTGAAAGTGATGTTGTCGCCGCTGATGGTGAAGCTGGGCGCAGCACCCCAGTAAGCCGCGTCGTAATAGAAATCGACGGTGGCGCCCGAGCCCGCCAGCGTCAGCGGCGCGGCCTGCAGGCCCAGGGTGGTGAAGCACAGCAGCGACGCGGTGCCGAGGCAGCGCAGAAGAGAAGTTCGCATGGGAGGTCCTGTGGTGGGTTGGCGATGGCCGATTCTGATTTGTTGCCGGCGCGCGCGGGGGGCGCTTGCATCGATGTCGGGCACCGGGTCGCGGGGTTGACAGGGCGGTTCCACGGGTCGTGGCACGCGCCCTGCTCACCCACTCATTCACACACTAGTTGCGACGCGCCCACCACGCGTTGCGCTGCGCGACGGCGGCATCCGGGAAATCACTGAACACACCATTCACACCCAGCGTGAAGAACTGCTCGTATTCCTTCGCCGGGTCGTTGGCGTAGGTGGCCGCCAGGCGGCGCGGCTCGCTGCGGAAGGTCCAGGTGTGCACGATCAGGCCGCGGGCCTTGGCGTTGCGGACGATGGTGTCGTCGGCCACCGCCGCGAAGTCGGCCTCGTTGATGGCGCCGTCACCGTTCGCGTCGACCGGGTTGCCCGCCGCATTCAGCGTGGCCTTCACGGTGACGAGGTAGCGCTTCCACGGGCCGATGCCGTCGGCGTAGGTCTTCACCTCGTCCAGGCCGGCGGGCGTGAGCAGGTCGCCGAAGAAGCCGGTGCGACCCGCCTTGGTCCAGTCGTAGGGCCGGTCGAAGGGCGCGGCGTAGGTGATGGCGCCGGTGCGCGGGTTCACGTCGTCGGCGTCCACCAGTTGCACCAGACGAACCTTGGTGCGCTGGCGCAGCGCCTTCAGGTTGGCCGTCTCGAAGGACTGGATGAACACCGGCGCATCGGCGCGGTTCCAGCCCACCTTGTCGAGCGAGGCCAGCAGCTTGTCCTCGAGCGGCAGGCCCTGCTCGACGTGCCAGGTGGGATGCTTGGTCTCGGGGTAGATGCCGATCGTGCGGCCGAGCGCATTGCCGCGCTCCTGCGCCAGGGCGATCACCTCGTCGAAGGTGGGGATCTGGTACTTGCCGTTCTGCGTCTGGTCGCGGTCGGCGAAAGCCTGCTTGGCGCGCAGGGTCTTGATCTCGGCGAGCGTGAAGTCGCTGGCGAAGAAGCCGGTGTCGTCGACACCATCGACCTTGATGGTCTTGCGGCGCGTCGCAAACTCGGGCCGGTCGGCCACGTCGGTGGTGGCGATCATGTTGGGCTCGTGGCGTGCGATGAGCACGCCGTCCTTGGTGGACACCAGGTCGGGCTCGATGACGTCGGCACCCATCTCGATGGCACGGCGGTAGGACTCGAGCGTGTGCTCGGGCACCGTGCCGCTGGCACCGCGGTGGCCGATGACCAGAGGCCGGGCCTCGGCCGAGCCGAACGGCGCCTCGTCGCTTCCGCCGCAGCCGGCCAGCAGGGCCGCGGCCCCGAGCAGGGTGGTTGCCAGCACGGTGGCGACGCGGGGCGTCCCGGCATTCGAGCGGATGGGGTCCATGGGCCTGTCTCCTCTTGTGGTGAGTGAGCGGCCATTCTCGGCAAATCGGGCGTCATGGCAATGACCGGCGCATGACCCTTCGATGACATGCCGAAGCCGGTGCGGGCATCGCCAGCTTGCATCGAGCCGGCCTCGGAACGTCGTCCAGCGATCGGGTTGGCTGTCGGTTCCGGACTCGCAGCGGACGTTCTGCGTGCAGTTGGGGCTGGACCGTGTCGTGACGTTTCGGCGCTGAGGCA
>NZ_MWLO01000138.1 GCF_002198735.1 Ideonella sp. A 288
CATGGGGGCGGGGCGTGGGGCCCTGATTATCGACAGCGCGCGGCGCCGAGCCGGAATCACAGGTCGGACACGACGACCGCATCGCCCTGAGCGCCCATAAAAAAGCCGCTTGCGGCCGGGGCCAGGCAAGCGGCTAACTCCATCACGGAGGACACAAGGTGAACGGGCCGGCCCGCACAGGGGCCGGCGGGAACCGGTGCCACAGGCCCGAGGCCGGGACCGCGGCGTCCGGTCAGGCCGGCCCGAGGCCGGGACCGCGGCGTCCGGTCAGGCCGGCCCGCGGTGGGGCCGGCCGGAGACGGTCAGCGCACCTTGCCCGCCTTCCACGCGTCGACCAGGGTCTGGTAGGCGATGGTCTCGCCCTTCGGCTTCTCGTTGGCGAGCTTGGCCCACGGGGCGGCCTTGTCGCTGAGGTGCTTCTTGGGGTCTTCCTTCGGGTTGAGCTTGGGCGCGCAACGGGCCATGCCGGCGCGCTCGAGGCGGGCCATCACGTCGTCCATCTCGCCGGCCAGCGTGTCCATGGCCTTCTGCGGCGTCATCTCGCCCGTGACCGCCTGCGCCACGTTCTTCCACCACAGCTGCGCCAGCTTCGGGTAGTCGGGCACGTTGGTGCCGGTGGGCGTCCAGGCCACGCGGGCCGGGCTGCGGTAGAACTCGACCAGGCCACCCAGCTTGGGCGCCATGTCGGTCATGGCCTGGCTCTGGATGTCGCTCTCGCGGATCGGCGTCAGGCCGACGATGGTCTTCTTCAGGCTCACCGTCTTGCTGGTGACGAACTGCGCGTACAGCCAGGCCGCGGCGGTGCGGTTGGCGTCGTGGCCTTCGAAGAAGGTCCAGGAGCCCACGTCCTGGTAGCCGTTCTGCATGCCCTGCTTCCAGTACGGGCCGTTCGGGCCGGGGGCCATGCGCCACTTCGGCGTGCCGTCGTCGTTGACCACCGGCAGGCCGGGCTTGACCATGTCGGCGGTGAAGGCGGTGTACCAGAAGATCTGCTGCGCGATCTGGCCCTGCGCCGGCACCGGACCGGCCTCGCCGAAGGTCATGCCGGTGGCTTCCTTCGGGGCGAACTTCTTCATCCAGTCGACGTACTTGGTCAGCGCATAGACGGCCGCCGGCGAGTTGGTGGCGCCGCCGCGCGACACGCTGGCGCCCAGCGGCGTGCAGCCGTCGGCCGAGGCGCGGATGCCCCACTCGTCCACCGGCTTGCCGTTGGGGATGCCGATGTCGGCGGTGCCGGCCATCGACAGCCAGGCGTCGGTGAAGCGCCAGCCCAGCGACGGATCCTTCTTGCCGTAGTCCATGTGGCCATAGATGGGCTTGCCGTCGATTTCCTTCACGTCGTTGGTGAAGAAGGCGGCGATGTCCTCGTAGGCGCTCCAGTTCAGCGGCACGCCCAGGTCGTAGCCGTACTTCTTCTTGAACTTTTCCTTCAGGTCGTCACGGGCGAACAGGTCGGCGCGGAACCAGTACAGGTTGGCGAACTGCTGGTCGGGCAACTGGTACAGCTTGCCGTCGGGCGCGGTGGTGAAGCTGGTGCCGATGAAGTCCTTCAGGTCCAGCCCGGGGTTGGTGTAGTCCTTGCCCGCACCGACCATGTAGTCGGTGAGGTTCATGATCTTGCCGTAGCGGTAATGCGTGCCGATCAGGTCCGAGTCGCTGATCCAGCCGTCGTAGATCGACTTGCCCGACTGCATGCTGGTCTGCAGCTTCTCGACCACGTCGCCTTCCTGGATCAGGTCGTGCTTGACGGTGATGCCGGTGATCTCGGTGAAGGCCTTGGCCAGCGTCTTGCTCTCGTACTCGTGCGTGGTGATGGTCTCGGAGACCACCGAGATCTCGGTCACGCCCGCGGCCTTGAGCTTGGCGGCGGCGTCGGCAAACCACTTCAGCTCGGCGGCCTGCTGGTCCTTGCTGAGCGTGGACGGCGTGAACTCGCTGTCGATCCACTTCTTGGCGGCGGTTTCACCTGGGCTGGCGGCCGGTGCGGCGGCGGCCACCGAGGCAGCGGCCGAGGCCGCCGGCGGGGCTGCCTTGGCCGGTTCTTCCTTCTTGCCACAGGCTGCCAGGGTCAGCACCACGGCAGCGGCGAGCGCGGTATAGCGCAGTTTCATTGTGTGTCTCCTCTTCGATCGCGTGCTTCCCCGTGTGCGGTTGGGTGGACCACGGCCCCGGGGAAGCGTCGGGCCGGATTCACGGACTTCGAAAAAGGGGCTACCCGCGTCGCATGACAAACGCCAGCAGCAGCATGGACAGCACGAAGCTGATCCACACGCTGGGCTCCTGCGACAACGAGAACCATTCGGCGAACGACTTCGACAGGCCGACGAAGGCCAGGTTGACATAGGCCGCGCCGAGCAGGCCGATGAACAGCCTGTCGCCGCGCGTGGTGGCGATGGGCAGAAAACCCTTGCGCATGACGGTGGGCGACTTGATCTCCCAGATCGTCATGCCGACCAGCATCAGCGCGATGCACGTGAAGAACACGGCCACCGGCAGCGTCCAGACCATCCAGGCGAACATGCGCGATTCTCCTTTGGCGCTAGACCCGGCCCATCGCGAAACCCTTCGCGATGTAGTGGCGAACGAACCAGATGACGATGGCGCCGGGCACGATGGTCAGCGTGCCGGCGGCGGCCAGCGTGGCCCAGTCCATGCCGGAGGCACTGACGGTGCGCGTCATCGTGGCGACGATGGGCTTGGCGTTGACGCTGGTCAGCGTGCGCGCCAGCAGCAGCTCGACCCAGCTGAACATGAAGCAGAAGAACGCCGCCACGCCCACGCCGGCCTTGATCAGCGGCAGGAAGATGGTGACGAAGAAGCGCGGGAAGGTGTAGCCGTCGATGTACGCCGTCTCGTCGATCTCGCGCGGGATGCCGCTCATGAAGCCTTCGAGGATCCACACCGCCAGCGGCACGTTGAACAGCAGGTGCGCCAGCGCCACTGCGATGTGCGTGTCCATCAGCCCCACGGTGGTGTACAGCTGGAAGAAGGGCAGCAGGAACACCGCCGGCGGTGTCATGCGGTTGGTCAGCAGCCAGAAGAACACGTGCTTGTCGCCCAGGAAGCTGTAGCGCGAGAACGCATAGGCCGCCGGCAGCGCCACGGTGAGCGAGATCACCGTGTTGATGGCCACGTAGATCAGGCTGTTGATGTAGCCCGAGTACCACGACGGGTCGGTGAAGATGCGGTGGTAGTTGGCCCAGGTGAACTGCTGCGGCAGCAGCGTGAAGCTGGCGAGGATCTCCTCGTTGGTCTTGAAGCTCATGTTGACCATCCAGTAGATGGGCAACACCGCGAACACCAGGTAGGCGACGAGGAAGATCGTCCGCTTCTGAAACCGCTTATCCATGACAGCCCCCTACGCGCTGCGCGCGGTCCCCCCGAGGGGGAGCGCCTGCCTTGAGGCGGCTCGGCGGCAGGCTATCCATGTCCGGCCTCCGCCTTGTCGCCGGTGCCCACGCGCTGCATCCAGTTGTAGAGCACGAAGCACAGCAGCAGGATGATCAGGAAGTAGATCAGCGAGAAGGCCGCCGCGGGGCCGAGGTCGAACTGGCCCACCGCCTTCTGCGTGAGGTACTGGCTGAGGAAGGTGGTGGCATTGCCGGGGCCGCCGCCGGTGAGCACGAAGGGCTCGGTGTAGATCATGAAGCTGTCCATGAAGCGCAGCAGCACCGCGATCATCAGCACGCCGCGCATCTTGGGCAGCTGGATGTAGCGGAACACCGCGAACTTGCTGGCGCCGTCGATGCGCGCCGCCTGGTAGTAGGCGTCGGGGATCGAGCGCAGGCCGGCAAAGCACAGCAGCGCCACCAGCGGCGTCCAGTGCCACACGTCCATCACCAGCACGGTGAGCCAGGCGTCGCGCGCATTGCCGGTGTAGCTGTAGTCGATGCCCAGGCCCTTGAGCGAGGCGCCGAGCAGGCCGATGTCGGCGCGGCCGAAGATCTGCCAGATGGTGCCGACCACGTTCCACGGGATCAGCAGTGAGAGCGCCACCACCACCAGCACCGCGCTCGACTTCCAGCCGCTGGCCGGCATCGACAGCGCCAGCGCGATGCCCAGCGGGATTTCCACCGCCAGCACCGCCAGCGAGAAGGTGATCTGCCGCAGCAGCGCGGCGTGCAGGTCGCCGTCGCGCATCACCGCGCTGAACCACTCGGTGCCGACGAAGACGCGGCGCTCGGGCGAGATGATGTCCTGCACCGAGTAGTTCACCACCGTCATCAGCGGCAGCACGGCCGAGAAGGCCACGCAGATGAACACCGGCAGCACCAGCCACCAGGCCTTTTGGTTGACGGGCTTCATGCGGTCACCTTGTCGATGAGGGTGTCGTCGGCGGCGTAATAGCAGGTGTGCGGACCGACCAGCCCCAGCCACACGGCCTCGCCGGCCTGCGGGGCGCGGGCCTCGGCGTTCAGGCGCAGCCGCACGGTGTGGGTGTCGGCCCCCTGGCCCACCTGCGCCGTCACCAGCCAGTAGGTGCCGATGTCCTGCGCCTGCAGCACCCGCGCCGGCAGCGCGCCGGCATCGCCCTCGCGCGCCAGCGTGACGTACTCGGGGCGCACACCCAGCGTGGCCGCGCCGGTGGGCGACGCCGGCCACAACGACGCGGGCAGGAAGTTCATGCCCGGCGAACCGATGAAATGGCCGACGAAGCGGTGCTGCGGCCGCTCGAACAGCGCATCGGCCGATCCCACCTGCACCGCGCGGCCGCGCGTCATCACCACCACCTGCTCGGCGAAGGTGAGCGCCTCGACCTGGTCGTGGGTGACGTAGATCAGCGTCAGGCGCAGCTCGTGGTGGATCTGCTTGAGCTTGCGGCGCAGCTGCCACTTGAGGTGCGGGTCGATCACCGTGAGCGGCTCGTCGAACAGCACCGCGCTGACGTCCTCGCGCACCAGGCCGCGGCCCAGGCTGATCTTCTGCTTGGCGTCGGCGGCCAGGCCGGCGGCGCGCTGGTCGAGCTGGGCGCTCAGCTCCAGCATCTCGGCCACCTGGCCGACGCGGGCCTTGATCTTGTCGGCGGAGACACCGCGGTTGCGCAGCGGAAAGGCCAGGTTCTCGGCCACCGTCATCGTGTCGTAGATGACCGGGAACTGGAACACCTGCGCGATGTTGCGCTGCTGCGGCGTCTTGTGCGTCATGTCCTCGCCGCCGAAACGCACCGTGCCCTGCGAGGGCTGCACCAGGCCGGAGATGAGGTTGAGCATGGTCGTCTTGCCACAGCCCGAGGGCCCCAGCAAGGCGTAGGCGCCGCCGTCGTCGAAGCTCATCTTCAGCGGCAGCAGCGCGTAGTCGCTGTCCTGCTGCGGATTCGGCTTGTAGCTGTGCGCGAGGTCGAGGTCGATGCGGGCCATCTCAGTTGACCTTTCGCATCGGTGCGGTGACGAGCTGGCCGTCCGCGCCAAAGACGTACACCTGCGCGGGATCGAGGTGCAGCGTGATCGATGCGCCCAGGTCGAAGAAGTGCACGCCGGTGAGCTGCGCGACCAGTTCGCCCGCCGCGGTGGACACGTGCACGAAGGTGTCGGACCCCGAAATCTCGGCCAGTTCCACCTTGCCAGGCAGCGCGAGGTCGCCGGGCCGCGGGTACACGCGCAGCGCGCTAGCGCGCAGGCCGATGGTGGCGTCGGGCGCGGCCACCGACGCTGGCAGGCCCAGGCGCAGCGCGCCGCCGCTGACCAGGTTCATCGGCGGATCGCTGAAGGCGCTGGCCACGCGCAGGCTGGCCGGACGGTGGAACACCTCCGACGTGGGGCCGTACTGCAACAGCTGGCCGGCGTCCATCACCGCCGTCCAGCCGCCCAGCAGCAGCGCCTCGGTGGGCTCGGTGGTGGCATAGACCACGGTGGAACTGCCGGCGGCGAACAGCGCCGAGAGCTCGTCGCGCAACTCTTCGCGCAGCTTGTAGTCGAGGTTGACCAGTGGCTCGTCCAGCAGCATCAGCGGTGCGTCCTTGGCCAGCGCGCGGGCCAGGGCCACGCGCTGCTGCTGGCCGCCCGACAGCTCGGCCGGCAGGCGCTGCAGGAAGGGCTCGATGTGCAGCCGCTCGGCCAGCGCCTGCACGCGCTGCGCGATGGCCGCCTTGTCGAGGCCGCCGCGCAGCTTCAGCGGCGAGGCGATGTTGTCGGCCACCGTCATCGACGGGTAGTTGATGAACTGCTGGTAGACCATGGCCACGTTGCGCTGGCGCACCGGCATGCCGGTGACGTCCTGGCCGTCCACATGGACACGGCCGCGCGTGGGCACGTCCAGCCCGGCCATCAGCCGCATCAGCGTGGTCTTGCCCGCCTGCGTGGCGCCGAGCAGCACGCTCACCGTGCCGGGCTGCAGCGCCAGGTCGAGCGGGTACAGGTGCGTGAACGCCCCCACCTTGTGCTCGATGCGGGCCAGCTTCAATTCCATGCCGTCTCCGATGTCGTTGTCGTCGCCACTTCGGGGTGGCGATCGGACCACCACTGTGCCACGCGTTGGCGTTGCGCGGTGTCAAGGTGCAGGCCCAGCTTGCTGCGGCGCCACAGCACGTCGTCGGCGCTGCGCGCCCATTCGTGCTGGAACAGGTGGTCCAGTTCGGCCTCGTAGAGACCCGGCACGACCTCGTCGCCGAACGATGCGCCCGGTGCACCGGCCTGGGCCAGCAGCAGCTCGATGCGGCTGCCGTAGGCCCGCGCCCAGCGGTGCAGCAGCGCGCGGTCGACCTGCGGATGTTGCCGGGCCAGCGCCTCGACGAAGCGCGCGAAATCTTCGTCGGGCCGGCGCGCGGCACCGATCCAGGCCGACAGGTCGCCGCCGGGCAGCAGCGCGGTCTCGGTCCAGGCCGGGCGGCGTTCGCCCAGGCGGCCCAGCAGCGCGTCGGTGGCCTCCTCGGCCAGCTTGCGGAAGGTGGTGATCTTGCCGCCCCACACGGTGAGCATCGGCGCCTGGTCGGCGCTGGCGCCGGTGTCGAATTCGAGCAGGTAGTCGCGCGTCACCGCAGAAGCGTCGCCCGATTCGTCGTCCAGCAGCGGGCGCACGCCGGTGTAGCGCCACACCACGTCTGCGGGCGTGACCGCCTTGGCGAAGTAGCGGCTGGCTTGCGCGCACAGGTAGGCCACCTCGTCGTCGTCGACGCGGGCGCTGCCGGGCTCGCCGTGCACCTCCACATCGGTGGTGCCGATGAGCGTGAAGCGGCCCTCGTACGGGATGGCGAAGATGATGCGTTTGTCGGGGTTCTGGAAGATGTAGGCGTGGTCGTGCTCGAAGATCCGCGGCACCACGATGTGGCTGCCCTTGACCAGCCGCAGCGAGCGCGAGCCCGGCCGCTGCACCTGGTCGCGCAGGAACGCCGCCGCCCACGGCCCGGCCGCATTGACCAGCGCGCGGGCCTGCACGGTGACCGGCGCGCCGCCCTGCGGCTGCAGCCGCGCACGCCAGCCGCCGGCCACGCGCTCGGCGCCGACGCAGGGGCAGCGGGTCATCACCGTGGCGCCGTGCGCCGCGGCGTCGACGGCGTTGAGCACCACCAGGCGCGCATCGTCCACCCAGCCGTCGCTGTAGACGAAACCGCGGGTGAAGTCGGCCTTCAGCGGCACGCCCAGCGGGCTGGCGCGCAGGGCCACCGCCCCCGAGGCCGGCAGCCATTCGCGCTTGGCCAGGTGGTCGTACAGGAACAGGCCGATGCGGATCATCCACACCGGCCGCATCGACGGATCGTGCGGCATCACGAAGCGCAGCGGCCACATGATGTGCGGCGCGCTGCGCAGCAGCCGCTCGCGCTCGGCCAGCGCCTTGCGCACCAGGCCGAATTCGTAGTACTCCAGGTAGCGCAGGCCGCCGTGGATGAGCTTGGTGGACGACGACGAGGTGTGCGCGGCCAGGTCGTCCTGCTCGCACAGCAGCACCTTCAGGCCGCGGCCGGCCAGGTCTCGTGCGATGCCGGCCCCGTTGATGCCGCCGCCGACCACCAGCACGTCCGTCGAGATCACCGACTCGCCCGAGGCGGTGGCACCCGGCGCCGACGCCACGGGCCCGCGTGCAGCGGCAGGATCGGACGGCGCAGTGCCGCCCGCGGTGGGCTGGGTCAAGCGATGTCTCCTGGCGGGGTCGCGGCGTTCGGGACAACCCGATGCCACTGTTCGTTTTGCGTCTCAGTTTGTTCGAACAACGTTCGCTGCTGTTCGAAAAATGTTCGCTTGTGTTCTTTTTATCCCATTCGGCGCGAAAACACAATCCTGAACACCCGGATGCCGCGCCATCGAACATCGGCTACCCTGGCAGCACGATGGCCCCAGGCGCACCCCACGCCGCCGCCACTTCCACCCTCAGCGATGAGCGCGCCCACCCCCAACCCGCGCCAGGCCGGCGTGCTGCAGACCGTGCGCGAGCACGGCACCGCCACCGTCGAGGCGCTGGCCGAGCGCTTCGGCGTGACGCTGCAAACCGTGCGGCGCGACGTGAAGATGCTGTCCGACGCCGGCCTGCTGGCGCGCTTCCACGGTGGCGTGCGCCTGCCCGGCAGCACCATCGAGAACATCGCCTACCGCCAGCGCCAGGCCCTGCACGAGGACGCCAAGCGCCGCATCGCCCGCGCGGTGGCGCGCGCGGTGCCCGACGGCTGCAGCCTGGTCATCAACATCGGCACCACCACCGAGGCCATCGCCCGCGAGCTGCTGCACCACAAGGGCCTGCGCGTCATCACCAACAACCTCAACGTGGCGGCGATGCTGAGCGACAACCCCGACTGCGAGGTGATCGTGGCCGGCGGCGTGGTGCGCCAGCGCGACCGCGGCATCGTCGGCGAGGCCACGGTGGAGTTCATCAGCCAGTTCCGCGTCGACATCGGCCTGATCGGCATCTCGGGCATCGAGGCCGACGGCAGCCTTCGCGACTTCGACTTCCGCGAGGTCAAGGTGGCGCAGGCCATCATCCGCTGCAGCCGCCAGCTCTGGCTGGCCGCCGACCACAGCAAGTTCAACCGCCCCGCGATGGTGGAGGTGGGCCGGCTGGACCAGGTGGACACGCTCTTCACCGACAGCCCGCCGCCCGCCCCCTTCGACACGCTGCTGGCCGAGGCCGGCGTCACCCGCGTGGTGGCCGACGACGCCCGCGCCGCCGACCCAGGAGACCCCCCATGACCTACCTGCTCGCCCTCGACCAGGGCACCTCCAGCTCGCGCAGCATCGTCTTCGACGACAGCGGCCGCATCGTGGCGATGGCTCAGCGCGAGTTCCGCCAGATCTACCCGCAGCCCGGCTGGGTGGAGCACGACCCCGAGGAACTCTGGCAGACCCAGCTGGCCACTGCGCGCGAGGCGCTGGCCAACGCCGGCCTGGCGGCGCGCGACATCGCCGCCATCGGCATCACCAACCAGCGCGAGACCACGGTGGTGTGGAACCGCCGCACCGGCCAGGCCATCCACAACGCCATCGTCTGGCAAGACCGCCGCGGCGAGCCGCTGTGCGCGCAGCTGCGCGAGCAGGGCCACGCCGACCAGATCCGCCGCAGCACCGGGCTGGTGGTGGACGCGTACTTCTCGGGGACGAAGATCCGCTGGATCCTCGACCACGTGGCCGGCGCGCACCTGGCCGCCGCGCAGGGCGAGCTGGCCTTCGGCACCGTCGACAGCTGGCTGCTGTGGAAGCTGACCGGCGGCCGCGTGCACGCCACCGACGTGAGCAACGCCTCGCGCACCATGCTGTTCGACGTGCGCCACAACGTGTGGGACCACGAACTGCTGAAGCTGCTGCACGTGCCCGACAGCCTGCTGCCGCAGGTGCACCCGTCCAGCCATGTCTTCGGCGAATGCGATGCCGCGCTGCTGGGCGCGCCGATCCCGATCGCCGGCATCGCCGGCGACCAGCAGAGCGCGCTGTTCGGCCAGGCCTGCTTCAAGGCGGGCCTCGCGAAGAACACCTACGGCACCGGCTGCTTCATGCTGATGCACACCGGCCCGCGCTTCGACCTGTCCACCAACGGCCTGCTCACCACCAGCGCCGCGCAAGCCACGGCCACGCCCGAGTACGCCTTTGAAGGCAGCGTGTTCATCGGCGGCGCGGTGGTGCAGTGGCTGCGCGACGGGCTGCGCGCGATCAGCTCCAGCAGCCAGGTGCAGTCCCTGGCCGAGAGCGTGCCCGACGCCGGCGGCGTGATGTTCGTGCCGGCCTTCACCGGCCTGGGCGCGCCCTACTGGAACGTCGACGCCCGCGGCGCCATCGTCGGCCTGACCCGCGGCAGCACCGTGGCCCACATCGCCCGCGCGGCGCTGGAGAGCATCGCCTTCCAGAGCGCGGCGCTGCTGCTGGCGATGAGCCGCGACGCCCAGGCCAACGGCGGCGCCCCGGTGACCGAGCTGCGCGTGGACGGCGGCGCCTGTGTCAACGACCTGCTGATGCAGTTCCAGGCCGACCTGCTCGGCATCCCCGTGGTGCGGCCCCGGGTGATCGAGACCACCGCACTGGGCGCCGCCTACCTGGCCGGACTGGCCACCGGCGTGTACCGCGGGCTGGACGAGCTGTCGGCACAGTGGCAGGTGGAACGGCGCTTCCTGCCGACGATGGACCGTGGCCGCGCCCAGGCCCTGATGGCGCAGTGGGAGCATGCGGTGCGGCAGGCGGTGGCGGGCTGAGGTCCTCACCTGGCCGGCAGCGCCACCCGATGGCTGCTGCACGGGGCGCGCCGGTGGGCGCCCGCGGACGACCCAGTCGAGTCATCCAGCCTCCAGGATTGACGACCGCGAAGCAGTCAACCATGTTGAAGTCGAGGCCTGCGCGCAAGGGCTGCCAGCTGCCGCATCGATGCCATCTGCAGGATCGCTATCCTCCTGCGCAGCGGTCGGTGCGCATCGGCGACGCAAATTGCGCTTGCATTTGCCTCAGAAGTGACTAATATGGCCCAATGCTGCAGTGCAGCAATTTGGTTCTTGAGTCACTTGACCGGGGAGCGTCTGGCGTGCTGAATGCTGAACGATGCTTGGCGCCAACCGGGGCTGGCTTCGATGGTCCGACGAGGCGCCAATGGCCGGAACGGGCCGGCGCGCCGGGCGCCTCGTCGCAGGCGTTGCGAGTCGGCCTCGAAGATTTGCTCGGCGACTTGTGGCATGCGCGCCGTCAAGGCGACATGGGCCGGTTGGCCCTTCTGCTGTACTGCGAGGTGCGGCGGTGGGCGCGTCTGGCCGGCGAACAGGCGCTGGCGCAGCAGGCCTCTGCGCTGATGGTTGAGGGTCCGTTGACCGGCCGGGAAGAATTCCTGGCGAAGGTCGATCGGCTCATCGGCGAACTTGAAGCTGCGCACCGGCGGCAGGTCTGAGCGGACAAGCATCGTGGCCTACTACGCAAGCGTCGTTCTCGAGAACAAGGCATCAGCCACCGAGCGCCACGAAGACCTCGACACCGCTCGGCGCTGGATCGAAGAGGAGCGTCGGTCGAAGCCCAAACTGTTCCAGTTCGGACAGATCATCGAGGCTACCCCGGCGCGG
This sequence comes from Ideonella sp. A 288, assembly GCF_002198735.1. Taxonomy (GTDB): domain Bacteria; phylum Pseudomonadota; class Gammaproteobacteria; order Burkholderiales; family Burkholderiaceae_C; genus Pseudaquabacterium. Next base: position 11,453 of record NZ_MWLO01000138.1, read on the forward strand.
CCCGTCGTCGCCTCCTGCAACGCCAACGGGTGGAACCCGACGTGACAACATCCTGCGCAACGGGCGTCGTCACGGTCAGCGGCCTTTGAAGGTCGGCCAGTCGCTGGCCCACTTGCCAGTCGATTCCGAATCGCCATGAACCGGCCTTTCGCGGGTGCGGAATTTGGCCGGGTGTGTGAGATCACGAACTGCCGCTTCGCAGAAGCTAAACAAGAGAAGCATTGCTCGCCGTCCGGCCGCTTTGGAGCGACCCGGCTGGCAGGTTTGGGTCGGTCACTGCCGACCGCGCACGCCGCCTCTTCGGTCGCTCAACTTGGGAGTCAGCTTTTCGGCGGTGAGATCGCTCACCCCGCTGTCGCTGGCCGACCCTCCGCTGGCGTCGACCCAGTGGGTCTGGCTGCCGCAAACCTGCCCTTCGATCGGCAGCAGCATGATCTCCAGCGGCGACATGACCAGGTGCGTGGTGCCGTCGCGCCACGGGGTCTTGAGCTTGGGCGCCGACTGGGCTGGGCGTGTCGACGAGTACGCCGGGCCTTTCCCGTGGGCCGTCTACAGCAGCCTGATGGCCTTGAGATCGGGCAGCTTACTGAAGTCGGCCAGCGACATCAGCTGCGGCAGGGCCAGCTGGCGCCAGCTCTGCCACAGCCGGCCCGCCGCGGCTGGCAACGAGGTCAGCACGCCGCCGGGTGTCATCTGCGCCATGAACACCTGGTAGACGCCTTCCTTCGCGCCCGCCAGCACCTTGCTGGCAACCACGGTGCGGCCCGCGACCAGGTAAGTCTGCAGGTCACCGAACGTGATCAGCACGGGCTTGGGCGCCGGCTTGAAGGCCTTGAGTGCGCGCCCGGCCAGGAAGCGCGTGCCATTGGCCGCGGCGAGCGCACCCATGTCGATGGCGTTGTAGGCCTGCTTGCCGACGGGCTGCGGCAGCAGCGCCGCATCGCCGACGACGAAGACGTTGTCGAAGTGGCGACTCTGCAGCGTGGGATGCACATCCGCCCAGATTTGGGGTGGCGGCGCCAGGCCCGAGTCGCGCAGCAGCGCTTGCGGTGCCAGCCCGGCCGTCCACAGCGTGAGCTCGGAACGCAGCCGCGTGCCATCGGCCAGGCGCACGCCCTTGGCCGACACGCTGGCGATCGTCGTGCTGGTACGGAAGCTCACCGCATACGGTTCGCACAGGTGGCGCAGGTCGGCATCCAGTGATGCCGGCAGGCCTGGCAGCAGCCGGGCGCTGGCCTCGATCAGGTCGATGGACAGGCCAGCATCGTCGCGGTGGCGACGCAGGATCTCACCCAGCGCCTCGATGCCCGAGAGGCCACCGCCGGCGATCACGATGCGCAACGGTTTGCCCTCCCGCAAGAGCCTGTCCAGCCGGTGCTCGATCGCCAAGCCGTCGGCGACGCTGCGGAACGGCATGGCGTGGCGGGCCACGCCCGGGACGTGGTGCGTGTTCCACAGCGCGCCCACCGCCACGATGCAGGCATCGAAGTCCAGTTCGCGGCCGCCGGCCGTGGCCAGCCGGCCCTGCGCCGGCTGCAGCACGGTCACGCGGTCGCGCAGGAAGCGGTGGCCCGCCTGCTTCACGATGGCAGTGCGGTCCAGACGCAGCCCCTGCGGCGTCTTCACGCTCGACAGGATCTCGTGGATGCCGGGCGCCCACTCGAAGTGCCGGGACGGGTCGATGACCGTCACGGCATGCCGCCGCGACAACTTGATCGCAGCTGTCAGGCCGGCGAAGTTGCCGCCGACGATCACGATGCGCTTGCGCTGGTCGGTCATGGGGTTGCGTTTTCAGGCCTCGGGGATGGTGCGAAGTATGGTGGAGCGCGAAGCAGCGGCACGTGCGCCAGCGGTCATGGGAGTTGACTGCCGGTCCGCGTCCACCCAATGCACCCCGCCGCCGCGCCCGCCGGCGTGGACCGATGGCCCGCGTTCGCCCGCTCGTCAGCTCACCCCGACGCAACGAGCCCGACGGTGTCGATGGACACTGCGGAGGCGTCAGCAATGCAGCGCGTGCGCTCCTCGGTGCAAGGCCTCTTCACAAGCAAGCAAGCCGTCGGGGCGCGCTCAACGCCCGACGGGTTGAGCACTGCTCACGTTGGCTGCCCGGCGCGCATCCCAGCCCCATCTGGCAAAGATCTTCTGCCCCTCAGCGGACTTGAGGTATTCGACAAAGGCGGCGGCTTGCGGCTCGGTCTTGCCTTTGCGCGTCAGCACGACACCGGTGTCGCGGTAGATGCGAAGGCGCTGATGGCGCAGTGGGAGCATGCGGTGCGGCAGGCGGTGGCCGGCTGAGATCCTCACCTGGTCGGCGGCGCCACTCGATGGCTGACGCAGGCCGCCTGCGTCAAGCAGGGCAGCAGTGGTGGGGTCGGGATGTCAACGGTGCGCCGAAACTGGCGCGATCCTTGCTGGCCACCAGATACTGTCCGCGGCGCGCCAGGCCGAGTCATCGCTGGACGAACCGGCGCTGCGAGCAGCCACCGCGGCCAGGTGCCGCGAACGAGGAGCGTGAATGGAAGCCAAATGGCTCGAAGACTTTCTCAGTGTGGCCCGCACCGGCAGCTTCTCGCTGTCGGCCGCCGAACGCCACATCACGCAATCGGCCTTCAGCCGCCGCATCAAGTCGTTGGAGCAGTGGGTGGGGGTGGCGCTGATCGACCGCTCGTCCTACCCCACGCGCCTCACCGCGGCGGGATTGCGTTTCCAGGCGGCGGCACGCGAGGCCACCGCAACCTTGCTGAACACGCGGCAGGACCTGCGCCAGGCCGCGCGTGCAGACCGACGGCTGTTGCGCATCGCCATTCAGCATTCGCTGGCCAGCGGCTTCCTGGCACGCTGGCTGGCCACCCTGCCGCTGGCCCGCGACGACCTGCTGACGCAGGTGCGGGCCGACAACCTGCACGACTGCGTGCGTGATCTGGAGGAGGGCTGCGTCGATCTGCTCGTCTGCTACACCCACCCTGGGCTGCCGCTGCAACTCAGCACCGAGCGCTACCCGTCGCTGACGCTGGCCCGGGACGTGCTCACCCCCGTATCCAGGCCTGGCGCCGATGGCCGCCCGACGCATGCCTTGCGGCCGGGCGCCGCTGCTGCCGTGCCCTGGCTGAGCTACAGCGCCGACGCCCAACTCGGCCGGATGGCGGCGCTGGCACTCGACACGGCCGAGCCGCCCCTGGCCGTGCACCCGGTGTTCGAGAGCGCGCTGGTCGAAGCCCTGCGCGCCACGGCACTGGAGGGGCTGGGCGTGGCCTGGCTGCCCGGCAGCCTGATCGCCGATGACCTGAACCACAAGCGGCTGGTGCGGGCCGGTCCGGCGTCGCTGGACGTGCCTTTGCGCGTCCGGGTCTTTGCAGAGCGGTCGCTGCTCAACGGGCGGCTGCAGGGGCTGTGGGACTGCGCGCGGCGGCTGGCCGAAGACGCGCCCGAGGTGCAAGCCGCGGCGGATCTATGAACGCCATGCATAGAGTGCGCCGCAAAGTCATTGGACCGCGATGCCATGCCGGGCCTACCGTCGGCATCCCTACGCCAACCCCTGGTGGCTGTCAGCTGGAACCCCGATGAACCTGCAAGATTTCCCGCGCGTCCGACTCGGACACTGGCCCACGCCGCTGGAGCCCATGAAGGGCCTGGCCGGCCGACTGAACGCTGCCCGTCTTTTCATCAAGCGTGACGACTGCACCGGGCTGGCCACCGGCGGCAGCAAGACACGCAAGCTCGAATTTCTCGTCGGCGAAGCCATGCGCCAGGGCGCTGACACGCTGCTCACCCATGGCGCGGTGCAGTCCAACCACGTGCGCCAGACGGCCGCCGCCGCCGCCTTCATGGGCCTGGCCTGCGAGGCCATCCTGGAAGAGCGGGTTCAGGATGCACCGGCCGCGTACCACGAGTCGGGCAACGTGCTGTTGGACCAGCTGTTCGGCATCCAGTTGCACCGGGTACCCGGCGGCACGGCCATGGATGCCGCGCTGGAGGCTTTGGCGCAGAAGCTGCGGCAGCAAGGCCGCAAACCCTACGTCATTCCTGGCGGCGGCTCCAATGCGCTGGGCTCGCTGGGTTACGTCGACTGCGTGCTCGAACTGCAGCGGCAATGTGAAGCCATGGGCCTGCGCAAACCGCATCTGGTGCATGCCACCGGCAGTGCAGGCACGCAGGCCGGCCTGGTGGCGGGCATCCACGCCTTGGGCCTGGACTGGCCCGTCACCGGCATCGGCGTCAGGGCGCCGCGCGAGGCCCAGGAAACCCGTGTGCATGACCTGGCGGTGCGCGTGCTGAACCTGCTGGGCGTGACCCGACCCCTGCCGCGCGAACGGGTCGTGGCCGACGACCGTTTCATCGGCGCGGGCTACGGCATACCGACCGATTCGATGATCGAAGCCGTGACCCTGCTGGCCCGCACCGAAGGCATCCTGGCCGACCCGGTTTACACCGGCAAAGGGCTGGCGGGCCTGCTGGAGATGGTGCGCACCGGTCGCTTCCACAGCGACGAGGACGTGATCTTCGTGCACACCGGCGGCTCGGCCGGGCTGTTCGGCTACGTCTCGGCCTTTGCCAAGGCCAGCGCTTGAGCCCGACCCCGTCTGCTTCGCCGCAACGCAGCGCGGTACGGCCGATCCACGCACGCCATTCCAACCCGCTTCACGCTGGAGTAATCCGATGACACCCCTGCACAGCCTGCCCCGCGGCCTGGCGATCACCGCCGCTGCCGTGGTCTTGACTCTCTCCCAGCCCACGTGGGCCCAGGGCAGCCCGCAAAAGGGCGGCACGCTGGTGATGGTGGTGCAACCCGAACCGCCGACGCTGGCCTCCTACCAAAGCACCGCCGGCCCTGTGGGTCAGGTGGCCACCAAGGTCTACGAGGGTCTGCTCGAGTACGACTTCCAGCTCAAGCCAACACCCAGCCTGGCCCAGTCGTGGACCGTCAGTGCCGACGGCAAGACAGTCACCTTCAAGCTGCTGCCCGGCGTGAAGTTCCATGACGGCCAGCCCTTCACCAGCGCCGACGTGCAGTTCAGCGTGATGGACGTGCTGAAGAAAGTGCACCCGCGCGGTGTGAACACCTTCCGCTCGGTGACCGCGGTAGAGACGCCCGACCCGATGACGGCCGTGTTCCGCCTCAGCGAGCCGGCGCCGTACATGATGATGGCGCTGTCGTCCTACGAGTCGCCGATGCTGCCCAAGCATGTCTTCGGCACCGGCGACATCACGCGCCACCCCAACGCCAACCTGCCGGTGGGCACCGGCCCGTTCAAGTTCGTGGAATGGCAGAAGGGCCAGTTCATGCGCTTTGACCGCAACCCCGACTACCGCAAGCCGGGGTTGCCGCACCTGGACCGGCTGGTGGCCCGTTTCATCGCCGACACGGGCACGCGCTCGGCCGCGATGGAGACGCAAGAGGTGCACATGGGGGGCTTCAACGCCATCCCCCCGGTCGACGTGAAACGGCTGCAGGCCTTGCCGCACATCGCCGTCACGGCCAAGGGCTATGAGATGCAGTCGCCCATCGTGCAGCTCGACTTCAACACCACCAAGCCACCCTTCGACGACGTGAAGGTGCGGCAAGCCGTGGCCTACGCCATGGACCGCAAGTTTGTGCTCGACAACATCTGGTTCGGCTTCGGCCGGCCGGCCACCGGGCCCATCAGCTCCAACTTCAAGGCCAACGGCCTGTACACCGCGGACGTGAAGAACTACAACGTTCCCGGCGGCCTGGACATGGCCAACAAGCTGCTGGACGAGGCCGGCAAGAAGCGCGGCGCCGACGGTGTGCGCTTCGAGATCACCCACGACGTCACGCCCTACGGTGAGGAGTGGCGGCGCTTCGGTGAGTACACCCAGCAGCAGCTGGGCAAGATCGGCATCAAGGTGACGCTGCGCGTTGAGGACGTGCCGGGCTGGCTGCGCCGCGTGTACACCAACTACGACTTCCAGCTCACCAGCAACTGGATCCAGACTCTGGCCGACCCGTCCATCGGCGTGCACCGCCTCTACCATTCCGGCTCCATCAAGCCCGGCACGGTGTTCGTCAACGACTCGCGCTGGAGCACCAAGGAAACCGACGAGCTGATGGACAAGGGCAACGTCGAGTTCGACCCCAAGAAGCGTGCCGCGCTCTACCACGAGCTGCAAAAGCGCGTGGTCGAAGCCAGCCCCCTGGTGTTCATGCACGAGCTGGACTTCGTGACGGTGCACAACAAGCGGGTGAACAACTTCCCGCTCAGCCCGCTGGGCCTGTACTCGTCGATGGACCAGGTCTGGCTCGCCAAGTGACGCGGCGCTGAAACCAGCCCTGACGCAACACCTGGAATTCGCCGCGATGCCCGGGCAACAGAGTCTGGCCTATGCCCTGCGCCGTTTGGCGCAGGCGGTGCCGACCGTGCTGGTCATCGCTGCCATGAACTTCCTGGTGCTGCAGCTGGCCCCCGGCGACGCGGCCGAGGTGCTGGCCGGCGAGGCGGGCTCGGCGACGCCGGAGTTCATGGCCCAGCTGCGCAAGAACTTCGGCCTGGACCAGCCGCTGGGGATGCAGCTGCTGCTGTACATCAAGCAGCTGATCACCCTCGACCTGGGCTACTCCTTCCGCCACAGCATGCCGGTGATCGAGTTGATCGGGTCGCGGCTGTTCCCGACGCTGCTGTTGATGGTCACCGTGCTGCTGATTTCGGTGGGTGTGGGCACCTTGCTCGGCGCCTTCGCCGCGCGCAACCTCAACCGCTGGCAGGACAACGTGATCTCGATGCTCACCGTGCTGGCCTATGCCACGCCGGTGTTCTGGGCCGGCTTGATGTTGATCGTGGTGTTCTCCATCAAGTTGGGCTGGTTTCCGACCAGCGGCATGCAAGAGGTGGCGGCCTTCCATGAGGGGGCCGCCAAGGTGCGCGACATCGCGCACCATCTGGTGCTGCCGGCGGTCACGCTGACCATGTTCTACCTGGCGTTGTATGCGCGGCTGATGCGTGCTTCCGTGCTCGAGCAGTTCTCGATGGACTACGTCGTCACGGCCCGCGCCAAGGGACTGACCGAACCCCAGATCGCCCGCCGCCACGTGCTGCGCAACGCCGTGCTGCCCGTGCTGACGATGGCTGGCGTGCAGGTGGGTGGTCTGCTGGGCGGAGCCGTGGTGGTCGAAACCGTCTTCGCCTGGCCCGGCCTGGGCCTGCTGGCCTACGAATCGCTGTTTGCGCGCGACCTGAACCTGCTGCTGGGCATCTTCTTCATCTGCACCTGCCTGGTGGTGGTGGTCAATCTGGTGGTCGACGTGGCCTATTCACTGCTCGATCCGCGCATCGAGCTGCGCTGACGGTTCCCCCATGAAGAGCGGCATCCTGCGTTTCCTGCGGCACCGCCCCGCCGTGGCCGGGCTGGCCTTGCTGCTGGCCGTGGTGCTGGCCGCGGCGCTGGCCGGGGTGATCTACCCCGGCGACCCGTTCAGCATCGTCGGCAAGCCGTTCCAGCCGCCGCTCAGCGAGCATCTGCTGGGCACCGACTCGCTGGGCCGTGACCTCGCCGCCGGCCTCTTGCACGGAGCGCGCACGACCTTGCTGGTGGGCGTGGTGGCCACCGTCATTGCCAGCGTCGTGGGCATCACGATCGGCGGCCTGGCCGGCTACTTCGGCGGCCGGCTGGACAGCTTGCTCATGCGCTTCACCGAGCTCTTCCAGACCATCCCGTTCTTTCTCTTCGCGATCCTGCTGGTGGCGGTGCTGGGCGCGTCCATCCGCAGCGTGATCTTCGCCATCGCGGTGGTCTCGTGGCCACCGATGGCGCGCCTGGTGCGCGGTGAATTCATGGCCATGCGCAACCGCGAGTTTGTGCAGGCTTGCGTGTCGCTGGGCATGGGTCACACCCGCATCATCCTCGTCCACATCCTGCCCAACACGCTGTCGTCGATCATCGTCACCGGCTCGCTGATGGTGGCCACGGCCATCCTCATCGAGTCGGGGCTGTCGTTCCTGGGGCTGTCCGACGCCAACACCATGAGCTGGGGATTCATCATCGGCTCGGGCCGCACAGTGCTGCGCACGGCGTGGTGGATTTGCGCCGCGCCGGGGCTGGCCATCCTGCTGACGGTGATGGCCATCAACCTGGTCGGCGACGGCCTGAACGACGCGCTCAACCCGCGCTTGCGCTCGCTGTGAACGCCGACGCCCCCCTGTTGCGCATCCAGGGCCTGAGCGTGAGCCTGCCGGCCAGTGCCGACCGCCGCCACGCGGTGGAGGACCTGAGCCTGGACCTCTGGCGCAACGAGATCCTGTGCGTGGTGGGTGAATCCGGCTCGGGCAAATCGGTGATGTCGCGTGCCGTGCTGGGCCTGTTCCCTTCGCGCCATGTGCAGCCCAGCGCCGGGCGCATCCTGTTCGAGGGCGAAGACCTGCTGCAGGCCACGCCCGAGCGGCTGCGCGACCTGCGCGGCAACCGCATCGCGATGATCTTCCAGGAGCCGATGACGGCGCTGAACCCGGTGCTGCGCATCGGTGCGCAGATCGACGAGGTGCTGGAGATCCACCGCTCTGGCGATGGTGCAGCGCGCCGCGAGCGTGTGCTCGAACTGCTGGCTGCGGTGAACCTGCCCGATCCACAGCAGATCCTGTCGGCCTACCCGCACCAGCTGTCGGGCGGCCAGCGCCAGCGCGCGATGATTGCGATGGCGCTGGCGCTGGAGCCCGACATCCTGATCGCCGATGAGCCGACCACGGCGCTGGACGTGACGACGCAGGCGCAGATCCTGCTGCTGATCCGTGAGCTGCAGCGCAAGAAGGGCATGGGGGTGATCTTCGTCACCCACGACTTCGGCGTCGTGGCCGAGATCGCCGACCGCATCGCCGTCATGCAGCACGGCCACCTGGTCGAACAAGGACCGGCCGAACAGGTGCTGAACCGACCCCAGGCCGACTACACCCGCTCGCTGCTGGCCGCCGTGCCCAGCCTGACGCCGGGACCGAAGCGCGACTTCAGCGCACAACCGGTGGTGCTGAGCGTCAACGCCTTGAGCAAGAGCTACCGCAGCGGCGGCGGCCTCTTCGGAGGCAAGGGCCGCAGCGTGGATGCGCTTTCGGCGGTGAGCTTCAGCGTGCGGCGTGGCGAGACCGTGGGCATCGTCGGCGAGTCGGGCTCGGGCAAGTCGACGGCGGCGCGCTGCATTGCGCGGCTGATCAACGCCGACAGCGGCCAGATCTTGGTCGAGGGTGCCGACATCGCCCCGCTGAGCGTCCGCGCTCTGCGGCCCGTGCGGCGGCGGATGCAGATGGTGTTTCAAGACCCGTTCGGCTCGCTCAACCCGCGGCGCACCGTGGGGCAGTTGATCGCCGAGGGGCCGATCGTGCACGGATTGAGCGAGGTCTCGGCCCATGCGCGTGCACTCGAGTTGCTGGATCTGGTCGGGCTGGAGCGGCGCGCGGCGGCGCGCTACCCGCACGAGTTTTCCGGCGGGCAGCGCCAACGCATCGGACTGGCGCGCGCGCTCGCGCTCGAGCCCGCCATCCTGGTGGCCGACGAGCCGGTGTCGGCGCTGGATGTGTCGGTGCAGGACCAGGTGCTGCGGCTGCTGGCTGACATCCGCAACCGCCTGGGGCTGACGGTGCTGTTCATCACCCACGATCTGCGCGTGGCCAGCCAGGTCTGCGACAGCATCGTCGTCATGCACAAGGGCCGTGTCGTCGAAAGCGGGCCGGTGGCCGATGTGTATGCCCGCCCGGCGCACGCCTACACCCAGGCGTTGCTGGCCGCCGTACCGGGCAGGCATTGGAGCCACGACAACGAAGCCCGGTTGGCGACGGCGCCGTCACCGACACCATGACCCTGCCCACCGCCCCCGCCGCACCAGGCCTGCAGGCGGTGGCCCTGGCCCTGCTTGAGAAGCGCACCAGCGCCGTCGAACTCACGCAGGCCGCGCTGGCGCGCATCACCGCCCTGGAGCCCCGGCTGCAGGCCTTCATGCACCTGGACGCGGCCCGCGCCATCGCGCATGCGCAGGCCATCGACGGGCTGCGTGCCGCTGGCGTGAACCTGGGTCCGCTGATGGGCATGCCGGTGGCCGTGAAGGACCTCTTCAGCGTGGGCGGCATGCCCACCACCGCCGGCAGCCGACTGGAAGTGCAGGATCTCGTGCCGCCCCAGGGCAGCTTCGTGGATGCGTTGCTGCGCGCCGGCTGCATCATCCTGGGCAAGACCCGCACCACCGAATTTGCGCTGGGTGGCTTCAACCTCAGCCGCCCACCGCCGTGGAACCCCTGTGACGTGCAGCAGCCGCGCATGACCGGCGGCTCCAGCCATGGCTCGGCCGTGGCGATGGCCGCGGGGCTGGCGGGCTTCACGGTCGGCAGCGACACGGGGGGGTCGGTGCGCTGGCCGGCCGCCTTGTGCGGCGTCGTCGGCTACAAGGCCAGCAGCAGTCACTGGCCAGGCGACGGCGTGTTCCCGCTGTCACCCGAGCTGGACAGCATTGGCCTGTTCACGCGCAGCGCCCATGACGCCGCCCTGGTGCACGCAGCGCTGGGCGGCCACGCCCTGCGGCCACCGTCTTCTGTCCAGGCGCTGACGCTGGCGGTGCCGACGGTGCACTTCATGGACCAGCTCGACGAGCCCGTGCTGCACTGCTTCGAAGCCGCCGTTGCGCGCCTGCGCGCTGCCGGCGCCCGCGTCGTGGCCGCTGAAACGCCAGAGGCCGGCGAGATCGACGAGATCTTTCGCAGCCTGGTACCGGCAGACCTGCTGGCCTTTCTGGGGCGTGACCGCGTGACGGCGCAGTTCGACCGGCTCGATGCCGTGGCGGCCGACCGACTGCAGGTTTCGTTCGAGGTGCGGGCTGACGACTACGCGAAGATGCTCGCGCGCCGCCGCGAGGTGCAGCGCCTGGTGGCCGAGCGCTCGGTCGGTATCGATGCCTGGCTCACGCCCACCGTGCCCATGCTGCCGCAGCCGACCGCCCAGTTCCGCAGCGTGGCTGACGTGGCGGCCTGGAACCGCCGGGCCACGCGGAACACGCGGCCCGGCAACCTGTTCGGGCAGTGCGGGATCTCGTTACCGATCCAGCACCTGGGCGCAGACCATCCCGGCCAAGCCAGCGACGCTGCCTTGCCTGTCGGTCTGCAACTGTGTGCGGCACCCGGCCAGGATCGGGAGCTGCTGACCATGGCTTGCGCGATAGAGGATCTGTTGGGTCGTCCGTCCGCCCCGATACTGGATCCGCTGGCTGGTCAGTGAACAGACTTGATCAAGTGGCGCGCGGCTGGCAGAACCGTCGCGCAGAGCCCGTGTTGGCGACTCTGCGCTTTCGATCCGCAACCCAGCACGCCGTGGCCAGTGGCCAAACCCACCCAGTTGAGAACACCGTCATTCGACCGCCGCAGACTCGTTCTCTGTGTGCCGGTCAGGCTCCGTGGTGCGGAGGATCTCGTTCAGAACGGAAGTGGCGTAGTTTCCGGCGGGCAAGGAGAAGGTGAGCACCAGTTGATTGGCTTGCAGCCATTCCCATGACATGTCTGCCGGCCTGGCCACCAGGGCGCGGCGATCCTGATCCAGACCGGCGTGTTCCATGCCGTCGCACAAGGTGGCGTGACGTTCAGCCACGCCGAGTTCCAGGGCCTGCGCTTGATCGGTGGTGGTCACGCGGCCCCGTCCCCAGAGCGGTCCGGTGGGCCGGCCCGCCTCGTCCATCACGTCGCCGGGCAGGGTCTTGCCCCAGAGTCCCTGCTGAATGCGCAGCGCCAGGACTTCATTGAAGACGAACGAGCGCACCGCCGACAGGTAGATGCCCTTCTTCTTCGGGTTGCGCACGCGTATTTCGCGCGCCAGCATGGCCCTGCCCTGCTCGACGTTGCCGCCCTCAAAGCCGAAGCGCTGAGCACCGAAGTAGTTGGGCACGCCTTGTGACGCAACGGCCTTCAGATTGGCCTCGATGGCGTCGCGGTCGCCGGTCACGTCACGCAGCACGATTCGGAATCGGTTGCCCTGCAGATCCCCGGGGCGCAGCTTTTTCACGTGGCGGCTCTGACTCAGAACCTTGAACTCCGGGTGCTGAAGCTGGGTCAGGTCGGGCGTCTCGCCCTTGGGCAGGTAGATGCTGAACCACTGACGGGTGATGGCGTAGCGGTCCTTGAGGCCGGCATAGCCCACGTCTCGTTCCTGCACGCTGGCGGCCTCGGCCAGCTGCTGGGCGACGAAGGCGGTGTTGGCACCGTTCTTTTCGATGTCCAGCCAGAGGTGTTCGCCCTCACCGGAGGGCAGCTGCAGCGGCAGCTCGGTCACGATGAAATCCTCGTTGAGGAGTTTCAGGGTGGCCGTGGCGCCGCTGGCCGGAAAAGCGTTGGGCCACTGCGGCAAAGCCGTGTATCGAGCGTCGGTCATGATCGGTCTGACGGCACCAGCCGTAGTTAGGGGGACAGGCCGTCCAACCGACCAGGGGCAGTCCAAGCGGTGATTCTCTCCCGACCCGCATGCCTTGGCGAGCGCCAACAGATGCGACTTCAATGAGAACCGTTGCGCGCTGCGACAGGCGGCTTGCGGGCAGCGAAGTCAACTCACGGACCCGGCCAGTTGCCGCCGTTTGCCAACGGTCGATCCATGGAATCCCCTCCGCGAGACCTGCCTCGGCACGTGCGAGGGGTGGTTTTTCTCACCACCACTCATGGGCCGTCCTCACTGGGCTGGCGACCCCGCATCGCGTCGACGCGGCCTGCGCGAAAGTCCCGTGGTGCCATGCCGTAGCGCCGCCGGAACTGCTCGCCGAAGTTGGACAGCGTCGGGAAACCGCAGGCCTGCGCGATCTGCGCGATGGGTTCGCGGCCCTGCATCAGGCGCAGGGCCGCCCAGCCGCAGCGTGCGTCGTTCACGTAGGCGGTGAAGCTCTTGCCCACCTCGCGCCGAAAGAAGCGGCCGAAGGCCGCCGGGCTGACATGCGCCACCGCAGCGGCGTTCTCCACGGACAGTTTGTCGGCCAGATGCGCTTCGATCCAGCTGAGCACGCGGTCGGCGCGCTGGGGGCTGGGCCCTGCCCGCAGCGCAGCCGTGTGGGTTGCCAGCAGGGGCGCCGACAGCTCGCGCAGCTCGGCGGCGCCTGCCAGCAAACAGCCCAGCACCTCGATGAACACCGCCACGCGGCGTTGCGCCGTTGCGCCAGGCAAGCGGCCGAGCAGGCTCTGCACCTCGGCGCGTGTGCCGCCCAGCACCTCCACGCCCGCAGCGGCCTGCACCAACAGCGGCGCGACCGCCTTGAGCTCAGGGAGCCCGCAGCGCAGGAGCCAGTCGGGAGGAAACTGCAGCACCGTCGCCGCGCAGCCCTGAGGCGATTGCACGCCCCGGCTGGCCCACAGGTGCGGGGTCTCGCTGCCCACCAGCACGAGATCACCGTCGAAGAAGGGCTCCACGCTGTCGCCCACCCAGCGCAGGCCCTGCCCGCGCTCGATCCAGGTCAACTCGAAGTGCCCATGGCGGTGCAGGCCGCCGCGGAAGGCGGGGAGTTCGAGGTGCATGCAACGCAGCGACTCCTCGGCGTGGTGGATCGACTCGCGGGCAATCCTCATGGTCGGTCAAGGGCTTAGGGGGCACAGGGCTTACCCGGGGCCTGAAGGTATGAAAACCGATATTTCAGGCGCGCCGGCAGGATGATTTGCCCGTCGGGCGCCGCGAGACTACCGGTTTTCAGCAGGGATGATCGCCGATGAGCAGTGACTGGTGGCGAGGTGCCACCCTCTACCAGATCTACCCGCGCAGCTTCGCGGACGCCAACGGCGACGGCGTCGGCGACCTGGCCGGCGCGACGGCGAAGCTGCCTTATGTCGCCGGGCTGGGTGTCGACGGCATCTGGCTCTCGCCCTTCTTCACGAGCCCGATGCGCGACTTCGGCTACGACGTGGCCGACCACCTGGGCGTCGACCCGCTGTTCGGCACCGGGACCGACTTCGACGCCTTGCTGGCCGACGCCCACCGCCTGGGCCTGAAGGTGGTCATCGACCAGGTGTGGAGCCACACCGCCGCCGAGCACCCGTGGTTCGAGGAGAGCCGCACCAGCCGCGACAACGCCAAGGCCGACTGGTACGTGTGGGCCGATGCGAAGCCCGACGGCAGCCCACCCAACAACTGGCAAAGCTGGATGGGCGGCCCGGCCTGGCGCTGGGAACCGCGGCGACGGCAGTACCACCTGCACAACTTCCTGCCGCAGATGCCCGACCTGAACTTCCACTGCCCGGCGGTGCAGGACGCGGTGCTGGGCATCGCGCGGCACTGGCTGGAACGCGGCGTGGACGGCTTCCGCCTGGACACCGCCAACCTCTACTTCCACAGCCGCGGCCTGCAGGACAACCCACCGTTGCCCGAAGGGCGACGCGGTGATGCACCGGTGCTGATGCAGCAGCACGTGCACAACGCCGACCAGCCCGAGGCGCCGGCCTTTTTCGAGCGGCTGCGCGCGGTGATGGAGGGTCACGGCGCTCGCATGGCCGTGGCCGAGATCGGCGGCGCCGAGCCCCTGCCAACGATGGTGGGCTACACGCAGGGCGCAAGCCGGCTGCACACGGCGTATTCGTTCGCCTTCCTGGGCGAACGGCCCAGCGCCGCGCAGGTGCTGCGCCACCTGGCGCCTTGGGGCCAGGGCGCCGGCCGCGAGGCCTGGCCGAGCTGGGCCTTCTCGAACCACGACGCGCCGCGCGTGGCCTCGCGCTGGGGTGGTGGCGCGGCGGGCGCCTTCGCCTTCGGGGGCCAGGCCGATGCCGGGCGCGTCGACGCCGGGGCCACGCCCATCACCTGGCTGGCCCTGCTGCTGGCGCTGCGCGGCACCGTTTTCCTGTACCAGGGCGAGGAACTGGGCCTGCCGCAAAGCACGCTGGCCCATGAAGACCTGCGCGACCCCTACGGCCTGGCCAACTGGCCGCTGAACCCGGGCCGCGATGGCTGCCGCACGCCCTTGCCGTGGCAGGCCGATGCGGCGCAGCTCGGCTTCAGCCGCGCCGCGCGCACCTGGCTGCCGGTGGACCCGGCTCACGCACCGCTGGCCGTCGACCGGCAAGAGGCCGACCCCGCCTCGACCCTGCACGCCACGCGACGGCTGCTGGCTCTGCGGCGCGCGCACCCCGCGCTGCGCCTGGGCGACCTGGAAGCCCTGGTGGCCGAAGGCGACGTGCTGGTGCTGCGCCGAGAGCACACCGATGCCAGCGGCGCCGATGCGCTGCTGCTGGCCTTCAACCTGGGCGCCAGCCCTGCCACGGTGCCGCTGCCCGCGGCCAGCGCCTCGGCCCCCGGTGCTGCGCCGCTGTTCACGCACGCGGGTGCGGTGCTGCAGGGGCCGCAACTGCACCTGCCGCCGGGCGCGGTGCTGTTCACGCGGCTGGCCTGAGCGCGCGCCCGGTCACGCCTTTCGCTTCCTTCCAGACACCCTGCCAACGCCATGCAGACGACAACCCGCCCGATGAACGACACCACCACCCTCTGGCCCGATCTCGACAGCCCCTATGCCCTTGACCCGGCGCAGGTCGACGCCTTCCGCCGCGATGGCTGCATCAAGCTCAAGCAGGTGCTGTCGCCCGACACGCTGGCCCACTTCGGGCGCGAGATCACGCGGCTGACCATCGACCTGAACACCGAAAACCGCCCGCTGGCCGAGCGCAGCACCTACGACCGCGCCTTCCTGCAGGTGATGAACCTGTGGGAGCACAGCGCGCTGGCGGCGCGCTTCGTGATGGGCCAGCGGCTGGCGCGCCTCGCGGCCGATCTGCTTGAAGTGCGCGGCGTGCGCCTGTACCACGACCAGAGCCTGTACAAGGAACCCGGCGGCGGCATCACGCCGGCGCACGCCGACCAGTACTACTGGCCCCTGGCCAGCGACCGCACCATCACCGCGTGGATCCCGCTGCAGGCGGTGCCCACCGAGATGGGCCCGCTGGGCTTCTACGCCGGCAGCCAGGGCGTGGCCTTCGGGCGCGACCTGGGCATCAGCGACGAGAGCGAAGCGCGCATCAGCGAAAACATGGCCCGCCACGGCTTCCCCTTCGAAGTGGGGCCCTTCGAGCTGGGCGAGGTGAGCTTCCACCTGGGCTGGACCTTCCACAAGGCCGGCCCCAACACCGGCACGCAGCCGCGCTCGGTGATGACGGTGATCTACATGGACGCCGACATGCACCTGCTGCCCGCGCTCAACGCCATCCAGGCCAACGACCGAGACCAGTGGTGCCCCGGTGCGCGCGAGGGCGAAGTCATCGCCACGCGCAAGAACCCGGTCATCTGGTCGCGTTGAACGCGCACCGCATGGCTGCTCCCGAGCCGAAGAACGCCGCACCCACCCTGCAGGGCGACGCCGCCATCGGCGACGGCCACGGCGGCTTCGTCATCGAGCCGGTGTCGGTGCGCGCGCCTGCGGCCGGCGAGGTGCGCGTGCGCCTGACGGCCGCCGGCATCTGCCACACCGACCACGCGTCACTTCGATGGCCCGGCCCGCTGGTGCTGGGGCACGAAGGCGCGGGCGTGGTCGACAGCGTGGGGCCGGGCGTGGCCGCGTTGCACCCGCAGCTGCGCCCCGGGCAGCCGGTGCTGCTGAACTGGGCCATCCCCTGTGGCCGCTGCCCGCAGTGCCAGCGCGGGCGCGGCTCGCTGTGCGAGCGCACGCATGGCGTCGACACCACGCTGGGCCACAGCGCGCCGGCCCCGGGCCACACGCTGTGGCGCGGGCAGCCGGTGGAACGGTCGTTCAAGCTGGGCACCTTCGCCGAACACGCGCTGGTGCGTGCCGAGGCGCTGACCGTGCTGCCCGCGCAACTGCCCGCACGCCACGCCTGCATCCTGGGCTGCGGCGTGATGACGGGCGTGGGCGCGGCCGTCAACGTGGCGCAGGTGCAGCCCGGCGACACGGTGGCCGTGGTGGGCTGCGGCGGCGTGGGCCTGAGCGTGGTGCAGGGCGCGCGGCTGGCGGGCGCGGCCCGCATCGTCGCCATCGACCGCCGGCCCGCGGCCTTGCAGCGTGCCGTGGCGCTGGGGGCCACGCACACGCTGGAGCCCGCGGCCGACCACCTCAACGCAGAACAGCAGGGCGACCAGCTGGCCGCCGCCGTGCGCGCGCTGACCGAAGGCCGCGGCGCCGACCACGCCTTCGAGGCCACGGGCGTGGCCGCGCTGGCCTTCCTGCCGCTGAAGCTGTGCCGCCACGGCGGCAATGCCGTGCAGCTCAGCGGTGCGCACGGCCCGGTGAGCGTGGAGATGCCGCAGTTCTGGTGGGACAAGCGCTACCTGGTGCCGCTGTATGGGGGTTGCCTGCCCGAACGCGACTTCCCGCGCCTGTTCGACTGGGCTGCGCGCGGCGAACTGCAACTGGACAGCCTGGTCACGCACACCTACCGTCTGGACGACCTGGCGCAGGCGCTGGACGACATGCTCGCCGGTCGCAGCGCCAAGGGCGTGATCGTCTTCGATTGACTTGCACCACAGGCGCACCCCATCGATGTTCCGAACCCTCGAAGTCTCCGACCCGGCCCTGACGCCACCCGGCCTGCGTTTCGTCACCGTCAAGAGCGCGGCGCTGGGCCAGCGTGCCGACCTGCTGCTGTTCGTGCCGCCGCAGGCCGCAGCCGGGCGTGACGTGCCGCTGGTCGTGCTGCTGCACGGCGTCTACGGCTCGCACTGGGCCTGGGCCTTTCAAGGCGGTGCACATGTCACCGCACAACGGCTCATCGACGAAGGTGCCGTCCCGCCCCTGGTGCTGGCCATGCCCAGCGACGGCCTGTGGGGCGATGGCTCGGGCTACGTGCCCCATGCCGGACAGGACTTCGAGCGCTGGATCGTCGACGAGGTGCCAGCCGCCGCGCGCGAGGCCTGCAGCGCGTGCAGCGAGTCTTCGCCACTGTGCATCGCCGGCCTGAGCATGGGCGGCTTCGCAGCCCTGCGGCTGGCCGGCCGGCACCCGCAGCGCTTCGTGGCGGCGGCCGGGCATTCGTCGGTGACCGAGGCCGCGCAGCTCGACGCGCTCATGGCCGAAACCCGCACCGGCTGGGCCGCTGCGCCGGCCGACACCAGCGTCATCGCCTCGCTCCGCGAAGCCGAGGCACCGCTGCCTGCACTGCGGTTCGACTGCGGGCGCGACGACCCCTTCATCGATGGCAACCGCCGGCTGCACGTCGAACTGCAGGCCGCCGGCATCGCGCACGACTACGCCGAGCACGACGGCGGCCACGGCTGGGCCTATTGGGCGCAGCACCTCGACGACACGCTGCGCTTCTTCGGCCAGGCCCTCACGACGCGGACCCCGACACCATGAACCGGTCGGCGCTGAACCCGTTGGCAATGACCCCCAAGCGCTGGCTGTTGGCGCTGGCCCTGGCTGCCACGGCGGGCACCGCCGCAGGCCGCGGCGACCTCACGCGCCATGTCGACCCCTTCATCGGCACCGACGGCACCGGCCACGTCACGCCGGCGGCCATGGTGCCCTTCGGCATGGTGGCCCCCGGGCCGGACAACGCCGACCGCGGCTGGAGCTACAGCAGCGGCTACCAGTACCGTGCGCCGCGCATCCTGGGCTTTTCCAACACGCACATCAGCGGCGCAGGCATCCCGGAGCTGGGCGACGTGCTGCTGATGCCCGCCGCCGGCACACGCTGGACAGCCCAGAGCACCGACTTCTCGGCCGCGCCCGACAAGCAGACCGAAAGCGCCCGCCCCGGCGTCTACCGCGTCACGCTGCCAGGCCACGGCGTGCGCGTGGAGCTGACCACCACGCAGCGCGTGGCCGTGCACCGCTACACCTTCACGCAGGCCGGCCGCGTGCAGGTGCTGGTGGACCTGCAGCACGGCCTGCTGTTCGGCAACGGGCCGCGCGTCACGCAGGCCACGTCCAACCTGGACGTTGCACGTGGCGAGCTGACCGGCACCACGCACGCGAAGAACTGGGTCGAGCGCGAGGCCTCGTTCATCGTGCGCTTCGACCGGCCCATCGCGCGCGTGACGCCGCTGCCGCCGCGCGAAGGCGATCGCGCTGCGCGCTACCTGCTCGACTTCGACCTCGGCACCGGCCACGTACTGCACGCCCGCGTGGCCCTGTCCACGGTGGACGTGGACGGCGCGCGCCGCAACCTGGCGGTTGACGAGGCCAAGCCCTTCGACGCCGTGCGCGCTGCGGCCGACGCGCAGTGGCAGCGGCTGCTGTCACGCATCGAGATCGACGCCGACGCGCGCTTCAAGACGATCTTCTACTCAGCCCTGTACCGCACGCTGCTGCACCCCAGCGACATCGCCGATGCCGACGGCCGCGTGCGCGGCCCCACGGGCCAGGTGATGGCTGCACCGGGCGGCGTGTACTACAGCACCCTCAGCCTGTGGGACACCTTCCGCGGCGTGCACCCGCTGTTTACGCTGCTGGTGCCCGAGCGCGTGCCCGGCTTCATCAACACGATGCTGGCCCACCACCGTGCGCAGGGCTACCTGCCGCTGTGGACGGCCTGGGGTCGCGAGACGCACACGATGATCGGCAACCCGGCGCTGCCGGTGATTGCCGACGCGGTGGCCAAGGGCTTTCACCGGCAGGGCGCGGGCTTCGACCTGCAAGCCGCGCTGCAGGCGATGGTCGAGACCTCCACGCTGCCGCGGCCGAACGCGCCCGAGTGGGCGCAGCGCAGCTGGGACGTTTACGAGCAGTTCGGCCACATCCCGCTGGACAAGATCAGCAACGAGTCGGTGAGCAAGACGCTGGAGCTCGGCATCGGCGACGACGCTGTGGCGCGCGTGGCGCGCGCGGCGGGCCGCCTTGACGTGGCCGAGCGCTTCGCGCGCCGCGCCCAGGGCTGGCGCAAGCTGTGGGACGTGCAGACGCAGATGATGCGCGGCAAGGACAGCGCCGGCCGCTGGCGCGAGCCCTTCGACCCGCTGGTGCCCACCAGCCCGATGAACAACCCGGGTGACTACACCGAGGCCAACGCCTGGCAGTACACGCTGACGCCGGCGCTGCACGACCCGGCCGGCCTGGTGGCGCAGATGGGCGGCGCCGCGGCCTTCGAGGCCTGGCTCGACCGCTTCTTCAGCGTGCAGGCGCCCGGCGATCACAAGCACCTGGGGCAGGAGGCCCTGATCGGCCAGTACGCCCACGGCAACGAACCCAGCCACCACATCGCCTACCTCTACGCGTGGACAGCCTCGCCCGAGAAAGGCCAGGCGCTCGTACGCCGCATCGTGCGCAGCTTCTACGGCAGCGGCCCCGACGGCATCGTCGGCAACGACGACTGCGGGCAGATGAGCGCCTGGCTGGTGCTGTCCACGCTGGGCTTGTACCCGGTGGTGCCGGCCTCGGGCACGTATGTGGCCGGCGCGACGCTGGTGCGCCGCGCCACGCTGATGCGGGCCGACGGCACGCGGCTCGTCATCGTGCCCGGACGGCGCCCCGGCGTGTGGCTGGACGGGCAGCGCATGGACCCGAAGGCGCTGCCTCACGCCGCGCTGCTGCAGGCGCGACGGCTGGAAGTGGGGCCTGCGCGATGAGCGGGCATCTGTCGTGGCGCCTGGCCCTGCACGCTTGCACCCTGCTGCTGGCTGCGCTGGCGTTGCCCGCCGTCGCGCAGCCGCGTGGCCTGAAGCTGCACGTGCCCTCGCCCGACTGGCGCGACCAGGTCATCTACTTTGTGCTGACCGACCGCTTCGACGACGGCAACCCGCGCAACAACGAACAGGGGCTGGGCGAACACAACCCGCGCGAAGGGCACATGTACAGCGGCGGCGACATCGAAGGCATCCGCCGCCGGCTCGACTACGTGCAGGCCCTGGGCGCCACCGCCGTGTGGCTGACGCCGCCGGTGCTCAACCAGTGGCACGACACCACGCACGGCTTCTGGGGCTACCACGGCTACTGGGCCAGCCACTTCAAGCGCATGGACCCGCACGTCGGCACGCTGGCCGACTACCAGCGCCTGTCGGATGCGCTGCACCGCCGCGGCATGTACCTGGTGCAGGACGTGGTGGTGAACCACACCGCCAACTTCTTCAGCTATGGCCCAGGCTGGCGTGCCGACGACCCGGCGGCCGACTTCCGGCCCAACACGGGTTCGCGTCCCGTGCCGCGGCCGCTGCAGACGCCCTTCCACCTGAACGATCCCCGCCGCGCCAATGACCGCCGCGCCGGCATCTACCACTGGACGCCGGAGATCCGCGACGTCACCGTGCGCGACGAGGAGCTGAACTTCCAGACCTCGGGCCTGGACGACCTGAACACCGAGAACCCGCGCGTGCGCCGCGCCCTGCGCGACAGCTTCGGCCACTGGGTGCGCGAGGTCGGCGTGGACGCCTTCCGCATCGATACCGCGTACCACGTGCCGCCCGAGTTCTTCGAGGACTTCCTCTACGCCCAAGACCCGCAAGCCCCGGGTGTGGCCCATGTGGCGCGGCGCACCGGGCGGCGTGACTTCCTGGCCTTCGGCGAAGGCTTCGGCATCGATCCCCCGGGCCAGACCCGATACACCCGCAAGCTGGAGAGCTACATCCGCGGCGAGGACGGCCGCCAGCGCCTGGGCGGCATGCTCAACTTCCCGCTCTACGCGGGCCTGGTGGACGTGTTCGCGCGCGGCCGGGCGCCGGTTGAACTGCAGCGCCGGGTGCAGGACATGGTGGCCGCCGACGCGCGCGGCATCGACCCGCGGCGCCTGCCCAGCTTCATCGACAACCACGACGTCGACCGCTGGCTGGCCGTCAGCGGCGAGCCGGCGATGAAGCAGGCGCTGCTGGCGATGATGACGCTGCCCGGCATCCCGGTGCTGTACTACGGCACCGAGCAGGGGCTGGTGGCGCAGCGCGCGTCGATGTTCGCCGGCGGATGGGGCTCGGGGGGGCGCGACCGCTTCGACACCCAGGCCCCGCTGTTCCGCTACACGCAGGCGGCGGTGGCGCTGCGCAAAGCCCACCGCGGCTTCTCGCGCGCGCTGCCGCAGCCGCTGCAGGCCGGCGGCGCCGGACCGGGCGTGCTGGCCTGGCGCAACGTGCATGAGGGGCAGTCGCGCATCGTGCTGTTCAACACCGCCGACGCGCCGCGCTTCGTCGACAACCTGGAGGTCGGCCCGCCGCAGGCGAGGCTGCGGCGCCTGTTCGACATCCATGCCGACACGCCCGCGGCCCTGCCCCCTGAACTGCAGGTCAACGCGCAGGGCCGCGTGCACCTGAGCCTGCCGCCCCGCAGCGGCACGGTGTGGGCGGTGGAAGCAGCGCCGACCGCGACGCCGCCTGCGACCACGCTGCGCCCGCAGTTCGACGCGTTGCCCACCGAAGCGGTGCAGGGTGACTTCGACATCACCGGCCGAGCACCGCCCGGCGCGGCCATGGAAGTGATCGTCGATGGTGATGCCGATCGCGCCCAGCGTGTGGTGGCGGGGCCCGACGGGCGTTTCAGTGTCCGCATCGACACCCGCCGCATGACCGACCCGACGCTGCTGCACCGCCTGGTGCTGCGCGCCAGCGGCACGGCCGCCGATGCGGGGGTCAGCGAGGCCGCCACCTTCCGCGTGGCGCTGCCCTGGCGGGTGCTGGCCGACGTGCCGCAGGGTGAAGCCACCGGCGGCGGCCCTCAGGGCCGCTATGTCTACCCCACGCACGAGAGCTACACCCGGCAGATGGACCTGCGCCGCACGCGCGTGCTGTCCGCCGGCGGCGCCTTGCGCATCGAATTGGAGATGGCCGACCTGACGCGCGTCTGGGGGCCGGCCAACGGCTTCGACCACGTGGCCTTCTCGGTCTTCATCGAACTGCCCGGCCGCAGTGGCGGCGCCCGTGCGATGCCGGGACAGGATGCCGAGCTGCCCGAGGGCATGCGCTGGCACCTGCGCTTGCGCGCGCACGGCTGGAGCAACGCGCTCTTCGGCCCCGAAGGTGCAGACACCAACGCCGACGGCCGCAGCATCACGCCCGCCGCCGAGATCGACACCGACGCCGCCCGGCGCACCGTGCGCTTGACCATCCCCAGCGAATCCCTGGGCGACCCGGCCAGCCTGAGCGGCGCCCGCGTCTTCGTCAGCACCTGGGACTGGGACGGCGGCTGGCGCCCGCTGGCGCCAGCGGCGGGCAGCTTCACCGTGGGTGGTGGCGACCCGGCGGCGCCCAAGGTGTGGAGCGCCAGCCCCGTGATCCGTCTGCCCTGAAAGCCCCCGATGCTCGATGCCCAGAAGCGCCTGTCCACCGGCTTCCTCGTCCTGCTGAGCCTGCCCACCGCGGCCGTCGGCTTTGCCCTGTCGTCGGGCATCGCCACCACGACCTGGCTGCTGAGCACGCGCTACAACCTGCACCTGGAGAACATCGCGCTCATCTGGCTGATGGGGCCGCTGATGGGGCTGCTGGTGCAGCCCCTCGTCGGGGCGCTGAGCGACCGCACCTGGCTGATGAAGGGCCGCCGGCGACCCTATCTGCTGGCTGGCGGCGTGGCGGGCGCGGCCTCGACCTACGCCATGCTGGCACTGGACAGCATCGCCATGGCCACCGGCCTGAGCCTGATGGCGGTGGCGGTGCTGGTGGCCCTGGTGGCCGACCTCGCCACCAACGTCACCTTCAATCCGGCACGCTCGCTGGTGGCCGACCTCACACCCGAGGGGCCGGCCCGCGTGCGCGGCTATGCCTGGATGCAGACGGTGTCGGGCGTGCTGGGCATCAGCGCGTACCTGATCTCGATCTTCTTCGGCAACCTCGCCCTGGTGCTGGTCACCGTGGCCGTGGTCTTCTTCCTGACGCTGCTGCCGCTGCTGTTCATCGAGGAGACGCCTCCTGCAGCCATGGCGGCCGTGGCAGCACCTGCGGCAGCCAGCGCTGATGGCGCGGCGCGGCGGGCCACCGGCATGGCCGCCTTCAAGGCGCTGTGGCCGATGGTCGGCTTCCTGGTCTACGGCGTGTTCGTCGCCGTTGACAAGCTCGTCTTCGGCGACGCGCTGGCGGCCTGGGCCGTGCCCCTGTTCCTGGCGACGGTGGGGCTGACGCTGCTGTGGGGCATCGCCATCGTCTGGCAGGGCCGCAGGCGGCCTTCGCCCCAGAACCGGCTGTGCACCATGCTGGTGGGGCACGGCTTCGCATGGCTGGGCGTGCAGAGCATGTTCGTGATGAGCTTCTTCTACGTGCGCGACTTCGTGGTGCCGCCGGCGGGTGCTTCGGTGCTGGCCGATGGGCTGTACCACCTGGCGAACAGCGCCGCGGCGACCACCGCCACGACGGCCGGCGACACCGCGGGCCGCATCCTGTCGATGGGCTTCCTGCTGCTGAACCTGGTGGGCGCAGCGCTGCCCGTGCTGGTGCTCAAGCCGCTGTGCCTGCGCTTCGGCAAGGTCCGTGTGCACCGCAGCGCCATGGGCCTGATGGCCGCCGCCTATGCCTTCATCGTGCTGACGCCGACGAACGAGGCCTTCTACTACCTGGGCATGCTGCTGTGCG
The DNA here is from genome assembly GCF_002198735.1 of Ideonella sp. A 288. Lineage (GTDB taxonomy): Bacteria > Pseudomonadota > Gammaproteobacteria > Burkholderiales > Burkholderiaceae_C > Pseudaquabacterium. The sequence goes on from NZ_MWLO01000138.1 coordinate 35,810, forward strand.
GCATCGGCTGGTCGTCGCTGATTTCCATCGTCTTCGCGATCTATTCGGAATCCGTCGACTCCCGCGAGATGGGCGTCAGCATGGGCGTGTTCAACTCCAGCCTGGTGCTGCCGGCCCTGGTGGTGCCCGGGCTGCTGAAGCTGTCGGATGCCCTTGATCAGCACCGCTGGGTGTTCGCGCTGTTCGCTGTCTGCCTGGCGCTGTCGTTCGCCTTCTGGTGCGCTGTGTCTGAGCGTGAGACCGCCTGTGCAGGGCCCGTTGACTGAAGATTCATCTCCACGCGCTGGGTTGCCTGCAGGCAGCGGTGCGCAGCAGGCGCACGCTCGAGGTCCACCCTGTCACACCTGCCGAAGTGGAAGCGCTGTCTGGGCGTGCCCTGGGCTGCCGTTCCCTGGCGCCTGACCTTGGCGTGCACGTCTCGATCCGATTCAACGGGTGTTCGAGCCCATGCAAAACCAGCTTCGGGCGTGTCAGTGTCCGCGTCGTGGCGTCCCCGCCGACCTACAGGAGACGTCCGCCTCTCTGACTTCGTTGCCACACAGCGGTCGCTTGGCCTCGCAAATGCACCCGCAGGAAGTTCAGCAGCCGGCAGCACGCGCGGGCTCAGACGAGGAGGCACCCGCCGTCGGCTTCTCCGATCCCTTCAGCACTGCTCCGCTTGCTCAGGCGGCTCGGGCCGCATTGGCCTCGGGTTGGCTGATGTGCTCGTACGCAGACAGCACCTCATCTTCAGACACGTCGATCGTCACCCCGAACGCCAGCAGGTCGCTGGCCGTCAGGCCGAACATTCGCTTGAACGTGCTGCTCAGGTGCGCCGAACTCGAGAACCCGGCGGCGTGGGCGGCGTCGGTCAAGGTTCCGCCGACAGCGACCGTGCGCATCACGGTGGCCATGCGCCGCCACAGACGATAGCGGCGGAACGGCAGGCCAAGCTCCGCGTCGAAGCGTGCCCGGAAGCGCGACGGTGACAGGCAGGCCAGCGCGGCAGCGTCCTGCAAACGGCCGAAGGCGTCAGGCCGGCGTTCGATCTCGCGCACGACGCGGGCGATGCGTGCATCCCGCGGGCGGTGGGGCCTCAGCCCGAAGGCAGCGAAGGCCTCGTCGAGGCCGACCCGTTGACCCGCCAGCCGCAGCCGCTCACGGCCGCTCAGCAGGTCGTTCTGGGACAGCGGGTGCCGACGGTCGGTGAGCGGGTCCAGGTAAAGGAAGGCCATCGGCCCGAGGCTCTTCAGGTGATGCAGCGTCTCCGACGGGATGACGCTGATGACCTCCGAGCGCCACGGCGACCAGCCCCCTGACTTCGCCCAGGTCCGCAACTCGAAGGGCTGCCGCAGAGACACCGCGATCGTCGTCGCCACGTTCAGGTGCGGCGACAGGTCCAGCCCCGGGCCAACGTACAGCGCGCGCGCCGGACCCGCCCAGATGCGCGCAAGGACAGGCGAATCTTGAAAGCCCGAGGCGACCTGCTCCGACACGATGACGGCATCAAGTTCGCTGTGGCTGCGCTCCATGCAAGACCTTCCAATCCTCATCGCGATCGCCGGATTCACCGTCATGGGCATCGGCGCGATCGCCAAGCCGGCCTTGGTGACGGCCCAGTTCGGTATTCTGGAACTCACGCTGACGAGCCGCAACGAGGTTCGCGCTGTCGATCGCGGCTTCGGCGTCTTCATGGCGCTCGCGCTGCTGGCGGCCCTTCGGCAACCTGAACTGCGCGACTGCATCCTCTTCGCCGTGGCCGCGGCGCTCGGTGGCATGGCCGCCGGCCGATCGGATCGATGCTGGGATCGGCCGCCTGGGGGGCGCGCCAACGGCGGGCGCCTGACGCTGGCAGAGCAGTGCCGTTACGCCATGCAGACCGTGGTTGCCCAGCCCCACACCGCCCCCTTGAACCGGCGCAACTGCCCCACTGCCCGACAGCAATTGAATCAACCCTGAGGAAAGCCATGAAATACGTCTCCATCGTCGCCCTGCTCGTGGCAGGCATCATTCACCTGCTGCCCGTCCCCGGCGTCATGGGGGTGAGCACCCTGGCACGGCTCTACGGGATCCAGGTGAATGACCCGAACACGGCCGTCCTGCTGCAGCACCGGGCGCTTCTGTTCGGCGTGCTGGGTGTGCTGATGCTCAGCGCCATCGCGCTGCCCTGGCTGCGCGTCACGGTGCTGACAGTTGCGCTCTTCAGCGCGGCCAGCTTCATCGTCGTTGCGATGGCGGTGGGCGGGTACAACTCGGCCATCGGCAAGGTGGTGGTCGCCGACGTTGTGGCCTCGGTGCTGCTGGCGGCCGGGCTTGCGGCAGAGCTTTGGCTGATCGGCAGGAAGACGACCTAGGGAACCGAGCCGACTCCCCTGTCTCCCGGACGAGAGCGACTTCGAGCGGGGGCGTCGGCCGGCGTCGGGCAACACGCGAATCGGCCTGGTGGTGACGGCGACAAGCTGCCGAAGCTGACCGGATGGCAGCCATCGGTCACGGTCCGATGATGGTCGCGACCCGGCTTTCACGGACGTCTGCTGTGAGGCACGGCAGTCGCATGCCACACGCCAAGGCCCTGCAATGACCGAGTTGCTGCAAATTGACCTGGCCCTCATTCTGCGCGACTTGCACCAGGCGCGCGCGCAAGGCCATGTGAGCAGGCTTGCGCTGCTTGCGAGGTCCGCAGGCGTCCGATGGGCTGGTCGTGCGTCAGTCAGGCCCGCAGACAACGCAGCCCGCGGCGGGCAAGTCGAGCCAGACGGCACTGCGCCCTGCGACGAGAACGACGGTGAGCGAGGTACCGACCAGCGCTGGATCCGACGCGTAGCGGCAGACGAGCCGGCGGCCGGGCGGCGACAGACCGGCGTCGACGTTGACCCAGGCGGCGCGGGCACCGCCTGAATCGGTGTTGATGGCGCACAGCCATTCCTGATCGAGGAAGAGCCTCGACCAGGCCACGACCGAGCGGATCTGCCCGCCCACCATCGCGGGCAAGCCGAAGCTGTGGCCGTCGCCGGAGATCTCGCGCAGGTACTGTCGACCACGGCGCAGCGCCAGGCTGCTGCGGCGGACGGCCAGCAGCGCCGCGACGCTGCGAAAGAGCGGCAGGGTTTCGTCGAAGGCATGGCGGTCCGTCGAGCGAAAGGCACCGAAGTCGCCGCCGAACATGGTCTCGCGAATGTAGCGATCGTTGTCTCCCGCGCCGTCGAAGCCTTGCTCGCTGCCGTAGTAGATGCACGGGATGCCGAGCGTCAGCGCGTTCAGAACCATGGCGTTCAGCGCGAACGGCGCACCCCCGTCGGCGGCGAAGCGCGCCTTGTGCGGCCCCTTCCTCACCTGGTCATGGTCGTCGTACAGCGTGACGACCTTGTCGCGGAACCAGACGTGGCTGTCCTTGCCGAGCTCGTAGGAATTGCGGAAGAGGTCGAAGTAGTCCGAAGGATTCCGATGGCCCTTGGCGAGGTATTCGAGCTTGTCCGGGATGTCGTCGATGCCAAGGGCGGCGTCCAGGCCCGTGGCCTCGCGCAGCGCGAAAGCGTTGCCGCGTCCTCCGGTGATCTCGCCGATCAGGATGAAGTGCTCCTTGCCGATCGACTGGGCGAATTCGTGGATGCAGGCGGTGAAGTAGCGCACGGCTCCCGGGTCCATGTGCTTGACCGTGTCGATGCGAAAGCCGTCGATATCGGCGAACGCAATCCAGTACTGGTACGCCCGCACCAGTGCTCGCAACGCAGGCGACACCGCGTAGTGGTCGATGGACCCCACCCCAAGGTGCACATCCTTCAAGTCGAGAAAGTCGCCTTCCAGGAACTCGGGGGCGTAGTCCCAGTTGTCGATGCGGCCCTTGCGGGTGAAGGCGTCGGCCTGCTGCAACTCACGCGGCCAGACGGCTGCGTCGGGGTCGGCGGTGGTCTGCGGAAACGGAAGCGTGGCGCCGCCCGCCGCGTCCCTCCACCCTTTGACCTCATAGGCGCCGCCATCCCAACGCGGGTCAAAACCGCTGTCTGTGGGGTAGCGGTCCGGGTCGTAGTCGAACACCGGACCGGTGTGGTTCAGGATGATGTCGAGGATGACGTGGATGCCATGGGCGTGCGCCGTGGCGACCAGGTCACGCAGATCATCGGATGAGCCGAAGCGCGGCTCGACGGCAAGAAAGTCCTGCACGCCGTAGCCGTGATACGACTCGGCCCACGGAGGCTGCTTGAACACCGGGCTCACCCAGATCGCCGTGATGCCCAGCCGTGCGAGGTAGCCGATCTTGCTCGTCGCCCCTTTCAGCGTGCCGCCAACGAAGCGCCCCCCGGCGTCGCGCCAGGCCGCGGCGGCGGCACCGCTTCCGACTGCACTGTCGAAGTCGTTCGGCGCAAAGTAGCGCACCGTGCCGGGCCCAGTGACCAGGAAGCCATCGTTGCCGACGTAGTCGGTCTCCCTGCCGTCCGAGAATCGGTCGAGCATGAAGAAGTAGAGCGTCTGGTCCTCCCAGGCTGCGGGCGACGGGTGAAAGTGCCTGTTCGTCAGCAGCGCAAAGTCGATGTCGAATACCGATTGCATGGTGGCCCTTCCCAGTTATGTGCAAATGCGCCCCGCCGTGGTGCGCCCAGGTGTTCAAGGCCGCCGCAGTCGGCGTGCTCGTCGAAGCCTGTTGTCTAGCGTTGCAGTGCGGCAACCATCGCGCGCACCGCAAGCATTTGCGGTGCCATGTTCGTGACCTGCCGGCTGATGAAAGCGACCGGCTGCGTGTACCCCCAGAAATCCCAGCAGCCTCGGGGGTTGTTTTGGTAGGCGACCAGCGGATTGCCGGTGTCTGTCGGTTGCACTTGTGGGTAGAGCACGACGATTCGGCTGCCAGCTGCCCAGCGGTTGTAGCCGGCCTCGCGTGCAAAGCGGTCACCGACGGTGCCACCCTGCTCATCGTCGGACTCCCGCGCCTGTCTGCAACCATGGAACACGACGTGCAGTCGACAGGCCGCGCCAGCGGCGGTGCACGCGTTCGGCACGTAGACGTAGCCCGTATCGCCAAGGCCGGTATCGCCCAGGCCTGCCGCGTACATCCGCTGGTCGAATTCGAGCAACTGCCCGGCATCGGTCGGCGCGCTGGCCACCGAGCGCGGATACAGCCACTTGAGCAGCTCGCCGGCAGCGTCGAGCGGGCAGTCGGTGAGAAATGGATACGCCGATTCCGTACAGGCCACTGCACCCGCTGGTTTTGGCAACACCGGCAGTCCGTGGCCGGCGCCGGCGATGCGCCGGTGGCGCAGCTTTGAGCGAGGCAGCTTCATCTGCGCCACATAGAACAGTTCGACGGCCTTGACGTTGGCGGCCGGCACGGTCTTGTCATTGCCGCCCGAGAACAGCCAGACGCGTTGAGCCTTCAGGTTCTTGAGCGGGTCGATCTGTTCGACCGCGGCCTTCCCGCGGGCTCGGTTGGCGCTTTGGAATGCAAGCACCGAAGGCGTTGGCGTGCTGCACCACGGAGGAAAGACACAGGAGCAGCGGGTGGTGGCCTGTTGCGGGTCGCCCAGCGCACAATCGTAGGGCCCCCCAGCCAGCACACCGACCCCCTGGACGCTGGCAGAGAACGCGACGGCAAACTGCGCCGCCATGTAGCCGCCGGACGAGAGTCCAGAGACAGTGACCTTCGCATCGACGCCGAGCGACGGCAAGGGCGGGGCAGCGTTGCTGCTGCAGCACCAGAGCAGCAGCACAGCGAAGCGCAGGATCCAGGAACTCCGTGTGGCCGGCGGTACGTTCATGCGGTCTCCTTTTGCGGCGGCTATGAGTTGGGGTTGCGGTTGCGGTTGCGGCACGGCGCGCCAGCGCAGTCGCGGCCCATCGCCGCTGCGTGCAAGTTGTCTGCCCGATTCGCTCTCTGACGGGCTGAATCCGTCATGACGAGGCGCAAACCTCATCCGCATTGAGGATGCCGCTCATGGCGCCGATGCCACTGCCACTGCCGGCGCTGCGTCGTGTCCCCCGGCCCGAGCGGGCGCCGTGAGCCGTGGCTCTGCCGTGGGGGCCGCTGCCATGGGTGGGCGGATCTGTTGCCAGACCGGCGGGCGCTCGATGATCTTGACGATCGGCGAGGGCGACCCGACAACT
>NZ_MWLO01000139.1 GCF_002198735.1 Ideonella sp. A 288
TTGAAGCCGGCCCAGATGATGGCGATCGTGACCACGGCGATCGAGATCGTCACGAGGATCTCGTTGACGTTGGTGACCGTGGTGTTGATCTTGTCGAAGCCCTGGGCGAGGGCGAGTTGCGGCAGAAGCAATTTGGCGGTCAGGGCCAGTGCGGTGCGGGCCAGACGGGCATGGTGCGGAACGGCGGGGCGGATGACGGTGTGCATGATGATGACCTCGAAGGGGAGTGAACCGAAGGGCAGGGGAGCGATGCCGGCTCACGGTGGTACCCCGCTGGCGCGGCGGCCTACTGCGGCGGCCCGCATGACCCTCTGTGCCACACGCTGCACGTAGCCGTGGCGGAACCCGGTGACGAAGTTGCCGCTGTAGTAGCAGGACAGAGACTGGCGCAAGGCTGTCTGCGGCCCCGACCCCTGCGAGGCCCGCTCGAAGCACTCGTCGAGCAGGGCCTGCATGGCGCGCAGGTTCGCGCAGGGGTCGAGGGCTGTGGCTGGCGTGAGTCCGAGCCGGTCGAAGTTGCGCCGGTTGATCTGCGCGAGGCCGAGGCTGAAGTTCCAGCCGGCCGCCTGCAGGCGGTCCGCGGTCGCCAATGCTTCGGCGCGGGTGCGCGGCTGCCGATCCAGCACGCCGCCGACGACGCCGATGGCATTCGGGTTGAAGCCGCTCTCGACCGCGACGAGCGCGTGGGTGGTGCTCGCGTGCACGGCGGGCGCACAGGCCAGCGCCAGAGCGGAGAAGGTGGTCGGGTCCATGGCTGCCTCGCCTGTCTCAGGGCTGCGCCAGTGCCGGCTGCTGCACCACCTGGTCGACCAGGGCCGGGTCGAGGCCGGCATCCCAGGCGCCGAGCCGGGCGCGGGCCGCCCGCGAAAACACGGTGACGGTCTCGCCACTGGTGTTCCACCAGGTGTGCGACCACAGCGCGCCGTCGATGTCGACCGTGACCAGGCCGTCGTACAGGCAGGTGTAGACCCAGCCGCCCTGGGTCTCGTGGACGCGGGTGTACTGCGGCGGACAGGCCTCCGGGGCGCTGGTCCAGAAGTGGCTGGCGGCATTGCCCGCGCCAGCCATCGCGCAGCGCGGGAAGGCACGGCCGCGGGCCAGGTCCCGCAGCACCTGGCGGATCGGCGGCACGCACTGCGGAATGGCTCGCCAGTTCGGCGCGGCGAAGCACAGCAGGACGAGGCAACCGTCGACGGCCAGCGCGGGACGCGGGGCGACCATGCCGCCCAGCAGCACGGCGGCCGTCGCCAGTACCGCTCCAGGCCGTCCCAGGTACCGGTTCGCACAATTCCGCATGCCAGCGGGGCGGGCAAGGCTTAGAGTGGCAAGGTGGTTCATCTGGAGCGCTCTCGGCTGGGGTTTCCGGGGGAGAAGTCCTTGGATGCCCTGGGTGGGGCGTGAGAACACTCTAGGGTCGGATTCGCTCACCTCGCGTGCGAGATTCAGGCCGTTTTCTTGCAACCTCGGCAGGTCCTTATCGATGGCCGTGTCACCTCGTCCGCACACCCTGACCCTGCCCGTGCACCCGCACCAGCTGGAGGTGCAGGAGTTCGACGCGTACGACCTGATCGTCGATCTGCGGCCGGAGTCGGACTTCGCGGTCGATCACCTTCCCGGTGCCGTGTCCGTGCCGTGGACGGTCGCGCCGACCCACCACGGCGGCGACCCGAGGCGATTGCCTCAGCGGGTCCCGGCCGAGTTTGTCGCCGCAGACAGCGCGATGGTCTCCGTGTCGTACCTGCTTGAGACGCGGCTGTCGGCGATCGAACCCGGCGCGGCCGTGCTGCTGTACTGTGACAGCAGCGGCCAGCACAGCGCCGAGGCTGCCGAGCGGCTGCGGCGGCAGGGCTTCATCGTGGACCGGATCCCCGGTGGCTGGGCCGGCTACCAGCGCTGGGTCGCGGCCGGACTGGAGATCCTGGCGCGCGCGCTGAGCTTCCGCTGGATCCGGTCGGCGCCTGGCGGGGCCGCGCAGGCCCTGGTGAGCGCACTGGCCGACCGGGGCCACCAGGTGCTGCCGATGGCGACGATCTGTGGGCAGCGCTGGATCCCCGGGTTGTCGATGCCGGGCGAGCCGCAGCCATCGTTCGGGTGGCTGCAGTCGCAGCTGGTCGATGCCCTGCGACGGCACGACCCTGGCGAAATCGTGTGGGTCGACGAGGTGGTGCCGACGGTGGACGCGACCGAGGGGCCGATCGTGCTGGTGGAGGCCTTGCAGCGTGCTCCGGCGATCCGTATCGAAGTCCCGCGGCCGGCGCGCGAAGCCCTGCTGCTCGGCCACCTGCAGGCCAGTGGCCTGGCGCCGTCGCGCCTCGTCGGGCCGGTTGATCGCCTAGCGGGGCATGCGGCCTTGTCGCCGGGTCGGATCGATGTCGACGTGACGGCACAGGCGTTGTCGGACGCCGCCGCGGTGGCCAGGATCCTCGACGGGTGTGACCTGATCGGCGCTGCCCTTGCGACACCCGCCACGCCGACGCAGGAGACGACGCTGCGCCTCGATGGGTTCGGCGCCGCGGATCTCGACGCTGCCGTCGCCGCGCTGACAAGCCGTTGAGCCGGGATCCGGCGGGTCGGCAGGATCGGTCAGGTCAGATCAGCCCGTAGATCTCGGCCAGCCGCATGGCCGCGTGCCGGTTGGGCGCGCCGAGCTTGAGGCGCAGGCGATGGAAGCGGCAATCGATGGTCTTGGCTTCGGTGTCCATTGCGGCCGCGATGACCTTGCTGCAATGTCCCTTCTGCTCATGCCGCAGCAGGGCGAGTTCGCCGGCGGTGATGCGGGCCTGGGCCATGAGCTCGGCCCGCATCCGCCGCAGCATCCAGTCGCCGATTTCCATCGCGAGCGCTCGGGCCAGGCAGCGTCGCAGGGGGTAGTCGGCGTCGTCGAAGTAGTCGTCCCGGCCTGAGCCGAGGCACAGCAGGCCGACACGGGACTGGGCCAGTGCCGACGGCGCCGGAACTATCAGGGTCGAGACGAAGCCGTAGCTCCTGGCGGCATCCACCATCCAACGCTCATGCTCGTCCAGCAGGGTCAACTGCCCGGCCTGGACGGGTTCGGTGTTCCGCCTTGCGTAGCGCAGCCATGGATCGTGCAGGCAGCCGTCGCGCTGGGCGTACAACTGGGCCCACACCGGGCTGCAGGCGAGCAGGTGGCGGTAGGAGTCGAAGGTGTCGTACTCGCGCACGAAGCTGGTGAAAGTGGCTGCGTCGGCGCCCAGCGCTTGCGCGGCGTCCTTGAGCAGCAGCACGGCCTGGCCGATTTCGTCGGTCGCTTCCAGGCGACGGATCGCCTCGACGAGACCTGGCACGTCGGCGGGCCGGGCGCCGAGGGCCGGAAGGGCTGGGGGGTCTGCCAGTTCAGCCGAGTGCATCGAAATGCTCCTGGCCAACCCGGCGCAGGCGCTGGAAGAGCAGGGGGTCATCGAAGCGCAATGGCTCGGCGTCGCACCAGGCGGTGAACTCGTCGAGGGCCGTGAAGACCAGGGACTGCACCTGGCGCACGCCACGGGGCCGACGTTGCACCCGCTCGACGTACAGCCCGCCGGCCACGGCCCGGACGGCGAAGCTCAGCGCCGCGTCGGCGGTCGACAGCCGCAGCTCGCCGTCCGGTGTCCCTGGCAGTCGTGTCGCGCATTGCGATCGAGTGACCTGGGTGGCACCGGCGTGACCGCCCAAGCGTCGCGCAACGTCGCTGGCGTGCCCGCGACCCGACCAGCCCGTCAAGGGGGTCCTCGTGCCCTCCGCCGGGGCTGTGCCAGCGGACCTGATGCGTGTGGCGATCATGGGTCTCTCCAGCAGGCTCTGCCAGGCCGCGTCAGCCGACTCGCCCCGTCTCGGGCGAGGGCATGTCGCGGTACTCGAACCAGAGCCGTCGATGTCGAGCATTGACGCGGAATCGATCCCGAGTTGTCCATGGGGACATGTGACGACTTGTGAGCGGCGCCGGGTTGGCAGGGGAGTCGGCGTGCCTGCCGTGCGCAGGCACGTTCGTGGCGGGCGCACTCCGGTGGGCGACCTGCGCGCGCCCGCATGCCTCGGCCACCGACATGGCGCTGCCCTGCACTCGCCGATCGCCTGGGGTGCGGACCCTGGCGCCGCTGGCGTGGCCGCAAGGGCCTTTCGCGGCATAAACGGCCTGCGCCCCGCGCACGCGGGTCCCCTCCATTTATTCCACGGTGCCCTGGCGGCCGCGCTGGCCAGCGGCGCCCGACGGGCCGCACGGCGACCGACGAATGCGGGGCAGTGATGCGATCGGTGGTCGGGGCGGCGTCGAGGGACCGGGTCCCCGACGGCTCCCTCGGAAATTGGGGCAGGGGGCTGGGGAACTGGTGTAGTGAGTTTGACCGGGCGATGCGCGAACTCGCGATGCGCGCGCCTGTGCGTTTACTGAAAGTTGCCATGCGGGTCGAAACCGGGTGCCCGCGCGGCCAGACTGGCACGTTGTGACGGTGGGTGGGGTTCGCCATGGCACCTGCCAGTTGCTCGAGGAGTTCGTCGTGAAGCGTACGAGACGAAATCGGTTCATCAAGGGCGCGGGACGTGTGAAGTCGCCGTGCCGTTGCAGTCGCCCCGGGGGCGGCGGTCTGGGCGGGCTGGGGGGTCGTGTCGCCGTGGCGATGCGCCGCCGTGCAACCGGCGTTTCGGCAGGGTGCTTCGAGCCGGTGACGGGTGCGCTGCCATTGGCTTGTCGAGGGGTGAATGATGTGGGTGCTGTTCGCGCGTGCACCGCTGCCTGATGCCAGGCCGTGGCCGGGACGCCGTTGGCTGGCGGCGTTGGATGCCTTGGCCTGGCCGGCCGCCTGGCTGGCCATCGTGGCGTGGCAGTCCGCGCACGTCGGCGCGGTGGGCCAACTGATGGCTGCCGTGGCCATCGTCGCGGGTGTGGGGCGCTTGCACCGGGCGCTGGCGACCAACCACCGTTATCACTTCACGTCCTGGACGTGGGGCAAGCGGTTGGGCTGGCTGCTGCTGCTTGGCTACGCGCTCAAGCTGTGCACCATCTGGTTCGCCCGTTGACCGGCGGCTCTGACCAGCGACGATGAGTCCGCCGTCGCTCCCGTCAGTGGGCGACCGTCTGTCGGGAATCGCTCCAGCGATCGAGGTCGGCGCGGCGCCAGGCGATGGCGCGGCTCGCGAGTCGCACCGGACGCGGAAAGGTGTTCGCCGCGACCATGCGGTAGATCGTCGAACGACCGAGCCCGGTCAGCTTGATGACGTTGGGCAGGCGCAGGAAGACGGTTGGGGACTCGGCGGCCTGCGGGCCGAGCGGCGCAGTCAGAGAGCGGTCCATCGGAACCTCCGCAGCCAGTCGATGAAGATCAGTCTAGGGTCGATGTGGGACGGTGGCCGCGCAGGATTCCGGCGGATATCTTGCGAGGTTCAATGGTGACCCGCCACGAACGGTTCGCCGCTGCAGTGAAAACACCAGCAGGTCCTGGAGCCGCCCACCGCGCCCTTCGGCGAGTGCGGAATCCCGCCGGGGCCGATCGGCCGACGCGCCAGGCGAAGACTGCGGCATCCGACCCACTGCTGGGTCCTTCGCCGAACGTGCCACGGTGGCTGCATTGCAGCGTAAGGAGCCGGTCGCCGGCCGCTGGGCGCACGCCGGGTCAGCGCCATCAAACCGACATCCAGCTCGGCAGCCAGTGCCGCCATGAGTGTCAGCAATGCGTGGGACAGCTGACCACCGTACTGCTACCGCGCGACCGCGGAGCGCGAATGACCGGTCCTATTTGGGCTGACGGGCTCGAATCGACCCTCTGCAGGCATTGGATGCTGGCAAAACCTGCCTCTCGCCCTGTCCTCTACCGACAAACGCCCCCAGACTGAGTTTGTCTATCGAACCTGCCGCACATCGGCCACAAGCCTGGTGGCAAGTAGGCGGTCCCTGACCTCATCCAAACGGACAGCCTGCCACTTGAAGGTATTGCCCCAGGCCCAGCCCATGCCGTTGAGTTCGAGGACTCGGACATCCCCAGCCTTGCCCTCGACCTCGAAGTCAGCAGTGCGCCCATCCCACTTGGCCGACAGCTTGTGCTTGCCCGGGGCCAGTCGCATGCGCACCAGGGACTCCGGCACCGTCGGCGCATCAGCAGCGCCTTGGACGGTGACCGGAACCACGACCGATGCATCGCCCCAACTCCGTCGCAGCACAAACACAGTCAGGGCGTCGGCGGTACCCTCGAAACGCTTGGCTTCAGCGTCAACCTCGGCCGAAGGAACAGGGCCCGGAGTACAGGTTTGGGTTCTAAGGTAGCTCCTGCCGGACCCGTGGCAGTAGATGCCGTCCGGATTGGCCGAATGCAGCGGATGGGTCACGCAGCCGCCGAGTTGCACGAGTGCGACGGTGGCAAAGCCGACCGTCAAGGTCCTGCGTGCCAAAGAATGGATGTTGTTCATGATCGACCTCGTATCACTTCAGCACAAAGCGCACGGTGCCTGCCGGCTTGCCATCATTGAAGACCAGGGCCACCACCTTGGTGCCCGGGCCGACCTTGAAGCTGCCCGTGGCTTCGAGTTTGTCTCCGGCTGGCTTGAGCTCGACATCCTGCTTGTCAGCGCCTGTCAACAGTGTCAGCTTGGCGCCCGCCTTGGAGACACCGACGGGCTTGCCGTGGTCGCGCAGGTGGAGCTGGATCAGCGTGGACTTGGCGACCAGTTCGTAGTCCATGTCCTTGACTTCGACCACAACGCCACCGTGCAGCGGCGTGTGCTCGTGGGCATGGTCGTGCTTGTCGCCGGCAGCAAAGGCCGCCCCGGCAAAGGTCAGGGCGAGCGTAGCGAAAAGGGAACGCGTCTTCATGGGAATCCTTTCGGGATGGTGGGAGTGAACAGGGAAAAGGCTCAAAGCGCCTCGGCGTCCTTGTCGTCCATCAGCGCTGCGGCCGGCTTGCGCCCGAAGAGCCAGAACATCGCGGGCGTGAGAAAGGTGTCGAGCAGGGTCGAACTGATGAGGCCGGAGAAGATCACCACGGCCACCGGGTGCAGCACCTCGGTGCCGGGTTGCTCGGCCTCGAAGAGCAGCGGGGCCAGCGCAAAGGCCGTGACCAGCGCGGTCATCAGCACCGGGCTCAATCGTTCCAGCGAGCCGCGCAGGATCATCTTCTGGTCGAAGGCTTCGCCCTCGAAGCGCATCAGGTTGATGTAGTGGCTGACCTTCAGGATGCCGTTGCGCACCGAGATGCCGGCCAGCGTGATGAAGCCGACCAGGGCGGCCACCGACAAGGGTTGTCCCGACAGCCACAGGCCGATCACCGCGCCGACCAGGGCGAGCGGGATGTTCACCATGATCAGTGCCGACAGCGCAGCCGACTTGTAGCGGCTGTACAGCACCACGAACATCAAGGCCAGCGACACGATGGACAACAGGCCGACCAGGCGTGAGGCTTCCTCCTGCGCCTGGAACTGGCCGCCCAAGGTGATGAAGTAGCCCTCGGGCAGCTTGGTCTCGGCTACGACCTTGCGGATGTCGGCAACGATCTCCGACAGTGCGCGGCCCGACGCATTGGCCGACAGCACGATGCGCCGCTTGCCATCGTCGCGGCTGATCTGGTTCGGGCCGTCGCCGTCCTCGATCGTCGCGATCTTCGACAGCGGAATGCGGCCGTTGGGCGTCTCGATCAGGATCTGACCCAGGCCTTCGACCGATCGCGCCGATTCGGGCAGCCGCACAACCAGTGCGAAGCGCCGGCCACCCTCAACGATCTGAGTGACCTTCTCGCCCTCGACCAGCGCCTGCAATGCCGACAACACCTGAGGCGCCGGTACACCGTACTGTGCCGCCGCCGCATAGTCGATGCGCACCTTGATCTGCGGCGCGAGCACTTGCTTCTCGATCTGCAGGTCGGCGATGCCCGGGATGGTGGACAGCTTCGCGCGCAGCGCATCGGCCTGGCCGCGCAGTGCATCCAGATCCTCGCCGAAGATCTTGATCGCGATCTGCGAGCGCACGCCCGAGAGCATGTGGTCGATGCGGTGCGAGATCGGCTGGCCGATCTCCAGCGCGGCAGGCAGGTTCACCAGCCGCTTTCGGATGTCGCCCTTGATCTCGTCCATGCTGCGCGTCAGCTCGGCGGTAGGCTTCAAGCCCACGTCGAGTTCGCTGACGTGCACACCTTCGGCGTGTTCATCCAGTTCGGCGCGGCCACTGCGCCGCCCGACGTGCGTCACTTCAGGCACCTGCTTGACCAGCACCTCGGCCTGGCGCGCCAGTGCCGACGATTCGGTCAAGGTGACACCTGGGTTCAGGCGAAGGCCGATCAGCAGCGTTCCTTCGTTGAAAGGCGGCAGGAAGGTCGTCGGAAAGAATGGCACGGCCACCGCGGCCACCAGCACCGCCGCCCCGGCTGCAGCGATGGCAGCCTTGGGCCTGTCCAGCACGCCCTGCAGGCTGCTGCGGTAGCGCGCCTTCAGCCAGGCCAGGACCTTGGTGTCGCCGTGGTCCAGGTTCTTCATCCGCGGCAGCAGGTAGAAGCTCATCACGGGCGTCACCGTCACCGAGACGATCAGCGAGGCGAGCGTCGACACGATGAAGGCAATGCCCAGCGGCACGAACAGCTTGCCCTCCAGCCCCTGCAGCGCGAACAGTGGGATGAAGACGAGAACGATGATGACCGTCGCATAGAGGATGGCCGATCGCACTTCCATCGTGGCACGGGCGACAACCTCGATGGGATGCAAGCGCTGGCCGGGGTGGTTCGCCCGATCCGCCTTCAACCGCCGCAGCACGTTCTCGACGCCAACCACCGCGTCGTCGACCAGACCGCCGATGGCGATTGCCAGGCCGCCAAGCGTCATGGTGTTGATCGACAGGCCGAAATACTTGAAGACCAGTGCGGTGATGAAGATCGACACCGGAATGGCGGTCAGCGCGATGATGGTCGGCCGCAGCGTCCCCAGGAAGAAGAACAGGATCACCGCGACGAAAATCGATGCGCCGATCAGCTTGCCCTGCAGCGTCGTGATCGAGGCCTCGATGAAGCTGGCCTGGCGGAAGGTCACACGCGGCGCCTCCATGCCTGCAGGCAGTGACGCCTTCAGTCCCACCAGCGCGTCCTCGATGGACTTGGTCAGCGCAATGGTGTCGGCGGTCGGCTGCTTCTGGATGCCCAGGATCACGGCTGGCTTGCCCTCAAAACCCGCATCGCCGCGTTTGAGCGCAGCGGCAAACGTGACGTCGGCGATCTGCCGAAGCAGGATGGGCTGGCCGTTCTTTGCAGCGAGCGCGAGGTTCTTCAGGTCATCGAGCCGCGAGGTGCGTCCGAGATTGCGGATCAGGTACTCGCGGCCGTTCAGCTCCAGGAAGCCACCGGAGGTGTTGCTGGAGTAGCCCTTCAATGCGCCTTCGAGCTGATCATGCGTGATGCCCAGTTCCGCCATGCGTGCGGTGTTGGGCTGTACCTGGAACTGCCGCACCTCGCCGCCAATCGGGATGACCTGCGCGACGCCGGATACCGACAGCAGGCGCGGGCGCAGCACCCAGTCGGCGTACTCGCGCACGGCCATCGGGCTGATCTTG
This sequence comes from Ideonella sp. A 288, assembly GCF_002198735.1. Lineage (GTDB taxonomy): Bacteria > Pseudomonadota > Gammaproteobacteria > Burkholderiales > Burkholderiaceae_C > Pseudaquabacterium. The sequence goes on from NZ_MWLO01000139.1 coordinate 9,515, forward strand.
CTCGGATCAACCGGAATGGCGATCTGCATGATCTCGCCCATGATCGAGCTGATCGGGCCCATGCGCGGCACCACGCCTTCGGCGATGCCTTCCTCCATCGAGGACAGCCGCTCCGACACCAGCTGCCGGGCGCGGAAGATATCGGTGCTCCAGTCGAAGGTGACGTAGAGGAAGGACAGACCAGCCGACGAGGTCGAGCGCACGCTCTCCACCCCGGGCAGCCCGTTCATGGTCGTCTCCAGCGGGAAGGTGATGAGCTGCTCCACCTCCTCGGCGGCCATGCCGCCGGCCTCGGTCATGATGGTGACGGTGGGCTTGTTGAGGTCGGGGAACACGTCCACCGGCGTCCGCGACAGCGTGAACGCGCCGTAGGCCATCAGAACGACGCTGGCGATGATGACCAGCAGCCGGTTCGTCAGGCTGTTGTCGAGTAGCCACTTGAACATGTCAGCGCACCTGGTTGATCAAGGCGGCGCCACCTGTGGCCACGCGGTCACCGGGCTTCAATCCGGCGGTCACCGCCACGCTAAGTCCATCCAGGGCCTCCGTCGTGACGGCGCGAGGCTCGAAGCGCTCCGGTGCGGTCTTGACCCACACGACGGTCTGGTTCGCCGGGTTCTTCATCAGCGAGGCGACCGGGACAGCGACTCCCTTGACCTTCTGCTTGGTCTGCACGAAGACGCGCACCGGCTGACCGACGGCCAGGCTGTTCAGTGCTGCGCCCTGGGCGCGAAAGCCCAGCGGCAGGGCCTGCTCGCGCAGGCTGCGCGCAGCGCCGATGAACTCCAGCGGCACACGCTGATCACCGACTGCCAGGGCGGCGCTGCCGACATTGGCCGCCAGCGCCGGGTCGAAGGCCAGCGCCTCGATGCGCAGGCGACTCGGGTCGATGATCTCGAACAGCAGTTCGCGGGCATCGACCACCTGGCCGGCGACCACATGGGCCGACGCGATCACGCCTGACACGGGGGCCACCAGCGCTTCCCTCGTCGACAGGCCACCGCCAACGGCCGAGATGCGCTCGGCCAGGCTGGACGCCTCACTTTCGGCGGCCTCGATGTCCTTGCGCGGCACGGTGTCGGCCAGTTCCTTCAGCCGTGCGACGCGCTTGTCGGCGAGCGACTTGGCCGCACGCAGTTCGGCCAGTTGCGCTGATTGATTCGATCTCTCGATGGGCGCTGTCGAGGTCACCACGTAGGCCAGCACCTCGCCCTTGCGCACCACCTGTCCCGGGTTGGGCAGACCGCGCGGACCGGGCTCGATGCGGCCGGCGTTCAGCGGCTGGACCTTGCCGCCCGCGTTCGGGTCCATCAGCACCTTGCCGTTCAGCACGACCGAGCGCGGCAGTTCGGCTTCCTCGCTCACCATCGTGCGCACGCCGAGCTGGCGCTGCGCCGGCTTGGGCAGAAACACACTGCCGTCGGGCTGGCGCTGCGGACCGTTCGCGCTGGGCGCGGCAGGTGCGTCGCCATGGTCGTGACCGTCGCCGGCATGCACGGTCAGCGGGCTGGCCAGGACCAGCACCAAACCGACCCATGCGAGGCGGCGCATCGGAGCGCGCGTCATGCTGCACCTCCAGCACGCACCTGGCGGGTCGACATCAGACGGCGGCCGCCGAACACCAGGACAGCCAAGGCGACCAAGCCACCTGCTGCCCATCCGGCAAGCTCCTTCCATGAACGTGCGTGGACGGGCTCCTGCGTGTGGGCTTCTTCGTGCAGGTCAAGTTCGCCGGCCAGGAGGTCGACCTCAGTGCCGGCGGTCACGGTGGCCGTTATCGGCAGCACTCCGGGCTTCGGTGCTTCCTTGAGCGTCACCTGGTAGGTGTCTTCGCCTTGCTGTCCTTTTGAGGCTTCTGCCTTGAACTTGGCGCCCGCCATGTCGAGTTCGATTTGCGCACCGCGCACGGGTGCGTTGTCGGCAAAGCGGTCCAGGTACAAGGTCAGCTGCTTGCCGTCGAGCACGCCGACCAGTTCGAAGGTTTCAGAAACGGCTGCAAAGCGGGGCAGCGCCGTGCCGGTAGCGGCGGGTGCAGCGTCACCGTGGTCGTGACCGTCGCCGGCTATTGCCCGCATGCCGGTACCGAGCAGGACGGCCGCAAGACTGAGCGCGGCCAAAGAATGGGTGGACTTCATGGGGTGGGATTCCTGAATGGGTTCGCTGAGCGTGTTCGATTCGTTCGCGACGCAAGGGCTCATTGCGGCAGCAGGCCCAGGGCCTGGCGCCAGGCGGAGATCGCTGCGGCGAGTTCGATGCGGGCGCGTGCGGCCTGGCGCTCGGCGACAGCGGCCTCGGACTCGATGCGCAAGCGGGTGGGCAGGTCGGTCTCGCCGAGCCGGAACGACTTGTCGAAGAAGCCGCGCGACTCCAGCGCCAACTGCGCACGTCGATCGGCGGCCGCGAGCTGCGCGCGCGCGGCATCGGTGCGTGCTCGGGCGGCCTCGCGTTCACCCGCAAGGCGGGCGCGTTCGAGCGCCAGCTGCGCCTGCAATTCGACCGCCTCGGCGCGAGCAGAGGCCACGCGTGCGTCGTGTCGGGGTCCAGCGCCGAAGGGGATGCGTACACCGACCATGAAGGTCTGCTGATAGGACTCCCCGTAGGCGCCTCGATCGCGGGTCGCTGCAATTGTCAGCTCAGGGCTGGCGCGTGATTGCGTAGCGGCGAGGGCAACCGATCCCTCGGCAACAGCAGCGCGGTCCTTCAGCGCAAGCAGTTCGGCGTGGGTGTCCATGTCGGCCGCGGGAGTTGCCGGGATGGGCGGCTCCGGTTCAGCCTGGATTGCGGTATTGCTGGCCAGGCCGACTGCCGGCATGGCTGTCAGTGAGCGCAGGTGCTGCTGTGCGGCCGTGAGCGAGCCTTCAGCCTGCGCAACGGCGCCTTCGGCCGCAGCCACCGCACCATCGGCCTGGTGCTGGTCGGCTCGGGCCAGGTCGCCAGCTTTCAGGCGCTTGCCTACATCGGCCGCGATGCGGCGCACGTTGTCGAGTTGGCCGCGCGTGGCATCCAGCTCCGTACCTGCCCGCTGCCAAGACCACCAGGCCTCGCGCACGGTGGCCGCTAGGCGCAGCTGGGCCGCAGTGGTCCGGCTCTCGACGGCACGGCCTTCGGCATCAGCCAGTGCCTGGCTGCGACCACGTTCCCCCGGCAGCCACAACGGGATGGCGACGCCGACCTCGTATTCGCGGGTGCCGAGATTGCGGTTCAGGCGGTCCGTCTTCGTGGACAGCTCCATGGCCACCGGCTCTGGCGTCAACGATTGAGCGGCCTGCACTTGAGCGCGTGCCGCATCCCGCCGGGCTGCCAATGCCTGCGCTTCGGGCTGACGCGCCCACGCTGCTTCGAACGCCTCGCGCAGCGTTGGCCGGTCCTGCACCGTGGGCGCCGCCGCGGTCTGCGCGTGCGCCTCGACAAGACCACCCGTCAGTGCGACGGCAAGTGCCAGGTTCAGGGTGGCGCGGGCGGTGTATTGCCATTGCCCGTCAGCCTGAAAATTTCTTCTGTGCATCCGATGCTCCAGTGTTGAAAACAACCCACGGGAGATCGGCAAGGAACGACGCTGAGCGGTTCAGGGTCGGATCGGGCCCGGAGCGACGCCGCCGACGAAAGTGTCAAGCAGCGCGCACTCAGGCGCGAACGGGCTTCAGATAGAGAACGGGCCCGCCTCGCCGATCAGGCGAGGGGCAGCCACTGAGGGCGTTCGGGCGGGCTTTGCGCGAGCGTGCGCACAGTACCTGCGACCGGAGTGGCCGGATGCGAGGTCAGGGCGAGCGGCGTCGTTACATCCATCGGTGCAGACATGCTGGCACAAGTGCCGTGGCAGTGGCCGCAATCGAAGTCGAACCCAGCCGGCGCGCTCTGGTCTGCAGGCGCATGGCCTTTGTCGGCAGCGGCCTGGACGGTGTGCAGGTGCTCGTGATGACCCAGATGCTGGGCATGCTCGCCGGTTTCATGCCCACAATACGCCGCCACAGCCGCCCAGCTGAACTGGAGCGGCAACAGGGTGAGCATGAGGATCGCGAGCCAACGGCGCATGACAGCAGTCTAGCAGTCACAGAGTTTCGGGAGGGTTCCTGGGGCTGATCGCCGGGACCGGCGTCACCACTTTTCGGCACGGATGCGTTGGACCTGAGCGTTCATGCGGTGCCGGATCACATGCGAGTACAGCCAGCGCTTGACCCCGGCCAGGTTCGAGCCGTGGCGCGCATAGAACTCGTCCGGACTGTCGAAGACGCCGAAGTCATCGGCGATGCCGTCCTTCTGGATGTAGGTGGCCTGGCCTCGCCACTCGACCCCGGGCGCGGACAGGTCGGGCGTGGCGGCACCGTAACCGCAGAGGCGCTGCCGGTCCGGAAAGCGCCTCTGCAGGCTGGACAGGTAGCTTGCATCGAGGATGAAGCCTTCCAGGTTCACCCACCGGCCCTCGTAGGCGACCTCCACCCAGCTGTGGATGATGCGCCGGGGGGCCAGCGCGTAGGCCAGGCCGGTGATCGCACCCTTCTGCAGCAGCTTGTCGATGGTGAAGCCGTGGAAGCGGCAGGGGATGCTCGCCGCGCGCAGCAAGGCCATCAGCAGCGTGCTCTTGGTGTTGCACTGGCCGATGCCATCGGCCAGCACTGCAGAGGCCCGCAACTCGTCACCTTCGTTGTAGCCGAAGGCGATCTCGTTTCGGACGAAGTCGTAGACGGCACCGATGCGTTCATGGGTCGGCAGCTCCCGCCAGCCGCGCTTCTGGATGAGCGCCTCGATGGCCGGGTGGGTGAAGTCGAGCAGTCGGGTGGTCTGCAGCAGGCGCGGTAGGGCATCCATGGTCGTCTCAGCTTCGTTCTGCGTTGTGCAGCAGCCGCAGGCCGTTGAAGACCACCAGCAGGCTGGCCCCCATGTCGGCGAAGACGGCCATCCACATGCTGGCGTTGTCGAACAGCGCGAGCACCAGAAACACGGCCTTGATGCCCAGGGCCAGCGCGATGTTCTGCCACAGCACCGCGTGCGTGCGTTGCGACAGGCGCACCGTCTCGGCAATGCGCCGCAGGTCGTCGTTCATCACCACCACGTCGGCCGCTTCGACCGCGATATCGGTGCCCGCCGCGCCCATGGCCACGCCGACGTCAGCCTGGGCCAGTGCCGGCGCGTCGTTGATGCCGTCGCCGGTCATCGCCGTTGCACCGTACTGCTTCTGCATGGCCTGGATCGCGGCGAGCTTGTCCTCGGGCAGCAGGTTGCCGCGGATGTCGGTGAGCCCAGCCTCGCGGCCGATGGCTTCTGCTGTGGCCTGGTTGTCGCCGGTCAGCATCACTGGGGTGATACCCATGGCCTTCAGCTCGCCGATGGCGGCTGCCGACGAGGGCTTGATGGTGTCGGCCACCGCAAACAGCGCCAGCACCCCGGACGCGGTGGCCAGCAGGCTCACCGTGCGGCCGGCTTGCTCGTGGCGGTGAAGGACGGCCTCGATCTCTGCGGAGCACTGGCCGCGCTCTTCAATCAGGCGGTGGTTTCCCAGGACGTAGCGCTGGCCGTCGATGTCGGCCTCGATGCCGCGACCCGACAGCACCGCAAAGTTGCGGGCCTCAACACTGTTCGGCGTGAGGCCTGCTGCGATGGCGCGGGACACGGGGTGGTCTGAGTGGGCTGCCAGCGCAGCCGTGATGTGTTCGGCCTGCGGCTTGGGCAGGCTGGTGGGCAGCATCTCCCACTCGACAAGGCGCGGCTTGCCTTCAGTGATGGTGCCGGTCTTGTCGAGCGCGATCGCCTTGAGCAGGCGCGCCTGTTCTAGATGGATTCCGCCCTTGATGAGGACGCCGCGCTTGGCCGCCGCCGCCAGGCCGCTGACCACGGTGACCGGTGTCGAGATCACGAGTGCGCAGGGGCATGCGATGACCAGCAGCACCAGGGCCTTGTAGACCGCGACCACGGCCGTCCAGCCGAACAGCCAGGGGCCGGCTATGGCGACCGCGAGCGCCAGCACGAACACCGCTGGCGTGTAGATGGCAGCGAAACGGTCGACGAAGCGCTGCGTGGGCGCACGGCTGCCCTGGGCCTGCTCGACGGCGTGGATGATGCGGGCCAGCGTCGACTGCGAGGCAGCCGCGGTGACGCAGCACTCGATGGTGCCTGTCTGGTTGATGGTTCCGGCGAAGACGGCGTCGCCGGGAACCTTGTCCAGCGGCAGGCTCTCGCCGGTCACCGGCGCCTGGTTCACGCTGGTGCTGCCTTCGGTGACGACGGCGTCCATGGCCACACGTTCGCCGGGCCGGACGCGCACCGTGGCGCCGATGGGGACATTGCCGACGGGCACCGACTGCCAGCTGCCGTCAGGCTGCCGCAGGTAGGCGGTTTCAGGCGAGAGTGCAAGCAGGCCACTGATCGCGTTGCGCGCCCGGTCGACGGCACGGGCTTCGATCAGCTCGGCGATGGCGTAGAGCGCCATGACCATCGCGGCTTCGGGCCACTGGCCGATGACGAAGGCACCGGCCACTGCGACCGTCATCAAGGCATTGATGTTCAGACGGCCGTGCCGCAATGCCGACAGGCCTTTGCGGAAGGTGCCCAAGCCGGCCAGCGCGATGGCCGCCGCCGCGATGGCCAGGCCGACCCACGTCGACCATGGCGCGTCGGGCACCAGGAAGGACAGGCCCTCGGCCGCAGTGGCCAGCGCGAGTGCAGCCACCAGGCGGGGCAGGCCGGAGCCGGTTGCGGCGTCGTGGTCGTGGTCGCTTTCACGACCTGCGTCCGCCGACGCAACGGCGTCAGGCCAGGCCTGAATCTCGAATCCGGTCTTGCGGATGACGTCCACGGCGGCCTGTGCGGCCTGCGGCTCGCCGTCGATGCGCAGGCTGCGCTCGCCGAGCTGAAACCGCAGTCCGAGCACGCCAGGGATGCCTTCGACAGCGCGGCGGATTTCGGACTCCTCGCTCGCACAGTCCATGGCCGGAATGCGGAATCGCTGGCCGCCAGTCAGCGGTGCCGACGCTGGAACGCTGGGTACGGGGTCCGAGGCGCCGCAGCAGGCGCCGCAAGCGTGCGCCTCGGCAACGCCGGCCGGAGCGGGCTCGGTGTGGTGAGAGTGATCGTGGGCCATGGCGCTATTGCAAACCCTGAAGTGGGTATAGAGTCAAGGCGTATCGCGATCCAGTGCTGACAAGAAGGGAACCATGCGAATCGGCGAACTGGCCCAGGCCAGCGGAACGCCCATCGAGACGATCCGCTTCTACGAGCGCGAGGGCCTGCTGCCCATGGCCGCGCGCACGGAGGGCAACTACCGCATCTACACGCCGCAGCATGCAGAGCGGCTGGCATTCATCCGCCAGTGCCGCAGCCTGGACATGACGCTCGACGAGGTGCGGGTGCTGCTGCGCTTTAAGGACCAGCCGCTGGCCGACTGCGGCGAAGTGAACAGCCTGCTCGACGAGCACATCGGCCATGTCGCCGAACGGATCCAGGCCCTGCGCGCCCTGGAAAAGGAACTGCGCGCGCTTCGGGCGGCTTGTCCCGTGCCACACGCCGCCGCCGATTGCGGCATTCTTCAAGGAATCGATCACGCGGGAGCAAAGCCGGCGACTGCTTCGAAACGCCACGTCCGCGGGGCTCACTGAGCGTTGGCACACGGCTGACCAGGCGCGACATCCAGTGACGTCGCTGTCCGGAAATGTTTGACTGATTGAGCCCGCTTGCAGCTTTGCCGCAGAGATCAGCAGGCCGTTGAACGGCAGCTTCCCGGCACGAACGTGTCCGACTGCATGTGGCCGTCACTGTGAGTTCGAGGCCGCGCCAGGAAGCTGACTTCCGATTCACCAGCCAGGGCTGGCCAAGGTCAGGTGTCGGCGAGGTCCGCGAACTGGCGGTGCCGGCCACTTCCAGTCATCCGCTTGGCAAGATACTCGTCCCTCAAAGCCGACGTCCAAGGACCGGCGGCGCGTCTCGAAGGCCTTAATAGCTTTGCTGACCGAGATAAGCCATCGCGCGGCGGTTGATCAGCCCGCCTCATCGGTCTAGCGCCTCGCGCAGCCTCGATGCGAACTCGCGTGCCGCCGCGCTGCGCGAAGCACCGCGCCGCCAGAGGATGCCCGCGTGCCGCACCACTTCAGGCGCGGTCAGCGCGATAGCGCGCAGATCGGGTGCCAGCCGAGCGGCGCGCTCGGGCACGATGCTGGCCACGTCGCCGTGGCGGCACACCACAAGGAGAGACTCCACCGATGCCATCTCGATGCGAACCGTGGCCTCAACACCAGCTTCCTGCAGGCTGGCGTCGATCAGTCGCCGTGTGGCAAAGCTGCGTGGCAGCAGCGCCAGCGGCACACCCGCAAGCGCCCCAAGCGCCAGCGTGCGCCGTTTGGCGAGCGGGTTCGTTGGCGCTACCACCAACAGCATGCGTTCGTCGAACAGCGCTTCGGTCTCGATCTCAGCGTGTGTCGTCGGGTGGAACGCGATGCCCAGGTCGAGCTCCCCGCTGCGCAGTTGCTCCTCGATGGGCCCGGCGCGCAGTTCGCGCACCTCGATTGCGACGCCCGGGTAGGCACGGCTGAAGGCACCCACCGTCACCGGCACGACGGTGTTCAGGAAGGTCGGGATCGCGCCCATCGTGAGCCGACCCGACTGCAGGCCAGAGAGCTCAGACAGTGCCATGCGACCAGCCTCGATCTCTTTTAGCGCGCGCGTGGCGTAACTGCGGAACTCGACGCCGGCATGCGACAGCCTCAGGCCCCGCCCCAGCCGCTCGAAAAGCTGAACCTGCAACTCCTCTTCCAACTGGCGCAGGCCGTGCGAAAGCGTGCTCTGCGTGACGAACAGGTTCTGTGCCGACTGCGTGAGGTGTTCAGTCTCGGCGATGTCGAGGAAGTAGCGCAACTGGCGGAGTTCCATCGCCGCATCGTAGCGCGTACCGTTCGCCCGCATCGAACGGTTCATTGGAAATATGTCATTTGAACTGGCGACGAAGGCGCCTTAACGTGGCGGCATGCAACACCACCCAAGGTTCCTCCCCACGCCGGGAAGCTGGCCCATCGAGCGCATCGAGGCGCGCATCCTCGACATCCCAACGATCCGGCCGCACAAGCTGGCCTTCGGCGCCATCAGCCGCCAGAGCCCGGTCATCGTCCAGCTTTGGCTGGCCGATGGCGCCTGTGGCTTCGGGGAGGCCGCCACCATCGGCGGACCATCGTGGAACGAGGAGTCGCCCGAAAGCATCCTGCACGCGATCGAAGGCCATCTGGCACCAGCGCTGCTGGGTCAGCCCGGCGGCCAGTTCGGTGCCGCGCTGGCGCGCATGGACCTGGCCTGCCGAGGAAACGCCTTCGCCAAGAGCGCAGTGGAGATGGCGCTGATCGACGCCGTGGCGCGCACGCTGGGCGTCCCGGCCTGGCAGCTTCTGGGCGGCCGCCGCCACACCAGCCTGCCGCTGGCCTGGACGCTGGCCAGCGGCGACGTGGCGCGCGACATCGACGAAGCGCAGCTTCGCCTGGAGCAGCGCCGTCACCGCATCTTCAAGCTCAAGATCGGCGCCCGCGAGCCGGCGCAGGACGTGGCCCACGTGGCACAGATCGCCCGCGCGCTGGACGGCCACGCCACGCTGACGGTGGATGTCAACCAGGCCTGGGACGGCGCCACCGCCCGCCGCTGGCTGCCGCCCCTGATCGACGCGGGCGTGACACTGATCGAGCAGCCGGTGGCGAAGTGGAACGTCGAGGCGTTGACCACGCTGACGGCCACGCTTGGCGACCGCGCGGCCATCATGGCCGACGAGACCGTGTGCACGCCGCAAGACGCGATGCGCCTGGCGAAGGCCCAGGCCGCTCAAGTGTTCTCGCTGAAGGTGGCCAAGCACGGCGGCCTGCTGCGCACGCTGCAGGTGGCCGCCGTGGCCGAGGCCGCCGACATCGGCTGGTATGGCGGCACCATGCTTGAGACTTCGATCGGCAGCGCCGCCGCCGCGCACGCCTTCAGCACGCTGGGCCCGCAGCACCACGGCTGCGAACTCTTCGGCCCGCAGTTGCTGGTGGACGATGTCGTCGGCAGCCGCATGGAGATCCGCGACTTCGAATTGCAGCTGCCCGACGGTCCGGGCTACGGCGTCGAGGTCGACCTCGCGCAGCTGTCGCGCTTCGACCGCGCGCGTGGCGGCCTGAACGCCACGCATATCGATCTCGGCCGCCTCGCCGCCACGGCTTGAACACCCATCCTGAGGGAGCCCCAACCATGTTGTTCCTGGTCCGCATGGACGTCCATATCCCGCACGACCTGCCCAACGCACAGGCCGATGAAATCAAGGCCCGCGAAAAGGCCTATGCGCTGGACCTGCAGCGCGACGGCCGCTGGCGCTACCTGTGGCGCGTGGTCGGCGAGTACGCCAACTACAGCGTCTTCGACGTCGCGTCCAACGATGAGCTGCACACCCTGCTGTCGAAGCTGCCGCTCTTCCCATACATGAAGCTGCACGTCACGCCGTTGGCGCAGCACCCCTCGGCCCTCGCCTGAGCGGCGCGCCCTGCCGAATACGAGACGGAGACAAGATGAACAAGCGCCACTTCTGCACCCGCATCGCCGCCGGCCTGGGCCTGCTGGCCGCGACCCTGGCGCCCGCCCAGGCCCAACCCACCGACTGGCCGAACAAGCCGGTGCGCTGGGTGGTGCCCTTTCCGCCCGGCGGCGCGATGGACGCCATCGCACGCATCCTGGGCGAAAGGGTCGGCAAGGCCCTCGGCCAGACCTTCGTCATCGAGAACCGGCCGGGCGCCGGCGGCAACATCGGTGCCTCCTCGGTGGCCAAGTCGCCGGCCGACGGCTACACGATCATGATCACCTCGATCGGCATGGCCACCAACCTTCCGCTCTACGGCAAGCTGCCCTACGACCCGGTGAAGGACTTCGCCCCGGTCAGCCTGCTCGCCGTGGTGCCCAACGTGCTGGTCGTCAACGCCGCGCAGTCGAAGGCGCGCTCGGTGCAGGACGTGATCGCCGGCGCGCGTCAGTCGCCCGGCAAGGTGACCTACGCGTCGGCCGGCAACGGCACCTCGATCCACCTCGCCGGCGAGGTCTTCACGTCGATGACCCAGACCGACCTGCTGCACGTGCCCTACAAGGGCAGCGGCCCGGCAGTGGCCGACCTGCTGGGCGGCCAGGTCGACAGCATGTTCGACAGCGTCACCTCGGCCAAGCCGCACGTCGTCTCGGGCAAGCTGCGAGCGCTGGCGGTGACCACCGCGAAGCGCTCACGCGCGCTGCCCGACGTGCCGACGCTGGCCGAGGCCGGCGTGCCGGGCTACGACGTTTCGCCCTGGTTTGCCGTCTTCGCGCCCGCGGGCACGCCGCGGCCCGTCATCGACAAGCTGAACGCTGCGCTGATGGACGCTATGAAGCAGCCAGACGTCGTCACCCGGCTCGATGCCATCGGCGTGGAACCCGTGGGCTCCACGCCCGAGGCGCTGGCCGCCCACCTGGCCAGCGAATCGGCACGTTGGACAAAGTTGATTGCCGAACGCGGCATCAAGATGGACTGAAGCGCGCCAGCGGCACGCAACAACTTTTGAAAGCGAGAACCCCGTGATAGACAAGATCGCAGCCTCCGTCGCCGAGGCGCTGGCCGGCACGGCCGACGGCGCCACGGTGCTGATTGGCGGCTTCGGTACCGCCGGCATCCCGAACGAACTGATCGACGGCCTCATCGAGCAGGGCGCACGCGAACTCACGGTGGTCAACAACAACGCAGGCAACGGCGACAGCGGCCTGGCCGCGCTGCTGGCCGCCGGCCGCGTGCGCAAGATCGTCTGCAGCTTCCCGCGTCAGGCCGATTCGCATGTCTTCGACGCGCTCTACCGTAGCGGCAGGATCGAGCTGGAACTGGTGCCGCAGGGCAACCTGGCCGAGCGCCTGCGCGCCGCAGGGGCTGGCATCGGCGCCTTCTTCACGCCCACCGGCTACGGCACTGAACTGGCAAGGAACGCCGATGGCAGCGCAAAGGAAACGCGCGTCATCAACGGCCGGCCGTATGTGTTGGAGTTTCCGATCCACGGCGACCTGGCGCTGGTCAAGGCCGAGCGCGGCGACCGCTGGGGCAACCTGGTCTACCGCAAGGCCGCGCGCAACTTCGGCCCTGTGATGGCCACCGCCGCGAAGCGCACCGTGGCCACGGTGCACGAGGTGGTGGAACTCGGCACGCTCGACCCCGAGCACATCGTCACGCCGGGCATCCACGTCAGCCACGTCGTGTGCATCGATCGAGTGGCCACACAGGCCGGCGGCTTCAAGGTGGCAGCATGAGCAAGAACTACCAACGCCGGACCAAGGACGGACTGGCGCGGCGCGTGGCGCAGGACATCTTCGACGGTGCCTGCGTCAACCTGGGCATCGGCATGCCGACGACGGTGGCCAACCACATCCCGTCCGGCATCGAGGTCGTGCTGCACAGCGAAAACGGCATCCTCGGCATGGGCCCCGCGCCCGCCCTGGGTGACGAGGACTACGACCTCATCAATGCGGGCAAGCAGCCCGTGACGTTACGCCCCGGCGGCGCCTACTTCCACCACGCCGACAGCTTCGGAATGATGCGCGGCGGCCACCTCGACATTTGCGTGCTCGGCGCCTTTCAGGTCTCAGCCACCGGTGACCTGGCCAACTGGAGCACCGGTGAGCCCGGCAGCATCCCGGCCGTGGGCGGCGCGATGGACCTGGCCATCGGTGCCAAGCAGACCTGGGTCATGATGGACCTGCTGACCCGCGAGGGCGCCAGCAAGGTGCTGCGCACCTGCACCTATCCGCTGACCGGCCTGGCCTGCGTCAAGCGCATCTACGGCGACCTGGCCACGCTGGCCTGCACGCCGCAGGGCCTGCAGCTCATCGACAAGGTCGAGGGACTGAGCCACGACGAACTCGAACACCTGCTCGGGCTGCCCATCCACCCCTGACGCACCGAAAAGACTCCCATGACACACGCCTACATCTGCGACGCCATCCGCACACCCTTCGGCCGCTACGGAGGTGCGCTGGCTTCTGTCCGTGCCGACGACCTCGGCGCCATCCCGCTGCGCGCGCTGATGGCGCGCAACCCGGGGGTCGACTGGGCGGCCGTGGACGACGTGCTCTACGGCTGCGCCAACCAGGCCGGCGAGGACAACCGCAACGTCGCGCGCATGTCGCTGCTGCTGGCCGGGCTGCCGCTCGAAGTGCCGGGCGGGACCATCAACCGGCTGTGCGGTTCGGGCCTGGACGCGGTGGGCACCGCCGCGCGCGCCATCCGCGCCGGCGAGGCCAGGCTGATGGTGGCCGGCGGAGTCGAGAGCATGAGCCGCTCCCCCTTCGTGATGCCCAAGGCCGAGAGCGCCTACAGCCGCGCCAATGCCATCCACGACACCACCATTGGCTGGCGCTTCGTCAACCGGCTGATGAAGGCGCAGTACGGTGTCGACAGCATGCCCGAGACGGCCGAGAACGTTGCCGCGGCGTACGGCATCGAGCGCGAGGCGCAAGACCGCATGGCGCTGGCCAGTCAGCTGCGTGCGGTGGCGGCGCAGCAGGCCGGCCACCTGGCGCGAGAGATCACGCCGGTGAGCGTGGCGCAGAAAAAGGGCGACGCGCTCGTCGTTGACACCGACGAACACCCGCGTGCCACCAGTCTGGAGGCGCTCGCGAAGCTCAGAGGCGTGGTGCGCCCCGACGGCACGGTGACGGCGGGCAACGCCAGCGGCGTCAACGACGGCGCCTGCGCGCTGGTGTTGGCCGACGAAGCCACCACATCGAGACACGGCCTCACGCCCCGGGCCCGCGTAGTCGGCATGGCCACGGCCGGCGTGGCGCCGCGCGTGATGGGCATCGGCCCGGCGCCGGCGACGCAGAAGGTGCTGGCGCTGACGGGATTGACGCTGGACCAGATCGACGTCATCGAACTCAACGAAGCCTTCGCGGCGCAGGGCCTGGCCGTGCTGCGCCAGCTGGGCCTGGCTGACGACGACGTGCGTGTGAACGCCTGGGGCGGCGCCATCGCGCTGGGCCACCCGCTGGGCGCCTCGGGCGCGCGCCTGGCGACGACGGCCGTCAACCGGCTGCACACGACCAGCGGGCGTTATGCGCTGTGCACGATGTGCATCGGCGTCGGGCAGGGCATCGCCGTGGTGCTGGAGCGGGTGTGAAGGGGAAGGACATGAACGCTGTGACCGGACTCACGACCAGCGCACCGCGCCTGCGCTACGACGTCCAGGGCCCGCGTGAGCGCTCACGTGAGGGCGGCCCAGCGCACCACACCTTCGTGCTGGCACACGCACTGGGTTGCGACCTGACGATGTGGGACGCATTGGCCCACCATCTGGCTGAACACGGCCGGGTGGTGCGCTACGACCAGCGGGGCCACGGCGGCAGCGAGGCACCGGCCGGGCCGTACACCATGGCCGAACTGGCTGACGACGCGGCGTGGTTGATCGAAGAGCTGGCTCTGGGACCGGTGGTCTGGGTCGGCCTGTCGATGGGCGGCATGATCGGCCAGGAACTGGCACTGCGCCATCCGGACCACGTGCGGGCTTTGGTGCTGGCCAACACCACGTCGGGCTATCCGGCGGAAGCGCAGGCCGGCTGGTCGCAACGCATCGCCGGCATCGCACAGGGCGGGCTGGAAGCCATCGTCGACGGCGCGCTGCTACGCTGGTTCCATGCCGGCTTCCACGCCCGGCAACCGCAGACCATTGCGCATTGGCGCGCCCGTGTGCTGGGTTGCGATGCAGCGGGCTACATCGCCTGTTGCCAGGCGATCGCCGGGGTTGATACCACGGCCCGGCTGCCCGGCATCGCGGTGCAGGTGCTGGTGATCGCGGGCGCGATGGACCAGGGCACGCCGCCCGAGATGGCTCGTGTCATTGCGCAAGGCATCCCGGGTGCGCGCCTGGTGGTACTGCCCGAGGCCTCGCACCTGAGCGTGCTGGAGCAGCCGCTGGCCTTCAGCAGCGCGGTCGACGACTGGCTGCAGCAGGCCTTGCCCGCCTGAGCGCGGCCCGCGCCTGCCGCCCTGCACGCCGGCGTCGTGCGGGCGCTCCCGTTTCACACCTTCCGCTCGACACCATGCTCCGACGCGACTGGTCCGTTTCTGCCATCACGGCCGGCTTCCTGGCCGTGCTGATCTCCTACGCCGGCCCGCTGCTGATCTTCTTCCAGGCCGCCCGTGCGGCAGGCGCCGGGCCGGAGCTGATGGCCTCCTGGGTCTGGGCCATCTCGATGGGCGCAGCCGTCTCCGGCATCGCATTGAGCTGGTGGTTCAAGGTCCCTGTCATCACCGCCTGGTCGGCACCGGGCACGGCGTTGCTGATCACGCTGTTTCCGGCGTTGTCGCTGCAGGAGGCCGTGGGGGCGTACATCACCGCTGCGGCCTTGATCCTGATCGTCGGCCTCAGCGGCAGCTTCGATGGGTTGATGCGGCGGATTCCCCGAGGGATCTGTGCTGGGATGATGGCCGGCATTCTGTTCCAGTTCGGGGCCCGGGCCTTCAAGGCGGTGGAGGCGATGCCGCTGCCAGCGCTGTGCATGGTGGCCGGCTACCTGGTAGCGCGCCGCTTCTGGCCGCGCTACCACCTGCTGGTGGTGCTGGCCCTGGGCCTGGCCCTGGCCGCAGCCGTGGGAGGTGTCGACTGGAGCAGCCTGCGCCTGGAGGTCACCAGACCCGTGTTCACCGCGCCCACGTGGAGCTGGGCCTCGACGCTGAGCCTGGCTGTTCCGCTGGCCGTGGTCAGCCTGGCCGGACAGTTCCTGCCCGGCATGGCCATCCTGCGTGGCGCGGGCTACACCACGCCGGCCCGGCCGGTGCTGGTGGCCACAGGTGTGGCGTCTCTCTGCACGGCGCCGTTTGGCGGCATCACCACCGTGCTGGCAGCCATCACCGCGGCCTTGTGCACGGGGCAAGACGCGCACGAAGACCCAGACCGACGCTACGTGGCAGGCATCGCCAACGGCTTGTTCTACCTGGTCGGGGGCTGCCTGGCGGGCACCATCATCGGCGTCTTCACAGTGCTGCCCGCGCCTTTCGTGGCCGTGCTGGCCGGGCTGGCGCTGATCGGTGCGATCACGGCCAACGTGCAGAGCGCCGCCAGCGACCCCGAGCACCGTGAAGCGGCGATGGTCACCTTTCTCGTCACCGCCTGCGGCATGAGCCTGTGGGGCCTGGGCGCTGCGTTCTGGGGCGTGGTGATCGGCGGCTGCGCGTATGCCGTTCTTGGCTGGCAGCGACCGAGTGCAACCGCAGCGCCGGCGCCGACACGGCCGTCCACGTCGTCACCCGGTCGCTAGACCGGCTTGTCCACTGCCGCCGCGCGCGCTGCTTCGGCGCGCTGGCGTGCCTCGGCCTGTTCCTGGTAGATGCGATCGATGAGCACGCGCAGCGTTGTGATGTCTTCGTTCTTGTCGTGCAGGCGCGTGCTCATGATGATCGGTGACACCGCCTGCGGGTCGCTGAGCGCTCGGTAGACCACTTCGTCGGGACGCAGTCGGCTCACGCCTTCGGGCACCACGCAGATGCCCATGCCCGCGGCCACCAGCCCCAGCGCGGTCTGGATTTCCTGCACCTCGTGCACGGCTGCGGGTTGCAGCCCTTGGTCACGGAACAGCGACAAGACCTGATCGGCGTAGCTGGGCCGCGGCTTTCTCGGGTAAATCAGAATGTCTTGACTCTCGAGCGCAGCCAAAAGCAAAGGTTTGCCCGGGATTGCGAGAGCATGCTCCAAAGGTATCGCCGCCACCAGGCGTTCCTCGCGCAGCACCTCGCGCTTGATGCTCGCGTCGTCGAGCCGTATGCGTCCGAACCCGACGTCGATGCGTCCGCTCTTCAGAGCCTCGATCTGATCCAGCGTCCCCATCTCGTCCAGGGCAATCTCGACCTGAGGTAGGGCCGCGCGGAACAAGCGCACCAGGCGCGGCAAGGCGCCGTACATCGTCGACGCCACAAAGCCGATCACCAGCCGGCGCTCCATGCGCGCCACGCGCCGCGTCGCGCGCGTGGCCTGCGCCGCCTGTTCCAGCAGCCGCGTGGCGTGGCTGTAGAAGAAGCGGCCGGGCTCGGTCAGCTTCAGCGGCCTCGAACCGCGCTCGAACAGCGGCGTGCCCAGCTCCTCTTCCAGGTCCTGGATCTGCCGGCTCAGCGGCGGCTGCGAGACGTGCAGCCGCTCCGCCGCGCGGGTGAAGCTCTGCTCGTCGGCAACCGCCACGAAGTAGCGCAGGTGACGCAATTCCATTGCATGCCTTTTGGGTATCGAAACAGTCTAAAAGCGTCTTGGACTTGAGGCAAACGGATTCCTACCATCCGTTCCATTCCAAGCGCACGGCCAGCGCCCCAACGGCCCAACCCTGACCTACACCCCCCCAGAGGAGACACCCCATGGACACCAAGACCATCGACCAGTTGCTGGACCGCTTCGAGAAGACCGGCGTCGTCGGCGAAGGCAACGCCCGCGTCAAGCTTGTCGCTAACCGCCTGGTGCGCGACCTGATGATCGCCATCGAGGACCTGGACATCACGCCCGAGGAGTTCTGGTCCGGCCTGAACTACTTCGCCGAAGCCGGCCGCAACGGCGAGCTGGGCCTGATCGCGCCGGGCATCGGCCTGGAGCACTTCCTGGACCTGCGCATGGACGAGGCCGAAGCCCGTGCCGGCCTGAAGGGCGGCACGCCGCGCACCATCGAAGGCCCGCTGTACGTGGCGGGCGCCCCGGTGGCGCAAGGCGAAGCGCGCCTGGACGACGGCCAGACCGCCGGCGAGGCGGTGGTGATGCAGGGCGTGGTGCGCGGCATCGACGGCCAGCCCGTCGCCAACGCCCAGGTCGAGGTGTGGCATGCCAATGACAAGGGCAACTACTCGTACTTCGACCCGACCCAGAGCGCCTTCAACCTGCGCCGCACCATCGTCACCGATGCGCAGGGCCGCTACAAGTTCCGCAGCGTGATGCCGGTGGGCTACAGCTGCCCTCCGGGCGGCTCCACCGACCGCCTGCTGCAGCAACTCGGCCGCCACGGCCATCGCCCGGCGCACATCCACTTCTTCGTGTCGGCCCCCGGCCACCGCAAGCTGACCACGCAGATCAACATCGAGAACGACCCGCACCTGTGGGACGACTTCGCTTTCGGCACGCGTGAAGGCCTGGTGCCCAAGGTCTACACCAACAACGACCGTGCCGCGATGCAGGCCATGAACGTCGACAAGCCGTTCTACGAGATCCAGTTCGACTTCACGCTGCACGCCGAACAGGCCAGCGCGCCGGCCACGGACTTCGCCCGTCCCCGCGCTGCGGCGTGATGCACTGAGGCCCCAGGCGCCAGGGCTCCTGGACGGCGTCACGCCCTGACCTCGGCGCCGCCCAGCGCGGCGCCGGTCCCCCACAGGCACGTTCTCCCCCCGGCATGCGTTCGTGCCCGGGTCGGGCGAAGCCTTACCCCGAATCAGCCCGCACGACCGGGCATGGAGACAAGCATGAGCACTTCCGCATCCCTCGAAGGCGTCAAGCAGCGCCTGGCCGGCATGCTGGTGGAGGACGCCGACCGGCACCTCTACCGGCTGCATCGCAGCGCCTTCACCGACGAGGCCTTGTTCGACCTGGAGATGAAGCACATCTTCGAAGGCAACTGGATCTACCTGGCCCACGAGAGCCAGATCCCGAACGCCAACGACTACCTGACGACCCAGATCGGCCGCCAGCCCATCGTCATCACCCGCAACAAGGCGGGCGAGCTCAACGCCATCATCAATGCCTGCTCACACCGCGGCGCCACGCTGTGCCGCCACAAGAAGGGCAACAAGACCAGCTTTACCTGCACCTTCCACGGCTGGACCTTCAACAACTCCGGCAAGCTGCTCAAGGTAAAGGACGCCAACGGCGCCGGCTACCCCGACACCTTCAACAAGGACGGCAGCCACGACCTGAAGAAGGTCGCCCGCTTCGAGAGCTACCGCGGCTTCCTGTTCGGCAGCCTGAACCCCGATGTGCTGCCGCTGACCGAATTCCTGGGCGAGTCGACCAAGATCATCGACATGATCGTGGACCAGTCGCCCGAGGGGCTGGAGGTGTTGCGCGGCTCGTCCACCTACACCTTCGACGGCAACTGGAAGCTGCAGGCCGAGAACGGCGCCGACGGCTACCACGTCAGCTCGGTGCACTGGAACTACGCGGCCACCACCAACCAGCGCAAGCAGGCCGCGGCGGGCGACAGCATCAAGGCAATGGACGCCGGCAGCTGGGCCAAGCAGGGCGGCGGCTTCTACTCCTTCGAGCACGGCCACATGCTGCTGTGGACGAAGTGGGCCAACCCGGAAGACCGGCCGGCCTACCCGATCCGCGAACAGCTCGCGGCGCAGTTCGGCCAGGCCCGGGCCGACTGGATGATCGGCCACTCGCGCAACCTGTGCCTGTACCCGAACGTCTACCTGATGGACCAGTTCAGCTCGCAGATCCGCGTGCTGCGGCCGATCAGTGTCGACAAGACCGAAGTCACCATCTACTGCATTGCGCCCAAGGGCGAGGCGGCCGAGGCGCGTGCCCGGCGCATCCGCCAGTACGAGGACTTCTTCAATGCCACCGGCATGGCCACGCCCGACGACCTGGAGGAGTTTCGCGCCTGCCAGCAGGGCTACGCCGGCATCGCGCTGGAATGGAACGACATGTGCCGCGGCGCCACGCAGTGGGTGCCCGGCCCCGACGCCGCCGCCCAGGAGATCGGCTTGAACCCGACGCTGTCGGGCGTGAAGACCGAAGACGAGGGCCTCTACACCGTGCAGCACCGCTACTGGCTGGAGACGATGCAGCGCGCCGTCGCCAGCGAGGAAGCCCGCCAGGCCGCCGGAGTCGAGCACCCGGTGTGCGCCCACAGCCACGCCTGTGACCACGCCTGAAGGAGACGCCACCATGATGACGATCGAACAAGTGCAGGCCTTCCTGTACCGCGAGGCCCGCCTGCTGGACGACCGCCAGTGGGATGAGTGGCTGGCCTGCTACCACCCGCAGGTGGATTTCTGGATGCCGTCGTGGGACGACGATGACCAGCTGACCACCGACCCGCAGCGCGAGATCTCGTTGATCTACTACGCGAACAAGGGCGGGCTGGAAGACCGGGTGTTCCGCATCAAGACCGAGCGCTCGGCCGCAAGCATGCCCGAGCCGCGCACGGGCCACAACATCCACAACGTCGAGATCGTGTCGACGAAGGGCGAGCAGGTCGAACTGCGCTTCAACTGGCACACCCTGAGCTACCGCTACCAGACGGTGGACAGCTACTTCGGCACCAGCCACTACACGCTGGACCTGAGCAGCGGCCAGCCGCTCGTCCGGCGCAAGCACGTGGTGCTGAAGAACGACTACATCCACCACGTGCTGGACGTCTATCACATCTGAGCCTGCCGACGCCGGTGACCTGCAAGAGCAGGCGCCGGCCACGCCGAGGAGACAAGCCATGCCCCACCAGATTGCCTTTCGCTTCGAGGACGGTGTCACCCGCTTCATCGAGGCCAACCCGACCGAGACGGTGGCCGATGCCGCCTACCGCCAAGGCGTGAACATTCCGCTCGACTGCCGCGACGGTGCCTGTGGCACCTGCAAGTGCCTGGCCGAATCCGGCCCTTTCGAGATGGGCGAGTACATCGAGGACGCGCTGAGCGTTGACGAGGCCGCCCGCGGCTACGTGCTGACGTGCCAGATGCGCGCCAAGGGCAACTGCGTGGTGCAGGTGCCGGCATCCTCGTCGGTGTGCCGCACCCCGCAGGCGGCGGTGACTGCCGCCATCAGCGAGGTGCGCCAGCTTTCACCCAGCACACTTTCCTTGACGCTGAAGGACGCGTCGCTCGACAAGCTGGCCTTCCTGCCGGGTCAGTACGTGAACCTGCAGGTGCCGGGCACCGACCAGACGCGGGCCTACTCGTTCAGTTCGCTGGTGAAGGACGGCACCGTGTCGTTCCTGATCCGCAACGTGCCGGGCGGCCTGATGAGTGGCTACCTCACCGGCGCCGCGAAACCCGGTGACCGCATGACGCTGACCGGCCCGCTGGGCACCTTCTACCTGCGCGGCATCCAGCGCCCGCTGCTGCTGCTGGCCGGCGGCACCGGCCTGGCGCCCTTCACGGCGATGCTGGAGAAGATCGCCACCGAGGGCAGCGCGCACCCGCTGCACCTGATCTACGGTGTCACGCACGACGCAGACCTGGTGGAGATGGACCGGCTGGCCGAGTACGCCGAACGCATTCCGAATTTCAGCTACGCCGCCTGCGTGGCCAGCCCCGACAGCGCGTACCCGAACAAGGGCTACGTCACCCACCACATCACGCCAGCGCACCTGAACGACGGCGACGTGGACGTCTACCTGTGCGGCCCGCCACCGATGGTGGAGGCGGTCAGCCAGTTCATCCGCGAATGCGGCGTCAAGCCGGCCAGCTTCCACCACGAGAAGTTCGCCGCCAGCGCCTGAGGAACCAGCCATGAATCCCCGTTTCAAAGACAAGGTCGCCGTCGTCACCGGCGCCGCACAAGGCATCGGCCGACGCGTGGTCGAGCGCATGCTTGAAGAAGGCGGGCGCGTGGCCGCGGT
Source organism: Ideonella sp. A 288 (assembly GCF_002198735.1). Taxonomy (GTDB): domain Bacteria; phylum Pseudomonadota; class Gammaproteobacteria; order Burkholderiales; family Burkholderiaceae_C; genus Pseudaquabacterium. The sequence goes on from NZ_MWLO01000139.1 coordinate 31,040, forward strand.
GGACCGCTCCGATCTGGTCCATGAGCTGCGCAGCCTGCCAGGCGCCGCCGATCGGCTGCAGACGCTGACCGCCGACCTGGAGCGCCATGCCGATGCCGAGCGCGTGATGGCGGCCGCCGCCGACCGGTTCGGCCGGCTGGACATTCTCGTGAACAACGTCGGCGGCACGATCTGGGCCAAGCCCTTCGAGCACTACCGCGAGCACGAGATCGAAGCCGAGGTGCGCCGCTCGCTGTTCCCCACGCTGTGGTGCTGCCATGCGGCCCTGCCCATCATGCTGGCACAAGGTGGTGGCGCCATCGTCAACGTCTCGTCCATCGCCACCCGGGGCGTGAACCGCGTCCCTTATGGCGCGGCCAAGGGAGGCGTCAACGCACTCACAGCCTGCCTGGCGTTCGAGAACGCCGAGCGCGGCGTTCGCGTCAACGCCACCGCCCCAGGCGGCACCGAGGCGCCACCACGGCGCATCCCGCGCAACACCGAGCAGCCCAGCGAGCAGGAGAAGGCCTGGTACCAGCAGATCGTCGACCAGACGGTGCAGTCCAGCCTGATGAAGCGCTACGGAACCATCGACGAGCAGGTCGGCGCGATCCTCTTCCTCGCCTCCGACGAGGCCAGCTACATCACCGGCGTCACGCTGCCAGTCGGCGGCGGCGACCAGGGCTGAACGGCCCGACCTTTTCCCAAACACAACACATTGTTCAGGAGACTTCCATGAGACACATTGACGTTCACAAGATCGCCGACGAGGCGCGCTTCAACCGCTTCCACGGCCTGGTGCTGTTCTGGTGCGCGCTGATCATCATCTTCGACGGCTATGACCTGGCCGTGGCCGGCATCGCGCTGCCGTCGATCATGAAGCAGATGGGTGTCGATGCCACGCAGGCGGGCTTCATGGTCAGTTCGGCGTTGTTCGGCATGATGTTCGGTGCCATCTTCATGGGCACCATCGCCGACCGCATCGGCCGGCGTTGGGCCATCGCCATCTGCATCGCGCTGTTCAGCATCTTCACCGCCGCGGCCGGCATGACGAACGACCCGGTGACGTTCAGCGTCACCCGCTTCCTGGCGGGCCTCGGCATCGGCGGCGTCATGCCCAACGTGGTGGCGCAGATGACCGAATACTCGCCACGCAAGGTGCGCTCGACCATGGTCACCTTGATGTTCAGCGGCTATGCGGTGGGTGGCATGCTGGCAGCGGTGCTGGGCAAGGGTCTGATCGAGAGCCATGGCTGGCAGTCGGTGTTCCTCGCTGCGGCCGCGCCGGTAGTGCTGATCCCGTTCATCCTCAGGTCGCTGCCCGAATCGATGCCCTTCCTGCTGAAGCAGGGGCGGCATGACGAGCTCAAGGCCATCGTCGCCAGGCTCGACCCGGCCTTCAAGCCGACCTCCGAGGACCGCTTTGCGCTGCCCGCTGTCGACAAGGCCGCTGACGCACCGGTGAGCCAGCTGTTCCAGGACGGCCGCGGCTTCAGCACGGCGATGTTCTGGATCGCGTTCTTCATGTGCCTGTTCATGGTCTATGCACTCAGCTCCTGGCTGACCAAGCTGATGGCCGGCGCCGGCTACAGCCTCGGCTCGGCACTGACCTTCGTGCTGACGCTGAACTTCGGCGCCATGATCGGCGCGATCGGCGGTGGCTGGCTGGCCGACCGCTTCAACATCAAGTGGGTGCTGTTCTCGATGTACGTGCTGGCGGCGGTGTCGATCACGCTGCTGGGCGTGCCGATGCCCACCGAGGCGCTGTTCTTCGTGGTCGGCCTGGCCGGTGCGTCGACGATCGGCACGCAGATCGTCACCTATGCCTATGCCGGACAGTTCTACCCGATGGCCATCCGCTCCACAGGCATCGGCTTCGCCTCCGGCGTGGGCCGCAGCGGTGCCATCCTGGCCCCGATCGTGATCGGCGCGCTGGTGGCGATAGCCTTGCCGCTGCAGCAGAACTTCATCGCCATCGCGATCCCCGCGGTGATCGCCGCGGTGGCTGTGGCCATGATCCAGCACGGTCGCTCGGCGTCCGCTCGGGCACACGGCGCGGGCGTGGCCGTCGGGACGGCCGTGGGCAGGTCGCCCGCAGTGGCCATCAGTGCCTCCAAGTGAGCGGGCGCCAGGGGCATCCCATGACAACACTCTTCCAGTGCGCCATCGCCGGCGCTGCCGCCTGCCTGCTGGCGACCACGGTTCAGTCGCAGTCTTCGGGACTGGCAGACCGGCTGGGCCGCGACATCGACGCCCAGGTGGCGCTGCACTATGCCGGCGTGGAACGGCTCTACCAGGACCTGCACGCCCATCCCGAGCTCGGCTTCCAGGAAGTCCGCACCGCCCGCGCCCTGGCGGGCGAGTTGCGCAGTGCCGGATTCGAGGTCACCGAGCAGGTCGGCCGCACCGGCGTGGTGGCCCTGCTGCGAAACGGGCTCGGGCCGACCATCCTGGTTCGCACCGAACTTGACGCACTGCCGATGGAGGAGAAGACCGGCCTGTCCTACGCCAGCCGGGTGCAGGTCGACCACCTGGGTCGGCAGACCTACGTGGCCCACAGCTGCGGACACGACCTGCACATGGCGAGCTGGGTCGGCACGGCCCGCACGCTGGCGGCTCTGAAGGACCGGTGGCAGGGCACGCTGATGTTCATTGCCCAGCCGGCCGAGGAACTGCTGGGCGGCGCGCGGGCAATGCTGGCCGACGGCCTGTTTCAGCGCTTCGGCAAGCCCGACTTTGCCTTTGCGCTGCACAGCTGGCCGATGGCCTACGGCGAGATCGGCTTCAACGTCGGTCCGGTCACCTCCAACGCCGACGCCTTCGAGGCGACCTTCCGTGGCCGCGGGGCGCATGGCTCGGCGCCCGACAAGGCTATTGACCCGGTGCTGATGGCGTCGCGCTTTGTCGTCGACGTGCAGGGCGTGGTCAGCCGCGAGAAGGACCCGTTCCAGTTTGGCGTGCTTAGCGTCGGCGCGATCCAGGGCGGCAGCAGCGGCAACATCATTCCCGATAGCGTGGTGTTGCGCGGCACGCTGCGCAGCTATGACGCCACCGTTCGCAGCAAGCTGCGCGACGGCCTTCGACGCACCGCGCTGGCCACGGCGACGATGGCCGGCGCCCCCGAGCCTGAGCTGAGCTTCACCCAGGGCGGCGATGCCACGGTCAACGACGCGGCCCTCGTCGAGCGCACCGAGACCGTGTTGAAGGCGGCCTTCGGCAGCCAGGTCCGACGGATGCCGCCGATCACGCCGAGCGAAGACTTCGCGGAGTTCGGCGCCGCGGGCGTGCCGTCGATGTTCTTCCTGGTGGGCGTGCTCGACCCGAAGGACGTGGCGGCCTCGCGCCAGCCCGGCGGCAAGCCGCTGGCTGGCAACCACTCGCCGTTCTTTGCGCCGGTGCCGGAGCCTTCGATCAAGACTGCGGTGAAGGCTATGAGCCTGGCCGTGCTGAGCGCGCTGCAGCGCTGAGCGACCCTTCACGATCGCACCGGTAATGCGCAACGCCATGCCCGGTGCCCACCAGAGACACTCGCCATGACCTCTCCCTGCATCATCACCGTTGCGATCACCGGCTCGCTGCCGCAGAAGCGCGACAACCCGGCGGTGCCGATCACCGTCCAGGAGCAGATCGAATCGACCCATGAGGCTTTCGAGGCCGGCGCTTCCCTGGTGCACCTGCATGTGCGCAACGACGACGGGACCGCGACGTCGTCTCCCGAGCGCTTCGCGCAGGTCATGGAGGGGATCCGCAAGCACTGCCCGGGCATGATCGTCCAGTTCTCGACCGGCGGTCGCTCCGGTGCCGGCCGCGAGCGCGGTGCGCACCTGGGCCTGAAGCCCGACATGGGCTCGCTGGCCACCGGCTCGGTGAACTTCCCGACCCGGGTCTACGACAACAGCCCCGACCTGGTGGAGTGGCTGGCCACCGAGATGCGTGAGCACGGCATCAAGCCCGAGATCGAGGCCTTCGACCTGTCGATGGTCTTCCAGGCAGCGAACCTGCAGCAGCGGGGCTTCATCCAGGGTCCGCTGCATGTGCAATTCGTGATGGGCATCCGCAATGCGATGCCGGTGGACCGCGAGGTGCTGGAGTTCTATGTCCGCACCCTGCAGCGCGTGGCCCCAGGCGCCACCTGGACTGGAGCGGGCATCGGCCGCGACCAGATGACGATGGCGCGTTGGTCGCTGGAGCTGGGCGGCCACTGCCGTACAGGCATGGAAGACAACGTGCGCTTGGACAAGGACACGCTCGCTCCTTCCAACGCGGCGCTGGTGCGCGCGGTGGCACGGCTGTGTGAGGAGCAGGGCCGCCCCGTCGCCAGCGCTCGGCAGGCTCGTCAGCTGCTCGGCCTGCATTGAATCTGGAGACCCTGCCATGTCTGACCCCACTCCTCTGTCCCCGGCCGAGCAGGCCCTGCGCGACGCGGCGCGCGAGTACCACCGCGCGCCCATGCGCGGCAAGATCGCCGTGACCCCGACCAAGCCGCTGTCCAACCAGCGCGAGTTGAGCCTGGCCTATTCGCCCGGCGTCGCCTACCCGTGCCTGGACATCGCGGCCGATCCCTCACTGGCCGCCGAGTACACCAGCCGCGGCAACCTGGTGGGCGTGATCACCAACGGCACGGCCGTGCTCGGGCTGGGCGACATCGGCCCGCTGGCCGCCAAGCCGGTGATGGAGGGCAAGGGCTGCCTGTTCAAGCAGTTTGCCGGCATCGACGTGTTCGACATCGAGTTGGCCGAGCGCGACCCGTACAAGCTCGTCGACATCATCGCTGCGTTGGAGCCGACACTGGGCGGCGTCAACCTCGAGGACATCAAGGCGCCCGAGTGCTTCTACATCGAGAAGGCGCTGAAGGCCCGGATGCAGATTCCCGTCTTCCACGACGACCAGCACGGCACGGCCATCATCGCCGCGGCGGCGCTGCTCAACGCGCTGGAACTGGTGGGCAAGCCGATCGGGCAGGTCAGGCTGGTGGCATCCGGTGCCGGCGCGGCGGCCATTGCCTGCCTGGACGTGCTGGTGGACCTCGGCCTGCGGCGCGAACATGTGTTCGCGGTCGACTCCAGGGGCCTGATCCAGGCCGACCGTGCCGACGTGCGCGCGGGCCGGCTCGACGAGAGCAAGCACCGCTACTGCCAGCGCAGCAGCGCGCGCACGCTGGCCGATGTCGTGGCCGGTGCCGACGTGTTCCTGGGCTGCTCCACCGCCGGCGTGCTGACGGCCGAGATGGTCAAGACGATGGCAGATCGGCCGGTGATCCTGGCGCTGGCCAACCCCGAGCCCGAGATCCGCCCCGAGCTGGCCCGAGCCGCGCGGCCCGATTGCATCATCGCCACCGGTCGCTCGGACTATCCCAACCAGGTCAACAACGTCCTGTGCTTCCCCTACATCTTCCGCGGTGCACTGGACTGCGGAGCCACGAGGATCACCGAGGCCATGAAGCTGGCTTGCGTGCGCGAGATCGCCGCGCTGGCCAAGGCCGAGGTTCCGCCCGAGGTGGCGGCCGCCTACGCCGGCCAGCCACTGACCTTCGGACCCGACTACCTGATCCCGACCCCCTTCGATACGCGGCTGATCCTGCGCATCGCCCCCGCGGTGGCGCAAGCGGCTGCCGAGAGCGGCGTGGCGCTGCGTCCGATCGCGGACCTGAACGCCTACCGCCAGTCGCTGTCACGCCGGGTCTGATCCCGACGCCGGGTCGCCGGCCGACTTGATGGCGCCGGCCGTGGCAGGCGCAACAACGCAAGGTTGACGTGGCGGGCTGTCAACGCGAGGGCGGATCGGAGTCCGCATCGTTCGTCGCGTGGCCCGCCTGCCAGGCCGGCAAGCGCCAGTCCAGCCCGATCGCGGCAACGCGCAATGCCGTGGCCGTGCTCGCCGCGGCCAGGAGCGAGCCCCATTGCGAGAAGCCTGCTGCGTGGGCCCCCACCATTACCCAGCCGCCCGCGAAGGAGCAGATCGCATACGGCCGGTGGTCGCTGAAGGCCCTGGGTATCTCGTTGCAGACGATGTCGCGCAGCACGCCCCCGAACACCGCGGTGACCATGCCCAGGATCACAGCGATGACGGCCGGCATCGCCGCGTCGATGGCGATCTGGGTGCCCACCGCAGTGAACAGGCCCAGCCCCAGCGCATCGGGCCACTGCATAGCCCGCTCCGTCGGATCCAGGTGCCGGGCGCGCATGAACAACATTGCTCCGACGCACAGGGCAAGCAGGATCCAGACCCACTCGGCATGTTGGACCCAGAACAGCGGGCGACGGTCCAGCAGGATGTCGCGCACGGTGCCGCCGCCGAAGGCTGCCAGCCCAGCGACGACGCAGATGCCCACGGCATCCAGGCGCTTGCGTGCTCCTTCGATGACGCCGGACAAGGCAAACGCAATCGTTGCCACGATCTCGACGGCAATCTGGGTGTGGGACAGCGCCCAGGGTACGGCAGTGGACATGCGCTCCTCTCAGACTGGTGGCGCCTGACCGCAAGAGTCTAGGTCCAGGCATCGCGCCGTATCGGCCAGGCTACGGATGCAGGGACACGACGCTGGTCGCCACATTCCCGTCCTCACCGGACGCTTCTGCGCCATGGAAGGCGCACCGCTCATCGTTGTCGGCGCCAGCGATGTGCTCCGCTGTTGCGCGAACACTCGCAAACTTTGCGTCGCCAGCAGGCCCTATGCAACGGCTTGCGCTTCGTCACCTTCCTCCGCAGAGAGCCGCTCTGCATCGAGCCGCTGCATGTTCTCGAGGATCTTGAGCAGGTAGTGCAGCGTGTGCGTGACGTCGTTGACCGAGAAGTCCGACAGGATGGCCTCGTAGTAGCCGTGGATCTTGGGCAGGGCCAGGTCCTGCCAAACGTGCCGCCCCGACTCCGTCATCGTGACGACGCGCGAGCGGCGGTCCTGCCCGCTCGCGGCGACGGCCACGTGCCCGTCCCGCTCCATGCGGCTGATGAGGCCCGAGAGGTTTTGCCTGCTCACCATCAGGTAGCGGGCCAGATCCCCAATGCTCATGCCGCCCTGCGACTTCTCGCGCGACAGGGCACCCAGCACGGCCCACTGCTGCGTCGTCAGCCCTTCGTCCTCGACGGCACGGGTCCCTGTTTTATGCAACATGTTTGCGCATTGGTAGAGGCGAAAGAACAACCTGTTGGCAAGGTCTATCTTGGTGTCGCGCGAGTTTGACATAGGGTTTACCACTATCTACAGGATAGAAAAGCCGCTTGAGGCCGTTGAAGGTCTGGCCTATAGTTGCGTCAATGTATTGACGTATCTATTCAGGCCGATACGCCACATCTTCGGCTAACCGACCCACTTTTGCAACGGAGAGACCCAATGAGCAAGCGCTTCGACAACCACACCGTGATCGTCACTGGAGGCGGCGGTGGCATCGGCGGCGCCACTTGCCGTCGCTTCGCCGGCGAAGGCGCGGCCGTCGCCGTGTTCGACCTGAACCTGGACGCGGCCGAGAAGGTCGCCGCTGGCATCCGGGCCGAGGGTGGTCGTGCACAGGCCTTCCACTGCGACATCACCGATCGCGCCAGCGTCGATGCCGCCGTCATCGCCGCCGAGAAGGACCTTGGCCCGATCGACGTGCTGGTCAACAACGCCGGCTGGGACGTCTTCAAGCCGTTCACCAAGACCGAGCCCGCACAGTGGGACAAGCTCATCGCGATCAACCTGACCGGCGCGCTGCACATGCACCACGCCGTGCTGCCGGGCATGGCCGCGCGCAAGAAGGGTCGCATCGTCAACATCGCCTCGGACGCGGCCCGCGTCGGCTCGTCGGGCGAGGCTGTCTACGCGGCTTGCAAGGGCGGCCTGGTGGCGTTTTCCAAGACCATTGCCCGCGAGCATGCCCGCCACGGCATCACCGTCAACGTCGTCTGCCCCGGCCCGACCGACACCGCGCTCTTCGCCGACTACAAGGAAGGCGCGGGCAACCCCGAGAAGCTGATGGAGGCGTTCACGCGCTCCATCCCGCTCGGCCGCATCGGTCAGCCCGACGACCTGCCGGGCGCCATCCTCTTCTTCGCCAGCAGCGACGCTGCCTTCGTCACCGGACAGGTGCTGAGCGTGTCCGGCGGCTTGACCATGAACGGCTGACCCAAGCCACCCCACCTGGAGATACCGACATGAACTTCGAAGACATCCTGTACGAGGTCCGCAACGGCGTGGCCTGGATCACCATCAACCGCCCGGACAAGATGAACGCGTTCCGGGGCACCACGTGCGACGAGATCATCAAGGCGCTGAACAAGGCGGGCTACGACCGCAACGTCGGCTGCATCGTGCTGGCCGGCGCTGGCGAGAAGGCCTTCTGCACCGGCGGCGACCAGTCGGCCCACGACGGCAACTACGACGGCCGCGGCACCATCGGACTGCCGATGGAAGAATTGCACACCGCCATCCGCGACGTGCCCAAGCCCGTGATTGCCCGCGTGCAGGGCTTCGCCATCGGTGGCGGCAACGTGCTGTGCACGATCTGCGACCTGACCATCTGCTCCGAGAAGGCCATTTTCGGCCAGGTCGGTCCGAAGATGGGCTCGGTGGACCCTGGCTACGGCACCGCCTTCCTGGCCCGCGTGGTGGGCGAAAAGAAGGCGCGCGAGATCTGGTACCTGAACAAGCGCTACTCGGGAGCCGAGGCCGTGGCCATGGGCCTGGCCAACGTCTGCGTGCCCCACGAGCAGCTCGACGCCACCGTGCAGGAGTGGGCCGAGACGATCTGCGAACGCAGCCCGACGGCCATCGCCATCGCCAAGCGCAGCTTCAACTGCGACACCGCGCACCAGAGCGGCATCGCCGGCATGGGCATGTACGCGCTGAAGCTGTACTACGACACCGACGAGTCGCGCGAAGGCGTGGCCGCGCTGAAGGACAAGCGCAAGCCCGACTTCCGCAAGTACGCCAAGTAAGCCGGGGAGCGCCGCGATGAACCCGAACCCCTACATCGACGAAGACCTGCAGGCACTGGCCGAGACGGCGCGCCGCTTCGCCGACGAACGCGTCAAGCCCGGATTCCAGGAGCGCGACCGTACGCGCGTGCTGGACCGCTCGCTGCTGCGCGAGATGGGCGAACTCGGGTTCATCTGCCCCGAACTGCCCGAGTCCTTCGGGGGACTGGGCATGGGCTGCCTGGCTGCGGGCGTGATCCACGAAGAGATCGCGCGCGCCGACCTGAGCTTTTCGTACCTGAACCTGCTGGCATCGCTGAACAGCCAGATTCTCTCCAAGTACGGCAACCCCGACATCGTCGGCCCCTGGCTGAAGAAGATCGTGCAGGGCGAGGCGATCTGCGCCATCGCGCTGACCGAACCGCGTGGCGGCTCGGATGCGGCCAACCTGCGCCTGCGTATCGAGCTCGACGGGGACTTCTACGTCATCAACGGCGAAAAGACCTCCATCTCCGCCGCAGACCAGGCCGACATCACGGTGGTGTTCGGTCGCACCGGAACGCCGGAATCCGCGGCGCACGGCGTGACCGCGCTGCTGGTGCCCATGGACACCCCGGGCCTCACCACCAACCGTTTCGATTGCCACGGCCAGCGTGCTATCGGCCGCGGCTCGATCTTCTTCGAGAACGTGCGTGTGCCGGTGAGCCACCGGCTGGGCGACGAGAACAAGGGCTTCGTGCAGGTGATGCACGGCTTCGACTTCTCGCGTTCGCTGATCGGCCTGCAGTGCCTGGCGGTGGCGCGCGTGGCGCTGGAGGAGACCTGGGAGTACATCACCCAGCGCCAGGCCTTCGGCCAGCCACTGTCGGCCTTCCAGGGCGTGACACACCCGCTGGCGCAGTTCGACACCGAGGTCGAGGGAGCGCGCCTCGTGTGCCTGCAGGGCCTGTGGCTCAAGGACAAGGGCCTGCCGCACTCCGCCGAAGCCGGCATGGCCAAGTGGTGGGGCCCGAAGCTCGCCTACGACGTGATCCACCAATGCCTGCTGTGCTACGGCCACGGCGGCTACGACCGCGGGCTCATGGAACAGCGCCTGCGTGACGTGCTGGGCTTCCAGATCGGTGACGGTACGGCCCAGATTATGAAAACCATCATTGCCCGCACACGCGCCGGACGCAAATTCGTGCCGGCCTGACCACAACAAGACAACCCGGAGACAAGCCATGGAGTTCGACCCCGTTCTGTTGCCACCCCGTCGCGCTGACAGCATTGCCCGCGGCTGGTGGCATGACCGAACCATCAACGACGACCTGGACGCCTGTGTCGCCGCCTGCCCCGACAAGCTCGCGCTGACAGCAGTGCGCGTCGACTCGGGTGAGGTGCGCCGTTTCAGCTACAGCGAACTCGCGGCCCTGGCCGACCGGGTGGCGGTGGGCCTGGCGCGCCTGGGAGTCGGCCGCAACGACGTGGTGGCGATGCAGTTGCCGAACTGGTGGCAGTTCAGCGTGCTGTACCTGGCCTGCTCCCGCATCGGTGCGGTGCTCAACCCGATGATGCACATCTTCCGCGAGCGCGAGCTGTCGTTCATGCTCAAGCATGGGCAAGCCAAGGTGCTGGTGGTACCCAAGTTGTTCCGCGGCTTCGATCATGAAGCCATGGCACGGGGTCTGCAGCCCAGCCTGCCCCACCTGCAACGCATCGTCGTGGTGGGCGGCGGCGGCGCCGATGACTTTGATGCTCTGCTGACGAAGCCGGCCTGGGAGAACGAGCCCGACGCTCGCGACATCCTGACCCGCAGTCGTCCGGGGCCGGACGACATTACACAGCTGATCTACACCTCGGGCACCACGGGCGAGCCCAAGGGCGTGATGCACTCGGCCAACACGCTGATGGCCAACATCGTGCCCTACGCGGAGCGCCTGGCCCTGCGGCAAGACGACGTCGTCCTGATGGCGTCGCCGATGGCGCACCAGACCGGCTTCATGTACGGCCTGATGATGCCCATCATGCTGCGCGCCAGCGTGGTGCTTCAGGACCAGTGGGAGCCGAAGAAGGCGATCGAGCTCATCCGCACCGAGAGCGTGAGCTTCACGATGGCCTCGACGCCGTTCCTGACCGACCTGACGAAGAACGTGCAGGAGAGTGGCACCACAGTGCCGAGCCTGAAGACCTTCCTCTGCGCCGGCGCTCCGATCCCCGGCCCACTGGTCGAGCAGGCCCGCAAGGTGCTCGGCACCAAGATCGTATCGGCCTGGGGCATGACGGAGAACGGCGCCGTCACGCTGATCAAGCTCGACGACGACGACCAGCTCGCCTGCAGCACCGACGGCTGCCCGCTGCCCGGCGTGGAAGTGAAGGTCGTCGACTTGGATGGCCAGGCCATCCCTGCGGGCGAAGTCGGCAAGCTGCTCGTGCGAGCGTGTTCCAACTTCGGCGGCTACCTGAACCGCCCGCAACTCAACGCCACCGATACGCAGGGCTGGTTCGACACCGGCGACCTGGCCACGATGGACGCCAACGGCTACATCCGCATCAGCGGCCGCAGCAAGGACGTGATCATCCGCGGGGGCGAGAACATTCCGGTCTTCGAGATCGAGGCGCTGCTCTACAAGCATCCGGCTGTGGCGCAGGTGGCCATCGTCGCCTACGCAGATGAGCGCCTGGGCGAGCGCGCCTGCGCGGTGGTCGTGCCCAAGGCGGGCCAGATGCTGGACCTCACCGGCATGGTCGAGTTCCTGAAGTCGCAGAAGGTCGCGCTGCAGTACATCCCCGAGCGCCTGATCGTGCGCGACGCGATGCCGGCCACCCCATCCGGAAAGATCCAGAAGTTCAGGCTGCGCGAGATGTTGCGCGACGGCAGCCTGTGATTGATTTGAGCGCACCCAAAGCAAGCGGAGACAGATCCATGAACACCTCTTTCCACCACACCGGCGAACCCCTGCGTCGCGTGTTTTTCGCTGCCGTCGCCTCGCTAGTGCTGATGTGCGCCAGCGGCTCTGCGCTCGCTCAGGCCGCCTGGCCCACGAAGAGCGTGCGCATCGTCGTCGGCTTCGCCCCCGGCGGCACCACCGACGTGATGGCCCGTGTCGTCGCGCAGGGCCTCACCGAGGCGCTGGGCCAGACCGTGATCGTCGACAACAAGCCCGGGGCCAGCGGCAACATCGCCGCCGGCGAGGTGATCAAGGCGGCGCCCGACGGCTACACGCTGTTCGTGGCTCCGACGTCGGTCGAGACGGCTAATCCGTCACTGTTCAAGTCCCCGATCCTGCCGTCGCGCGATCTCACCCCGGTGATGAGCATCGGACGCACGCAGATGTACCTCATCACGCGACCGGGCCTGGAGGTCAAGGATACGAAGCAGCTCATCGCCATGGCCAAGGCGAACCCGGGCAAGCTCTCCTACGCCTCGGCCGGAACAGGCACGCCGCCGCAACTGGCTGGCGAGTTGTTCAAGCAGAGTACCGGCACCTTCATCACCCACGTGCCCTACCGCGGGGCAGCTCCTGCGCTGCAGGACGTGATGGCCAGCCAGGCAGACCTGGCCTTCGATCCGGGCATCGCCTTCCCCCACATCAAGTCCGGCAAGGTCAAGCTGCTGGCGGTCGCCAGCGACAAGAAGTCGCCCTTCTTCCCGGATGTGCCCACCTACGCCGACCTCGGCATCAAGAACGCCGGCCTGGACATCTGGTTCGGCCTCTGGGTGCCGAACAACACGCCGGCCGAGGTGACTGCGCGCCTGTCGCGCGAGCTCGCCAAAGTATTGGCCACCGCCGCGGTCAAGCAGCGCTTCGGCGACCTGGGCGCAGAACCCGTGACGCTCGAAACCGCCGAATTCAAGAAGCTGCTGGCAGAGGAAGGCAAGACCCTGTCCGCGCTGATCCGCGATCGCAAGATCGTCGTCGAGTGACGGCGCGGCCGGACTGACGGTGAGCACGGTGATGACGACCGAATCCCCGATCCTGATCGAGACGGTCGGCCGTGTCGGCGTCATCACGCTGAACCGGCCCCAGCAGCTCAATGCTCTCAATGACGCCCTGATGGACGCACTGGGGCAGGCACTGCTCGGCTTCGACGCCGACGAGGGCATCGGCGCGATCATTATTACCGGCAGCGCCAAGGCCTTTGCGGCGGGCGCCGACATCGCAGCCATGGCCGACTGGACGTACATGGACGTCTACCGCAGCGAGTTCATCACCCGCAACTGGGAAACCATCCGCCGCGTGCGCAAGCCGGTGATCGCCGCGGTGGCGGGTTTTGCGATGGGCGGCGGCTGTGAACTGGCGCTGGCCTGCGACATCGTCGTCGCTGCCGACAACGCCAAGTTCGCGCTACCGGAAATCAAGCTCGCGATGATGCCCGGTGCCGGCGGCACGCAGCGGCTGCCTCGCGTGGTGGGCAAGGCCAAGGCCATGGACATGTGCCTGTCGGCGCGCACGCTCGACGCCGCGGAGGCCGACCGCTACGGGCTGGTCTCGCGTGTCGTGCCCGTCGAACGCCTTTACGACGAGGCCCTGGCCCTGGCCACCACAGTCGCGGGCTTCTCGCTGCCGGCGCTGATGGCCATCAAGGAGTCAGTCAACCGCGCCTACGAGGGTTCGCTGGCGGAAGGCATCGGCTTTGAACGCCGCCAGTTGCATGCCCGATTCGCCAGCGACGACGCCCACGAGGGCATGAAGGCCTTCCTCGAAAAGCGCAAGCCCGTCTTCGAGCACTGCTGATAGCGAAGCCTGCTCCGAACCAAGGACCCGCCACCATGGCTCTCGACCAAGAATCGTTCGACATCCTGCTGTCCACCGTGCAGCGCTTCGTGCGCGAACAGTTGGTCCCTGCCGAGAACCATCTGGAAGAGCACGACGAAGTGCCGGCCGAGTTGGTCGAGGCCATGAAGGAGATGGGGCTGTTCGGCCTGACGGTGCCCGAAGAGTTCGGCGGCATCGGCCTGTCGGTCAGCCAGGAGGTGCAGGTCAACTTCGAGTTGGGCCAGACCGCGCCTGCCTTCCGCTCGGTGTTCGGCACCAACATCGGCATCGGCTCGCAAGGCATCCTGATGGACGGCACGCCGGACCAGAAGGCCGACTACCTGCCGCGGGTGGCCAGTGGCGACCTGGTGATGTCATTCGCGCTGACCGAGCCCGATGCAGGTTCCGACGCGGCGTCGCTCAAGACCAGGGCCGAGCTCAATGGCGACCACTACGTTCTGAACGGCACCAAGCGCTTTATCACCAATGCGCCGCGCGCTGGCGCCTTCACGCTGATGGCGCGTACCGGTGGCCCGGCCGCATCGGGCGTCTCGGCCTTCATCGTGCCTGCCGACCTGCCCGGTATCAAGCTCGGCAAGAAGGACAAGAAGATGGGCCAGCGCGGCACGATGACCTGCGACGTGATCCTCGAGAACGTCCGCGTGCCGGCGGCGAACATCATCGGCGGCGTGCCCGGCCAGGGCTTCAAGACTGCGATGAAGGTGCTCGACCGCGGGCGGCTGAACATCTCGGCCGTGGCCTGCGGCATCGCGCAGCGCGTGCTCGATGAGTCGGCCCGCTATGCGCGCGAGCGCAAGCAGTTCGGCAAGAAGCTCGGCGAGTTCCAGCTGATCCAGGCCATGCTCGCCGACAGCCAGGCCGAGCTGCTCGCCGGCTGGGCGCTGGTGCGCGAGGTGGCCGAACGCTTCGACCGCAAGCCGGCGCACGTGTCGGACCCGGACGTGTCCATGCGCGTGTCCTGCGCCAAGCTCTTCTGTACCGAGATGGCCAGTCGCGTCGCCGACCGGGGCGTGCAGGTGCACGGTGGCGCGGGCTACATCAACGAGTACCCGGTCGAGCGCTTCTACCGCGACGTCCGGCTGCTTCGCCTCTATGAAGGCACCACACAGATCCAGCAAATCATCGTCGGCCGCCAACTGATGAACCAGGACTAGGAGACAACCATGGCTTCCAACCGCAACACCTTCTCCTGGGACGATCCGCTGTCCCTGGACGGCCAGCTCACCGGTGACGAACGCGCGATCCGCGAGGCAGCGCACGCCTACTGCCAGGAGCGGCTGCTGCCGCGTGTGCAGGACGCCTTCCGCAACGAGAAGACCGACCCGGCCATCTTCCGCGAGATGGGTGAACTGGGCCTGCTCGGGCCGACCATTCCCGAGGCCTACGGCGGCTCCGGCCTCAACTACGTCGCGTATGGCCTGATCGCCCGCGAGGTCGAGCGCGTGGACTCCGGCTACCGCTCGATGATGAGCGTGCAGTCATCGCTGGTGATGGTGCCGATCAACGAGTTCGGAAATGAAGCCACGAAGCAGAAGTACCTGCCCAAGCTGGCCTCGGGCCAGTGGATCGGCTGCTTCGGCCTGACCGAGCCGAACCACGGCTCCGACCCCGGCAGCATGATCACCCGCGCCAAGAAGGTGCCCGGCGGCTACAGCCTGACCGGCAGCAAGATGTGGATCAGCAACAGCCCGATCGCCGACGTGTTCGTCGTCTGGGCCAAGGACGACGAAGGCGCGATTCGCGGCTTCGTGCTCGACAAGGGTGCGAAGGGGCTGAGCGCCCCGGCGATCCACGGCAAGGTCGGCCTGCGCGCCAGCATCACCGGCGAGATCGTGATGGACGAAGTGTTCTGTCCTGAAGAGAACGCCTTCCCCGAGGTGCGTGGCCTGAAGGGTCCGTTCACCTGCCTGAACAGCGCGCGCTACGGCATCGCCTGGGGCGCGCTCGGTGCCGCCGAAGACTGCTATGCCCGTGCCCGCCAGTACGTGCTCGACCGCAAGCAGTTCGGTCGCCCGCTCGCTGCGAACCAGCTGATCCAGAAGAAGCTCGCCGACATGCTGACCGAGATCTCGCTCGGCTTGCAGGGCTGCCTGCGCCTGGGCCGGATGAAGGACGAGGGCACGGCGGCCGTGGAGATCACCAGCATCATGAAGCGCAACTCCTGCGGCAAGGCGCTGGACATTGCCCGGGTCGCGCGCGACATGCTCGGCGGCAATGGCATCAGCGACGAGTTCGGCGTGGCTCGCCACCTGGTCAACCTGGAAGTGGTCAACACCTACGAGGGCACGCATGATGTGCATGCGCTGATCCTCGGCCGGGCGATTACCGGCATCGCCGCGTTCAACTGAAGGCATGACGGACATGCAGGCCGATCCGACCACCGAATCCAGCATCGTCTGGCGGCCGGACGCCGCCATGGTCCAGCAGGCCAACCTGACGCGCTTCATGCAGGCGCAGGGCGTGGACAGCTTCGAGGCGCTCAACGACCGCGCTAACCAGGACCCCGAAGAATTTCACGACGCGCTGATTCGCTTCCTGGACTACCGGTTCGAGCGCCCGTATGCGCGCGTGCTGGACCTCGACCAGGGACGCCCGTTCGCACGCTGGTGCGTGGGCGGCGTGACCAACGTGGTGACGAACTGCCTTGACCGCTGGCGCACGAGCGCTCGCTACGACCAGGCGGCACTGGTCTGGGAGGGTGAAGACAGCACTGTGACCACCTGGACCTTCGCCGACCTAGACCACGAGACCTGCCGGCTCGCCTGGGGTCTGCGCAAGCTCGGCATCGGCCGCGGCGACGTGGTGGGCATGTATCTGCCCAACCTGCCGCATGCCGCCGCCGCAATGCTGGCCGTGGCGAAGATCGGCGCCATCGTGCTGCCGATGTTCTCGGGCTTCGGCGCCGAGGCCATCGCGCAGCGTCTGAAAGACGGTCGCGCCGTGGCCGTCATCACGGTGGATGGATCGCTACGGCGCGGAAAGGCGGTGGGCGCAAAGACGGTCGTCGACCATGCGCTGGTCCAGTGCCCCAACGTGCGTCATGTCGTGGTGCTCCGCCATCTGGCGGCGCCGCACGACTGGGTCTACGGGCGCGACCACTGGTGGGACGAACTCGCCAGCGACGTGCCGGTTGACGTGGCCGACGTCGCGACAGAGCCCATGGCGGCCGACGCTCCCTTTCTGCTGATGTTCACTTCCGGCACCAGCGGCAAGCCCAAGGGCGTGGTGCACTCGCATTGCGGCTTCCCGATCAAGACCGCGCTGGACCTGTCGATTTGCATGGACCTGAAGGCCGGTGACCGCTTCCTGTGGATGTCCGACATGGGTTGGCTGGTCGGGCCGATGCTCGTCTTCGGTGGCCTTCTCGTCGGTGCCACAGTGGTGCTGGCCGAGGGTGCGCCGAACTACCCGCAGCCGGACCGCCTTTGGCGGTTGGTCGAGCGTCACCGCGTCACCTATCTGGGTGTGGCGCCGACCATTGCGCGGCTGTCGATGTCGTTGCCCGACGCGACGCTGGCCGATCGCGACCTGAGCTCGCTGCGCGTGATGATCTCCACCGGCGAGCCCTGGACGCTCGAGGCCTGGCGCTGGACCTTCGAGCGCATCGGCAAAGGCCGCGTGCCGCTGCTCAACTTCTCGGGTGGCACCGAGATGGGCGGCATCCTGACCGGCACTGTGATCCATCCGCTCAAGCCCTGTGCCTTCGCGGGACCCGTGCCCGGCACCGGCGCCGACGTGGTGGATGCCAATAGCGGCGAATCGGTGCCCGTGGGCGTGACCGGCGAACTGGTGATGCGCACGCCCACCATCGGCCTGACGCGCGGCCTGTGGTTCGACCGCGCGCGCTACCTGGACAGCTACTGGTCGCGCCTGCCGGACCTTTGGGTGCATGGCGACTTCGCCAGCCGCGATGCCGATGGCATGTGGTATGTGCACGGCCGCTCCGACGACACGCTGAAGATCGCTGGCAAGCGCACCGGGCCTGCCGAGATCGAGGCCCTGCTGATGGCCACGGGGCTGTTGGAGGACGCCGTCACCATCGGCGTGCCCGATCCCATCAAGGGCACGGCCGTGGTGTGCCTGTGCGTGGCACGTCCGGAGACCGATCGCGAGACGGCGGTGAAGACACTGTCGTCCGCAGTCACTGCTGGTCTCGGCGGTGCCTTCAAGCCAGCCGACGTGGTTTTCGTGCCCGACCTGCCCCGCACCCGAAACATGAAACTGATGCGGCGTGTCGTCCGCACGGCCTGGCTCGGCGAAGAAGCGGGCGACCTGAGCACCCTGGTCAATCCGGAAGCCGTGCAGGCGATCCGCGACGCACGCCCCGCAACGACATCATGAATGCTGTGGAACTGCTAGAGCGCTTCGGCCCGCGCGAAGCGATGGACTACGACGTGGTCATCGTCGGCGGCGGCCCGGCGGGCCTGGCCACCGCGATCCGCGTGAAGCAGCTCCACGCCGATGCGTCGGTGGTGGTGCTCGAGAAGGGAGCAGAGCCCGGCGCGCACATCCTCTCCGGCGCGGTGATGGACCCGCGAGCCCTCACGGAACTGCTGCCGGATTGGAAGTCGCTGGGCGCCCCTCTGCTGCAGCCGGTGACGGGCGACGACGTGCTGTTCCTGTCCGAATTCGGCAGCCGCCGGGTGCCGGACTGGCTGGTGCCGCGCAACCTGCACAACGACGGCTGCTACATCGTGCAATTGGGCCATGTCGTGAAGTGGCTAGCCGAGCAGGCCGAGAGCCTCGGCGTGGAGATCTTCCCCGGCTTTGCCGCAGCCGAAGTGCTCTTCGACGAACAGGGCCGGGTCAAGGGTGTGGCCACGGGTCATCAGGGACTGGGCAAGGACGGCGAGCCAACGGCCAGCTTCCAGCTCGGCATGGAACTGCTCGGCCGCTATACCGTGTTCGCCGAAGGCGCACGAGGCCACCTCGGCCGCCAGCTGATCGAGCGGTTCAAGCTCGCCGAGGGGAAGGACCCGCAGAGCTTCGCGCTCGGGCTCAAGGAGTTGTGGGAGATCGACCAGGCGAAGGCACAGCCGGGCCTGGTCGTGCACACGGCCGGCTGGCCGATGACCGACGAGAGCTTCGGCGGCGGCTTTCTCTACCACCTGTCGGGCAATCTGGTCACCCTCGGCCTCGTGGTCGGCTTGGACTACTCGAACCCGTGGCTGAGCCCGTTCGAGGAATTCCAGCGCTGGAAGACCCAACCCGCGATCCGCGCCCACCTCGAAAGCGGCAAACGCATCGGCTACGGTGCGCGCGCCATCAACAACGGCACGCCACAGGCGCTTCCCAAGCTGGTGTTCCCCGGCGGCGCGCTGGTGGGCTGCGATGCCGGCTTCCTGAACGCCGCGCGCATCAAGGGCAGCCATGCAGCCATCAAGAGCGGCATGTTGTGCGCCGAAGCCATCGCGCCCGCGCTGGCGGCTGGTCGCTCGCACGACGAGTTGAGCGCGTTCCCCGCGGCGTTCGAAACGAGCTGGCTGAAGCGGGAACTCGACCAGCAGCGCAACTTCAAACTCTGGTTCAAGAAGGGCCCGCGCATCGGGCAAGTGATGACGGGTGTCGAGCAATGGCTGCTGCCGAAGCTGGGCGTCACCACACCGCCCTGGACACTGCACAACAGCCGGCCCGACCATCTGGCCCTGCGGCCGGCCGACGAGTGCGCCCGCATCGAGTACCCCAAGCCCGACGGCACGCTCAGCTTCGACCGCCTGAGTTCGGTGTTCGTCAGCAACACCAACCACGCCGAGGATCAGCCGGCGCACCTGACGCTGAAGGATGCGTCGGTGCCGCTCGCAGTGAACCTCGCCCGCTACGCCGGCCCGGAAAGCCGCTACTGCCCTGCCGGGGTCTACGAGTTCGTCTTGGGGGCTGACGGCCAAGAGCGACTGCAGATCAACGCCCAGAACTGCGTGCACTGCAAGACCTGCGACATCAAGGATCCGACGCAGAACATCGTGTGGGTCGCGCCCGAAGGCGGCGGCGGCCCCACCTACGCCGGCATGTGACTAGGAGCACACGACCATGAACGAACTGGGCGGCTACGACGTCGAGGACCTTCGTCCCGGCATGCACGCGACCTACTCGAAGACGATCACCGAAGCCGACATCGTGCTGTTCGCCGGCGTGTCCGGCGACAACAACGCCGTGCACACCAACGAGGAGTTCGCGCAGACCACTGATTTCGGCGGGCGCATCGCGCACGGCTTCTTGACAGCGAGCGTGATTTCCGCCGCCGTCGCGAACCGCCTGCCCGGTCCGGGCACGGTGTACCTCGGCCAGCAGCTGAAGTTCCGCGCGCCGGTGCGGCCGGGCGACACGGTGCACGCCACGGTCAGCGTGGTGAGCATCGACGAGGCCAAGGCGCGCGCGGTACTGTCGACCACCTGCCGCGTTGGCGACACCGTCGTCATCGAGGGCGAGGCGACGGTGATGACCACCTCCGTGACCCGCCGCCTGGCCCCGCGCGTCGCGCGCGAAGCGGTCGAAGCCAACTGAAAGGACCCCTCCCATGAAGATCCTCGTGCCCGTGAAGCGGGTGGTCGACTACAACGTCAAGGTGCGCGTCAAGAGTGACGGCACTGGCGTGGACATCGCCAACGTCAAGATGAGCATGAACCCCTTCGACGAAATCGCCGTCGAAGAGGCCGTTCGCTTGAAGGAGAAGGGCGTGGCCACCGAGGTCATCGCCGTCTCCTGCGGCGTGACGCAATGCCAGGAGACGCTGCGCACCGCGATGGCCATCGGCGCCGACCGCGCCATCCTCGTCGAGACAAGCGAAGAACTGCAGCCGCTAGCCGTGGCCAAGCTGCTCCAGGCGCTGGTCGACAAGGAGCAGCCCGGGCTGATCATCCTGGGCAAGCAGGCGATCGACGACGACTGCAACCAGACCGGCCAGATGCTCGCCGCCCTGGCCGGCCTGCCGCAGGCCACCTTCGCGAGCAAGGTCGAGGTGACCGACGGCAAGGTCCAGGTCACGCGCGAGATCGACGGCGGCCTGGAGACGTTGTCGATGGCGATGCCGGCGGTGGTTACCACCGACCTGCGCCTGAATGAGCCGCGCTACGTGACGCTGCCCAACATCATGAAGGCCAAGAAGAAGCCGCTCGAGATCGTCAAGCCGACAGATCTCGGCGTGGACGTCACGCCGCGCATCAAGACCCTCAAGGTCAGCGAGCCGCCCAAGCGCGGCGCCGGCATCAAGGTGCCCGACGTGTCGACCCTGGTGAACAAGCTGAAGACCGAAGCGAAGGTGATCTGACCATGGCCGCACTCGTCATTGCCGAACACGACAACGCCCTCATCAAGGGCGCCACCCTCAACACCGTCACCGCTGCGCTGGCATGTGGCGGCGACGTGCACGTGCTCATCGCCGGCACCAACGCGGCGGGCGCCGCGCAGGCCGCCGCTCAGATCACCGGCGTCTCGAAGGTGCTGCATGCCGACGCCCCCGGCCTCGACCACGGTTTGGCCGAGAACGTGGCAGCGCAGGTCGTCGCTCTTGTTCGACATGAGGCCAAGGGCTACAGCCACCTGCTTTTCCCGGCCACCGCGGCGGGCAAGAACGTGGCGCCGCGTGTGGCCGCGCTGCTCGACGTCGCCCAGATCAGCGACGCCACCAAGGTCATCAGCGCCGACACCTTCGAGCGCCCGATCTACGCCGGCAACGCCATCGCCACCGTGCAGAGCAGCGACGCGATCAAGGTCATCACCGTGCGCACGACCGGCTTCGACGCCGCGGCGGCCACAGGCGGCAGTGCCCAGGTCGAGGCGCTGGCGGCGGTTGCCGATGCCGGCACCTCCGCCTTCATGAGCAGCGAGATCGCCAAGAGCGACCGGCCCGAGCTGACGGCGGCCAAGATCATCGTCAGCGGCGGCCGTGCGATGGGCAGCAGCGACAAGTTCAACGAGGTGCTGACGCCGCTGGCCGACAAGCTCGGCGCGGCGCTGGGCGCCAGCCGCGCCGCGGTGGACGCCGGCTACGCCCCGAACGACTGGCAGGTCGGCCAGACCGGGAAGATCGTCGCGCCGAGCCTGTACATCGCCTGCGGCATCAGCGGCGCGATCCAGCACCTGGCCGGCATGAAGGACAGCAAGGTGATCGTTGCGATCAACAAGGACGCCGAGGCGCCGATCTTCAGCGTGGCGGACTACGGCCTGGAGGCCGATCTGTTCGCTGCGGTGCCCGAGCTTGTGAGCAGCCTGTGAAGGCGGCATACCTCACCGGTCATGGCGGCAACGAGGTCGTTGCCGTTGGCGAACGTCCGCGACCGGAACGACGGCCCGGCGATGTGCTGGTCCGCCTGCGCGCGGCGACCGTCAACCGCGTCGACCTCTACATGCGCGACAGCGGGGCCGGCATCACCCACGCGCTGCCCTTGATCATGGGGCTCGACGGCGCCGGCGTAGTCGAGGAGATCGATGCTGACGAGCGGGCGCTGAGTGTCGGCCAGAGCGTCGTGCTTCACCCCGGCATTGGCTGCGGTCGCTGCGAGTTCTGCCTGCGGGGCCGCGACACGCTCTGCACGTCGATGCGCCTGCTGGGCGAGCACCGCGATGGCACCTTCGCCGAGTTCGTCAGCCTGCCAGCGCGCAACGTCTTTGCGATTCCCGAAGGCCTGAGCTTCGGCGAGGCGGCCGCCCTCGGGGTCAACCACATCACCGCATGGGGCATGCTGCACGGCAAGGCGCGCATCCAGCCGTGGGAGACGGTGCTGATCTTCGGCATCGGTGGCGGCGTGTCGCTGGCCGCGTTGCAGCTGGCAAGGCTGGCCGGCGCACGCGTGCTCGTCACATCGCGGGACCCGGCCAAGCTGGAACGCGCGCTGTCGCTCGGCGCCGACGCCGCGATCGATGGTCGTGGCGACGTCGTTCGGCAGGTCATGGCCGCCACCGACGGCCGCGGCGCCGATGTCGTGATCGAGAACGTCGGTGCCGCCGTGTGGACCTCGGCGATGAAGTCGCTGGTGCGCGGCGGCCGCCTGGTGACCTGCGGCGCAACGACCGGCGACCAGCCGCCGGCCGACATCCGCCGCATCTTCATCCGGCAACTGCAGATCCTTGGCTCGACGATGGGCGACCTCGGTGAGTTCCGCGACCTGGTCGCGCTCGTGCAGCGCAGCGGCCTGAAGCCGGTGATCGACAGCGAATACGCGCTGGACGAGGTGCACGCTGCGCTCGACCGCCTGGCGTCTGGTCAGCAGTTCGGCAAGGTGGTGATCAAGATCGGAAGCGGTTCATGAGTTCCATTCGCAGTGTCGTTCGTCAAGAGGCGATCGGCCCGGTCCTGCTGATCACCATCGATCATCCGCCAATCAACGCCACGTCGCACACCGTGCGTGCAGGCCTGGTCTCGGCAGTCGACGAGCTCAGCCGCCGCCCCGACCTCGCCGCGGCGGTGCTGATCGGCGCCGGCAGCACCTTCATTGCGGGTGCAGACATCCGCGAGTTCGGGCAACCGGCGTTGGAACCGTCGCTGCCGGCGGTGATGGCGGCGATCGAAGCCTGTCCCAAGCCGGTCGTCGCCGCGCTGCACGGTTCGGCCCTCGGCGGTGGCCTCGAAGTCGCGCTGGCCTGCGATGCACGCATCGCGCTGAAGGGCACCAGCCTCGGTCTGCCTGAGGTGACGCTGGGCGTCGTGCCAGGTGCGGGTGGCACGCAGAGGCTGCCGCGCCGCGTCGGCCTCGTGCGCGGAATCGAGATGGTCGGGCGTGGCGAGCGCATCTCCGCAAATGAGGCCCTGAAGCTGCGCCTGCTCGACGCCGTCGTGGAGAGCGAGCTGCAGACCCAGGCGATCGCGCTGGCGACCCGTCTGGACGGCCGCAAGTGCCGCATCCGCGACGAAGCCGTCCCGCCGACCGACGAGCAGGTCGTCGACCAGGCGGCCCAGGCCGTCGCAAAGGCCGGCAAGCGGCGCCCTGCCGTGCTGGCGGCGATCGAGCTGGTGCGCGATGCGGCCCGCCTCCCCTTCGACGAGGGCCTGGCGAAGGAGCGCGCGTGCTTCCTCAAACTGCGCGATTCCACCGAGGCTGCGGCTTTGCGGTACCAGTTCTTTGCCGAGCGCGAAGCCACGCGCCTGCCGCGTGAGCTGAACGCGCAGCCGCGCCTGTTGAAGACCGTCGCGGTGATTGGTGCGGGCACCATGGGCAGCGGCATCGCCATCGCCGCGCTTGACGCCGGCATCACCGTGATCCTGCTTGAGCAGGACCCCGAGGCGCTGCAACGCGGGCGCGAGCGCGTCGCCGATCATTACCGCCAGCGTGTCGCGGCCGGCAAGCTGGAGGCCACGCAGGCGTCGGCCACTGAAGCGCGCTTGTCGACATCGCTCGACTGGGCCTTGCTCGCCCAGGCGGACCTCGTGATCGAGGCGGTTTTCGAGGATCTGGCGGTCAAGCAGGAGGTCTTCCGCCGCATCGACACGCATGCGCGCCCGGGGGCGGTGCTGGCCACCAACACCTCGTATCTGGACGTCGATGCCATCGCGCAGGGGACGAACCGCCCGCAGGACGTGCTCGGCCTGCATTTCTTCAGCCCGGCGAACGTGATGAAGCTGCTGGAGGTGGTGCGCGGCGCGCAGACGGCACCCGATGTGCTAGCCACCGGCAACGCGCTCGGCAAGGCGCTGCGCAAGATGCCGGTGCTGTGCGGCAATCGCTTCGGCTTTATCGGCAACCGCATCTACAACGCCTACCGCATGCAGTGCGAGTTCATGCTCGAGGACGGCGCGTGGCCAGAGGACGTGGACCGCGCGCTCGAAGGCTTCGGCTTCGCGATGGGCCCGTTCGCGGTGGCCGATCTGTCGGGACTGGATATCGCCTGGCGCATGCGCCGGGCGCGCGCCGCGATGCGCGATCCCCGCGAGCGCTACGTCCCGGTGCTCGACCGCCTGTGCGAACAGGGGCGGCTGGGTCGCAAGGCGGACCGTGGCTACTACCTGTACGACAACGGCAAGCAGGTCCGCACGACAGATGCTGATGTGCGCGCAGTGATCGAGCAGGCCTCGGCCGAGCGCGGGATCACGCGGCGCGCGCTGGCCGCTGACGAGATCGTCCGGCGTGCCCTGGCGGCCATGGTCAACGAGGCGGCGCTGCTGCTCGCCGAAGGTGTGGCCCAGCGCGCCGGCGACATCGACGTCGTGCTGGTGCAGGGCTACGGCTTCCCGCGCTGGGAGGGCGGACCGGTGTTCTGGGCGCGCCAGCAGAATCGCGCCTCGCTCGATGCCGAGATGCTGCGCCTGGGCGATGCCGTGGGCTTCGGCTTCGTCGGCGGCGACCTGTCGAGGCTGCTCGAGGTTCCTGCCCCCGCCTGATCCAAAGACCGTTCAAGACATCGTAGGCCTGACTCACAAGCAGGCCTACGAAGCGATCTACCTGCTGGCTGTGGTGACGCCGATCCTCACCAACGTGCTGGCCATCGTCGTCGCCATGGCGATCAACTGACCAAGGACCATCATGACCCACGCCTTCATCTGTGACGCCATCCGCACGCCCATCGGGCGCTATGGCGGTTCCCTGTCGTCGGTGCCGTACCCATTCGGTCGCTGATGGCGCGCAACCCCGGTGTCGACTGGGCGGCGGTGGACGACCTGATCTACGGCTGCGCCAACCAGGCCGGCGAGGACAACCGCAACGTCGCTCGCATGAGCGCGCTGCTCGCCGGACTGCCGGAGGACGTGCCCGGGGCGACGATCAACCGCCTGTGCGGCTCAGGGATGGATGCGGTTGGTACGGCCGCACGTGCGATCAGGAGCGGCGAAGCCGAATTGATGATCGCCGGCGGGGTCGAGAGCATGAGCCGGGCGCCCTTCGTGATGCCGAAGGCCGATTCGGCCTTCAGCCGCAGCAACGCCGTCTACGACACCACGATCGGCTGGCGCTTCGTCAACCGGCTGATGAAGGAGCAGTACGGCGTCGACTCGATGCCGGAGACAGCTGAGAACGTCGCCACGGACTATCGCATTGAACGGACGGCGCAGGATCGCATGGCGCTGGCCTCGCAGCTCAAGGCGGTCGCGGCACAAGAGTGCGGGTTCTTCGACGCGGAGATCACGCCTGTGACGATCGCGCAGAAGAAGGGCGACCCGCTCGTGGTCTCGCACGACGAACATCCGCGCGAGACATCGTTGGAGGTGCTGGCAAAGCTCAAGGGCATCGTTCGTCCTGATGGCACGGTGACCGCCGGCAATGCCAGCGGCGTCAACGACGGCGCCTGCGCGCTCCTGCTGGCGAGCGACAAGGCCGCTTCCCGCCATGGCCTGACCCCTCGGGCACGCATCGTCGGCATGGCCACTGCTGGGGTCGCGCCGCGCATCATGGGTATCGGCCCGGCACCCGCGACGCGCAAGGTGCTCGCGCTGACCGGCCTGACGCTTCAACAGATGGACGTGATCGAGCTGAACGAAGCCTTCGCGGCGCAAGGCCTCGCCGTATTGCGCGAACTGGGGCTGGCTGACGACGACCCGCGCGTCAACCCCAACGGCGGCGCGATTGCGCTCGGTCATCCGCTGGGCATGAGCGGCGCGCGTCTGGTCACGACTGCGATCAATCAGTTGCACCGCATCTCCGGCCGCTATGCCCTGTGCACGATGTGCATCGGCGTCGGTCAGGGCATCGCCATCGTCGTCGAGCGTGTCTGACGCGTGTCTGTGCCAGCGCACAGGCGGTCTACGATCCGGACTTCAGCATTTCAGGTTACTTCACGATGGCAGGCAGCGCGCCCTGGGTGTTGAGTCAGGTTCAGGTGGTCGCTGAGGCCATTGCCACCGTCGCCTTTGCACTCTCGGGCGTCATCGAGGGAGCGCGAAAGCGGCTTGATGCAGTCGGCATCTGCGTGGTCGGCGGCCTGGCCGCATTCGGTGGCGGCACGGTTCGCGACGTGATCCTGGACCGTCGCCCCCTATTCTGGGTCCAGCATGCCGGCTGGCTGTGGGCTTTGCTGGCCTTGTGCATTGCCGCGATGATCTTCATGCGGGCACGCCATCTCGAACCGACAGAACGTGCGATGCAGTGGCCTGACGCGATCGGCCTGGGTCTCTTCACCGCGAGTGGTACCCAAATAGCGCTTGACGGTGGAATGCCCACAATCGTCGCCGTTCTTCTTGGCATGGTGACTGCTGTGTTCGGAGGGGTGTTGCGCGATGTCGTCTGTAACGAGATACCGCGCGCCTTCAATGATCATCGGCCCTATGCGATTTGTTCCTTTGCCGGTGGATGGGTGTTGGTTGCGGCGCAATCAGTTGCCATGCCCGGTTGGGTCGCGCTCACCGTCGCTGCCTTGGTGACGACTGGTTTGCGCGCCGCTGCGGTCAGGTGGAATTGGCACCTGCCGGCATGGCAGGCATCTCGAGGTCGCTGAGCGTTGCTCGGAGGACATGGTTCCGCTTTGGGCTTGCACGAAGGACTGCGTTGGGTCGCGAAGAGCCGATCGCCTTGGCGGGTAGGAGTCGTTCGGCCCCTCGCCTGGGCCATCGTTATTGAGTGGCCGCTGCTGAGGGTGCAGCGGTCGGTCGCCTCGCAAGACGACGAATGGCAGGTTCCGACGGCGGCTGTCATTGGGCCGCAAAACCTGACCGGCTGCAGTCAGTCTCTACCGGGCGCACTGACTCTTAGCCAGTTTTCCTTAGCCCGGCTGGTCCTGGGGCCCCGACGTACCAATCAGAGCCACGGGCAGGGGCGGCACAACTGCAGTCTTGGAAGCGTCTGTTCTATATGGGGTGGGTAAGGGGTTTCGGCAACGTGGTTCCCGTAA
The DNA here is from genome assembly GCF_002198735.1 of Ideonella sp. A 288. Lineage (GTDB taxonomy): Bacteria > Pseudomonadota > Gammaproteobacteria > Burkholderiales > Burkholderiaceae_C > Pseudaquabacterium. Next base: position 58,420 of record NZ_MWLO01000139.1, read on the forward strand.
GTTGTTGTCGGAATTTGAATCTCGGAAGACTCCTTCTCCGCCAGCAGGCGCCCGGTTCGCAGGACGTTCGCGGATCGGGGTGCACAGACAAAGGCCACCCTCGGGTGGCCTTTTTCCTGGGTGGTGCGTTGTCCGATGCTGGGAGCTTGGCCCCGGTGCGGCACCGGCGACACGCGGCCGGCGCTTCACGGCGCCAGCACCGCCCGGATCTCGCGCAGCAGCAGGTCCGAATCGATCGGCCGCCGAACGTAGCGCACGGCACCGAGGGCCAGGCCGCGCGTGCGCGACTCGGTGTCCCAGTGGGTGGACGACAGGAACAGCACCGGGATGTGCCGCAGGGCCGGGTCGGCCTTCAGCGCGGTGATGAACTCGAAGCCGTCGCCTTGCGCCATGCCCACGTCGGAGAGGATGAGCTGAGGCAGGCGTTCGCGCGCCAGCGCCAGGGCATCATCCATCGTGGTGGCCGTCAGCACCTCGTAGCCATGCGGTTCGAGCAACCCGCGTTTCAGCTCGAGGTTGATCCGCGTGTCGTCGAGCGCCAGCACCGTGGCCAGCCGCGGGCGAGGCACGGTGGCGGCCGGCACCGCGGGCGGTACCGATGTCTGGCCGACCCGGTCGCCATCGGGCAAGTGGCGCCGGATCAGCGCGATGAAGCCCGTCGGGTCGATCGGTTTGGAGATGTAGCCGTCGAACCCGCGGCCGAGGATGCGGTCGTCGTCGCCGGTCATGGCAGATGCGGTCAGCGCCACCAGCGGCACGCCCCGCAGTGCGTCCACCTCGCGCAACTGACGCACCACCTCGAAGCCATCGATGCCGGGCAATTGAAGGTCGCACAACACCAGATCCGGCCGCTCGGCGCAGGCCATCGCCACGCCGGATTCGCCGTCGAACGCGGTCAGTGCGCGGCAGCCGGATGATTTCAACAGGTACACCACCAACTCGGCGTTGGCCAGGTTGTCCTCGATGACCAGCACGCACGGCTTCATGGCGCCAGGCATGCCCCCGCCCACGCTCGGCCGGACCGCGCGACGGCGGCCCTGCGGGGCGTCCAGGGCGTCATGGCCGGGGCTCCCGGTGCAACACCAGCGTGAACCGGCTGCCTTCGCCGAAACGGCTGTCGAACTCGATGCGGCCGCCCATCAGTTCGGCCAGCCGGCTGCACAGGTACAGCCCGAGGCCGGTGCCTTCGACCCTTGGCCGCCCGGCCGGTGCAACGATCTGCGAGAAGGCCTGGAACAGCCGGTCCTGGTCTTCAGCGCGGATGCCGGTGCCGGTGTCGATGACCGAGAGGCGAACCTCCCCCGACGATCCGCTCCCATCGGCCTCGAGCACCAGCGTCACCCGGCCCTGGTCGGTGAACTTGATGGCGTTGTTGGCCAGGTTGATCATGATCTGCTGCACCGCGCGACGATCGGACCACACGGTCACTTCCCTGGAGGGCACCTCGAGTCCGAGCACCAGGCCTTTGGACTCGGCAGACAGTCGCAACGTGGACGCCACCTCGTCGAGCAGCGGCTGCAGCGCCAAGGGCGCGAGTTGCATGTCCACCTTGCCCGACTCGATCTTTGCGACGTCGAGCAGGTCATTGATGAGCGACAGCAGGTGCTTGCCGCTGGACTGCACCATGCCCAGCTGGTGCTCTTGCTCGGGCGTCAGCGGGCCGGGCAATTTCATCAGCAGCACGCCGGTGAATCCGATGATCGCGTTCAGGGGCGTGCGCAGTTCGTGGCTCATCGTGGCCAGGAAATGGTCCTTGGCGCGGTTGGCGCGCTCGAGTTCGATGTTCTTGTCGTGCAGGGCGCGCTCGACGCGGCGCCGCTCGGTGATGTCGCGGATCGAACTGCTGACCAGGGTACCGCCTTCGTTGCGCAACGGGCTCAGGCTGATCTCCACCGGAAACTCGGAGCCGTCCTTGCGCCGGCCCAGCAGTTCACGTCCCGCGCCCATCGGCCGCACCCGGGGATCGTCGAAGAAGCCGGCCCGATACTCGGGGTGGCGACCCCGAAAGCGCTCGGGCACCAGGATCTCGATCGGATGCCCCAGCAGTTCGTCCCGCGGATAGCCGAACAGCCGCTCGGTCTGCACGTTGACGAGCACGATGCGCCCGGCGGGGTCGGCGATCACCATCGCGTCGGGGGCGGATTCGAGCAGGCTGCGGAACTTCTCTTCGGCGCGGCGCCGTTCGGTGATGTCGCGCACGGCCGACATCACCAGCGGACCGACCTCGGTCTGCAGCGGACACAGGCTGATCTCGACCGGGAACTCGCGCCCGTCGCGGTGCCGGCCGTGCAGTTCGAGGCCGTTGGCCATGGCCCGGATGTGCGGCTTGGACACGTACTTCAGGCGATGCTCGACGTGACGCTGGCGCAAGGCGCCCGGCAGCAGCATTTCCACCTGCTCGGCCAGCAGTTCGTCGCGGCCGTAGCCGAACAACGCCTCCGTCTGGCCGTTCACCAGCACGATGCGGCCGGTGTGGTTGACGATGACCACGGCATCGGGCGTGGGCTCGAGCAGTTCACCGTAGCGCGACTCGATCAGCCGCGCGTCGCGCGACAGCTTGAAGTGCGTCACCTCGGTCAGGCTGATCGCGATGCGCGGTTCGCCATCGTGCGGGCCGGGCACTTCGCGCGACGCCATGTTGACGTAGATGAGTGCGCCATCCTTGCGCCTGCGCACCACCTCGTGGCGCAGCAGGCTGCCGTCGTAGTGGTTGCGGCGCGGCTCGGGTTCGCGCTCGAACTGGCCCGGCGCGCCGATCACGTCGTCGAGCCGGCGCCCGACGGTCTCGGCGTCGGTGTGGCCGAAGGTGGCTTGTGCCGCCTGGCTCCAGCCGAGGATGTCGCCGTGGCGCGACACGACGATGAGCACGCCAGGGGCTTCGGCCAGCAGCAGCCTGGACAGCTCGGTGTTCATTCAGGGGGCGCGGCCGGCCAGTCAGGTCAGACCAGGCCGCTCGCCGAGCATCGAGGTGCACTCGTCGGCCGGCAGCGGGTGGCTGAACAGGAAGCCCTGGATCTCGCAGCCGCCCGGGCCGGCGTCGACGGCGTGCTCGCGCAGGAAGGTCACCTGCTCCTCGGTTTCGACGCCCTCGGCCAGCACCTGGATGCCCAGGTCGTGCGACAGGGTCAGCACCGCCGCTGCAATGGCGCGGTTGGTGGGGTCGCTGCCGATGTCGCGCATGAACGACTGGTCGACCTTGATGCGGTCGAACTGGAACGTCTTCAGGAAGCTCAGGCTCGAGTACCCGGTGCCGAAGTCGTCGATCGAGATGCTCACGCCGATGGCCTTGAGCCGGCGCATGCGCTCGATGCAGTCCTCGTCTTCGAGCACGGCGGACGACTCGGTGATCTCGAGCTCCAGCCGCTGCGGATCGAGCCCGCTGCGGTCCAGCGCGTCCTGCACCGCCGTGACGATGGCGTCGCTCTTGAGCTGCCGTGGCGACACATTGACCGCCATGGTCTTGCATTCCAGACCGGCCTCGAGCCACTGCTTCGCCTGATGGCAGGCACGCTGCAACACCCATTCGCCGATGGGCACGATCAGGCCGGTGTCCTCGGCCAGCGGGATGAATTCGGTCGGGCCGACCAGCCCCAGTTGGGGGCTGCACCAGCGCAGCAGGGCCTCGAAGCCGCACAGGCCGCAGTTCGGCAGCACCACGCGCGGCTGATAGTGCAGCACGAACTCGTCGCGCTCCAGGGCATGGCGCAGGCCGTGCTCGAGCGCGAAGCGACGCTGGCTGCGGGCCGCCAGGTCGGCGGTGCAGAAGCGGTGGCCACTGACGCCGTCGCTCTTCACCTGCGCCAGGGCCATCGTGGCCGCCTTGATCAGGCTGGCCGGGTCCTTGCCGTCGTGCGGCGAGGCGGCAATGCCCACACGCGGCGACACCACCACCTCGTGGCCCGCCACGGCGAAGGGTTCCGACAGCGCACCGATGGCCTCGCCGACCGCGCCCACGGCATCGGCCGCGTCGACCAGGTCGGGCAGCACCAGGATGAATTCGTCGCCGTCCAGTCGCGCAATCAGCTCGTTGTCGCGCGACACGCGGCGCAGCCGGGCCGCTGCCTCGCGCAGCAGGGCATCGCCAACCATGTGGCCCAGGGTGTCGACGACGTTGCGGAAGCCTTCGAGGTGCACCATCGCCACCGCCGTGCTGCGGCCGCGGTGCTGGGCGGCGGCCACGGCGTCGGCAACGCGGTGCTCCATCGCCAGGCGGTTGGGCAGGCCGGTGAGCAGGTCGTGCTGGGTCAGATGGGCCAGCTGCTCGGCCAGTTCGGCCTGGGTCAGAAGATCTTGCTCGAGCTGCCGGTTGGCGGCCTCCATGGCCGCCGCCTCGGCGCGCAGCTCGGCGTTGCGGAACAGCGCGACGAAGACCTCGACCTTGGAACGCAGCACCGTGGTGTCGATGGGCTTGAAGAGGTAGTCGACCGCACCGGCCTGATAACCTTTGAGCAGCATGGCACCGTCGGGCGAGTGGGCGGTGACGAAGATGATCGGCGTGCGGCTCGAGCGCTCGCGCTGGCGGATGAGCCTGGCGGTCTCGAAGCCGTCCATGCCGGGCATCTGCACGTCCATCAGGATCAGTGCGAAGTCGCGCTGCAGCGTCTGCCGCAGCGCCTCGGCGCCCGAGCCAGCACGCACCAACTCGACCCCGGTGTGGTCGAGCATGGCCTTCAGCAGGTACAGGTTGGTGGGGTTGTCGTCCACCATCAGGATCGCGGGAAGCGGGTTCATGCGGCAAGGATCCTAAGCGAACGCAACTTCCGGCGGTGCAGTTGGGCGCAAATCGATCGGCTGGAACCTGTGTGCATGACCGCCAGACCGTGGGCGACTCGCCAGCCCTTGCTTGTACCCGTTGCATCCATCGCCTGCAACGGTCGACGGGCCGAACCTGACCCGTCGCAGGGGACTTGGTCGCAGGCGGCCAGGCCGATCAGGCCCACGCTTGGTGACCCCGCCGAACATGGGTCGGCGCGAGCCGCCTGGCGCGATCGGCAGACAGATCGAACAGGGCTGCCGCCACCGAATGCCGGCCGCGTTGCCAGAAGTTCGTCAGCAGGTCGCGCGCGCCGAAGCCCGGCTGCTCCATGCGGGCCAGGCTGTCCATGACCAGCGCATCCTGCCCGCTGGTCTGGGACTGGCCGCACTCGTCCACCACGCGCATGGCCATGGCCCAGTGGCCGAACTGGCGCTGGCCGATCGGCTGGCGGAGCAGGTCGATCACGCCGTAGTGCAGCGGATCGGACTTGATGACCCCATACACCGTGGACAGTCCGGCCGCCGTCCCTTCGATGTACTGCATGAAGGCGCCGCCGGCGTACAGCAGCAGGCCGGTCACCTGCTCGTCGTGGTTGCGCGCCTGGGCGCGCGCCTGCAGGTGCCTCAACTCTGCCAGGGACAGCAGGCGTGCGGCCGTCGAGACATAGAGGATGGCGTACAGGTCCACCGGAGGGGGCGCCTGCCCCCTCGTCGTGTCGTCGTTCTCGGCGTCGGTCATGTCGGTCGGTGTTCGATCGAGTGCAGCGCCTCGAACATCGGTTGGAACAACGGCCGCGCGCGCGGCCTGGCGATCGCGCCCGGGACTACAGCGATTCGGCGTACATGCGGATCTTGTCCGCACGGCTCGGGTGCTTGAGCTTGCGCATCGCCTTGGCCTCGATCTGGCGGATGCGTTCACGGGTCACGTCGAACTGGTTGCCCACTTCCTCGAGCGTGTGGTCGCTGCTCATGTCGATGCCGAAGCGCATGCGCAGCACCTTGGCTTCGCGAGGCGTCAGGCCATCGAGCAGTTCGCCGACCACCGCGCGCAGGTTGGACTGCATCGCCGCGTCCATCGGTGCCACGTTGTGCTGGTCTTCGATGAAGTCGCCCAGCGTGGTGTCGCCGTCTTCGCCCACCGGCACTTCCAGCGACACCGGCTCGCGCGCGATCTTCATGATCTGGCGGACCTTCTCTTCGGTCAGTTCGAGCTTCTGCGCGATGGTGGCCGCATCGGGCTCGTGGCCGAACTCCTGCAGGTGGGCTCGGCTGACGCGGTTGATCTTGTTGATCGACTCGATCATGTGCACCGGCACCCGGATGGTGCGGGCCTGGTCGGCGATCGACCGCGTGATGGCCTGGCGGATCCACCACGTGGCGTAGGTCGAGAACTTGAAGCCGCGGCGGTATTCGAACTTCTCCACCGCCTTCATCAGGCCGACGTTGCCTTCCTGGATGAGGTCGAGGAACTGCAGGCCGCGGTTGGTGTACTTCTTGGCGATGGAGATCACCAGCCGGAGATTGGCCTCGATCATCTCGCGCTTGGCGTCGAGCGACACGCGGTCGCCCTCGTTCATGCGCTTGTGGATGGCCTTGAGCTCGTCGAGCGGGATCACCGCAGCGGTCTGCAGGCCGATGAGCTTGGTCTGCCATTCCTGGATCGCCGGCACATTGCGGCCGAGGACCGCGCTGTAGGGCTTGCCGGCGGCCACTTCGCCCTCGACCCAGGCCAGGTTCAGCAGGTTCGGCGGGAACTGCTCGATGAAGCGCTGCTGCGGCATACCGCACTTGTCGACGACGATCTTGCGGATCTCGCGCTCGCAGCGGCGCACGTGCTCGACCTGCGCGCGCAGCATGTCGCACAGCCGGTCGCTGGTCTTGACCGTGAAGCGCAGCGTCATCATCTGCTCGCTCAGCGCCTGCTGGGCCTTGCGGTAGGCGGGCGAGCCGTGGCCGGTCTTTTCGTGCGCGTGGCGCAGCTTGTCGAAACTCTGGCGCATGGCCGCGAAGCGCTCGAGCGCTGCGGTCTGCATCTCGTCCAGGCGGCGGGTCATGGCCTTGCTGCCGCCACTGCCGTCGTCGTCGTCCTCGGAGTCGTCGAACGAGTCGACGTCTTCCTCGGCCACGTAGTCGTCCGCTTCACCGGCCACGACGAAGCCGTCGACCAGATCGGAGATCTGGATGGTGCCCTTGGCCACCTTGTCGGCGTCGGACAGCACCTCGGCCACGATGGACGGCAGCGCCGACACCGCCAGCATCATGGCCTGGCGGCCGCCTTCGATGCGCTTGGCGATCTCGATCTCGCCCTCGCGGGTGAGCAGGTCGAACGAGCCCATCTCGCGCATGTACATGCGCACCGGATCGGTGGTGCGGCCGAACTCGGAATCGACCGTGGACAGCGCGGCCTCGGCGGCCTCCTCGGCTTCTTCATCGCTCGCAGCCGTACCCGTGCCGCCGGCCACCAGCAGCGTGGCGGTGTCGGGGGCCTGCTCGTACACCGCGATGCCCATGTCGTTGAGCATCTTGATGATCGCCTCGATCACCTCGGCGTCGACGAGTTTCTCGGGCAGGTGGTCGTTGATCTCCTGCTGCGTCAGGAAGCCGCGGGTCTTGCCCATCTTGACCAGCGCGGTCAACTCGCGCCGGCGCTTTTCGATCTCTGCCTCGGTGAGCAGGGTGACGTCGAGGCCGAACTCGCGGATCAGCGCGCGGGCCTTGGACTTGGGCACCTTCACCCGCAGCGGCTTGACCTTGGCCTCGGGGACGTCGGCCTCGGGGATGTCCACCACGTCGGCGGCGATGGCGTCGATGTCGTCGCCCAGCAGGTCGTCGTCACCGATCAGTTCGGGTTCGGCGTCCGGCAGCGCGACCACCGGCTTTGCGCGCGTGGCCGCTGCGCCGCGCTTGGCGGACGCCTTGGCGTCAGGGACCTTGGTGCTGGGGGCCTTCGCAGCGCTGGTCGACGGCTTCACGTTGGCCGCCGCAGCCGGCGCCTTGGCGGACGCCCGCGCGGCCTTCTTGGGTGGCACCACCGCCTGGGGAGCGATGGCCACCTCGGCAACGGACTCAGTGGTTCGACGAACAGGCTTCTTGGTGGTCATGCGGATCCTGAAGGGTGGTGCTGGCCTGGTCGGGACGGTCCGCAAGGCTGGGTGACAGCGGGGCTGTCGGGTGAAGAAGACAAGAGACTGAACGTCAGGATTCACCGTCGGAATCCCACGCTGGCACATGGGGGCTGAAGCCCGGAAGAAAAGGCCGCCATCTCGGCAGCCGAGGCTGCGTTGGAGTCGGAGGACACGGGCCTCGCGACCGGGCCGACCGCGGCTGGCTTCGAACGTCCGGATGGCCCCACCGGACCTCACAGCCTGGCCCGCGGCGCTCGAGGTTGGCCGAACGGTCTGTTCGGATTCCCGCGCGCGCGGAAAACCGACAATCATACGGCAGTTGCGATCCTGGATGTTGCCCTTGTCGCCGTCCGCGCGGCAAATGACCGGGGTGTTCGCGCAAATCAGGGTGCTGCCGCACGGGGCCGTCGGCGTGCCCCCTTGGCTGTTTACGGATCTTTACCGCGGTGACCCAGCCCCGATACGGGGGCTGCCCAGAATCCTCCTTACCCTGTTTCCCTTCCGAGGACATCATGACCAAGACACCCTACGCCCACACCTGGATTTCCCTTCGCCGCACCGCCGTGGCCTGCGCAGTGTTGCTGGGCGCGGTGACCGCGGTCCAGGCGCAGCCTGGCATGCACGGCGGCCCTGGCATGCACGGCGGTCCCGGAATGCATGGTGGCCCGGGCATGCGCGAGCCCGGCATGATGGGCATGGCCGGCCCTGGCCGGCACCTCGAACGCATGCTGTCGGGCGCGGGTGCCAGCGCAGAGCAGCGCGCCAAGGTGCGCGACATCATGGCCGCCGCCCGCGACGAGGTGCAGCGCCAGCGCGAGGTCGGCCGCGATGCCCGCCAGCAGATGATGCAGTTGATGCTGGCGCCGCAGGTCGATCCGGCAGCGGTTGAGGCCGCGCGGCAACGCATGTCGGTGGCGCACGATGCGACGAGCAAGCGCATGGCACAAGCCATGCTCGACGCGGGCGGGGTGCTCACCCCCGACCAACGGGCGAAGCTGGCCGAGCGCATGAAGGCCCGTGGTGAAATGATGGAACGCCACCAGCGCGAGCGTGAAGCGCTGCAACCGAAGGGCTGACGGCCCGGGTGGCGCTGGTCCCTGCGGCGTCGGCCGCAGGGCAGATCTCAACGACACACGGATGACATGAGCGCTCGACTGCTGTTGATCGACGACGACGCCCGGCTGGTGGCCATGATCGGTGACTACCTGCGTGCCAATGGCTACGACGTCGACACGGCCGGCACGCTGGCAGCCGGCCGGGACAGCCTGAGAGTGGGCAGCTACGACGCCTTGCTGCTCGACCTGATGCTGCCCGATGGCGACGGGCTCGACCTGACGCGCGAACTGCGCTCCGACCACCGCCTGCGCCGCCTGCCGCTGCTGATGCTCACGGCGCGCGGCGAGCCGCTCGACAGGGTGGTGGGGCTCGAACTGGGGGCCGACGACTACCTGCCCAAACCCTTCGAGCCGCGCGAACTGCTGGCCCGAGTCAAGGCCTTGCTTCGGCGCGCCCACCCGTCGCCGTTGGCCGACGACGTGCTGCAGTTCGGCCGCCTCGAGATCGACCTCGCGGCTCGCCAGGCCCGAATCGACGGCAAGGTCTGCGACCTCACCAGCCACCAGTTCGAGTTGCTGGTGGTGCTGGCGCAGAGCGCTGGTCGGGTGCTCACCCGAGACCAGATCATGGACACGCTCAAGGGCCATCCGATGGAGGCCTTCGACCGCAGCATCGACGTGCACGTCTCGCGCATCCGCGCCTGCATCGAGGATGACCCCAAGAACCCGCAGCGGGTGCTCACGGTGCGCGGTTCCGGCTACGTCTTTGCCCGAAAGCAGGACGCCGAGTGACCAGCGGCGGCCTTGCCACCGTGCACTGCCGGCCGTCACGCGGGGCAGCGCTCGAGTCAACGAAGGGGCGTCCCCGAGTCGACTCACCCGCCCGGCCTGCGGGCGCACTGCACGGGCACTGAGTGCGTTCGCTCTACCTGCGCATTTGGTTGACCGTGGTGCTGGCGCTGGCGGCCTTCGCGCTGGCGTCGGGTTGGCTGTGGCAACAGCACCTCGACCAGGAGCGCGCACGCTTCGAGGTCTCCGCCGGCGAACGCATCGCCGCCTGGGCCGAACTGGTGCAGCGCTCGATGCCCTCGGCCGATGCGCCCGCGGACGAGCAGGCCGATGCGCTGCGCGACTGGTCGGTGAGGCTGCGTGTGCCGCTGGCCCTGGACGACCGGCAGGGGCAGCGTGTGGTGGCTTCGGACAGTTTCCTTCGGCGCGAAAGCGATGGTGGCCCGCCGGCGATGTCGGTCAAGCTCGATGACGGCCGCACCCTCTGGATTGCACGTCGCGTGCCGCGGCGTGGGCCCGGCATGGTCGGTGGTGCGCCGCCGCGCGACGGGGGTGGCCCGCCGGGCGTGATGCCGGCGCCCATGATGCCGATGCTGGGCTTCGGCCTGCCCTCGGCCGTCGGCCCGGTGCTGCTGATGCTGTTGGTCTTCGTGGCGGTGGCGGCCGGCGCCTACCCGGTGGTGCGGCGGCTGACCAGCCGGCTCGAGGCGCTGAAGAAGGGCGTCGAGGTCTTCGGTGGTGGCGCGCTCGGGCACCGGGTCGACGCGTCGGGCCGCGACGAGGTGGCCGCCGTGGCCTCCACCTTCAACCGCGCTGCCGACCGCATCGAGACGCTGGTGCGCTCGCACCAGAGCCTGCTGGCCAATGCCAGCCACGAACTTCGCTCGCCGCTGGCGCGGTTGAAGATGGCCGTGTCGATGTACCCCGACGCCACCGGCGCCCAGCGCGACAGCCTGCGCCACGAGATCGAGACCAACGTCGGCGAACTCGATGCCCTGGTCGAAGAGGTGCTGCTGGCCAGCCGGCTCGATGCCGCGCAGGCGCTCGACACGGACGAGCCGGTCGACCTGCTGGTGCTGGCCGCCGAGGAGGCTGCCCGTGTGGGTGCCGAGGCTGGTGGCGTCGCCCTGGTGGTGCAGGGCAGCGAACGCCTGCTGCGCCGCGCGATGCGCAACCTGCTCGAGAACGCCCGCCGCTACGGCCAGAAGGACGTGGAGATCACCGTGGCGCGAGAGGCCGACGGCCGCGCCGGCTGGCGTGTGTGCGACCGCGGGCCGGGCGTGCCCGAGGCCCACCGCGAGCGCATCTTCGAGCCTTTCTTCCGCCTGCCCGGCCATGCCGAGCGCGAGGGCGGCGTGGGCCTGGGTCTGAGCCTGGTGCGCCAGATTGTCGAGCGCCACGGTGGGCAGGTGCAGTGCCAGCCGCGCGCCGGCGGTGGCACCTGCTTCGTTGTGTCGCTGCCCGGCGATCGCGTGCGCTGAACCGCGGTCAGCGCGCCTCGGCAGCCGATTCGTTTGCCTGTTGCCGCAGCACCCAGGCCAGGAACAGCGTCAGTCCGGCGGCCGCGCAGACCAGGCCGACGGTGGAGGCGGTCCAGAACCCGACCGCGCCACGCCAGGCCAGTGGCACGGCCTCGAAGCCGCCGAAGGCCATCGCGTAGCCACCACCCAGCCCGACGCCCCACAGCGCCACCGCGTAGATGACCAGTGGCACGGTTGCGATGTGCCAGGCCCGCAGCACGAAGGCCGACAGCGTCTGCGCCGCATCGGCGGCATGGAACAGCGCCACCCAGGCCAGCAGCGGCATGGCCGCGCCGATGACCGCCGGGTTGTCGGTGTACAGCCGCAGCACCGGCTCGCGCGCCAGGTACACCGCGGCTCCCAGGGCCGTGGCCAGCCCCACGGTGAACTGCCAGCCGTGCCAGCACAGCCGGCGCGCATCGGCCAGGTCGCCCGCACCGATGCGCTGGGCCACCAGCGTGCTGGTGGCATTGGACAGGCCCAGCGGCATCATGAACAGCAGCGACACCAGGTTGGCCGCCAGCTGATGGCCGGCCACGGGCGTCTCGCCCAGGCGGGCGATGAAGATCGCCATGAAGGCAAAGCCCGTCACCTCGACCAGCACCGAGGCACCGATCGGCAGGCCCAGGCCCAGCAGGGCCTTCAGCGAGCCCAGGTGCAGGGGCCGCAGGCGTGGCAGGCCCAGTTCGAAGCGGGCATAGAACGGGTCGCGCCACAGCAGCACGCCGCCGGCCAGCACCTGTGCCCACATCGCCACCAGCGTGGCGATGCCACAGCCCACCACCCCGAGCGCCGGGATGCCCAGCAGCGGCACGCCGCCGACCAGCGCGAAAGACAACGGCACCTTCAGTGCCAGCGCGGCCACCTGGATCACCATCACCGCCTTGGGCCGCGACACCGCGGTGTTGAAGGCGCGGAACACCGTGAACAGCAGCGAGCCCGGCAGCGAAAAGGCCAGGGCCAGCAGGTAGCCGCTCACCTTGTCGGCGACCTCCGGGCTGGCCCTCGACAGCGACAGGAACGGCGCCGGGAACGCCAGCAGGCCGCTGCCGACGAGCGTCAGCCCCAGCGCCAGCCACAGGCCCTGGTGGAACTGCTCGCCAGCCTCGGCATGGCGGTGCGCACCGTGCAGGCGGCCGACGATCGGCCCGATGGCCAGCACGATGCCCATCAAGCCGATGAACACGGTGATGTAGGCCGCCGAGCCGACGGCCAGCGCCGCCAGGTCGGTGGCCGAATGGCGCGCCACCAGCATCGTGTCGACGGTGGCGAAGGCCAACACTGCGATCTGCCCGACGAACACCGGCCAGGCCAGCGGCACGATGCGGCGCACGCTGTGCGAGAGGCTGCCGGCGCTCATCGGCGGCTCATGGGTCCGGGCCCCAGGCTGTCCGGCGGGGGGTGGTCTTCGCCGCTGGCCTGACGGGCGCGTTCGGCATAGCGGTTGAAGCGCCAGGCCGTGGCCTCCAGCGTGATGCGGCGCCACACCAGCCGCTTTTCGCCGGGGCTCATGCGCGGCCAGTGCTGCACCTCGTCTTCGGTGCGGCCACAGCCCTTGCACAGCGCATCGCCCTGGGCGGTGGAGCAGATCGCGATGCAGGGGGCGTCGGGGGTGTGCGCATACCAGGCCAGCCAGGCCGCCCGGGCGGCGGCGGGCAGTGTGTCCTCGTCGGCCAGCGGTTCACGGTAGTACACCATCAGCGCGTACACCTCGGCCAGCGCCAGCACCTCGGCGCAGGCGGTGATGCCGTCGATGGACGGTGATCGAGTGCGCCACCAGTTGATGGCGGACTCGATGTCGGTGATGTGGAGGCCGGCCATTGGGGCGGGGCAGGGCGGGGCTGCACCGTGGAAGGGCCGCAAGGATAGCGCGACGGCGGCCGGCGGCGCGGCAAGAGGTCGGGTTCAGCGCTGCGGTGGACGCGCCAGGCGGACCTGCACGGCGCCGCCGAGCAGTTCGCGGCGCGCGTCGGCCGCGATCCACCGGGCCGACGGCGTGCCGCGTGCCGCGATGCGCCCGGCCGCTGCCAACGCTTCGGCGTTGAGGGCGGCATTGCGTTTGCCGATTCCGCGCAGCGCCCAGTTGACCGCCTTGCGGACGAGGTTGCGCCCATCGTCGCTGGCCGCCTCGACAAGTGCCAGTGCCGCGACGAAGCGGGCGTCGTCGGTCGACTTGTCGTGCACCGCCAGGCAGGCCAGCAGCGCGAAGGCGGCGCGGCGCACGAACTCGTCGCGGCGGTCGGCCCACGCGTCGACCCGTCCCCAGGCCAGTGGCGACCGCCGGTAGGCGTTGTTGCAGGCCTGGTCGCACACGTCCCAACTGCGCGCGGTGCGTGCCCAGGCGTCCATCTGGCGCACGGCGAAACGCGCGGGTTCGGCCACCATCGAGGCCAGGATTTGCGCATCCGGCACGCCGGTGTCCCACAACGCGCCGGCCAACGCGTGGTCGGGGCCGAACCGCCGGCCCAGGCGACGCAGTTCTGGCACCGACACCCCCAGGCGGTTGTCGCCGGCCATGCCGAAGCGGGCCATCGCCGGCAGTTGATCGGGGCGGGCATGCTGATGCAACGCAGCCAGTGCATCGTCGAGGCGGGCCATGGACCGCATTCTGCGGGAGCCGACAGGGCGTCGACCGGGCGCCGTCGATGCCGCGGCCGGGTCCCGGAAACGGCGAAGGCGGACATCGAGTCCGCCTTCGGGTGCTTCAGTGGGTGCCGGTGTGACCGAGGCGGTCACCGGGCACCGCCGCAGGCCGTGTCATCGGCCCGCGGTGCGCTACGCGCAGGTCAGCGCGGCGTGCGGCGCGGGCCGAACGCCGGCTTGCCGGCGAATGCGCGCGCGGGCCGGGGGGCACCGCCGCCATGGCCGCGCTCGTACGGCGCACCGGCCGAACGGCTGTCGTCGCGGAAGGCGCCCTGGCCACCGCCGAAGCCGCCGGGGGCACGGTCGCCGTGCGGGCGGTCACCCACCGGGCGGTCGTTGAAGCTGCGCTCGCCGAACTGGCGCTCGCCACCATGGCGATCACCGCCATTGCGATCACCCTGGTAGCCGCCCTTGAAGCCACCCTGCGGGCCGTGGCCGCCACGGCCACCGAAGCTCGGCTTGCCGCGGCCGAAGGCCGGGCGGCTTTCGGTCGGCGTGGGCATCTTCGGCTCGAAGCCGGCCACCACCGCGATGGCGATCGGCTGCGTGGTGAATCGCTCGATGCGGCGGATCATGCCGACGTCGCGGCGCTCGGCCAGCGTGATGGCCAGGCCGGTGCGACCGGCGCGGCCGGTGCGGCCGATGCGGTGCACGTAGTCCTCGGCCTTCATCGGCAGGCCGTAGTTGATGACGTGCGAGATGGTGGGCACGTCGATGCCGCGCGCGGCCACGTCGGTGGCCACCAGGACGCGCAACTGGCCTTGGCGCAGGCCCTGCAGCACGCGATTGCGTCGGCCTTGCGGCATGCCGCCATGCAGCGCCGCGACCGAGTGGCCGATCTCGCCCAGCTTCCAGGCCAGGTCGTCGGCATCGCGCTGGGTGCTGGTGAAGACCAGCGCCTGGTCGACGCCGCGGTCGGTCAGCAATTGCTCGAGCATCGCATGCTTGTGGTGCTGGCTGTCGGCCCAGTGCAGGCGCTGCTCGATCGAGGCGTGGGTGTCGGTGTGGGCGTCGACGCTGACCCGTTGCGGGTCACGCGTCAACTGCTTGGCCAGCTGGCCGACATTGCCGGCGAAGGTGGCCGAGAACATCAGCGTCTGGCGCTTCTCGGGCAGGGCCTTGGCGATGAGGGTGATGTCGTCGATGAAGCCCATGTCGAGCATGCGGTCGGCTTCGTCGAGCACCAGCATCTCGGCCTGCGCCACGATGGCGGCGCCCGAGCCCATCAGGTCGAGCAGGCGGCCGGGGGTGGCGATCAGCACGTCGAGCGGGCCGCGCAGGGCCTTGAGCTGGGCGTGGTACGGCACGCCGCCGACGACGTGCGCCACCCGCAGGCCGGCGACGCCATGGCCGTACACCGTGAAGGCGCGCGAGACCTGCATCGCCAGTTCACGCGTCGGGGCCAGCACCAGCACGCGGGGGCCGGCGACCTGGCCCTTGGCGCGGCGCTTCTCGGGGTCGTTGCGGGCATCGATGATGCGTTGCAGCGCGGGCCACACGAAGGCGGCGGTCTTGCCGCTGCCGGTCTGCGACGAGACCAGCAGGTCCTGGCCGGTGAGGGCCAGCGGCACGGCGCGGGCCTGCACGTCGGTGGGGCTGGGGTAGCCGGTGTGCGTGATGGCGCGCACGATCTCGGGCGCCAGGCCCAGGCTGTCGAAGGACGAGCCGGCAGGGATCTGCTCGGGGGATTGCGCCGGCATCTGGTCGGCGTGGGTATCGAAGCTCATGAAAGTCTTTCACTCGAACGCGCTGCGCCTCGCGGCCCGCATGGGGGCACGACAAGACACAACCGCGGCGCCACGGAACGCGGCCACCGCAGGTGGAGTCGCCATAGGGAGCGGATGACAGCGCGCGAGGAAGGCGCCGACGGGCCCGAACGTCTGGAGCGACGGCATCGCCGCCAACCAGGTGCCGAAACGCGGTGGGTGCCCTGCACTGTGGCAAGGCCCGGCTCGACGAGGGTCAGAGGGGATGAACGAAAACGCTGAGCTACCGGCACACCGGCAGTTCAGCGTTAACCCGGATCATAGCAGAGGACGGCCGAGCGTGCCGGGCGAGAAGTGCGCGTTGTCACGCCGCGCGTGCGGCGGTGCGGACCAGGTCGGCCGCCTTCTCGCCGATCATGATCACCGGCGCGTTGGTGTTGCCGCCCACGATGCGCGGCATGATCGAGGCGTCGACCACGCGCAGCCCCTGCACCCCGTGCACGCGCAACTCGGCATCCACCACGTCGTCGGGGCCAGGCCCCATGCGGCACGACCCCACCGGGTGGTAGATCGTGTCGGCGTACTGACGGATGAACTGGGCGATCTCGGCGTCGCTCCTGGCCTGGGCCGAGGCGCTGAATTCGCGACCACGCAGGCCGTCCAAGGCCGGCTGGCCAAGCACCTGGCGCATCTTCTTGACGCCGACGACCATGCGCTCGAGGTCCTCGGGAGCGCCGAGGAAGTTGGGGTCGATGCGCGGCGCAGCCATCGGATCGGCACTGGCCAGTTGCAGGCTGCCGCGGCTGCGCGGGTGCAACAGGCACACGTGGCACGAGTAGCCGTGGCCGAACACCGTCTTGCGGCCATGGTCCACCAACTTGCCGATGACGAAGTGCAACTGCAGGTCGGGCACCGGCTCGTCGGCGCTGCTGCGCAGGAAGGCCCCGGCCTCGGCGAAGTTGGTCGTCAGCATGCCGCTGCGGCTGCGTCGCCATTCGGCGATGCCGTGGAGCGCCCGCCACGCGCCCGCCAGCGACAGGCCGAACAGGTCTTTCAAGTGCGGGGCATCCACCACCTGCACCACGTCGACGTGGTCGTGCAGGTGCTGGCCGACGCCGGGCAGATCGTGGACGATGGCAATGCCGTGCTGCTTCAGGTGGGCGCCCGGCCCGATGCCGCTGAGCATCAGCAACTGTGGTGATTGCAGCGCGCCGGCGCTGAGCAGCACTTCGCGGCGGGCGCGCACCTGGCGCAGTTCGCCGCCCTGGCGGTATTCGACGCCGACCGCGCGGCGGCCTTCCAACAGCACGCGGGTGGCTTGCGCGTCGGTGATGACCTGCAGGTTCGGTCGCGCCAGTGCGGGCGTCAGGTAGGCCTTGGCAGCACTGCAGCGCTCGCCGTTGCGGTGGGTGACCTGGTAGAGGCCGGCGCCTTCCTGGTCGGGGCCATTGAAGTCGGCGTTCCTCGGCAGGCCGGCCTGCACCGCGGCGTCGACGAACACCGAGGCGAAGCGGTTGGGGCTGCGCAGGTCCATCACGTTCAAGGGCCCACCCACACCATGCAGTGCATCTGCGCCGCGCTCGTTGTGCTCGGAGCGCTTGAAGTAGGGCAGCACCTCGTCGAATGACCAGCCCGGGTTGCCGGCCGCGGCCCAGCCATCGTAGTCGCTGCGTTGGCCGCGCACGTAGATCATCGCGTTGATCGAGCTCGATCCGCCCAGCACCCGCCCGCGGGGCTGGTAGCCGCGGCGCCCGTTCAGGCCCGGCTGCGGTTCGGTCTGGAATCGCCAGTTCATCGCGGCGCCGGCCTTGGCCATCAATGCCAGACCGGCGGGGCAGTGGATCAGCACGCTGTCGTCGCGGCCGCCGGCCTCGATCAGGGCCACGCGCACGGCGGTGTCCTCGCTCAGTCGGGCAGCGAGCACGCAACCCGCCGATCCGCCGCCGATCACCACATAGTCGAACATGCCAGTCTCCAACGATGGCTGCCCGCCGCATGCATGGCGTCCGGGCTCGAAAGCCATCTTATCGACGGGGCCGCCGCGCAGGCGTGAGGCGAAGGGCGCTTAGGTTCGGCGCCCGCCTCTAATCGATCCTGCCGCCGCGGCAACGGCCTGCTGCAGAGGGGCCGAGGGGCCCATGGCGCAGCGGCCGCGGTGCGAATGAGGAGATCTCCCCACGCACGGCCAGCATCTTTGCGCCACGCGAAGACGCGAATGCTGCTACATTCGCATCACAGACATGCACGAGGCCGTTTCCACAAGGTCTTACTCCCGATCCGCCAGAGAGCGCCTTGCGCCCGAAGGCCGGCCTGGTTTGAACTCCCGGTTCGACGTTTCTTGAGTGTCTCTGTCCGCCTGCGGCATGGTGCCGCGTGCGGGTTCATTACTTTTTTCGACAGGGACTCTCAATATGAGCACCACCCAAACTGGCACCGTCAAATGGTTCAACGATGGCAAGGGCTTCGGCTTCATCACCCCCGATGACGGCGCCAAGGACCTCTTCGCCCACTTCAGCGAAATCCGCAACAACGGCGGTTTCCGCAGCCTGGCCGAAAACCAGAAGGTCGAATTCGAAGTGAAGCAAGGCCCGAAGGGCCTGCAAGCCTCGAACATCCGCCCGCTGTAAAGCGCACGGTTCGACAAGAAGCCGCAGCCCGCAAGGGTTGCGGCTTTTTTCATGGCCGCGCACTGGCGATCGCGTGTCCTTGGTCGCTCAGAATGCGGTGTAGCGACCCGGCTTGTGGTTCACGGCCAGTGCGAAGTTCATGGCCAGGGCGCCGGCGATCGACAAGGCCAGGTGGCGCACGTCCAGCCAGGGCACCGAGGCCAGCAGGATGGTCACATCGATGCCCATCTGCATCCAGCCGGCGCGCCAGCCGAAGCGGTCCTGCAGCCACAGCACCAGCACGTTCAGGCCGCCCAGACTGGCGCGGTGCCGGAACAGGATGATGAAGCCGGCCCCAAGGAGCAGACCGCCTCCCAGCGCGGCGAACAGTGGCTCGATGTGGCTCAGGCCGATCCAGCGCGGCATCCATTCGGACAGCAGTGCCAGCAGTGACACCGCGGCAAAGGTCTTGAGCGTGAAGCGCGCGCCCATGCGGCGCCAGGCCAGCCAGTAGAACGGCAGGTTGATCGCGAAGAACAGCGCGCCGAACGGCAGGCCCATCGCGTAGTGCAGCACGAGCGCAATCCCGGCCGTGCCGCCCGTCAGCAGACCCGCCTGGCGGAACAACATCAGTCCGAAGGCCACGAACAAGGTGCCGGTGGCCAGCCCCTGCACATCGTCGAACAGGCTGTGGCGCTGCGGCTCCAGCGCCTGCGCCGCGGGCCCCGGGCTCATTCGACGATGCCGCCGATGAAGTACTTGATCAGGCCCTTCGCGGCGAAGCCGACGAGGCCGAAGCCCAGCGCAAGGAACAGCACGAAGGCGCCGAACTTGCCAGCCTTGGATTCACGCGCCAGCTGGAAGATGATGAAGACCATGTAGAGCATGAACGCGCTGACGCCGAACGTCAGCCCGAACCACGCCACCTGTTCTTCGGTGAATCCGAACATGCGTCAGTCCAGTTCGGCCATCGCCGAGGTGTCCACCAGGTCGCGATAGGCATGCCAGCTGGCGTGCGACAGCCAGGGCGCGATGATCACCAGGCCGAGCAGCGCGGTGGCCATGCCCAACACGGTGAGCACCATCAACAGGCCGGCCCAGAGCGCCAGCGGCAGCGGATGGGCCTGAACCACGCGCCAGCTCGTCAGCACGGCCGCCAGCACGCTGACTCGACGGTCGAGCAGCAGCGGGATGGCCACCACGCTGCTGGCGAACACCGGCGCGGCCAGGAATGCGCCCAGCGCCAGCCAGATCTCGAACAGGTGACCGGTCTCGGCCAGCACCACGACGCGCAGGAAGTCCATCGGACCGCGCACCGGCGCAGGTGCGAAGCCGGTGATCAGGGAAGCCGAGGTCAGCACCCAGCCGGTGCCGGCCAGCGCCAGCAGCAGGCCGAAGACGACCAGCCGGCCATCCCGCGGCTTCCAGGCCGCCAGGGCCACGGCCAGGTCGGCGCGCTGCTGGCGTTCCAGCGCGCGGCTCACGGCGTACAGGCCGGTGGCCAGGATGGGGGCCACCAGCAGGAAGCCGGTGAAGGCACCGGCCAGCAGCCAGAAGTGCTGGTGTGCCACGGCGATCAGCAGGGCGCCAAAGGCCGCCAGCGCCAGGCCATGCAGCAGCCCCGGCAACGGGCAGCGCATCAGATCGGTCCAGCCGCGGGCGAGCCAGCCCAGGGGCCGCAGCATGGGGATGTGTCGCACGCCGAAGCGGCGTGATTCGATCAGGGCAGGGCTTTCGCGCATGAGTCGTCCATGTTGCCCGTTGAGGTGGGCGGTGTGCTTGACAAAGAGCAAGGCCGCTATCCTATGGGGTGCAGCGCCTGCAGGGCCCATGGGGAGGCCGGTTGGATGGCCGGTTCGATGGCCAGCCAGGTGCGTCGGGCGCGGTCGGTGCGTCGGGCCTGGTCGGTTGGGGCCGGCCGGTCAGGCCCCGGGGTGTCATGCCATCAGCGCCCGGGCCGCGGCCAATACCGTGGCCGGCTCGCCATCGGCCAGCGGCACCACGCCCGCCTGGGCATAACCGCTGTAGTGACGGTCCATCGAGCGCTGGTACAGCGGATCGTAGTGATCGCGCATCAGTTGGCCGAAGACGGTGGCCCAGTCGCCCGCCCGGGCCAGCGCCTGCCAGCGGCCGACCGCCTCCTTGCCGCGCAGCACCACCAGCCCGTCGAGCAGGTCGCAGAAGCGTTCGGGCTCGTCCGCGAAGAAGCCGTACTCCTGCAGCAGCAGCGCCACACGCGCCTCGTCGGGCATCTGCACATGCAGCACGCGGCCCTTCGCATGCATGTGCTCGATCAGTGCCTCGGGCACCTGCAGCCGGCCGATCTTGCGGCTCTCGCTCTCGACATAGACCGGGCGCGCCGGGTCCAGCCGCTGCAGCGCGCTCCACAGCAGCGTGTCGAAGCGCTTCTGCGTGGGTTGCGGGTGCCCAGGCACGCCACCGAGGATGGAGCCGCGGTGGCTGGCCAGCGCCTCGAGGTCGAGCACCTGCGCGCCGGCGGTGGCCAGCGCCTGCAGCAGGCGCGTCTTGCCGCTGCCGGTGCGCCCGGCCAGCACGCAGAAGTCGAAGCGGGCCGGCCACTCGCCCAGGTCGGCGCGCACCACCGTGCGGAAGCCCTTGTAGCCGCCCGCCAACCGGGTGCAGCGAAAGCCGATCTGATCGAGGAACCAGGCCAGCGAGCCCGAGCGTTGCCCACCGCGCCAGCAGTACACCAGCGGCTGCCACTCGCGCGGCTTGTCGGCGATCCAGCGGTCGAGGTGGTCGGCGATGTTGCGCCCCACCATCGCGGCACCCACCTTGCGCGCGGCCAGCGGCGAGTCCTGCACATACAGCGTGCCGACGATGCGGCGCTGCTCGTCGTCGAGCACGGGCCAGTTGATGGCGCCGGGCAGGTGGTCGTCGGCGAACTCGGCCGGCGAGCGCGCATCGATGATGGCGTCGTATTGGTCGAGCTCGCGCGCGATGGCCGGGCCGTCGGTGGAGCGCAGGGCCATGGTCGATGTTCAGCGCGGCGCGGCCGCGTCGAGCAGTTCGCTTTCGATCTGCAACTGCGCCCGGGTCTGCTGCAGGGCGGGGCCATCGACGAGGAAGGTGTCCTCCACGCGCTCGCCCAGCGTCGTGACCTTGGCCAGTTGCAGGTTGACGTGGTGACTGGCCAGCACGCGGGCGATGGCGTAGAGCAGGCCGGAGCGGTCGCTGGTGCTCACCGACAGCAGCCAGCGCTGCGCGCGCTCGTCGGGGCGCAGCGAGACGCGGGGCGTGACCGGGAAGGACTTGACCCGGCGCGAGAGGCGGCCGCGGCTGGGCTCGGGCAGCGGGCCGGTGCTGTCCAGCGCCAGCGCCAGCTGCGTTTCGATCAGCGAGATCAGGTCGCGGTAGCCGCTGCTGTCGCCGGCCTCGCAGCTGGGGTGCACCACCTGGAACGTGTCGAGCGCGTAGCCGCTGCGGCTGGTGTGGATCTTGGCGTCCTGGATGGAGAATCCTGCGCCGTCGAAATAGCCGCAGATGCGGGCGAACAGGTCGGGCCGGTCGGGCGAATACACCAGCACTTGCAGGCCATCGCCGACGGGCGATGGGCGGGCACTCACGACCGGCTCGGAGGTCTCGATGTGGCGCCACAGCGAGCGGGCGTGCCAGGCGATCTCGGTGGCGTCGTGGCGGGCGAAGTAGCTCACCTCGAGCGTCTTCCACAGCGGGCCCTCAGTGCCGGGCAGCGCCGAGTGCAGCGCAAGGATCTGGATCGCCTCCTGCTTGCGGGCCTCGAGGTCGGCGACCATGTTGGGCTGGGCGCCGCCCAGCGCGCGCAGCGTGACGCGGTACAGGTCTTCGAGCAGCTTGCCCTTCCAGGCATTCCAGACCTTGGGGCTGGTGCCGCGGATGTCGGCCACGGTGAGCAGGTACAGCGCGGTCAGGCGACGCGGCGTGCCCACCTTGTCGGCAAAGGCGCGCACGACGTCGGCGTCGGACAGGTCTTCCTTCTGCGCGACGGTGCTCATCGTCAGGTGCTGGCGCACCAGGAACTCGATCAGCGATGCGTCGTCGCGATCGATACCATGGTCGCGGCAGAAGTGGCGCACCTCGCGGGCACCGAGCTCGGAATGGTCGCCGCCGCGGCCCTTGGCCACGTCGTGGAACAGTGCCGCCACGTACAGCACCCAGGGCTTGTCCCAGCCGCTGGCCAGTTGCGAGCAGAACGGGTATTCGTGCGCATGCTCGGGGATGAAGAAGCGGCGCACGTTGCGCAGCACCATCAGGATGTGCTGGTCGACCGTGTAGACGTGGAACAGGTCGTGCTGCATGCGCCCGACGATGCGGCGGAACACCCACAGGTAGCGGCCCAGCACCGAGGTCTGGTTGAGCAGCCGCATCGCGTGCGTGATGCCCTGCGGCTGGCGCAGGATGTCCATGAAGGTGGCGCGATTCACCGGGTCGCGGCGGAAGCCGGCGTCCATCAGGTTGCGGGCGTTGTACAGGGCACGCAGCGTGCGCGCCGAAAAGCCCTGGATGCCCGGCGATTGCTCGAAGATCACGAAGGTCTCGAGGATGGCGTGCGGGTCCTGGGTGTACAGATCGTCGCGCGCCACTTCGAGCATGCCGCCACGGTCGAGGAAGCGGTCGTTGATCGGACGCATCGGCGCGGTTTCGCTGGCGTTGATGCGCTCCTCGATGTTGAGCATCAGGATCTGGTTGAGCTGCGTCACCGCCTTGGCCGCCCAGTAGTAGCGGTGCATCAGCACCTCGGACGAACGCTGGGTGCGGCTCGAGGTGTAGCCGATGCTCTCGGCCACCGCGGTCTGCAGGTCGAACACCAGGCGGTCCTCGCGGCGGCCCGCCACGGCATGCAGGCGGGCGCGGATGAGCTGCAGCGTGCCCTCGTTGCGCTGCAGCTGCTTCACCTCGAAGGGCGTGATCAGCCCGGTGGCGGCCAGTTCGCTCCAGCTGCGGCCCAGGCCCGCGGCGCGGGACACCCAGATCACCACCTGCAGGTCGCGCAGGCCGCCCGGGCTTTCCTTGCAGTTGGGCTCGAGGGAGTAGGGCGTGTCCTCGTACTTGGTGTGGCGCTGCCGCATCTCCAGCGTCTTGGCGCGCAGGAAGGCGGCGGGTTCGATGGCGTCTTCCGCGGCGCGGCGAAAGGTGGCGAACAGCCGCTTGGTGCCGCAGACGAAGCGCGCTTCGAGCAGTGCAGTCTGCACGGTGACGTCGGCCCGCGCCTCGGCCACGCATTCGTCCACGGTGCGCACCGACGAGCCCGGTTCCAGGCCGATGTCCCAGCAGGCCGTGATGAAGCCCTCGACCGTGGCGCGCATCGCGTCGTTCGGGGCGCCGTCGGGCAGCAGCACCAGCACGTCGACGTCGCTGTGCGGGTAGAGCTCGCCGCGGCCATAGCCGCCCACGGCCACCAGCGCCGCAGCCGGCGGCATGCCGGCGTTGCGCCACAGTTCGGCCAGCGTGGCATCGACATGCCGGGTGAGCGCACGGATCAGCCGCGTGGCCGCCGGCGCCGAGGCGCGCGACTGCAGGAAATGATCGATCAGCGCGCGCTTGCCGTCGCGGAAGCGTGCCCTCAGCGCTGCAACACTGCCGCCGGCGGTGGCGTCGGGCTGCGTCTGCGCCAACATCGGCTCATGCCCCGGCGAAGGCCGGTGGCTTCGGCGTGCCATCCGACACCGTGAGCACCTCGTAGCCGGTGTCGGTGACGAGCACCGTGTGCTCCCACTGCGCCGACAGCGACCGGTCCTTCGTGACGATGGTCCAGCCATCGCCCAGTTCGCGGATCTCGCGGCGGCCGGCATTGATCATCGGCTCGATGGTGAAGATCATGCCCGGCTGCAACTCTTCCAGCGTGCCGGGCCGGCCGTAGTGCAGCACCTGCGGCTCTTCGTGGAACTTGCGGCCGATGCCATGGCCGCAGAACTCGCGCACGATCGAGAAGCCCTGGGTCTCGGCGAAGGTCTGGATGGCGTGGCCGATGTCGCCGAGGCGGGCCCCCGGCTTCACCTTGACGATGCCCTTCCACATGGCCTCGAAGGTGAGGTTGCACAGCCGGTTGGCGGCGATCGAGCCCTCGCCGACCACGAACATCCGGCTGGAATCGCCGTGCCAGCCGTCCTTGATGACGGTGACATCGATGTTCACGATGTCGCCGTTCTTCAAAGGCCGGTCGTTCGGGATGCCGTGGCAGACCTGGTGGTTGATCGACGTGCAGATCGACTTGGGGTAGGGCGTGTAGCCGGGCGGGGCATAGTTCAGCGGCGCCGGGATGGCCTTCTGCACGTGCACGATGTGGTCGTGGCAGAGCTTGTCCAGGTGGTCGGTGGTGACGCCCGGCTTGACGTGCTCGGCCAGCATGTCCAGCACCTCGGACGTGAGGCGGCCGGCGATGCGCATGCCGTCGATGTCGGCGGCGGTCTTGAGGGAGATCGGCATGGGGCGAAATTATCCCACCTCAACCTAAAATCCCTGGTTTGCCCTCGGAACGTGTCGCCCATGCCGCCTGTCGCCCCACATCTGATGCATTTCGAGGGTGGCCGAGCGCTGTCCGATTTCCGTGCCCGCGCGCTGCTGCCGGCCCTGCAGGCGGTGAGCCCGCGCATCGTCGGCCTCAGCGCGCGCCATGTGCACTGGGTGTGGACCGACCAGGCCCCCGACGTCGACAAGCTGGCCGGGCTGCTGCGCTATGGCGAGCCCTTCACGGGCGGCGACGAGGGCACGCTGGTGGTGGTGATGCCCCGGCTGGGCACCGTGTCACCCTGGGCCAGCAAGGCGACCGACATTGCCCGCAACTGCGGCGCCGCGGTGCACCGCGTCGAACGCGTCACCGAGTACCGCCTGCAGCTCAAGACCGGCCTGCTCGGCGGCGCCGGCAAGCCGCTGGCGGCCGACGAATGGCAGGCCTGCGCGGCGCTGCTGCACGACCGCATGACCGAGAGCGTGGCGGCCGAGCGCGAGGCCGCGCGCCACCTCTTCGATGCGCAGCAGGCGCCGCCGCTCGAGCATGTCGACGTGCTGGGCCAGGGCCGTGACGCGCTGCGGCGCGCCGACGCCGAGTTCGGCCTCGCGCTGTCGGACGACGAGATCGACTACCTGGTGGACGCCTTCACCCGGCTCGGGCGCAACCCCAGCGACGTCGAGCTGATGATGTTCGCCCAGGCCAACAGCGAGCATTGCCGCCACAAGATCTTCAATGCCGACTTCACGATCGACGGCGAGCGCCAGCCGCTGTCGATGTTCGGCATGATCCGCCACACCGAGAAGACCTCGCCACAGCACAGCATCGTGGCCTACAGCGACAACTCGGCGGTGATGGAGGGCGGCCCGATCGAGCGCTGGCTGCCCCAGGGCTTCACCAACGCGCCGGCCTACGGCGCCCGCGCCGAGGTGGCGCACGTGCTGATGAAGGTGGAGACGCACAACCACCCCACGGCCATCTCGCCGTTTGCCGGCGCGGCCACCGGCGCCGGCGGCGAGATCCGCGACGAGGGCGCCACCGGCCGCGGCGCGCGGCCCAAGGCGGGGCTCACGGGCTTTTCGGTGTCCAGCCTGCAACTGCCCGGCCTGGCCGCCCCCTGGGAGGCCCAGGCCGCCGGCCGGCCCGGCCACATCGCCAGCCCGCTGCAGATCATGATCGACGGGCCCCTCGGCGGCGCGGCATTCAACAACGAGTTCGGCCGGCCCAACCTGGGCGGCTACTTCCGCGTCTTCGAGCAACCGGTGGCGGGCGTGCACCGCGGCTACCACAAGCCGATCATGATCGCCGGCGGCATGGGCACCATCAGCGCCGGCCAGACCCACAAGCTGCCCTTCGGCGCCGGCACGCTGCTGGTGCAGTTGGGCGGGCCGGGCATGCGCATCGGCATGGGCGGCGGCGCGGCCAGTTCGATGGCCGCCGGCACCAACACCGCGGCGCTCGACTTCGACTCGGTGCAGCGCGGCAACCCCGAGATCCAACGCCGCGCGCAGGAGGTCATCAACCACTGCTGGGCGCTGGGCGGGGCCAACCCGGTGCTGGCCATCCACGACGTGGGTGCAGGCGGCATCAGCAACGCCTTCCCCGAACTGGTGGACGGGGCCGGCAAGGGCGCCCGCTTCGACCTGCGCAAGGTGCCGCTGGAGGAAACCGGCCTGGCGCCGAAGGAGGCCTGGTGCAACGAGAGCCAGGAGCGCTACGTGCTGGCCGTGAACCCCGATCTGCTGCCCTTGTTCGAGCAGATGTGCGCCCGCGAGCGCTGCCCCTTCGCCATCGTCGGCGTGACCACCGACGAGCGTGAGCTGATCCTCGAGGACGGCCCCGGCGGCGACCGCCCGATCGACATGCCGATGGACGTGCTGCTGGGCAAGCCGCCGAAGATGCACCGCGACGTCAGGCGCGTGGCGCGCACCGAGAAGCCGCTCGATCTCAACGGCGTGCGACTCGACACCGTGGCCTTCGACGTGCTGCGCCACCCCACCGTGGCCAGCAAGCGCTTCCTGCTGACCATCGGCGACCGCACCGTGGGTGGCCTGAGCCACCGCGACCCGATGGTTGGCCCCTGGCAGGTGCCGGTGGCCGACTGCGCGGTGACGCTGGCCGACCACCGCGGCTTCCGTGGCGAGGCGATGGCCATGGGCGAGCGCACGCCGCTGGCCGCGCTGGATGCGCCGGCCTCGGGCCGCATGGCGGTGGGCGAGGCCGTGACCAACCTGCTGGCCGCGCCCATCGAGCTGTCGCGCATCAAGCTCAGCGCCAACTGGATGGCCGCCTGCGGCGAGCCCGGCGAGGACGCCGCGCTGTACGACACCGTGCGCGCGGTCGGCCTCGAGCTGTGCCCGGCGCTGGGCATCGGCATCCCGGTGGGCAAGGACAGCCTGTCGATGCGCACCCGGTGGACCGAGGGCGGGCAGAGCCGCCAGGTTACCGCGCCGGTGAGCCTGATCGTCACCGCCTTTGCCAGCCTGGACGACGTGCGCGGCACGCTGACGCCGCAACTGCAGCCTGGCGATACCAGCCTGATCCTGGTCGACCTGGGCCAGGGCCGGCACCGCATGGCCGGCTCGATGCTGGCGCAGGTGCTGGGCCAGTTTGGCGACGTGGTGCCCGACCTGGACGAGCCGGCACAGCTGAAGGCGCTGGCCGCGGCGCTGCAGCAGTTGCGCGCCGACGGCCACCTGCTGGCCTACCACGACCGCAGCGACGGCGGTCTGTGGGCCGCGGTGTGCGAGATGGCTTTCGCCGGGCATGTGGGCGTGAGCCTCAACGTCGACCTGCTGGTGACCGAGGGCGACGGCATCGCCGACAGCCGCGCCGAATATGGCGACACCAAGAACTGGGCCACGCAGGTGAGCGAGCGGCGCAACCAGCTGATGCTCGAGGCGCTGTTCAACGAGGAACTCGGCGTGGTGCTGCAGGTGCCGCGCGGCGCCCGCGACGCCACGATGGCGGTGCTGCGCCAGCATGGGCTCAGCCGCCACAGCCACGTGGTCGGCCGCACCAACGACAAGGCGCTGGTCGAGGTGTGGCGCGATGCGAAGCCGCAGTTCAGCGCGCCGCTGCGCGATCTGCAGCAGGCCTGGGACGAGGTCAGCTGGCGCATCGCGCGCCTGCGCGACAACCCCGACGGGGCCGACAGCGAGCATGCCGCCGCGGGCGCCGAGGCCGACCCCGGCCTGCACGTGCACCTGAGCTTCGACCCCGTCGACGACGTGGCCGCGCCCTTCGTCCACACCGCCCGACCGCGGGTGGCGATCTTGCGCGAGCAAGGCGTCAACTCGCACGTCGAGATGAGCTACGCGCTGGCCCAGGCCGGCTTCGAGACCTTCGACGTGCACATGACCGACCTGCAGTCGGGGCGCACCAGGCTCGACCAGTTCACCGGCCTGGTGGCCTGCGGGGGCTTCAGCTACGGCGACACGCTGGGCGCCGGCGAAGGCTGGGCCCGCTCGATCCTGTTCAACCCGGCGCTGGCCGAGCAGTTCTCGGCCTACTTTGCCCGGCCGGGCAGCTTCGCACTGGGCGTGTGCAACGGTTGCCAGATGATGGCGGCGCTGGCCCCGATCATCCCGGGGGCGCAGGCCTGGCCGCGCTTCGTCACCAACCGCAGCGAGCGCTTCGAGGCGCGTCTGAGCCTGGTCGAGGTGCTCGACTCGCCGTCGATCTTCTTCCAGGGCATGGCCGGCAGCCGCCTGCCGATCGCGGTGGCCCACGGCGAAGGCTTTGCCGACTTCTCGCAGCGCGGCGATGCGGCCACGGTGCACCGGGCGATGCGCTTCGTCGACCACCACGGCCAGGCCACCGAGGCCTACCCGCTCAACCCCAACGGCAGCCCCGGCGGCCTGACGGCGGTGACCACGGCCGACGGCCGCTTCACCGCACTCATGCCGCACCCCGAGCGGGTGTTCCGCAACATCCAGATGAGCTGGACCTCGGGCGATGCCTCGGCGCACAGCCCTTGGATGCGCATGTTCGGCAACGCTCGGCGTTGGGTGGGCTGATCCTCAGGACGCCCCGGCCAGCTGCGACAGCAGTTCGTAGGAGCGCAGCCGCGCGGCGTGGGAATGCACGGCGCAGGCGACGATCAGTTCGTCGGCCTGCGTGGCCTGGACGATGTCGGCCAGCTGCCGGTGCACCGTGTCGGGCGAGCCCACGGCGGTGGCGGTGAGCATGCGCTGCACGGCGGCCTTCTCGTGCGGGCTCCACATCGCGTCCATCTCGGCGGGCGTCACCGGCCTCGGCAGCGGCCCGCGCACGCCGCGCTGCATGCCCAGGAAGCGCTGCTGCAGCGAGGTGAAGGCCTGGGCGGCCGCGTCGTCGTTGTCGGCGACGATGACGTTCACGCCGACCATGGCGTGGGGCTTGGGCCAGTCTGCCGACGGGCGGTAGGTGGCGCGGTAGACCTCCAGCGCCTGCATCAGCTGCTCGGGCGCGAAGTGCGACGCGAACGCGTAGGGCATGCCCAGGTAGGCCGCGAGCTGCGCACCGTACAGGCTGGACCCCAGGATCCAGATCGGCACCTTGGTGCCCGCGCCCGGGATCGCACGCACCGCCTGACCGGGTTGCGCCTCGGCGAGGTAGGCCTGGAGTTCGAGCACGTCGTTCGGAAAGCTGTCTTCGTTGCCCGGCGTCATCTGTCGGCGCAGGGCGCGCGCGGTCATCTGGTCGGTACCCGGCGCGCGGCCCAGGCCCAGGTCGATGCGGCCGGGGTACAGCGTGGCCAGCGTGCCGAAGGCCTCGGCCACCACCAGCGGCGCATGGTTGGGCAGCATCACGCCGCCCGAGCCGACGCGGATGCGGCGGGTGCCGCCGGCCACGTGGCCGATCAGCACCGCGGTGGCCGAGCAGGCCACGCCGTCCATGTTGTGATGCTCGGCGAGCCAGTAGCGGTGGTAGCCCCAGGCCTCGGCATGTTGCGCGAGATCGAGTGTGTGGCGCAGCGATTCGGCGGCATCGCTGCCTTCGACGATGGGCGCCAGATCGAGGACGGACAATGGGATCATGGGCTGAATGATGCCTTGCCGTGGCGCCGCGCGGGCGCCGGTGGGCATCGCCGGTCGATCATCGAAAGGACAGAGCCATGCCACACCGTTCAGACACCCCGTGCGATGCCGATCGACGCGCAGCGAGTCGACCTTCGTGCGGCGACCGGGCCCTCGCCGGAGTCCGCATCCTGTGTGTCACGCTGCTGGTCTCTGCCTGCCAGGCCCAGACGCCGCCCGGCCCCCCAACGGGCGAGCCCGCGGTGTCGAGGGCGGCCACGGTGAAGGCCAGTCTCGAGCTCGAGGCGGCGCAGCGCCGCCGCATCGAGGCCGAGATCGGCGACGCGGCCTGCACCAGCGATGCCCAGTGCAGGACCCTGCCGATCGGCGCCCGCTCGTGCGGCGGCCCGGAAAGCTGGATGGCCTGGTCTGTGGCCTCCGGCAAGGCCGATGTGCTGAAGGCGCTGGCCGACGATCTGGCCGTGATGCAGCGGCAGCGCAATGAGCGCTTCGGCATCATGTCGACCTGCCAGGTGATCCCCGATCCTGGTGCGGTGTGCCGCGATCGGCGTTGTGTGCTGCGGCCTCGGCCTCTGGCCAACTGATTTGGTGCTGAATGGACAACGGGCCACGCATGCGTGGCCCGTTGGGAAAGACGACGACCGGCCCGACAGGCCGGCCGGTGCCGGACAGGTTCAGCGTTCGGCCAACTTGGCAGCCTTCTGCATGCCTTTGCTGCTGCTGGCCGGGGCCGGAGTCAAGACGGCCGCGCTATCGATGTACAGCGCGGTGCTTCCCACAGGCGTGCTGGCACCGTCGAGGAACTGCACCGTGGTGAAGTAGCGCTGACCAGCGGCCACCGCCCAGGAGAATGCCACCGAGCCAGTGCCCGCGGTGACCACCGTCGCCGGGGTGCTGACGCGCAGCGTGTTGGCCAATCCCTTGCCCGGGGCCACGACCCAACTGGACAGGGTGTAGTTCGAGCTGGTGGCATTGGTTCCATCGGGATTCTTGCGGCTCGTGCCGAAGCCGATGACGCAGACCCAGTACTTGCCTGCGGCAGGCGAGGCGATGCTCACCGTTTCATCTGCTGTGGTGCCACCGCTGCTGCCAACCAGCGTGGCCGTGGCCAGCGTGGCCCCGCGGTAGACCTCGAGGTCGAGGTCGTCATCACCGTTGCCGGTGGTTTCTCCGTCGAACAGCGCAATGCGCAAGGCAGTGGCGCCCGCCGGTACGTCGAACGAGGCTGTGCAGTTGTCGGCACCGAAGTTCACCGATCCTCCCGTGCGCGTGGACGGCACCAAGCCGACAGTGCTCGAACGCAGCGTGCCGTCATAACCCGTGCCCACTGTGAAGATGTGGCTCGCGCGCAGACGTCTGTCGGCGATGATCGCTGGCGCGGCCAGTGACAGCGGCTTCAGCGTCAACGGGCTGCGAACCGTGCTGCTGCCATCGCTCCAGTCGAGGTTGCCGAAGCCCCAGGCGCCGAGCGGTGCATTCGTGCGCTGCGCGGTGAGTGTGAAGCTACCACTGCCGCCGGCAGGAAGGGCCAGCGTAGCGGGCGACACCGAGACCGAGAAGCCGGGCATCGTGACCGATGCCGTATAGCTGGCCGGATTGGCGCTCACGTTGGTGACCGTGCGGCGGAATGTCTGGCGCCCCACCACTTCGGAGGTCAAGGAGGCCAGGTTCAGATCCCACGGCGCGATGAAGCCGAAGGCATTGCACAGGGCGCCGGTCGGGTTGACCAGGCCTTGTCCGCACAGGAAGGCCGCGTAGTCCGGGAAGCCCGCGTCGTAGACCAGGCCCACGCCGGCCGCGGCGTTCGGGTTGGCATGGCCGGCTCCATAGCCGAATCGATCGGTGTCGGGTGCGCCATTGCCCAGCTTCACGCCGGTGGCCGTGGTCATCAGTGCCGACTTGATGGCGGCTGGCGACCACGACGGCTTGGCCTGCTTCAGCAGTGCGGCCATGCCGGCGATGTGCGGGCTGGACATCGACGTGCCCTGCAGGTAGTTGAAGGACGGCGCCGGGTAGTTGCCCAAGGCGATCTGGGCATCGGTCTGGGCGGCATTGGCCAGTGGCGGCGCGTACGCGGCCAGGATGTTCACGCCAGGCGCCGTGATGTCCGGCTTAAGGATGTTGGGATTGGCCAGGTTCGGGCCACGCGAGGAGAAGGCAGCCATCTGCGGGGCGATCACGCTCGGGTCGAGCACCGAGCCGCTGAGGCTGGCTGTGCCGGCGCCGCCAGCGGCATAGGTCCGGACGGTCGTGCGGAACAGGTGAGACAGGTGGACCGTCGGCACGAAATGCGCGTCATCGTTGAGCGTGTTGGCGGCCGTGTTGATCACGATCGTGCCTGCGCCGCCGGCCTCCTTCGTGGCGAGGCTCTTGTTGACGCGGGCGTTGGCGCCGCGGTCGCAGACGACGATCTTGCCGGCGACCTTTGCCGGGTCGAGGGCGGCGGCCGGGCCGGCGGCTGCGCCCAGCAGCGTGGCGTCGGCCAGGTCGGCGTTGGAGAAGCACAGCCGCAGCGCAGCCTGTTGCAGCGCAGTCAGACCGGCGAGCGGCGTGACGCCTGCCTCGGTCGACAGGATCAGCGACTTGCTGGGCAGACCGGCGGCTTGCAGGGAGGGGCCGGTGAAGGTGCTGCCGTTGCCAAGCGTGACGGTGGCGACGTTCAGGCGATCGTGCGTGGACGCGGCCACTGTCGTGAGCCAGGGGCTCATGTGCGCCACGGTGTTGCCCGGGCCTTCGTTGCCGGCCGAGGCCGCCACGAAGACGCCCGCATCCGCGGCAAAGAGGAAGGCCACTTCGACGCTGTCAACGAAGTTGGTGCGCGTTCCGCTGATGGAGAAGTTGATGACATCCACGCCGTCGGCGACCGCGGCGTCGATGGCGGCGACGCTGTCGCTCGAGAAGCAGGTGGCCAACGCCGAGCCGTTGTAGAGCCAGCAGACCTTGTAGGCCGCGATGCGGGCCCGCGGCGCCATGCCGCTGATGATGCCGCTGGGCGAGCCGTTGACCACCGACTCGACACCGGCGTTGCCGCCAGCAGTGGAGGCGGTGTGGGTGCCGTGGCCGTCGGCGTCGCGCGGCGACAGGAACTCGACTGACTGGCGTGTGCGCCCCGACTGGTCGAAGCCGGCATGGAAGTGGCGCGCGCCGATCAGCTTGTTGTTGCAGGCGCTGGCCGGGAACCCGGGACCGGTCTGGCAGGTGCCGGCCCAGGGGCGGCTGTTGATGATCGGGTTGTAGACGACGGTGCCCGGCAGGTGGCTGGATACGGGCTTGCCGGCGCCGTCGACCTTGTCGGAGAACGCCGGATTTTCGGGCGTGATGCCGCCATCGACGATGCCGATGATCACGTTCTCGCCGGTGACGCCGTTGGTATGCAGCCCACCCGATCCGGTGAGGCCCAGGAACCCTGGCGTGCGGCTGGTGTCGACCGTGCGGGGCGTGTCCTCGGACACGGCCGCCACGCCGGCATTGGCTTTGAGCTTGGCGACGTCGGTGTCGGTCAGTAGTGCCGTGAAGCCGTTGAACGCCACGCTGTAACGGTGCGTGACCGGCACGTTGCCCAGCGAAGCCAGCACGGTGGACTGGCGGCCGCTCAGGTAGTTGCGATAGGCCAGCACGTTGGCCGCACGTGCATTGAACTTCTGGCCCAGCACCGGCCTGGTCGCGGCATAGCCCTGCACCGAGCCGGTGTAGCCGGCAGCGGGCTGGTCAACCAGCTGCACGATATAGGACTTGCGCGCGGCCTGCTGCGCACTGGCGGCACCCGCGGCCATCAACAGTGCGGCGGCCCAGATCCATGGGGTTTTCGTCATCGATTCTTCTCCTCCTGCGTTGTGCGCAGCGGGGTTATCGGGCAGAGCGGCGGCGGGTGAACGCCAGGCCGCCCAGACTCAGGGCCACCAGCCACAGGGCCGATGGTTCGGGGATCGTCAGCGACAGGTTGTCGATCGCGAACTGCAGGTCGTTGAACAGGTAGCCGGCGGCATCGAAGTCGACACCGCTGCGCACGCAGTCGGCTCCGATGAAGACGCAGGCCCCCAGGGTCATTGAACGGAGCAGCGGCGAACCCGGGAGGCCGTAGCTGCTGAACACGAAGTCACCGGGAACGCCCGGAGCCTCGAGCAGCGAGAGCGTGGTTTCGATCAAGCCACCGTCCCACAGCGTGCCGACCAGCTTCAGTCCCATCGGTGAGTTGGCGAAGATGCCCGCCGGCGTTGGCAGCGGGAAGAACGAGGCGTCGAGGGCGTCGATCGAGAAGGCGCGCTGCGTCGTGATGGTGACTTCCGCACCATTGAGGGCCGTGAGGTAGACGCTGAGGAAGTTGTTGCGGATGCAGGATTCGCCGAGCGCTGGCGCGCAGGATGAAAGATCGACGATGGCGTCGCTGCCCGTCGGAGTGAAGGTCACGCCCGATTCGGTGTACGAGGCGTCGGGCTGGCCCGGTCCGACCACGGTCAGGGGCGGCGCTGACTCGAAGTCGACGAGCGCCGCCGAGGCGATCGTCGGTACGGCGGTGGCGGCCAACAGCGCGGCGCTTGTGAGGCACCTGGCCCAGGAGGGGTTGAACATGGAGCTAGCCCTTTCGTCGGATGGAGGAGACGGCAGCCGGGCGGTGGGCCCGGATCGCACGACTGTGGAATGCGGCCTGCGGTCGATTCGGGATGTCCGAAACGACCGGTACTGCGCCACGAACAGGGTAGCAACATCGGGGCCTGCCACACCACCCTGAATGCCCTGTGTTGGCCCCCTCGAACGAGGGGGCTCCCCCGCGATTCAGGCGGGAGGACGCGCGCGGTAGAACTGCAGCGGCTGCTCGACCACCTGCTGCAGCACATTGCGGCGCAGCCGCCCGACCACATGCATCTCGCAGGGCTTGCAGTCGAAGCGCAGCGTGAGCGTGTCGTCGCCGTGCGTCAGGGTCAGCGGCTCGGCGCGCAGGGTGCCCTGCACGCCGGTCACGCCCTTGGCCTGCTTGGGGCACAGGCTCAGCGAGTAACGCACACAGTGCTTCGTGATCATCAGGCTGGCTTCGCCCAGGGTCTCGTGGCTTTCGTAGGCCGACTCGATGACCCTCACGCCATGGCGGGCATAGAAGTCTCGCGCCCGGTGGTTGTACACGTTGGCCAGGTAGCTGAGCGTGTCGTCGGGATACCGCACCGGCGGGTCCACCGCTGTCGCGCGCGGCAGCCGCTCGAACGCGGCTGCACGCGCGCTCTCGAGGGCGGCCACCGCGTCACGCCGCAGGCCGTTGACGGCCGCGGCCGGCAGGAACCAGGCCTGCGAGGTGGCGATGTCCAGCTCCCGCGCCTCGAACACGGTGGCGCCGAGCTTGCCCAGCGCGTCGCGCAGCGCGGCCTCGGCGCGCGCCGCGTCGCGTGCTGGTGTCAACGGCAGGTGGGCTTCGGCCTGGCCGACGTGGCCGTCCTCGTCGGTCAGCGTCAGCAGCAGGCCGTCGGGCAGTTCGTCCAGGCGCAGGTCCACCGCGAGGCGGCGCTCGGCGGTCTTGCGGTCCATCGCGCGGTCCCAGGCCATGTCGCGGTTGCGGTGCACGGCGGTGTGCCGGCGCAAGTCGTGCAGGTCGGCCATCGGCTCGTTGGGCCACACCCGCCACTGACGTGCGGCGGCGTCCAGCGCCTTGGCCACGTTCACCTGCACGCCGTTGAGTTCGCCCTGCAGGTCCCACCAGGTCAGGCCGTCGCCGTTGGCCAGGGCCTCGGTGCCATCGGCCAGCACCACGTCGAAGTGGTCGGTGCCGCAGCGCAGCACCTCGCCCACCGCCAGGCCGGCGTGCTTGGGCGTGTCGAAGGCGCCGATGTCCTCGAGGCGGCCATTGACGAAGTAGTCGGTGGCGCCACGGTTGAAGTTGCGCGCCGGGTCGGGCGTGAAGAAGAAGGTGCAGCGGCCCGACGAGGCCCGGTGCAGGCCCGGCGCACCGTCGAGCAGGTCGTCGACCAGGCGGCGGTAGTGGGCGGTGACGTTCTTGACGTAGCCGAGGTCCTTGTAGCGGCCCTCGATCTTGAAGCTGCGGATGCCGGCGTCGACCAGCGCGCGCAGGTTGTCGCTCTGGTTGTTGTCCTTCAGCGAGAGCACGTGCTTGTCGTGGGCCACGATGCGCCCCTGCGCGTCGGTCACCGTGTAGGGCAGCCGGCATTCCTGCGAGCAGTTGCCGCGGTTGGCGCTGCGGCCGGTGTGGGCATGGCTGATGAAGCACTGCCCGCTGTAGGCCACGCACAGCGCGCCGTGGATGAAGAACTCGAGCGTGGCCTGCTGCACCTGCGCGGCCACCGCGCGGATCTGCGGCAGCGACAGCTCGCGCGCCAGCACCATCTGCGAGAAGCCCACGTCCTGCAGGAAGCGCGCCTTCTCGGGCGTGCGGATGTCGGTCTGCGTGCTGGCATGCAACTGCAGCGGCGGCAGGTCGAGTTCGAGCAGGCCCATGTCCTGCACGATCAGCGCATCGGCACCGGCCTCGTGCAGCTGCCAGGCCAGCCGGCGGGCGGGTTCGAGCTCGTCGTCGCGCAGGATGGTGTTGAGCGTGACGAAGATGCGCGCGCCGTAGCGGTGGGCATGCCGGCACAGCCGCTCGATGTCGGCCACCGTGTTGCCGGCATTGGCGCGGGCGCCGAAGTCGGGGCCGCCGATGTACACCGCGTCGGCGCCGTGGTCGACCGCGGCAATGCCGATGTCGGCGTCGCGCGCCGGGGCCAGCAGTTCGATCGCCTGGCGCGAGGCCATGGCCGCGTGCCGCCCGTCAGGCCGCGGCCAGCAGCCTCGCCGCGGCGCCGTCGATCGACGCCTTCAGCTCGGCATAGCTGCGGTTCACCGGGAACTGCGGGAACTGCGCGACGATGCTTTCGGGCGGGTGGATGAAGAAGCCGGCGTCGGCCGCGCCCAGCATGCCGGTGTCGTTGTACGAGTCGCCGGCCGCGATGACCTGGAAGTTCAGGCCCTTCAGCGCATTGACGGCATGGGCCTTCTGGTTGGGCTGGCGCAGCTTGTAGTCGGCCACGAAGCCGGCCGCGTCGATCACCAGCTTGTGGCAGAACAGCGTGGGCCTGCCCAGCTGCCGCATCATCGGGTCGGCGAACTCGTAGAACGTGTCCGACAGGATGATCACCTGGAAGCGCGAGCGCAGGTCGTCGAGGAAGGCCTTGGCGCCGTCCATCGGCGCCATGCCGCCGATCACGTCCTGGATGTCGGCCAGCTTGAGCTTGTGCTGGGCCAGCAGGCCGATGCGGAAGCGCATCAGCTTGTCGTAGTCCGGCTCGTCGCGGGTGGTGCGCATGAACTCGGCGATGCCGGTGCGCTTGGAGAATTCGATCCAGATCTCGGGGATCAGCACGCCTTCGAGGTCGAGGCAGACGACTTGCATGGGGGCTCCAGGTGCAGCCGGCGGCCGGGCCGGTGCTTCGGGCGCGGATCGTAACGCACCGCGCCCGGCGCGGCCCGCTGGGCGGCCGGTTTCAGCGCACCTGCACCACCTTGACCAGGCGCCCTGGCGTCACCGCCTGGCCGCTGTAGCTGCCGTTGAGCAGCAGCAGCTGGGCGCGGGCATGCGGGCCCAGCGGCGAGCGCCGGGCCAGTTCGTCGAAGCCCCCGGCCGGCAGCGGCACCAGGCGGATCTCCCACGACCGCGCGGCGGCACGCTCGGCTTCGCCGATCAGGCGGAAGCTGGCCTCGGCCTCGCGCAGGCCGGCGCGCGACCGCTCCAGCGCCGCGGCGTCCTTGGCGGCGTAGGACATCAGGTAGTGGCGGTTGCCCGGCCCGGTGGCGAGGGTGAGCTCGAAACCCTGCGCCTGGCCCTGCGCATTGCGGCGGCTGCCGGTGAGGTGCGTGGCCGACAGACCGCCGCCCAGCGTGCGCCGCTCGCTGCGCACTTGCTCGGGCTTGATCAGGTTGCGCACGATTTCGTCGTGCGTGGCGCCGGCCTGGGACGGCACCAGGCGCACCACCAGCGCCGCGTCGCCGGCCGCATTGACCAGCGTGATGGCCTCGGTGTCGTTCTGGATGCTCCACTGGGCCGGGGCGGTCAGCGCCACGCCCAGCGGCTCGTGGAAGAAATGCCGGCCGCGGGTGACGCCCTGCTCGCGGCTCTCGCCGAAGGGGATGGCCTCGATGGCCTTCAGGTAGCGCGCCCGGCCGTCGTCGTCGTAGCTGCCCTTGTAGGCCGCGGCGCGCCGGGCGATCTCGGCCAGCCGCTGCTCGCCGCTGGGGTGCGACGACAGCCAGTTGGCCTGTTGCGGCGCGGGCCGGCCTTCGGCCTTGGCCACGTCGGCACGGAACAAATCCTGGTCGCGCAGCGTGCGGATCACGTCGACCATGTTGCTCGGGTCGTACCGGGTGCGGGCCAGGTACTCGGCGCCGAGCTGGTCGGCCTGCAGTTCCTGGTCGCGGCTGTAGCTGGCGATGAAGCCGGCCGCGGCGGCCTGCGACAGCTGCCCGGCCATGTTGCCGGCGCCGGAGACCCCGCCGCTCTCGAGCACCGCGCCCAGCACGGTGGCGGCGAACACGCCGATGCCCGCGGCCTGGGCGCGCGTCGCCCGCTGGGCACCGTGGCGCGCGGTGACGTGGCCGATCTCGTGGCCCAGCACGCCGGCCAGGTCGGCCTCGCTGTCCAGGTAGGCCAGGATGCCGCGGGTGACGTAGACATAGCCGCCCGGCAGCGCAAAGGCATTGACCTCGGGGCTGTCCAGCACGGTGAAGGTCCACTTCAGGCCGGCCCGGTGCGACTGGCGAGCCAGCCGCTGGCCGATGTCGTCGACATAGGCCTGCAGCGGCGGATTGGACAGCAGCGGGTACTCCTTCAGCACCTCGGCGTGGCCCTTGGCGCCTTCGGCGATCTCGCTGCGCTCGTCCATCACCGTGCGCTCGTCCTGGCCGGTGACCGGGTTCTTCACGGTGCTGCAGGCGCCCAGCAGGGCGGCCACGACGAGCAGCAGGGCGAGGCGGTGTCTGGGCATGGGCTTGTCTCTCCTGGGCATTGGGGCGGTGCATCGGCGCGCGGGGCCGGATGCGGGGCGAGCGTATCTCAAGTGCGGTGCGCCCCGGTGCGCCGGGCTTCGCCTAACATCCCGTCCCCATGTGGGACGCCCTCGTCACGGCCCTGAAGGCCCAGCTGGACAACCAGGTGGTGGCCGGCGCCGTGGCACTGGGCCTGATCGGTGTGGTGGCCGCCTCGCTGCGCAGCGTGCCGGCGGCGCTGTGGTCGCAGCTGCAGCGGGCCTTCGTCGTCACCGCGGTCATCGACAGCCGCAACGACCTGTTCCCGGCCTTCGTCGCCTGGCTCAACGACCAGCGCTTCGGCCAGCGCAGCCGCTGGTTCACGGTGATCCAGGCCGCGCCGCCGGTGGCCGATGCGGCCGAGGGCGAGGACGGCTCGCCGCAGCTCGCGTACAGCCCGGCGCCGGGCTTCCACCTCTTCTGGCACGACGGCCGGCTGATGTGGCTGCAGCGCGAGATCGCCATGAACCTGCAGGTCATCGAGACGGTGCGCATCGGCGCGCTGTTCGCGCCGCGCCGCGCGCTGGAGGCGCTGTTCGAGACCGTGCTGCAGCATGCCGGTGCACGCCGCGCCAACCGGCTGGCGCTGTACACCGTGGACCGTTGGGGCGAGCAATGGCACCTGGCCGACACCAAGCCGCTGCGCAGCCTGGACTCGGTGGTGCTGGACCCCGGCGTGGCGCGGCTGCTGCACGACGACATCCACGAGTTCTTCGACCGCCGCGAGTGGTACGCCGGCCTGGGCATCCCGTGGCGGCGCGGCTACCTGCTGCACGGGCCGCCGGGCACTGGCAAGACGAGCGTGGCCTACGCGCTGGCCGGTGAGCTGCGCCTGAAGCTGTGCGCGCTGTCGCTGACCAACCCGAAGCTCAACGACCACACGCTGGCCGACCTGCTGCAGCGCACGCCAACGCGGTCGCTGATCCTCATCGAGGACATCGACGCTTTCTTCAGCGCGCGGCGCACGCTCGACCAGCGCATCGAGGTCAGCTTCTCGGGCCTGCTCAATGCACTGGACGGTGTGGCCGCGCAGGAAGGCCGCATCGTGGTGCTGACCACCAATCACCGCGAACAACTCGATGCGGCGCTGATCCGCCCGGGCCGCATCGACCTGGAACTGCGCCTGGGCAACGCCACCGCCGCCCAGTTGCGCGCGCTGTTCCTGCGCTTCCACCCGAGCGCGGTGGCCCAGGCCGATGCGCTGGCGGCAGGCTACCCGGATGGCGCGCTGTCGCCGGCCCAGATCCAACAGGCGCTGCTGGCGGCCGACGATGCGGGCGACGCGGTGGCGCGGCTGACGGCCGCGGCGGCCGAGTCCTCGGCCACGGCCGCCTGATCGGGCGTCAGCCGCCGGGCGGCGCCGGCATCACCTCGACCGCCACGCCGGACAGCACGGCGTTGCCCGACAGCGGGTCCATCTGCGACTCGTCGAGCACCGCATTGAGGTTGGCGCCGGGCCGCTCGGCGGCCAGGCCCAGGCGCACCCCCGGCAGGTCGTGCCCCCAGCCGTGCGGCAGGCTCACCACGCCGGGCATCATCGCGGTGCTGAGCGCCACCGGCGCCTCGATGTGCGCATCGCCGCGGCGGATGCGGGCCAGCGCGCCGTCGGCCAGGCCCAGGCGGGCCGCGTCGTCGGGGTGCACGAGCAGCGTGCAGCGCTGCGGCCCCTTGGCCAGGGTCGGCAGGTTGTGCATCCAGCTGTTGTTCGAGCGCACGTCGCGCCGGCCGATGATGACCATTGGTGGGCTCGGAGCGTCCAGGTCGGCCAGCGCCCGCGGCAGGTCGGCCAGCAGCAGCGGCGGGGCCAGCTCGACCCGGCCGCTGGGCGTGCGCAGCACCTCGGGCAGGCGCGGCTGCAACTCGCCCAGGTCGATGCCGCCGGGCGTGTCGGCCAGCCTGGCCAGCGTCAGGCCGTCGGGCACGACGCCGAAGCGGTCGCCATGCGGGCCGCTGCGCAGCGCCAGGTCGACCAGCCGCTCGGGGCCGGTCCAGCGGCCCACCGACTGCAGCACGCTGTCGGCCTGGTCACCCGCCATGCGCCGCACGTCGTCGGCTGCCAACTCGTCGTCCAGGGCCTGCACATCGGCGCCGGCCCCACGGCCGCGCACGATGGCCGTCAGCTTCAACAGGCTCTGCCAGTCGGGCAGGTGCCCGACCGGGGGCTCGAACACCGCCGCGCTGTAGCGCGCCTGGTTGCGCCAGCTCAGTTGCGGGAAGGCGATGTCGTAGTGGCCTTCCTCCAGCGGCGACAGGCCCGGCAGCACGACATCGGCGTGGCGCGTCGTCTCGTTGAGGTAGATGTCCAGGCTGACCATGAAGTCCAGCCCGTCCAGGGCCCGGGCCAGGCGGGCACCGTTCGGCGCCGACAGCACCGGGTTGCTGGCCACGGTGATCAGCGCGCGCACCTGGCCGGGGCCGGCCGTCTCGATCTCTTCGGCCAGCGCGTTGATCGGCAGTTCGCCGAACACCTCGGGCGCGCCGCTGACGCGGGCGCGGTGGCGGCCGGTCGATACGCCACGACCGCGGCCCGGGGGCCCGGCGGTGTTGGCGGCGAACGCGGGCGCCTTGGCGAACATCACGCCGCCGGGCTCGTCGAGTCGGCCGGTCAGCACGTTGAGCACGTCGATGAGCCACGAGGCCAGCGTGCCGTAGGCCTGGGTGCAGGTGCCGATGCGGCCGTAGACGCAGGCGCGCGGCGCCGCGGCCAGTTGGCGTGCGAGCCGACGGATCGTGTCGGCGCCGATGCCGCAGCGCGCAGCGGCGCGCTCGGGCGTGAAGCCGGCCACCGCGTCGCGCACTGCGTCGACGCCGGCCACGTGATCGGCCGCCCGGCCCAGCCGCACCAGGTCCTCGTCGAACAGCGTGCGCACCATCGCCGCCAGCAGGAACACGTCGGCGCCGGGGCGGATGAAGTGGTGCTCGTCGGCGACCTCGGCGGTCTCGGTGCGGCGCGGGTCGATCACCACCAGGCGCCCACCCCGGGCCCGCAGCGCCTTGGCCTTGCCGCGGAAGTCGGGCACCGTCCACATGCTGCCGTTGCTGGCCATCGGGTTGGCGCCGATCACCAGCATCAGGTCGGTGCGCGGCAGGTCGGGCAGGGCCACCGACAGCCAGTGCCCGTACATCAGGCCCGACTGCAGCTGCTTGGGCATCTGGTCGAGCGTGCTGGCCGAGAACACGTTCTTAGTGCCCAGCGCGCGTGCCAGTCGGGCGAAGTACAGCAGCAGCCCCATCTTGTGCGCCGCCGGGTTGCCCACGCTCAGCGCCACCGCGTCGCGGCCGTGCTCGGCCAGCAGTGGCGGCAGGCGGCGATCGATCTCGGCGAAAGCCTCGTCCCAGGTGGCCGGCACACGGCGCCCATCGCGCTTGATGAGCGGGGTCCGCAGGCGGTCGGGATCGTCGTGCAGGTCCTTCAGCGCATAGGCCTTCGGACAGACATAGCCGGCGCTGAACGGGTCGGCGTCCAGGCCCCGGATGCCCACCACCCGACGGCCCTCGGTGCGCACCTCGAGGCCGCAGCAGGCCTCGCACAAGGGGCAGATGCGGTAGTGGGAGCGGACGGTGTCGGGCGTGGGCATGGGCGTCTCCGAGGGGGCCGCGGGGCGGGAGGGACGGCTCAGTCGCCCGCGGCCAGTGTCGCGTTCTGCTTGCGGGTGCGGCCGCCGCGCGACAGCGTCAGGCTGACGGTGTCGCCGGGCTGGTGCCTTTCCAGCACGGTGAGCATGTCGTCGAGGCTCTTCACCGGCTCGTTGTCGATGGCGGTGATCACGTCGCCCGGCACGATGCTGCCGTCGGCCGCGCGCGCGAACGGCTGCAGCCCTGCCTTGGCCGCCGGGCTGCCCGGCGACACGCGCACCACCGCCAGGCCATCGGGCAGGCGCAGCGCACGGTGCACGGCCTCGTTGGCCGACGAGATGCCCAGCGACGGCCGGGTGATGCGGCCGTCGCGGATCAGGCGCGGCACGATGCGGTTGACCTCGTCGACCGGGATGGCGAAGCCGATGCCGGCGCTGGCGCCCGAGGGGCTGTAGATCGCGGTGTTCACGCCGATCAGGCGGCCGGCAGAATCGAGCAGCGGGCCGCCGGAGTTGCCGGGGTTGATGGCGGCGTCGGTCTGGATCGCGCCGCGGATGGTGCGGTTGTTGGCGGAGTCGATCTCGCGGTTCAGCGCGCTGACGATGCCGGTGGTCAGCGTCTGGTCGAGCCCGAACGGGTTGCCGATGGCATAGACCCTCTGCCCGACCACCAGGTCGCGGCTGGTGCCGATGGGCACGGGTGTGAGCTTGTCGCGCGGCGCATCGATCTTGAGCACGGCGAGGTCACGGTCGGCGAACACGCCGACCAGCGTGGCCCGGTGCACGCTCTGGTCGGCCAGTGTCACCGTGGCGCCGCTGCCGCCCTGGATGACGTGGAAGTTGGTGACGATGTGGCCCGCCGTGTCCCACATGAAGCCGGTGCCGGTGCCACGCGGCACCTGCTGCACGTTGCGCGAAAAGAAGTCGCGCTCGAGTTCGAGCGTGGTGATGTGCACCACGCTGGGGGACAGGCGCCTGAACACATCGATGTGGGCCACCTCGTCGGCGGCC
Source organism: Ideonella sp. A 288 (assembly GCF_002198735.1). Lineage (GTDB taxonomy): Bacteria > Pseudomonadota > Gammaproteobacteria > Burkholderiales > Burkholderiaceae_C > Pseudaquabacterium. Next base: position 101,674 of record NZ_MWLO01000139.1, read on the forward strand.
AGTGGCGCACGGGGCGTGACGGCGCGCTGGGCGATCGCCGGTGCCACCGCCGAGGCGAGGGCGATGGCCGCGGCCAGGAACGCGGTGGTGCGCATCGTCAGCTCACGATGTAGGCCGCCGCCGCCGTGGCGATCAGCGTGCCGTCGTCGGAGACCAGCTGCATCTGCGTCGAGCCGACGCGGCCGCCCAGCCGGGTCACCTCGGCCGACGCGATGAAGTGCTGGCCCATGCCTTGGCGCAGGAAGTCCACCCGCAGGTCGATGGTGCCGACCTTCAGGAAGCGGTGCATCACCTGTTCGGCGCTGTCCGACGGGTGCCGCTCGGCCACGGCCAGCATCAGCGCGCAGCCGCCCATGGCATCGAGCGCGGCCGAAATCACGCCGCCGTGCAGGCGGCCGTAGTGGAAGTGCCCGATCAGTTCGGGGCGCATGTCGAAGCGCACCAGGAAGCGCGGCCGCAGCGCCTGCACCTTCAGGCCCAGCACCTCGTTGAACCTGATCTTGTGTTCCACCAGGTCGGTGAGTTCGGCATCGAGCCGCGCCTGCTCGTCGGGCGTGCGTGGGGGCAGTGAAGGGGTCATGGTCGGCAAGGATAGCCGCTCAAGATTTGCCCGGCGGCGCCGAAACCAAGGGTCATGACACGCCTGGACACCTTCCTGCTCCTGCTGCTGGCCGGCATCGGCTGGGGCTGCGGCTTTGCGCTGATCGGCTTCGCCGTGTTTCGCGGCGTGCCGGGCAATGCGTCGCTGGCGGCGATCTTTGCCGGCTTCGGGTTCGCGGCCGGCGTGACCATCGCCGCGATCCGTCTGGCGCTGGAGCGGCAACTGCCGCGCTCGCTGGCGATGGGCCTGCGCTCGTCCGAAGTGCAGCCAGACCGCGCCAGGATCGATGCCGTGGCCCCCGCCTCGGCCAGGGTCAGCGTCTTCGGTGCCTGAGCCGCTCCTGACGAGCCACCATGATCCACATCCAGATCGCCAACACACTGAGCGAAGACGGCGTCGGCGACATCCGCTGGGTGCTGCTCGACCCGAGCGAGTCGCCAGCCGCGGCACCGGCGATCGCCGAGGCCACGACCGCGGAGGCCGCCGGGGCGGCGCCGCGCGACCCCGATCCGTCTCCGCACACCGGCCGCGAGGCCGACTGGACCTACCAGGTGTTGCGCGTGCTGGTGCTTGCCTCGGCCCTGGCCGGCGCCCTGTGGCTGGCGTCGTCGACGCTCGAACGGCGCGGCCCGATGGTCAAGGCACCGATGGCCGCGGCGTCTGCGCGGCCCTGACGCCAACGGGCTGAACCAGGGGAACCCGATGAGCGACGACCTCAAGTCCGGTGCGCTGGGCTGGCACGACACCCGCGTTCAACTCGGCATCGAGATGCGCGTGCACTTTTTCGACCCGGACGAGGTCGATGCGCGCGTCAGCTTCGTGGAACGCTATCTCCCGGTGTTCACCCGGGCGCGACCCCGGCTGATCGGCGAGCCGCAGCAACGGCAGTCGTTCGTGGCGGGTGACCTGTCCGCGGTCGTCGACGCCGTGCTCGAGCACGGCAACGGGCTGCTGTGCCTGACCTACCGCCACACCGAGCGGCAGTTCGTCGAGCGCGAACGCTGGTCTGCGCAGGTGCGGGTGGATGCCATGCTGCAGTCGATTGCCGGCGCGATGGCGGTGGCCGGTGCCCGGCAGCAGCCCACGGTGGCCCTGCTGCGGCTGGGCAATGCGCTGCTGCATTTCTCGCCAGGGCCACCCGTGCTCGAATGCCTGGCCACCAGCGTGGGGGCGGCCCGGCGTTACTGGAACGCGCCCAAGGCCGTCACCACCGCGCAGTTGGCCAGCTTCTGCGAGCCGCGCTTGCGGTCGCTGCCCGGCATCGGCCTGTCGGCGCCTCCGGCGTCGTGGCAGACGGTCGCCGGCACCTGAACCCGGCCTGAAGTCGCGAGCGCCCAGCCGTCGGTGGCGTGGTCGAGGCTCAGCCAGGTGGCCCCTGGGGTCGCCAGATCGCGCGACGCCGCCCGCTGCAGCAGCCGTTCGCAGTCGGCCGAGGTCAGGCGCAGTGCCAGCCGCTGCCAGCGGCGATGGACGAGCGGGTCGGCCCAACTGTCCTCCAGCGCCTGCCGCAGTACCGTGCGGTCGGCGGCCTGTCCCGCCGACAGCCGCCGGGCCAGCAGCGTGTGCATGAACACCTGGAAGGCCTGGCGCAGCTCGCTCGTGGGCATCAGTGCGGCCAGCGTCACCAGCCGGCGCGCATAGCCCGCGTGCAAGAACTGCAGGGTCAGCATCACCTGCACGGCCTGCACCGGGTTGAGCACGCGCACGCGGTTGGGCGGCAGCAGGCGCAGCGGCACCGTGGCGGCCACGTGGTGCGGCAGCGGCGTCGCGAAGCTCATCAGCACGCCCAGCCGGGACCATTCGGCGGCGGCCAGCGTGTCGGCGCTGCCCGCGCCATCGGCCGCCAACCGATCGGCGACCGCCAGGGCCTCGTCCCAGCCGAGCGTGGCCTTGGCGCCGGCCGCCCGTGCGCTCAGCGTGGCCAGGTTGCCCGCCGCCACACCGGCGCGGTCGCACAGGCGCACGACCCGGGCCCCGTCGTCGGTGATCGGCTCCCGGGTGACCGGGCAGGTGTCGACGGCGATCTGGCGCAGGAACTGCGGCGTCACCTGCACGTCCTCGAACACGCGACCGTCCATCCAGGCCGCCAGGCGCAACTGCAGCCAGCGGCGCACCCAGGGCGTGGCGGGCAGGGTGCGCCCGCCGAACACCGCACGGCCGTTGCGCCAGCCCTGGTGCACGGGGCTCTCAGCCTGCAGGTGGGCCATCGGCGGGGTGAGGCGATGACGGGCGTGGTCGCGGCCGATGGCCCAGGCCACCGGGTCGACCGGCGTGCCGGCGTCGGGGGCGTGAAGGCGCAGCGCCACGGTCGGGCGGTGCGCGGCGACGGGGGTGTCGAAAGGAAGGGCGGCTTGGGCCATGTCGAAGCTCCTGGGGGCGCGGCGCCGGGACACCCCGGCTGAGCGAAGTCTCCGGGCCAGGTGGCTCAAAGCGTGAGCCACCCGCGCGCGATCGCGTGCGCGGCTCGCGGGGTGGCTGGGAAACCCCTGTGGCAGACTGCGGCGACGGCAAGTCGCCGTCCCCGGAGCGTTTCCCTGGCCAACACCGCCCGCCTGTACAAGATCGAGATGCTCATCCGCCACAAGGGCCTGGTGAGCTTCGCGAGCCTGTTGCAGGAACTGGAGGTGTCGGCCGCCACGCTCAAGCGCGACCTCGAGTACCTGCGCGACCGGCTGGGCGCCCCCATCGTCTACGACCGCGAAGGCAACGGCTACCGCTTCGGCAGCGAGTACCGCAGCCAGAAGCATGAGCTGCCGGGCCTGTGGTTCAACGAGCGCGAGCTGTATTCGCTGCTGATGGCGCACCAGTTGCTGAGCGAACTCGACAGCGATGGCCTGCTCAGCCGCCACCTGCAGCCGCTGCTCGACCGCATCCACGACCTGCTGGGCCCGGGCGGCGAAGACGACGCCCACGCGTTGATGCGGCGCGTGCGCATCGTCAGTGCGCTGCGCCGTCCGGTGGCCAGCGAGCATTTCGAGCGTGTCGGCGAGGCCTTGCTGCGGCGCCGACGCCTGCACATGCGCTACCTCACCCGCACCCGAGGCGAAGTGAGCGAGCGCGAGGTCTCGCCACAGCGCCTGGTGCACTACCGCAGCACCTGGTACCTCGACGCCTGGTGCCACACGCGCGAGCGGCTGCTGCGCTTCGCGCTCGATGCGGTGCAGGTGGCCAGCATTGGCGACCAGCTGGCCAAGGAAGTGCCGATGCGCCAGGTCGAGGCCGAGATGGACGCCGGCTACGGCATCTACGCCGGCGGACAGAAGCGCTGGGCCGTGCTGCATTTCACCGCCCAGGCCGCTCGCTGGATCAGCCAGGAGCAGTGGCATCCCGAGCAACAGGGCCGTCGCCTCGACGACGGCGGCTATGAACTGAAGTTGCCCTACGTGGACGAGACCGAGCTGGTCATGGACGTGCTGCGCCAGGGCGAGCAGGTCCGGGTCATCGAGCCTGATTCCCTGCGCGACGCTGTGCGCCAACGCCTGGCGCTGGCCCTCCATGCCTATGACTGACACCCCGCCCGACACCTCGCGCAAGCCCGCGCCGCAGCTGAGCCTGCCCAACCCGCGGCATGTGCAGCGCCTGCCGGCGGGCATCGACCCCGCGTCGGCCGAGCGCATCCGCCAGGCCGCCTACCTGCTGCCGCAGACGCTGACACCCCTCGATTGCGACGACCTGCCGCCGCGCGAGGCCGAAGTGCGTTTCGAGGCCGAGGGCCTGATCCTGCTGCAGAAGGCCTTGGCCGAGCACCGGCCCAGCCGCTGGATCGCGCCGGACGCCATGGCGGCGGCGCTGCGCCACCTCGACGAGGTGGGCACCCGACCGGGCGTGCGGCCGCTGATGGCCGAGCGCACCACGGTGCTCGACACGCTGGGCCTGTCGCGCCAGGGCACTCGCTGGGACCGCCTGGTGTCGCAGGCCCTGTCGATCGAGGTGCCGGGCCAGGACGAGCCGTGGTCGCTGGCCGTGGCGTTCCGCGTGCCGGTGGCGGCGCAGCCGGTGTGGGATTTCTACCGCACGGGCGACGGCGTGGCGCTGCGCGCGGCGCTGGGCCCGGTGCCGCCGCACCCGCAGGCCGCCGAGCTGCGGGCACACCTGCAGGGCCTGCTGGCGCGCAGCGCGATGCACAGCCCGCAGCAGCTCGACGCGCTGCTGCCGCGCCTGCAATCCGAGTGCTCGACGCCGCAGCCGCTGGCCGATCTGCTGGCTGCCTGCACCCGCGCGCAAGATCGCTGGGAGCACCAGGTCAACGAGCAGGCCACGCTGGCCGGGCTGACCCGCGAGCTGGCCTTCCAGGGCTACCCCGACAGCTTCACGCTGGCGCGGCAGCTGCAGCGCACGGTGACGCTCTACGTCGGTCCGCCCAACAGTGGCAAGACCCACGCCGCCTTCGAGCGCCTGGCACAGTGCGAGGATGGTGCCTACCTGGCGCCGCTGCGCCTGCTGGCGCTCGAAGGACGCGACCGCCTGGTGGCCCGCGGCGTGCCCTGCAGCCTGCTCACCGGCGAGGAGAACGTGCCGGCCGACGGGGCGCGCGTGGTGTCCAGCACCATCGAGATGGTCAACACCCGCCGGGCCATCGACGTGGCGGTGATCGACGAAGCGCAGATGGTGTTCGACAGCAGCCGGGGCTGGGCGTGGACGCAGGCCATCGTCGGTGTGCCGGCCAACGAGGTGATCGTCATCTGCTCGAGCTTCGCGGTGTCGGCGATCGAGAACCTGCTGGGCCTGTGCGGCGAGCGCTGCACGGTGCGCCAGTTCGAGCGCAAGCAGCATGTGGAACTGCTGCACGCCGCGGTGCCGATCGCCGCGCTGCGCGAGGGCGATGCGGTGGTGGCCTTCAGTCGGCGCGACGTGCTGATGCTGCGCGACCAGGCGGCGGCCAACGGCAAGTCGGTGTCGGTGATCTACGGCGCGCTGCCGCCGGAGGTGCGGCGCCGCGAGGCCGAGCGCTTCGCCGGTGGCGAGTCGCAGATCCTGGTGGCCACCGACGCCATCGGTATGGGCCTGAACCTGCCGATCCGGCGGGTGCTGTTCAGCACGCTGGTCAAGTTCGACGGTGAGGCCGACCGGCCGCTGTCGGTGTCCGAGGTGCACCAGATCGCCGGCCGCGCCGGCCGCTTCGGCATCCACGAGGAGGGCTTCGTCGGCGTGTTGCGCGAGGCCGAGGCCAGCGCCGCCCGCACGCTGAAGGACCTGCTGCCGCGCAGCCCGCGCGCGCCCCGCGACTTCAAGGCCCCGGTGGCACCGAACCCCTGGCATGTGGAGACCATCGCCGACCGCCTGGGCAAGCGCAAGCTGCGCGAGGTGCTGGAGGTGTTCCGCGACCAACTGGCGCTGGACAACGCCCACTTCGCGGTGGCCGACCTCGACGCGATGATCGAACTGGCCGGTGCGCTGGACGAGCAGGCCGCGGCGCTGCCGCTGCGCGAGCGATTCATCTACTCGCAGGCGCCGGTGGACTCGCGCACGCCGGCGCAGGTGACGCAGTTCCTCGACTGGGCGCATTCCCATGCGCGCACGGGCAAGGCCGGCACGCCGTGGTTCCTGGATTCGGTGGACGGCCACAGCCGCCTCGACCGCATGGAGCAGGCCCTGCGCTCCTGCACGCTGTGGCTGTGGCTCGACCTGCGCTTTCCCGGCATCTACGGCGAGGTGCCCGAGGTGCTGGCGATGCGCGCACAGCTCAACGACGGCATCGAGCGCCAGCTGAAAGGCCAGCGGCCGCTGTGGCAGGCGCGCGGGCGCCCACGCCACTGACGGTCGGGCGGCACCCGCCGGCACCGTCGAACACGGCACTGGCATCGACGCCATGCGACATCCCACCGCCATGGTGGCCCTCACCCTGCTGATGTCCTCTGCCCCTGCCGGCGCCGACAGCTCGAGCCCCGGGCTCGCGTCGTACTACGACCGCCACATGGCCCTCGTCGATGGCGTGGCCCATGGCTGGACCGGCACCGGCGTGCCGAGGCGCCTGCTCGACGGCGTGCGTCAGGTGGGGGTGTCGAAGGACGCGTACTTCGTGCTCCAGCGCGACGGCACGCTGGCCACCTTCACCGACCCGGCCACGCCGGCCGTGGTGCTGATGCGCGGCGTGGCATCGTTTGCCGCCGGCGCGTCCGGCTGGCGCGCCATCGACGCGCACCGGGTGCTGTGGCACGGCGTCGGCATCGCGGCGCCGCGGCGCGTGGCCGAGCCGGTGGTCGATGCCTGCGTCGGCGACAGTGCCGACTACCACGTCACCGCCGACGGCCGGCTGTGGGTGCAGGGGCTGGCCCACCGCGGGCAGTACGGCGATGGGCGGCTGCAGGCCACGGCCGAGCCGGTGGCCACGGCCGACGGTGTGGTGGCCGTGCGCGCCCACACTGGCCATGCCCTCCACCTGCGGCGCGACGGCACGGTGATGGGCACCGGCGGCAACCGCTTCGGCCCCTTGTCGTCGCATGGCCTGGGCGACAAGGCCGACCGTTGGGGGCCGATCTTCGAGCGCGCCGTGGCCATCGCCACCGGTTCTCGGCATTCGGTGGCCCTGCGCGCCGATGGCAGCCTGTGGGGCTGGGGTGAAGGCTTCGGCATCGTGCCGACCCAGCTGATGGACGGGGTGGCCGAGGTGGCCGCCGGCGACACCGCGACCATCGCGCGGCGCCGCGACGGCAGCCTGTGGCAGTGGAACGGCGGCGGCGCGCCGCGGCGGCTGATGCCCGAGTGACGCGTCAGCGTCGCCGCAGCCCCAGCGCCATCACCGCGCCGACGACCAGCAGCGCGCCCACGCCCTGCACCGGCGTCACCGCCTGGCCCAGCACCGGCCAGGCCAGCGCCAGCGCGGCCACCGGTTCCACGTTGAGGATCGGTGAATTGCCCACCACGCCCAGCTTGGGCAGCAGCGTGAAGAGCACCGTGAAGGCGGTGCCGTAGAGCAGGCTCAGCAGGGCCAGGCCCCACCAGCCGGCGCTGGCGTCGGGCCAGTGCAGGCCGCCTTGCGTGGCGGTGCCGGCCAGCGCCAGCAGGCCGACCATGGCCATGGTCATGGTCGTGCGCCAGCGGCCGTCGAGATCGGCCACCTCGTGTTGGGTCAGCGCCAGCACCAGGCCGAAGGCGGCGGCGGCGACGATGGCGAAGGCCACGCCGGCGCCCATGCGGCCCCACTGGGCCTGGGCGCCCAGGCCCGACGCGGCCCCGGTCACGTCCAGCGCCAGGCCCAGCCCGACCAGGATCACCGGCATGGCCAGCAGCACCGCGCGCTCGGGCCGATGGCGGTACAGGGCCCAGGCGGCCGCGGCTGTCCACAGCGGGTAGGTGTTGAAGGCCAGCAGCGCCAGCCCGACGGGGATGCGCGCCACCGACGAGTAGATGCAGGCGCTCTGCAGGGCCACCAGCAGGCTGATCGCCGGCATCACCCGCAGGTGGCGGGGCTTCATCGCCAGCGGCAGTCGGTTCACCCACACGATCAGCCCCACCACCAGCGCGGTGGACAGGCTGCGCACCGCCACCGCGGTGGCCACGTCCACGCCGTGGTCCAGCGCGACGCGTGCAGCAACGTGGTTGCCGCCGAACATGCACGCCAGCAGCAGCAGCGTGACGAAGGCCTGCGGCGTCAGCGCCTGGGCGGCCATGGCGGCGCGTGCGAAGGGTGGGGCGCGCGGATGGCGCGGCTCACAGCCGCCGGACCTTCACCGATTTGCCCTTGACGCGGCCGGCGTTCAGGCCGCGCAACGCGTCCGCGGCGATCGACCGGTCCACCGCCACGTAGGTGGAGAACTCGTTGACGTTGATCTTGCCGATCTTGGCGGCGTCGAAGCCCAGGTCCTTGGTGAGCGCGCCCAGCACGTCGCCGGCGCGGATCTTTTCCTTGCGGCCGCCCAGGATCTGCAGCGTCACCATCGGCGGGCGCAGCGGCTCGCCGGCGGCCGGCACCAGTTCGGCCAGGGGGTGGAACTCGCTCGGCGTGCCCTGCATCTCCTCGATGCGGCCGACGCGGCCCATCTCGTCGAGGCTGGCCAGGCTGAAGGCCCAGCCGGCTTCGTCGGCACGGCCGGTGCGGCCGACGCGGTGGGTGTGCAGTTCGGGCTCGGGCGTGATGTCGACGTTGATCACGGCCTCGAGCTGGGCGATGTCCAGCCCGCGCGCGGCCACGTCGGTGGCCACCAGCACCGAGCAGCTGCGGTTGGCAAACTGCACCAGCACCTGGTCGCGGTCGCGCTGGTCGAGATCGCCATGCAGCTCGAGCGCCACGATGCCGGTGGCCTGCAGCACCGCCACCAGGTCGCGGCACTGCTGCTTGGTGTTGCAGAAGGCCAGCGTGCTGACCGGCCGGAAATGGTCGAGCAGCAGGCCCACGGCGTGCAGGCGCTGCGATTCCGTCACCTCGTAGAAGCGCTGGCGGATCTTGCCGGCCGCGTGGCGGGCGGCCAGCCGCACCTCCTTGGGATCGCGCATGTGCTTGCGCGCCAGCGTGGTGACGCCATCGGGGTAGGTGGCCGAGAACATCAGCGTCTGGCGCTTGGCCGGGCACAGCTTCAGGATGGCCGAGATGTCGTCCGAGAAGCCCATGTCCAGCATGCGGTCGGCCTCGTCGAGCACCAGGGTGTTCAGCGCATCGAGCTGCAGGCTGCCGCGCTGCAGGTGGTCGAGGATGCGGCCCGGCGTGCCGACGACGATGTGCGCGCCGTGCTCCAGGCTGGCCAGTTGCGGCCGCATCGTCGCGCCGCCGCAAAGGGTCAGGGCCTTGATGTTCTCCTCGGCGCGGGCCAGGCGGCGGATCTCCTGCGTCACCTGGTCGGCCAGTTCGCGCGTCGGGCACAGCACCAGCGCCTGCACCGCGAAGCGCCGCACGTTCAGGTTGGCCAGCAGCGGCAGCGCAAAGGACGCGGTCTTGCCGCTGCCGGTCTTGGCCTGCGCGATGATGTCGTGGCCTGCCAGTGCCAAGGGCAGGCTGGCGGCCTGGATCGGCGTCATGCGCTCGTAGCCCAGGTGCTGCAGGTTGGCCAGCACCTGGGGGGCCAGCGGCAGCTGGCTGAAGGAATCGCCTGGGGTCTCGGTCATGCCGGATTGTCGGCGACCGGCTCCGGCAGCCGCGCCAGGCGGTCTTGCAGCAATGTTTCGAGGCACTGTTCGCGGATGCCGTAGAAGGCCTTGACCTCGGCGATCTGGGCCAGCACGGGCTGCGCGGAGTTCGGCTGGGCGCGCTTGACGGCCAGGATCATCTTGTTCTTGTTGGTGTGCTCCAGCGAGATGAACTCGAACACCTGGGTGTCGTAGCCCATCGCCTCGAGCAGCATGGCGCGCAGGCCGTCGGTCAGCATCTCGGCCTCCTGGCCCAGGTGCACGCCGTGCTGCAGGATGGGCCGCAGCGGGTGCGGGCTGAGCAACTGCGGCCGGATCTGCTTGTGGCAGCAGGGCGAGCACACGATGATGTCGGCGCCGCCGCGGATGCCCAGGTCGATGGCGTGGTCGGTGGCCATGTCGCAGGCGTGCAGGGCGATCACCACGTTGACGTCGCGCGGGTGCCAGCTGCGCACGTCGCCCTGCTCGATGCGCAGGCCCTGCAGCCCGAGCCGGTCGATCACCCCCTGGCACAGGCTCACCATGTCGGGCCGCAGTTCGACGCCGGTCACCTGCGCCTGCACGCCCCGGGCGTGGCGCAGCCAGTCGTGCACGGCGAAGGTGAGGTAGCCCTTGCCGCAGCCGAAATCGACGATGTGCAGCGCCGGCGCCGTGGCCAGCCGCGAGGCGTCGAGCGCGCTGCCGATGACCTCGATGAAGCGGTTGATCTGCTTCCACTTGCGCGCCATCGCCGGCACCAGCGCGTGCTGCGCGGTGGTGACGCCCAGCTCGGCCAGGAAGGGCCGATCGAGCGACAGCGGGCGGCGCTTCTCGCGGTTGTGGGCCTCGTCGACCGGGGCTGGGACGTCGGCCGACGACTCCGCCGGCCGCGGGCGCTGGCGCAGGTGGGCCGTGCCGCGCTGGCCGATCGTCAGCTCGGCATGGCCGTCGCGGGTGTCGAGGTGGGCGCTGCGGAACCCCTCGGCGCCGAGTTGCGCGCGCACCTGGGCCGCGGCATCGGCCAGCGGGGTGTTGCGGGTGAGGTCGCGGGTGCTGTGGTGCAGCACCCACTGCAGGTGCGGCTCGTCGCGCAGGCGCACGCGGCGCAGGTCGATGCGCTGCAGCCCGGCCTCCGTGCCGTGGTAGCGCGACAGCACGGCCTTGACGAAACTGCCGTCGGTCAAGGCGGCCGCCAGGGCGTCGGCAAAGGTCTGGAGCGGGTCGGGGGCGGTGGGCATGGGTGGTCTGCAGTGCGTGGCCGGATTGTGGCGCGCCCCCTTGTTCAGGGTGTGCCGCCCATACTTTTGGGGGGCAGACAGCGCGCCATTCGGCTGTTACCGTGAGTCATCATGATGCTCTCCGGCTTGGTTTTCACCCTCCAGTTGATCCTGCTCGCGGTCATCCTCTGCTTGTGCGTGATGGCCTGGAAGACCTCCCGGCGCCATCGATCCCAGCAGCGGTCCTATCTGGCGCTGGCCGTCGTGCTGGGTGGCATGGCCGTCCTGGGCGCCCTGGCCACGGTGGTCCATGCGATCTCGGTGGACGAGGTCGAGTTCTGGCTAGACCTGTGGCTGCCGGCCCTGTCGATCGCCCTGTGCGGCGCCACCATGTGGCGCACCACCCGGGTGAAGCAGCGGCAGCGCCGTGCCGACGCGCCGTCCGGCGGCCTGCGCTCCCGCTGACCTTGCCTGCCGGGCCTCGTCCGGCCGCCCTGGGCCCGGTGCGAATCGCCCGGTCCGGTTGTCACCGCGATGGGGCCAGGCCCAGCCGGGCGCGTGCGTCCGCCGGACTGGCGATGGCGCGGCCGGCACGTCGCGCACAGTCTGCCAGGGCCTCCACCAGCACGCCGTTGCCGCCCGCGCGTTCGCCTCCCGGCAGGTAGAAGGTGTCTTCCAGCCCCGTGCGCAGCATGCCGCCGAGTTCGGCCACGCGCTGGTGCACCGGCCAGATCTCGCTGCGGCCGATCAGCGTGGCCTGCCACACCGCGCCGGGCGCCAGGTAGCGCGGCAGCAGGTTCAGCAGGTCGATGTCGCAGGGCATGCCCGAGGCCACGCCCATCACGAAGTTGTACTCGGGCGTGCCCGTCACCATGCCGGCCTTCAGGTACATGCCCACCGACCGCACGATGCCCACGTCGAAGCACTCGAACTCGGGGTGCGTGCCCGTCTCGGCCATCACCGCGAGCATGGCCTGCACCTTGGCCACCGGGTTGTCGAAGACCATCGGCGGCCAGGCCCACCGGCCGTCGTCCTTGATCTTCAGGTAGTTCAGGCTGCCGGCGTTGCACGCGGCGATCTCGGGCCGCACGCGGCGGATGCACGCCGCCGGGCCGCTGATGTCCTTGCCGACCACGCCGGTCGTCAGGTTGATGACCACGCCCGGGCAGGCGTCGCGAATGGCGCCGACCACGGCCTCGGCCACGTCCGGGTCCCAGCTGGGCAGGTGGCCCATGCCCTCGTCCTGCATGCGCAGGTGCACGTGCATGATGCTGGCGCCGGCGTTGAAGGCGTCGCGCGCCTCGGCCGCCATCTGCGCCGGCGTCACCGGCACCGGGTGCTGGCTGGGGTTGGTCAGCACGCCGGTGAGCGCGCAGGTGAGGATGGCCTTGTCGGTCATGTCGCTCTTTCGTCGATCGTCAAGTCGGCCCGATGTCGCGGGCTGGAAACGCGCGACGGCTCACGTCGGTGCCCACGACGGCTTGCGCTTCTGCAGGAAGGCGGTGGTGCCCTCGATGCCTTCGGCGCCGAGCACCGCGCGCGAGAACACCGCGGCCGCCTCGGCCACCAGCGCTTCCGGTGGGTGGAAGCGCGCCTTGGCCATCAGGGCCTTGGTGGCGGCCACGGCACCCGGCGCGTTGTTGAGGATGCCGTGCAGCACGTGGTGCAACGCGGAGTCGAGGGCGCCGGCGGCATGCACCTCGTGCACCAGGCCCAGCCGCAGGGCTGCGTCGGCATCGAGCTTGCCGCCGGTGATGGCCAGCCGGCGGGCATCGGAGAAGCCCAGCCGCTCGACCAGGAAGGGGGCGATCTGCGCCGGCACCACGCCGAGCGAGGTCTCGGGCAGGCGGAACACCGTGCTCTGGCCGGCGACCACCACGTCGGCCACGCAGGCCAGGCCGAACCCGCCGCCCATCACCGTGCCCTCGACCACCGCCACCAGCGCCAGGCCGGTGTTGGCGTAGGCCACGCACAGTTCGCCGAAGGCGGCGTTGACCTCGGCGATCGGGTCGGTGCCGCCGCCGGTGCCGTCGGACAGCCGCGCACGGGCCGCGGCCATGTCCTTCAGGTCGCCGCCGGCGCAGAAATGCCCCCCCGCGCCGCGCAGCACCAGCACGCGCGAGCCGGCCGTGGCCTCGGCCTCGGCCAGCACCGCGCGCAGTTCGCGCACCATCTGCAGCGACATCGCGTTGCGGCTCTCGGGCCGGTTGAGCGTGACGTGCCAGACGCCCGCGTCCACCTTCACCAGCAGGGTCTGCCGCGCGGCGTCGGCCGTGCCGGTGTCGTCAGGGGCGGCCATCAATGCGCTCCCTTCGGCAGCGTGCCCTCGAGCTTGGCGATGATGCCCAGCATGATCTCGTCGGCGCCGCCGCCGATGGACACCAGCCGGCTGTCGCGGTAGGCCTGCGAGATCGGGTTGTCCCAGGTGAAGCCCATGCCGCCCCAGTACTGCAGGCAGCTGTCGGCCACCTCGCGCACCAGGCGCCCGCACTTGAGCTTGGCCATCGAGGCCAGCTTGGTGACGTCCTTGCCGCCGACGTACAGCTCGACCGCGCGGTAGGTGAGGGCGCGCAGCGCCTCGACCTCGGTGCGCAGCTCGGCCAGGCGGAAGTGCACCACCTGGTTGTCGAGGATGCTCTTGCCGAAGGTCTTGCGCTGGCGGGTGTACTCGATGGTCTGGTCGATCAGCGCGTCCATGCCCTTCAGCGACGAGGCGGCGCCGAACAGCCGCTCTTCCTGGAACTGCAGCATCTGGAAGGCGAAGCCCATGCCTTCCTGGCCGATGAGGTTGCGCTTCGGCACCCGCACGTCGTCGAAGAACAGCTGCGCCGTGTCGGACGAGTTCATGCCGATCTTGCGGATCTTCTGCTTCGTGATGCCCGGGGCATCCATCGGCACGATGATCAGGCTCTTGTTCTTGTGCGCCGGACCTTCGCCGGTGTTGGCCAGCAGGCAGCACCAGTCGGCCTGCAGGCCGTTGGTGATCCACATCTTGCTGCCGTTGATGACGTAGTCGCCGTCCACCGCGCGGGCGCTGGTCTTGATGGCGGCCACGTCCGAGCCGCCGCCGGCCTCGCTGACGCCCAGGCAGCCGACCATGTCGCCGGCGATCGACGGTACCAGCCATTCGCGGCGCAGGTCGTCGGAGCCGAAGCGGGCCAGCGCCGGCGTGCACATGTCGGTGTGCACGCCGATGCTCATCGGCACGCCGCCGCACTTGCAGGCGCCCAGTTCCTCGGCCATCACCATCGAGTACGAGAAATCGAGCCCGGCACCGCCGAATTCCTCGGGGTACTTCAGGCCCAGCAGGCCCAGGTGGCCCAGCTTCTTCAGCACCTCGTGCGCCGGGTACTGCTCGGCGGCCTCCCACTCGGGCACGTGGGGGTTGAGCTCCTTGTCGACGAATCGGGCCACGGTGTCGGCGATCTGGCGGTGCTCGGGGGTGAACTTCATGGTGGGGGATGTCCTGGAAAGGGGTTCAGAAACGGGCCACGCCGAAGGCATTGGGGCGCAGCGTCCGGGCCTCGGCCTCGGCGGCCATGGCCAGGCACAGCGACAGCACGCGCCGCGTGTCGCGCGGGTCGATCACCCCATCGTCCCACAGCCGGGCGGTGCCGAAGAGCACGTGCGATTCGCGGTCGATGCGCTGGCGTAACTGGTCGCTCATCGCGGTCAGCGCGTCCTCGTTGGCGGCCAGACCCGAGCGCGCCAGCTTGGCCGCGCCGACGATCTTCATCACCTGCGCGGCCTGCGCGCCACCCATCACCGCGGTGCGCGCCGAAGGCCAGCTGAAGATGAAGCGCGGGTCGAAGCCGCGGCCGCACATGCCGTAGTTGCCGGCACCGAAGCTGCCGCCCAGCACCACGGTGAACTTGGGCACGCGCGCATTGGCCACGGCCTGGATCATCTTGCTGCCGTGCTTGATGGCGCCGCCGCGCTCGGCCTCGAGGCCGACCATGTAGCCGGTGGTGTTCTGCAGGAAGACCAGCGGCGTGCCGCTCTGGTCGCACAGCTGGATGAACTGCGCCGCCTTGGTCGACCCGGCGGGCTGGATCGGGCCGTTGTTGCCGACCAGGCCCACCGGCCGGCCGTCGAGCCGGGCGTGGCCGCACACGGTGTCGGGTGCGCAGCCGGGCTTGAATTCGAGGAAGTCTGACGCGTCGACCAGGCGGGCGATGACCTCGCGCACGTCGTAGGGCTCGCGGTCGTCGGCCGGCACCACGCCGGGCAATTCGTCCGGGCTGAACAGCGGAGCCGGCGCGGCAGGCCGCGCGGGCACGGTGTCCCAGGGCAGCTTGTCGAGCAGTTCGCGCGCCATGCCGAGCGCATGCGCATCGTTGTCGGCCAGGTACTCGCCCAGGCCGGTGACGGTGGCGTGCAGCTCGGAGCCGCCGAGTTCGTCCTCGGTGGCGTCCTCGCCGATGGCGGCCTTGACCAGCGGCGGGCCGGCCAGGCAGATGCTGCTGCGGTCCCGCACCAGCACCACGTAGTCGCTGAGCCCCGGCAGGTAGGCCCCGCCCGCGGTGGACGCGCCGTGCACCACCGCCACCTGCGGGATGCCGGCCGCCGACAGCCGCGCCTGATTGGCGAAGGCGCGGCCGCCATCGACGAACATCTCGCTCTGGTACATCAGGTTGGCGCCGCCCGACTCCACCAGGTAGACCAGCGGCAGCCTGTTCTCGCGCGCGATCTCCTGCGCCCGCAGGGCCTTCTTCAGGCCCATCGGCGAGATGGTGCCGCCCTTCAGCGACGAATCGCTGGCCGAGATCAGCACGCGCTTGCCGGCGACGGTGCCGATGCCGGTGATCGAGCCGCCGCCCTGCACGCTCTTGCGGCCGTCGTCGTCGTGCATGCCCAGGCCGGCCAGCGGCGAGAGTTCGAGGAAGCCCGAGCCGCGGTCGAGCAGGCGGGCGACGCGCTCGCGCGGCAGCAACTGGCCGCGGGCCTCGAAGCGCGCGGCCTTGGACGCCGACTCGGCCACCACCAGCGCCTCGAGCCGGCGCACCTCGGCCAGGCGCTCGGCCATGCGGGCGGCATTCGCCGCGAAGGCGGGCGAGCGGGTGTCGAGGCGGCTGGAGAGGGCAGGCATCAGCCGAGCACCTTGGGCAACGTGGCCCGGTGGAAGCCGTCGAAGGGCTGGCTGCGCTGGTGGTCGATCGACGGGTAGATGGGGGTGCCCAGGCCGGCACCGCCGTCGATGGCCAGGGTGACGCCGGTGATGAAGGCAGCCGCCGGCGACAGCAGGAAGACGATCGCCGCGCTCACCTCGGCCTCCACGGCCAGGCGGCGCAATGGCACATGGTGCTCGAGCTTGGGGATCAGGGTCTTGGCCAGGCCGCCGTACGTGTCCAGCCCGCTGGAGGCCACCCAGCCCGGCGCCACCGCGTTGACGCGCACGCCGGCATGGGCCCATTCGAAGGCCGCGGTCATCGTCAGGTTGGCCATGCCGGCACGGGCCGCGCCCGAGTGCCCCATGCCGGGCATGCCGCCCTTGTGGTCGGCCGTCATGTTGACGATGGCGCCGCCGTGGGCCTGCAGGCACTGCACGAACAGCTCGCGCATCATCAGGAAGCCGCCAGTGAGGTTGGTGGCCAGCACCGCGTCGAAGCCGCGCTTGCCGATGGCCAGCAATGGCGCCGGGAACTGCCCGCCGGCGTTGTTGACCAGGCCCGTGATGGGGCCGTCGGCCAGGGCCTCGGCGATCTGGGCCTTGACGGCGTCTTCGTCGCGGATGTCGAAGGCGCGCCATGCGCACTGGCCGCCGTCCTCGGCGATCTCGGCGGCCACCTGCTGCAGCTTGTCGGTCTTGCGGCCGCTGATGATCACCCGGGCGCCCAGAGAGGCCAGCTCGTGCGCGACACAGCGGCCGATGCCCGAGCCGCCGCCGGTGACCCAGACGCGCTGACCGGCGAACAGGTCGGGCCGGAAAACGCTGCGGTAGTGCGTGCGGGTGGGCTCGGCCAGGGAGGGGGCGGCAGGCGTCATGGGTACCGCATTGGATCGAAAGGTGACGTTAACGTCAACGATGTGCCTGATCGGTGAATACGCGGATGCAAGCGGCAGGCGGCGACGCTAGCATGCCGGTCAATCTCGAACGGCGCCCCAACGGGTGCCTTCGCCCACGCGTCACGGAGACCCCATGGACATCACCGCCGCCACCGACACCCTTCGCGCCAAGGTGGGCAACGACTGCGGCATCGGCGCCGTGCTCAAGTTCGACTGCGGCGCCGATGGCGTGGTCGTGCTCGATGGCCGCTCGGTGCCCAACACCGTCGACAACGCCGACCGCGATGCCGACTGCACCATCGCCATCACGCTGGCCAACCTGGGCGACCTGCTCACCGGCGAGCTGGAGCCCACCACCGGTTTCATGATGGGCAAGTTCAAGGTGTCGGGCGACATGTCGGTGGCCCTGAAGCTGCAGCGCGTCGTCTGAAGGACCCGGATTGAAGCGCGACGCGCAGCCCGCCGCACCCACCGCGCAAGAGGTGGTGGCGGCGCACCGCGACGACGGCGGCGCCGACCTGTTCGGCATCACCGAGCTGTGCCAGGAGTTCGGCATCTCGGCGCGCGCGATCCGCTTCTACGAGGACAAGGGCCTGCTCGCCCCGCGGCGCATCAACGGCACGCGGGTCTACACCCGGCGCGACCGTGCCCGGCTGGCGCTGATCCTGCGCGCCAAGGCCATCGGCTCGTCGCTGGCCGAGATCAAGCATTACCTGGACATGTACGGCGCCCATGGCGAAGGTCGGGCCAAGCAGTTGAAGTACGTGCTCGATCGCACCGACGACGCCATCGCCGACCTCGAGCAGAAGCGCCGCCACATCGACAGCACGCTGGCCGAACTGCGCCACATCAACGACACGGTGCGCGCGGCCCTGGCCGCCAAGGGCTGAGGAGCCGCGGATGGGCGATGCCGCACTGGGCTTCAGCTGGCGCAGCTTGAAGAACGGCGACGTCGAGGTGCTGCACCACGGCCGTCGCGCCGCCACGCTGCGCGGCCACGACGCGGCCGATTTTCTGGCCGAGGTGGCCGCGGCCGATGCCGACGCGCAGCAACAGGCCATGGCCCGACTCACCGGCAATTACAAGCGTGGCAACGAGCGCCTGGCGGGCGAGCACCCGCGCAACCGGCGCTGACCTGCGCACCCCGAACGACCCCGCAAGGAGATCCGCATGACCGAGGCATTCATCTACGACCACCTGCGCACGCCGCGTGGCAAGGGCAAGAAGGACGGCAGCCTGCACCAGGCCACGCCGGTGTGGCTGCTGCGCACGCTGCTGCAGGCATTGCAGCAGCGCCATGCGCTCGACACCTCGCTGGTCGACGACGTGGTGCTGGGCTGCGTCACGCCGGTGGGCGAGCAGGGTGCGGACATCGCCCGCACTGCGGTGCTCGACGCCGGCTGGGCCGAGACCACCGCGGGCGTCACGCTCAGCCGCTTCTGCGCCTCGGGCCTGGAGGCGGTGAACCTGGCCGCCGCCAAGGTGATGAGCGGCATGGAAGACATGGTGGTGGCCGGCGGCGTCGAGTCGATGAGCCGTTGGCCGATGGGCAGCGACGGCGGCGCCTGGGTCATGGACCCGCGCGTCAACCAGGCCCTCGGCTTCACGCCGCAGGGCATCGGCGCCGACCTGATCGCCACGCTGGAAGGCTGGGGCCGCGAGGAGGTGGATGCCTTCGCGCTGCGCTCGCACCAGCGCGCCGCCGCGGCGCGTGCCGACGGCCGGTTCGCCCGCGCCGTGGTGCCGGTGAAGGACATCGCCGGCCTGACGATGCTGGCCGAGGACGAGACCATCCGCGCCAACGCCACGCTCGAGGCCCTGGGCCGGCTCGAGCCGTCGTTTGCGGCGATGGGCCAGATGGGCTTCGATGCCACGGCGCTGCGCAAGTACACGACGGTCGAGCGCATCCGCCACGTGCACCATGCCGGCAACTCGTCGGGCATCGTCGATGGCGCGGCGCTGATGCTGCTGGGCTCGAAGGAGGCCGGTGCCAAGGCCGGCCTGAAGCCGCGTGCGCGCATCCGCAGCATGGCCGTGATCGGATCGGAGCCCACCATCATGCTCACCGGCCCGGCGCCCAGTTGCGAGAAGGCGCTGCGCAAGGCCGGCATGGCGGCCCGCGACATCGACCTGTGGGAGATCAACGAGGCCTTTGCGGTGGTGCCGATGAAGTGCGCCCGAGCGCTGGACATCGACATGGAGCGCGTCAACGTCAACGGCGGTTCCATCGCGATGGGCCACCCGCTGGGGGCCACCGGCTGCATCATCCTGGGCACGCTGCTCGACGAACTGGAACGGCGAGACCTGTCGACGGGCGGCGCGACGCTGTGCGTCGGTGGCGGCATGGGCATCGCCACGATCATCGAGAGGGTGTGAACATGAGCGCGATCGAACTCCAAGTGGGCGCCGACGGCATCGCCGTGGCCACGATCAACCTGGCCGGCAAGCCGATGAACGTCGTCAACGACGACCTGATGGGGCCGCTGGCCGCCACGGTCGAGCGGCTGGCCAGTGATGCCTCGATCAAGGGCCTGGTGCTCACGTCCGGCAAGGGCGACTTCTGCGCCGGCGGCGACCTCGACCGCCTCTCTCGCCTGCCCGACGCCCAGGCCGCCTTCGACGTGACCACCGCGATGAAGGCGGTGCTGCGCAAGATGGAGACCAGCGGCAAGCCCGTGGTGGCGGCGATCAACGGCCACGCGCTCGGCGGTGGCCTCGAGATCGCGCTGGCCTGCCATGCCCGCATCGTGATCGACGACGCGCGGCTGAAGCTTGGCCAGCCCGAGGTCAAGCTCGGCCTGCTGCCGGGCGGCGGCGGCACGGTGCGCCTGCCGCGGCTGGTGGGCATCCAGGCGGCGCTGCAGATCTGCGGCGAAGGCAACGACATCGCGCCGTCGAAGGCGCTGTCCATGGGCCTGGTCACCCAACTGGCCAGCGACCGCGATGACCTGCTCGCCAAGGCCCGCGCCTGGTGCCTGGCCAACCCCAAGGCGCGCCAGCCCTGGGACCTGCCCAAGTTCCGCTTCCCGGGCGGCGATTCACGATCGCCGGCCGTGGTGCAGATGCTGGCCATCGCGCCGTCGATCGCCGCGGCCAAGACCTGGGGCAACTACCCCGCGGTCGGCCACATCATGAGCAGCATCTTCGAAGGCGGCCTGCTCGATTTCGAGGCGGCCAGCGTGGTCGAGTCGCGCTACTTCGCGGCCTGTGCCACCAGCCAGGTGGCGCGCAACCTCATCAACACGATGTGGTACCAGCTCAACGCGCTGAAGAAGGGCGCGTCGAGGCCGGCCGGGCTGCCGCAGCGCAAAGTGGGCAAGCTCGGCATCCTGGGCGCCGGCATGATGGGCGCGGGCATCGCCTACGTGTCGGCCCGGGCCGGCATTGACGTGGTGCTGCTCGACACCACGCAGGAGGTCGCCGACCGCGGCAAGGCCTACTCGCAGGGCCTGCTCGACAAGGCCGTCAAGCGTGGCCGCAGCACGGCGGACAAGCGCGATGCCTTGCTGGCCCGCATCCAGCCGACGACCCGCTACGAGGCGCTGGTCGGCTGCGACCTGGTCGTCGAGGCGGTGTTCGAGGACCGCGCCGTCAAGGCCGAGGTGACGAAGAAGGCCGAGCACGCGATCGGCGCCGACGCCGTGTTCGCGTCCAACACCAGCACCTTGCCGATCACCGGGCTGGCCCAGGCCAGCGTGCGGCCGGCGCAGTTCATCGGGCTGCACTTCTTCTCGCCGGTGGACAAGATGCCGCTGGTCGAGATCATCGTCGGCAAGGACACCTCGCCGGAGACGCTGGCGCGTGGCTTCGACTACGTGATGCAGATCGGCAAGACGCCGATCGTCGTCAATGACAGCCGGGGCTTCTACACCAGCCGCGTGTTCGGTACCTACGTGATGGAGGGCATCGCGATGCTGGCCGAGGGCGTGCACCCGCGCAGCATCGAGGTGGCCGGCCTGCAGGCCGGCATGCCGATGCCGCCGCTGGCGCTGCAGGACGAGGTGTCGTTGAGCCTCGGGCTGCACGTGGCCGACCAGACCAAGACGGACCTGGCCGCCGAGGGCAAGCCCTACGCCGATCACCCCGGCATGGCCGTGGTGCGCCACCTGTGCGAGCTGGGCCGCATCGGCAAGAAGGCCGGCAAGGGCTTCTACGACTGGGGCGAAGGCGACAAGTCGCTGTGGCCGGAACTGACCCGCCTGTACCCGACCGCGGCACAGCAGCCTGAACAGCGCGAGCTGATCGACCGCCTGATGTTCGCCCAGGCCAACGAGACGGCACGCTGCCTCGAGGAAGGCGTGCTGCGCTCGGTGGGCGATGCCAACATCGGCTCGATCATGGGCTGGGGCTTCGCGCCTTTCCAAGGCGGCACGCTGCAATTCATCAATGCGATGGGCACGCGGCGTTTCGTCGAGCGCTCGCGCGAACTGTCGGCGCGCCACGGTGCCCGCTTCGAGCCGGCGGCGCTGCTGGTGCGGCTGGCCGAGACCGACGCGCCTGTGGCCTGAGCCGCGATTGGCCGAGGCAGGCCGATGCGTCGGGTCGGCCGATTCGGGTATCGTGACGGGGCCACCCCACACGATGCCCGACATGCCCGTCAGTGACAACGCCGATCCCAAGGGCAGTGCGCCGGCCAATCCCGGTCGACGGCACTGGCTCGAAGCGGCGGCCGTCGGCGGCGGGGCCGTCGCCTTGCCGCCGCTGGCCTGGCTGGCAGGGGGCGCTGGCGGCGCTGCCGCAGCGACACCCCCGGTCGCCACAGCCGGTCCGACAGGCACCGCTGCAACCCCGTTGGCCCTGCTGGCCGAGGAGCGCATCGACGAAAGTGCGCAGGGCCTGACCTCGGAGTACCTCTACGCCAACTGGTACCGCTGGCGCCACCCGCGCGGCGATTGGGTCGACGCCGCAGGCAAGCCGCAGGGCTACCAGGCATTTGGAGCGTCGGTTGCATCGGCGCAGGGACTGCTGCGCATCGACATCACGCGGGCCGTGCAAGCCGGCCAGCCACTGCAACTGGTGCTGCGGACTTCGTCTCCCGATGGCGGGGCATTGGTCGCCTCACGCAACGCACCCGACGTGACGCGGCGCCCGTTCCTGGCCATCACGCCGTCCGGCGGCAAGCCGCTGCTGCTCGATGTCTCGGCCGATGCCGAAGCCAATGGCAGTACCGTCACCGCCAGGGGAGCCGAGCCGGCGATGAAGGTCTCGGCCGACACGCATGCGTTCCTGGCCTTTCCGCCCGTCGACATCAAGCCGGCCAGTGCCATGCTGGTGCTGCACGTGGAGCAACTGATCGGACAGGGCGGACGGCTGGAGGTCTATCGCATGGCCTCGCCGCGTCTGCCCGATGACCCTTCGCGCGTCAGCCTCGAGAGCGACCCGCGGGTGTTCTTCCGCAGCGCCGCGTTCGAGGAGCCGCTGTTCGAGGGCATCTTCAACACCCGCGGCAGCAACAACTTCGAGCAGCGGCGTGTCGTCGACACCGATCGCGGCCGCGCCCTCGAACTCAGCTTCGATCCTCGCACCAGCCTGGTCCTGGACGCCAGCGTGGCGTTCGTGCCCGAAGCCACCGAGGCGGCGTTCGAGTACGACCTGAAGGTGCTGCCCGGCTTCACGCCGTCCGACGGCGGCAAGATGCCGGGGTGGTCGTCCCGCACCAAGCCCGATGACAAGATCGCGCTGTCGAGGAACAAGGCCTTTGCCGGGTGGCCGCCCGGCTCGATGGGCACGCTGCTGGCGGGCAAGGGTGGTGATCGCGTCAATGGCCACGACGGCTGGTCGCTGCGGGGTGGCTACATCGTGCCCTGGGCGGCCAAGCA
Organism: Ideonella sp. A 288; assembly: GCF_002198735.1. Taxonomy (GTDB): domain Bacteria; phylum Pseudomonadota; class Gammaproteobacteria; order Burkholderiales; family Burkholderiaceae_C; genus Pseudaquabacterium. The sequence continues at coordinate 124,356 of NZ_MWLO01000139.1, forward strand.
TCCGCTGCATGGGCAGATGGGCTTGACGACCTATGCCTACCACGCGGCGATGCAGGACCAGTTCGGCGATTCGTGGCCCTGGACGCAGTGGGGGCCCTCGTCGGCCGTCGTCGGGCAATGGCAACGCATCCACCAGCGCCTGCGCGTCAACACCCCCGGCAAGCGCAATGGCCTGCTCGAGGCCCGCATCGACGGCCGCCTGGTGTTCCGCAAGACCGACGTATACCTGCGCGATGGCCAGCGCTGGGACCTCAACGACCTGGGCGTGGCCACCGAGGGCGGCATCGGCCGCGTCTGGCTGAACGTGTACCACGGCGGCACCGCGCTGCCCCCGACGCGTTGCGCCGCCATGCTGCTGCGCAACCTCAAGGTCGCTCGGCTGGCATGAGCCCCGCCCGGCCGCCCGAAGGGGCTCATTCCCGCCCGGCGGGACGGGCCGAAGGCCCAAGGGTGCCCCAGTGACCCCCGCCCGGCCGCCCGAAGGGGCTGATTCCCGCCTGGCGGGACCGGCTGCAGGCCGTAGGGTGCACTGGTGACCCCCGCCCGGCCGCCCGAAGGGGCTCATTCCCGCCTGGCGGGACCGGCCGCAGCCCGGTGGGTGCACCAGTGACCGCGGGCGAGCGCTTCGACCGCCTCGATGCCCTGCGCGGCGTGGCCATCGTGTGGATGGCGCTGTTCCATTTCTCGTTCGACCTGAGCCACTTCGGCCTGGTGCAGCCGCGCCAGAACTTCTACGCCGACCCGTTCTGGACCAGCCAGCGCACCGTCATCGTCAGCCTGTTCCTGGCCTGTGCCGGGCTGGGCCAGGCCGCGGCGCTGCAGGCCGGGCAGGGCTGGCCGCGCTTCTGGCGGCGCTGGGCGCAGGTGGCGGCTTGCGCGGTGCTGGTGTCGGCAGGGTCGGCGTTGATGTTCCCGCGCAGCTGGATCAGCTTTGGCGTGCTGCACGGCATCGCGCTGATGCTGGTGCTGGCGCGGCTCGCCGCGCCCCTGGGGTGGGGCCTGTGGCCACTCGGGGCACTCTGTGTCGCGCTGCCCCAATGGGTGCAGGACCCCTGGTTCGACACGCGCTGGACCAACTGGCTGGGCCTGGTCACGCACAAGCCCATCACCGAGGATTTCGTGCCGCTGCTGCCCTGGCTGGGCGTGATGCTCTGGGGGCTGGCGGCGGGGCAGTGGTTGCTGGTGCACCGCCGCGGCGTGCTGGCCGGCGCGGTGCCCGCGGCCCTGCGGCCGCTGGCGTTGCTGGGCCGCTGGTCGCTCACGTTCTACATGCTGCACCAGCCGCTGTTCATCGGGGCGCTGATGGCCTGGATCGCCATGACGCGCTGAATGATCCGGCGTGGCCGGGCCGGTCGGCGGACGCCGGGGGGCTACCATCGCCGCATGAGCTCACGCATCCTCTTCGGCTTCCATGCCGTCACCGTGCGGTTGAAGACCGCCCCCGAGTCGATCGTCGAACTGCACGTCGATGCCTCGCGGCGCGACGCCCGCATGCGCCAGTTCGTCGAGCGCGCGCAGGCCGCGGGCGCCAAGCTGATCGAGAGCGACGACGACCGCTTGATCCGCCTGGCCGGCAGCCCGCGGCACCAGGGCGTGGTGGCCAAGGTGAACCCGCTGCCGCAGCGCCATTCGCTCGACGAGGTGCTGGACGAGGTGGAAGGCCCGGCGCTGGTGCTGGTGCTGGACGGCGTGACCGACCCGCACAACCTCGGCGCCTGCCTGCGCGTGGCCGACGGGGCCGGGGCGCACGCGGTGGTGGCGCCGAAGGACCACGCCGTGGGCCTGAACGCCACGGTGGCCAAGGTGGCCAGCGGCGCCGCGGAGACGGTGCCCTACCTGATGGTGACCAACCTCGCGCGCACGCTCAATGAACTGAAGGAGCGCGAGATCCAGGTCATCGGCACCGCCGAGGACGCCGAGCAGACCCTCTACGACATCGACCTCACCGGCCCGGTGGCGCTGGTGCTCGGCGCCGAGGGCGCCGGCCTGCGGCAGCTCACCCGCAAGACCTGCGACGTGCTGGTGCGCATCCCGATGGCCGGCGCGGTGGAGAGCCTCAATGTGTCGGTGGCCTCGGGCGTGTGCCTCTTCGAGGCCTTGCGCCAGCGCCGGATCGCGGCCGCCTGATGATGGACGAAGCGGTGCTGGCCCGGGTGCGCGAGCGTTTGCGCGGCGCCACGTCGGTCTGCGCCTTCACCGGCGCGGGCATGAGCGCCGAGAGCGGCATCGCCACCTTCCGCGATGCGCTCACCGGGTTGTGGGCGCGCTTCGACCCTGCACAACTGGCCAGCGAGGAAGGCTTCCGTGACGACCCGGCACGCGCGTGGGCCTGGTATGCCGAGCGCCGCGCCGGGGTGCGTGCTGCCGAGCCCAACGCCGGTCACCATGCGCTGGCGGCGTTCGCACGGCGGCACCCGGGACGGCTGACGGTCGTCAGCCAGAACGTCGACGACCTGCACCAGCGCGCCGGCAACACCGACACGGTGCGCCTGCACGGCGACATGCTGGCCGACCGCTGGTTGCAGCGCTGCCCGCGGGCGCAGGCCTGTGACCCCGCCGACGCGGCACCCGGCACGCCGCCACGCTGCGCCGAATGCGGCAACCTGGTGCGGCCGGGCGTGGTGTGGTTCGGCGAGGTACTGCCCGGCGCCGCTTTCGACGCTGCCGAGCGGGCGGTGCGGGGCTGCGGGGTGCTGCTGGTGGTGGGCACCTCGGGGGCGGTCTGGCCGGCCGCCGGCCTGGTGTCGCTGGCGCGCATGGCCGGGGCTCATGTGGTGATCGTCAACCCGCAACCCAGCGAGATCGACGACGAGGCCGACGAGCTGGTCGCCGGCACGGCCGCCGAGGTGTTGCCGGCGCTGCTGGACACCCTGTAGCGCTCGCTACACTCGGACGAACCGTCCGGAGACCCGCCGCCATGCCTGTGTTCGCCATCAACCACCCCCTCGTGCGCCACAAGATCGGCCTGCTGCGCGAGGACGACATCTCGACCAAGAAGTTCCGCGAGCTGACCAACGAGATCGCCCGCCTGCTGGCCTACGAGGCCACCGCCGACTTTCCCCTCGAGAAGGCCACCATCCAGTGCTGGAGCGGCCCGGTCGAGATCGACCAGATCGCCGGCCGCAAGGTCACCGTGGTGCCGATCCTGCGCGCCGGCCTGGGCATGCTCGACGGCGTGCTCGACCTGGTGCCCAACGCCAAGGTCAGCGTGGTGGGCCTGTCGCGCGACCATGAGACCCTGCAACCGGTGCACTACTTCGAGCGCTTCGTCGGCCACCTGTCGGAGCGCACCGCGATCATCGTCGACCCGATGCTGGCCACGGCCGGCTCGATGATCGCGACGGTGGACCTGCTCAAGGCCCGCGGCTGCGTGGACATCCGCGCGCTGGTGCTGGTGGCCGCACCGGAGGGCATCGCCGCGCTGGACAAGGCCCATCCCGACGTGCGCTGCTGGACGGCCGCGATCGACAGCCACCTCAACGAGATCGGCTACATCATCCCGGGCCTGGGCGACGCCGGCGACAAGATCTTCGGCACCAAGGACGACCACACGCGCTGAGGGGCGCCTTGCGCGGCAGGCGACCGCGGCGCGGGTCAGTGCAGCGGCGGCGCCTGGCGCTGCAGCATCTCGCCGGCGGCCTGGGCCGACAGCGGCGTGCCGAGGTGGAAGCCCTGGCCCAGCACGCAGCCCATCTCGCGCAGCATGGCCATCTGGTCGGCCGATTCGATGCCCTCGGCCACCACCGACTTGCGCAGCGCGCGGCCCAGATCGATGATGGTCTGCACCACGGTGGAGGCGTCCGAGCCGGCGCTCATCCGGCCGACGAAGGAGCGGTCGATCTTCAGGCTGTCGATCGGCAGCAGCGACAGCTGGCTGAGCGATGAATAGCCCGTGCCGAAGTCGTCCACCGCCAGCCGCACACCCAGCCGGCGCAGCGCTGCCAGCGTGTCCATCGCGCCCTCCACCGACGACATCAGCATGTGCTCGGTGAGTTCCAGCGTCAGGTGCTGCGGCCGCAGCCCGGCTTCGACGATGGCCCGGCTGACGCGGTCCACGAAGTGGGGCTGTCCCAGGTCTTGCGCCGAGACGTTGACGCTCATCGTCAGGTCGGCCAGCGCCGGGTGGATCAGCTGGAAGCTGCGCAGTTGCCGGCAGGCCTGGTGCAGCACGAACTCGCTCAGCTGGGCCATCTGCCCGGTTTCCTCGGCGATGGCCAGGAAGGCCGCGGGCCCCAGCGTGCCGTCCACCGGATGGCGCCATCGCACCAGGGCCTCGAAGCCGCTGGCGCGCCCGCTGGCCAGGTCGAACAGCGGCTGGTAGTCCAGCGCCAGTTCACCGTCCTGCACCGCGTGGCGCAGGTCGCCCTCGAGCCGCAGGCGGTCGGACACGGCCGTGTGCAGGCTGGCGTCGAACAGCGCGTAGCCGGCCTTGCCCCGGCTCTTGGCCTTGTACATCGCGGTGTCGGCGTCGCGCAGCAGTTGCTCGCCGGATTCGCAACCGAAGGCGCTGTAGGTGATGCCGATGCTGGCGCTGGCCACCAGGTCGACCTGGCCGAGGCGGAACGGCTTGCGCAGCGCGGCCATCAGCCGCTCGGCCAGCACGATCGCGTCGCGGCTGTGGGCCGAGGCGGGGCCCGCCTGGTCGGCGAGGATCGCGAACTCGTCACCGCCCAGGCGCGCGACCACGTCGCTGGGCCGCAGGTTCTCCTGGATGCGCCTGGCCATCTGCACCAGCAGGTCGTCGCCGGCGCCGTGGCCCAGGCTGTCGTTCACCAGCTTGAAGCGGTCGAAGTCGAGGAACAGCACTGCGAAGGCATGCGAGCGGTCGGCCTGGCAGCGCGCCACCGCGCCGCTGAGGCATTCGAGGAAGCGCCGGCGGTTGGGCAACCCGGTGAGCGGGTCGTGGAAGGCCAGGTGCTGCAGGCCGGCCTCGGCCTGGCGCCGGGCCGACACGTCCTGCGCCTGCAGGATCAGGCAGGGCGACTCGGCATCGGGCTCGGTGAAGAAGCTGCAGTGCACCTGCACCCACACCGTGTGGCCGTCGCGATGGCGGCAGCGCAGTTCGGCGGCAAAGGGCTCGAACTCGCGGTGGTCCGACCGGCCCAGGCACTCGTCCAGTGCCGCCACGTCGTCGTCCAGCATGAACTCGTGCAGGCGGCGCTGCAGCAGATCGGCCTCGTCCCGGCCGAGCAGGGCTCCGAGGGCGGGGTTGGTCTGCAGCAGCCGCCCGTCGAAGGCCATCAGCGCCATGCCGATCGAGGCGTGCGTGAAGGCCGCGTGGAAGCGCCGCTCGCTGGCCTGAAGCTCGCGCAGGTGTCTGGCGGTGGCCTCGGCCTCGCGCGCCGCGGCCTCGGCCCCGGATTCGCGCATCGCCTCGGCCGATTCCTGCTGCTTGAAGTAGAAGTGCAGCGTGACCAGCAGCATGGCCAGCAGCGGCACCATCATCATCAGCACGCCGATGCCCTGCTGCCGGTAGGTGATGAACAGCAGCGTCGCGATGGACGCGCTGCCGGCGTAGGCCATGCCCACCCAGCGGAACACGCTGACCAGGTCGCGCAGCGCGAAGAAGGGCTCGCCGCGCTTGAGCCGCGGCACGCCATTGATCATCTGCGCCGACACCAGGAAGTAGCTGGCGGCGAACACCATGGTGGCGCCCAGCAGCGTGGCGGCGTCGGTCCAGCCCGAGGTCTCGATGCGCGCCAGCGCCGCGTCGAGCAGCGAGCCGGTGCCGAGCATCGCCACCGCCGCGATGGCCGGGCTGACGATGCGGCTGGTCCAGCGGCGGGAGGTGCGGTACGAGCCCATCGCCGCCTCGCCGGCCGCCGCCACCGTGGCCGCCGCCGGGCCCTGCACCAGCAGCAGCAGGAAGATGAAGATCTCGCCGGCGACGAAGGAGTTCTTGGAGCCGGGCACCCGCACCGGGAACAGGCCGGCCAGCATGGCCAGCAGCATGCCGCCGATGACCTGGGCCCAGCGCGCCAGAGACGAATCCGCCAACACCACCAGGCTGTGCAGCAGCGCCGCCGCGCCCAGTGCCACCGCTGCGCACCAGAACCAGGTGGCACGCCGGTTGTAGTCCGGCATCAGAGCGGCATGCAGCCGGCTCCACCACGCGCGGGGCGGGGGTGGTGAGACTAGGTCGTCGGCGGTGCTCACCCTGCGATTCTTGCTCAGGTCGACGACCGGTCCCCGGTGCGCCGCCCTTTGTCCGGGCGCTTGGCCGGTGCCGTCATCGGCACCGGAACCGCTGACCTTTGGTTCAGATCAAGGCTCACCGGTGACGTTCGCTTCGCGCTTGTTGGTCGGGTTCGTCGTGCCGGCCTCGCTGAGTACCAGGCCTTCGCTGAGGACCAGGCCTTCGCTGAGCACGAGCCCCTCGCTGAGCACGAGCCCCTCGCTGAGCACCAGACCTTCGCTCAACACAAGGCCTTCGCTGAGCACCAGCCCTTCACTGAGCACCAACCCCTGCGACAGCGTCTTGCCACTGCTCAGCCAAGACGACAGCGTCGCCGAGGGCAGGAACACGCCCGTCTTGCCGACCATCGACGAGGTGCCGGCCAGTTCACCCAACGTCACCACGCCCGGGGTCAGCAGTGCCGTGTTGGCCGCAGGCGACGACAGCACGGCCATCGGGTAGACGTTGTTCGTGTTGGGCCAGTAGCGCACCGTCATCTTCTTCACGCTGCCGCGCGCCCACAGCAGGCGCGGGTCGAAGGCCGGCTGCCATTGCTTGAACAGGGCCTCGCCGGTGACGACGCGGTTGCCGCCCACGAACACCAGGCGGCCCCAGGGCACGGCCTGGCCGTTGATGACCGAGGTCGGCGCGGGCAGGGTGGCGCCGCTCCACCACAGCAGCGACTCGCCCGCGGCGATGGTGCCGCCGGCCGCGATGCGCTGGGCCATGTCGTTGCGGATGGCGCCGGCCAGGCGCACGGCGCCGTCGATGTTCAATGCGCCCGCCCCCTGCTGCACCAGGTTGGCGTTGGGCAGGGTCTGCGCGGTGTACTGCAGGATGGCCTTCACGAGACCGGGCGTGAGGCCGTTGTTGGCTTCCAGCATCAGGGCCACGGCGCCGCTGACCACCGGCGCGGCGACGGAGGTGCCACTGAGTTGCATCAGGGCCTTGTCCTGTGCCTGGGAGACGCCGCTCACCTGCGCCAACGCGGCGTAGCGCGTGGCCAGCACGTTCCAGGCGCCGCCCGCGGCCACGGTGTCCTCGCCCAGCGCCGAAATGATCTTGTTGCCCGGTGCCACGAGGTCGGGCTTGAGCAGGTTGTCGTACTGGCGCACGCCGTTCGCGTCGACCAGCGAGCCCCGCGTCGGACCGCGCGAACTGAAGTTGGCGACGACGTCGTCGGTGCGACTGGTGGTGCCCTTCATGTTGAGCGCCCCCACGGTGATGACGCTGGGCTCGTGGCCGGGCGAACTGATCGTGCCGTAGGCCTGCTTGCCCGCGGCGTTGAGGCCGAAGTTGCCGCCCGCCACCACCACCACGATGCCCTGTGCCACCGCGCTGCGCACGGCGCGCGCCAGCGGGTCGGTCTGGTACGACTCGGTCGAGTCGGCACCCAGGCTGAGGTTGATGATGCGGATGTTCTTGAACTTGCCGTAGTAGATGACCCAGTCGATGCCGGCCAGCACGTCGGACAACTGGCCGTAGCCGTTGTCGTCGAGCACGCGCACGTCGAACAGGTTGGCGTTTGGCGCGATGCCGGTGGTGTCCACCGCCTGGTAGGCCCCGCGGCCGGCGGCCACGGCCGCCACGTGAGAGCCGTGGCCGTAGCGGTCGGCCTTGGGCGCGAAGCCGTTCTGCAGGATGCCCAGGTAGGTGGTCATCGTGGGGCTGCCGGGGTAGAGCACGCCCGACACGTCGATGCCGGCCTTCCAGTCGGTCACGCCGGCGCGCACGGCGTCGCCGGCCTTGGTGAAGCTGATGGATTCACGCACGCGGCTGGCACCGCCATCGTCGAGGAACTCGGCGTGCTGCCAGGAGATGCCCGAATCCAGCACCGCGATGCCGATGCCCTTGCCGGTCACGCCGGTGATGCCGTTGTAGTTGGTGGTCCCGGTGGTGCGGACGGCCGCCGTGCCGGTGACGGCTTCGATGGTGCTGGCAGAACGCGTCATCAGGCGGTTGGGCGAGATGCTCTGCACGTCGGTGCGCGAGGCGATGGTGGCCACCTTGCTGGCCGGCAGCATCGCGGCCAGCGCCAGCACCGAGCTGTAGCGGTAATAGATCGAGCCACCAGCGGACATCACCGCCGAGCGGAGGGCGGTGAGTTCGGCGTCGTCGCTGCCGCTCACGATCAGCACCTTGACGTAGCGAACGCCATTGACGTCCTTGGCCCAGTTGATCTTGGGCGTGGTCGTCGCAGTCAACACGGACTGCAGGTCGCGGGCGATCTTGGGGCTCAGGGTCTGCGCCTGTGCGGACTGCACGACAAGTACCGTGGTCAGCAGCAGCACACCCAGCACCATCGCCAGCCAGCGGGCCAGTCTCAGGTCGGAAGACACAGGGGTCTTGGGTCGGCTTGGGGTCATGGTCTCGACATCTCGGTCTGCGGTGGAAAACGCAGACCGGGGTCTGCGACTGTCGGCCGAATGAAGCGCCGGGCAGTGCTGCAATTTTCAGATGCTTGTGACCGCTTGTTTCATTTTTATCGATTTCGACCCGTGCGAATTCGGTCCTTTTCTACGAACCAAGAAATCTGATATCGGGGCAGGACGTGGCCTGCCCTTTCGTCCTTGGGATATCGGCGCCTCGACGATCAACTTGAGTGCGATTTCGAGGCGCCGAACCGCGGCTGTTCCAGGGTTCGACAGACACGTCGATTGGGTACCATCGCCGCCGTCTGAACTGGTCACAACGGAGGGACGTCATGGCAATGGATGTGGTCGACTACGAGATCAAGGGATCCGAAATGCAGTTCGTCGAGGTCGAACTCGACCCCGGCGAGGCCGCCGTCGGCGAGGCCGGCAGCCTGATGTACATGGAAGCCGGCATCGGCATGGACACGGTGTTCGGCGACGGCGGCAAGAGCACCGGCGGTTTGTTCGGCAAACTGCTGGGGGCCGGCAAGCGCCTGGTCACCGGTGAATCGCTGTTCACCACGGTCTACACCAACAATGCGCCCAGCAAGCAGCGGGTGGCGTTCGCCGCGCCGTACCCGGGCAAGATCCTGCCGATGGACCTGCGCCAGATGGGCGGGCTGCTGATCTGCCAGAAGGACGCGTTCCTGTGCGCCGCCAGGGGCGTGTCGCTGGGCATCCACTTCCAGCAAAAGCTCTCGGTCGGCTTCTTCGGCGGCGAGGGCTTCATCATGCAGAAGCTCGAGGGCGACGGACTGGCCTTCGTGCACGCCGGCGGCACCGTGCTCAAGCGCGAACTGCGGGCCGGCGAGACGCTGATGGTGGACACCGGCTGCGTGGTCGCCTACACGCCGACCGTGAACTTCGAGATCCAGTACGTGGGCAAGATCAAGACGGCGCTGTTCGGCGGCGAGGGCCTGTTCTTCGCCAAGATGACCGGCCCCGGCACCGTGTGGTTGCAGAGCCTGCCGTTCTCGCGACTGGCCAGCCGCGTGTTCGCGGCGGCGCCTCAGACCGGCGGTGGCGGCCGCGAAGAGGGCTCCATCCTCGGCGGCTTTGCCGGTGGCGGCGTGCTCGGCAGCATCCTCGGCGGCGACAAGGACGACTGATCAGGCGCCCCGGGGCGAGCCGCGTCGCCGGGGCCCGGTGTGTGACCGATGTCAGGCGAAGGCGCGGCGGCGCGCCCGGTTTTGCCGTGCCCGGCCAGGGGCCGGCCGTGTCGACACATACACTTGCAGGTTGGCCGATCCCCTGGTTCCCCATCGTGAAGCTGTATTACTTCTTGCGCGCGACCCTGGTCGCCACCCTGGCCGCCGCGGCCTGTTCGGTCCACGCAGAGGGTGCCAGGCCGCCGCGCCCGATCTTCATGCTCAACTCGCTCGACGCGACGGTGAGCGTGATCGACCCGGTCAGCTTCACCGAGCGCAAGCGCATCCCGACGGGCAAGGAGCCGCACCACCTGTACCTGTCGCCCGACGAGAAGAGCCTGATCGTCGCCAATGCGCTGGGCAACTCGCTCACCTTCATCGACCCGATCACGGCCGAGGTGCAGCGCGTGGTGCCGGACATCCTCGACCCCTACCACCTGCGCTTCTCGCCGGACATGAAGTGGTTCGTCACCGCGGCCAACCGGCTCAACCACGTCGACCTGTACCGCTGGCAGCCCCAGGTGGCCGATGCCCCGCTGAAGCTCGTCAAGCGCATCTCCGCGCCCAAGACGCCGAGCCACCTGTCCATCGACTCGAAGAGCACGGTGGTCTATGCCTCGCTGCAGGACAGCGACCAGCTGATGGCCATCGACCTGGCCACGCAGAGCCCGCGCTGGACCATCGGCGTGGGCAAGATGCCGGCCGACCTCTACCTCAGCCCCGATGACAAGCGGCTGTTCATCGGCCTGACCGGTGACCGGTTCGTCGAGGTCTACGATGTCACGCTGCCGACGCCCAAACTGCTGCAGCGCATCCCTACCGGCGAGGGCGCGCATGCGTTCCGCTCGCGTGGCGACGGCAAGCACCTGTTCGTCAGCAACCGCGTGGCCAACACCGTGAGCATGATCGATATCCACAGCATGACGGTGGTGGCCGAACTGCCTGGCCCCGGCGGCCCCGATTGCATGGACCTGATGGCCGACGGCAAGACCCTGCTGCTGAGTTCCCGCTGGGCCCGCAAGCTCAGCTTCATCGACATCGACAGTCGCAAGGTCGTGCGGCAGATCCCGGTCGGTCGCTCGCCCCATGGCGTGTGGACGCTCGACCATGCGCCGCGCCAGTAGTCGACCCTTTGCCGGTGCGGTGGCCATCGCCGTGGCGGCCAGCGCCGGCGCCGCCTGGGCCGCCGCGCCCTGCAACAAGCCGGTGTTCCTGACCTTCGACACCGGCCACATGGCCGTCGCGCCGCTGGTGGCAGAAGTGCTCACGCGACAACAGGTGAAGGCCACGTTCTTTCTGGCCAACGAACGCACCCGCGAGGGCGGCTGGAGCCTGGATGACCGCTGGGCCGACTGGTGGCGCGCGCGCGCCACCGAGGGCCATGCCTTCGGATCGCACACCTGGGACCACGGCACCTGGCAGGCCGATCGACCGGACGGCGGCTTCGACCTGCGCCCGTCGATGGGGCCGCAGGCCGGTCGCCGGGTGGCCGTGTCCGCTGCCGGCTATTGCGCCGAACTGCGGCGCCCGGCCGATCGCTTCCAGGCCATCACCGGCCAGGCGATGCTGCCGCTGTTCCGCGCACCCGGTGGCAAGACCTCGCCGGCTCTGCTGGCCGCGGCCAAGGCCTGCGGCTGGACGCACGTGGGCTGGTCGCCCGCCGGCTTCCTGGGCGACGAACTGCCCAGCGACCGCTACCCGAACGAAGTGTTGCTGAAGAAAGCGCTGGACGGCATCCGCGGGGGCGACATCCTGCTGGCCCACCTGGGCATCTGGTCGCGTCGCGAGCCTTGGGCGCCGGCCGTGCTGGAGCCGCTGATCGAAGGCCTGAAGTCGCGCGGTTTCTGCTTTGCCACGCTGCGCGACCATCCTGATCTCGGGGCGCCGACCCGATGAACCCGCTGGACCTGTTCGACGACCTGCAGCAGTGGCTGTTCGAAGGGGTGGTGCAGCCCCTGATGTTCCATGGCGGTCTCGGCAATCTGATGGCCGACGGTTTCCGAGCCACCGGCTGGCTGATCATCGGCGTGCTGCAGATCGTGGTGATGGTGACTCTGTTCCGGGCCTTCGAGCGCTGGCGGCCGGTGGAAGCCGTCACCGACCGCGCGAGCGTGCGCACCGACATCGGCTACACGCTGATCCACCGGCTGGGCCTGCTGCGTGTCACGCTGTTCTTCGCCATCGACCCGTTCTGGGACTGGACCGCAGGACAGTTGCACCTGCATGGCGTGCCCACCTTCGAGCTCGACCGCCTGTGGCCCGGCGCCACCGACGTGGCCTGGATCAGCTTCGTGCTCTACCTGCTTCTGTTCGACTTCATCGACTACTGGTACCACCGCGCCCAGCACCACGTCGACTGGTGGTGGCAGCTGCACGCGGTGCACCACAGCCAGCAGCAGATGACCCTGTGGACCGACAACCGCAATCACCTGCTCGACGACGTGCTGCGCGACAGCCTGTTCGTCGTGGTGGCCCTGGCGGTGGGGGTGCCGCCCGGGCAATTCGTGGGGCTGGTGGCCCTCACTCAGCTGATCGAGAGCTTCTCGCACGCCAACGTGCGCCTGGGCTTCGGGCCGCTGCGGTGGCTGCTCGTCAGCCCGAGCTACCACCGCCTGCACCACGCGGTCGGCCTCGGGCACGAGTCCGCCGGCGAGGGCACGCTGGGCGGCCACAACTTCGCGGTGCTGTTCCCGGTCTGGGACCTGCTGTTCGGCACCGCACGCTTCGACCCCGGCTACCGGCCCACCGGCATCCGCGACCAGCTCGAGGGCCGCGACTATGGCCGCGGCATCCTGGCCCAGCAGTGGCTGGGACTGCAGCGGCTGGGCCTGCCCCGCAGGATCGGCCGTTGGGGTAGGCTCCGCCACCTATGAAGGAACTGCTCGACGCGTTCTGGCGTGCCGCGGCCTACTGTCTCCACCCCAAGGTCATCGGCCTGTCGCTGCTGCCCCTGCTGATCGGCGCCGGCCTGGCCATCGGCCTGGGCTGGTTCTACTGGGAACCAGCCGTCGCGGCGGTGCGCCAGACCCTCGAAAGCTGGGCGCTGGTCGAGGCCGGGCTCAGGCTGGTCGAGTCGTGGTTCGGCACGGCGTTCCGCACGATGCTCGCGCCGCTGATCGTCGTGCTGCTGGCGGCCCCGGTGATCGTGGTGCTGTCGATGCTGCTGGTGGCCCTGCTGATGGTGCCGTCCATCGTCGGCCTGGTGTCGTCGCGGCGCTTCCCTGCGCTGGAGGCCCGGCGTGGTGCGGGGCTGGTCGTCAGCGCGCTGTGGTCGATGCTGTGCACGCTGCTGGCGCTGGTGGCGCTGGTGGTGTCGCTGCCGCTGTGGTTCATCCCGCCGCTGGTGCTGATCGTGCCGCCGCTGATCTGGGGCTGGCTCACCTACCGCGTGATGGCCTTCGATGTGCTGGCCGAGCACGCCGATGCCACCGAGCGGCGCGAGCTGATGCGCCGCCACCGCTGGCAACTGCTGGCCATCGGCGTGGTGTCGGGCTACCTCGGTGCGGCGCCGTCGCTGGTGTGGGCACTGGGTGCGTTCACGCTGGTCTTCGCGCCCATCCTGATCGGCGTGTCGGTGTGGCTGTACACGCTGGTCTTCGCCTTCAGCGCGCTGTGGTTCGCGCATTTCGCCCTTGCTGCATTGCTCAGGCTGCGCAGCGAGTCCATGCCCGTGCCGGCGGCCACGCCACTGGACGGCACGGTGATCGACCTGCCGGGCTCCGGTGTGGCCACGCCGCCCTCTCTCCAGCCCCCCGCACCCCATGCCTGACATCGGCCTCATCATCATCGGCGACGAGATCCTCTCGGGCAAGCGCCAGGACAAGCACCTGCCCAAGGTCATCGAACTGCTCTCGGCGCGCGGACTGGCGCTGTCCTGGGCGCGCTACGTGGGCGACCACCGGGCGCACATCACCGCCACGCTGCGCGACGCCTTCGCCAGCGGCGACATCGTCTTCAGTTGCGGCGGCATCGGCGCCACGCCCGACGACCACACCCGCCAGTGCGCGGCGGCGGCACTCGACCGTCCGCTGCAGTTGCACCCGGAGGCCAAGGCCCTGATCCAGCAGCGCATGCGCGACCTGGCCACCGAGCAGGGCATCCCCTACGAGCCCGACCGCGCCGACAACGTGCACCGGCTGAACATGGGCGTGTTCCCCGAGGGCGCCACGCTCATCCCCAACCCGTACAACAAGATCCCCGGCTTCACCCTCGGCGAGGTTCACTTCGTGCCGGGCTTTCCGGTCATGGCCCATCCGATGATCGAGTGGCTGCTCGACGGCCGATACGCAGCGCTGCATGGCGCCCATGCGCAGCAGGAGCGCAGCGTCATCGTCAAGGGCTCGATGGAGGCCACGCTGACGCCGCTGATGGAGGCCATCGAGGCCCGCTTCGCCGACGTGCGCGTCTTCAGCCTGCCGAGCGTCGACCATCCCACGCTGGGCCGGCACATCGAGCTCGGCGTCAAGGGGGCCGTCGGCGCCGTCGATCTCGCCTTCGAGGCCCTGTGCACGGGGCTGACATCCGTGGGCGCCGAGTTTCGCACCGACGTGGTGCGATGATGGGGGCCTGATTCGCACCTGATTGGGGCGCATTCGCGCCCATCATTGGGGCGCGGCGGCCCGTGGTGCCCGGTCCATGGCGGTCGATGCCGAAACCGGCCCGGGCATGCTTTCTGCTAAATTTCGGTGCGCCTTTCCGGTGGGGTCTCGCCTCTCGGCCAAGGTCAGCTTTCACACCCCCCATCCCAAAAACCTGTTTCGCGCCCCCCGCTAGGAGATCCTTGATGGCAAAGACCGTCGCCGACGTGATGTCGATGGTGAAGGAAAACGAGATCAAGTTCGTTGATTTCCGTTTCACCGACACCCGCGGCAAGGAACAGCACGTCTCCGTGCCTGTGTCCCATTTCGATGAAGACAAGTTCACGTCGGGCCATGCCTTCGACGGCTCCTCGATCGCCGGCTGGAAGGGCATCGAAGCCTCCGACATGCAACTGATGCCGGACCCCAACACCGCCAACGTCGACCCGTTCTTCGAAGAGCCGACGCTGATCCTGACCTGCGATGTGGTCGACCCCGCCGACGGCAAGCCCTACGAGCGCGATCCGCGGTCGCTGGCCAAGCGCGCCGAGGCCTACATGAAGAGCACCGGCCTGGGCGACACCGCCTACTTCGGCCCGGAGCCCGAGTTCTTCGTCTTCGACAGCGTGCGCTGGGGCAACGACATGTCGGGCTGCTTCTCGAAGATCGAGGCCGAAGAAGCCGCCTGGAACACCGGCAAGGAATACGAGCACGGCAATTCGGGCTTCCGCCCGGCTGTCAAGGGGGGCTATTTCCCCGTGCCGCCGGTCGACTCGGGCCAGGACCTGCGCTCCGAGATGTGCCTGATCCTCGAATCGCTGGGCATCCCGGTCGAGGTGCACCACCACGAGGTGGCCAACGCCGGCCAGATGGAAATCGGCACGCGGTTCTCCACGCTGATCCAGCGCGCCGACTGGGTGCAATTGCAGAAGTACGTGATCCACAACGTGGCCCACGCCTACGGCAAGACCGCCACCTTCATGCCCAAGCCCATCGTCGGCGACAACGGCAGCGGCATGCACGTGCACCAGTCGGTCTGGAAGGACGGCAAGAACCTGTTCGCCGGTGACGGCTACGCCGGCCTGTCCGACTTCGCCCTGTACTACATCGGCGGCATCATCAAGCACGCCCGTGCCCTGAACGCCATCACCAACCCGGGCACCAACAGCTACAAGCGCCTGGTGCCGGGCTTCGAAGCCCCGGTGAAGCTGGCCTATTCGGCCAAGAACCGCTCGGCCTCGATCCGCATCCCGTACGTGGCCAATCCCAAGGGCCGCCGCGTGGAAGCGCGCTTCCCCGATCCCCTGATGAACCCGTACCTGGGCTTCGCGGCGCTGCTGATGGCGGGCCTCGACGGCGTGGAAAACAAGATCCATCCGGGCGAAGCCGCCACGAAGGACCTGTACCACCTGCCGCCGGAAGAAGACGCGAAGATCCCGACCGTCTGCGCCAGCCTCGAACAGGCGCTGGAGTACCTGGACAAGGGCCGCGCGTTCCTCACCAAGGGTGGCGTGTTCACCGATGCGTACCTCGATGCCTACATCGAGCTGAAGATGCAGGAAGTCACCCGCTTCCGGATGGCCACGCACCCGGTCGAGTTCGACATGTACTACACCCTCTGATCGAGGGCACTGCGGGACAAGGGCGGCTTCGGCCGCCCTTTTTGCTGGTGGGCCACAATGCCGTGCGGCCCTTGGTCGATGTGGAGTGCGCGCGATGGTTCGCAGGGCGTGGCTGGCAGGTTGGATGATGGCGGCGGTATGCGGTGGGGCAGGGGCCCAGACGACCGCGGTCTATCGCTGCCCGGGCCCGCCGGTGCTGTACACCGATGCACTCACCCCGGCCGAGGCCCAGGACAAGGGCTGTCGCCTGATCGAAGGCGCGCCGGTCACCGTGATCCAGGGCCCGCGCCCGCGCCCGGCGGCCGCGGGGCCGTCGGCCACGCCGTCCGGTGCCTCGGCACCGCGATCGGCCGACGCCAAGGTCGAGCCCGCCGCCCAGCGCCAGCGTGATGCCGACGCCCGCCGCATCCTCGAAGCCGAACTGCGCCGCGAGGAAGAAAAGCTGGCCGCCCTGAAGCGCGAGTACAACAACGGCGAGCCCGAGCGGCGCGGCGAAGAGCGCAACTACCAGACCTACCTCGATCGCGTCGCGTCGATGAAGGCCGGATTGATGCGCATCGAGAGCGACATCGCGGCCATCAAGCGCGAACTCACCAAGCTCGGCCCCTGAGGCGCCGATGAGCCGAAGCCGCGTAGCGTCGCTGGATCTCACGCGTTACGACGCGCTCGACCTGCTGGCCACGATGGTGGCGGTGGTGCAGCCGAACGGTTCGCTGCTGTTCGTCAACGCCATGCTCGAGACGGTGGCCGGCCTGTCCCGGCGCACGCTGATGCGCACCAGCCTGCTCGACTGGTTCGTCGACGAGCGGCCGCTGCGCGACACGCTGGCTGCCGTGGCGCGCAACGAGGTGTCGACAGCGCGTTTCGATGCCGTCATGCGGCGCGCGCCGGTGGCCGCGCACGAGCACCTGCCGGTGCACGTGATCGTCACCCAGATCGACCACCAGGCCGACCGCCTGGTGGTGGAGATGCTCGAGATCGAGCAGCAGACGCGCCAGGACCGCGAGGAGCGCGCGCTGGGGCAGGTGCAGGTCACCAAGGAACTGATCCGCAACCTGGCGCACGAGATCAAGAACCCGCTCGGCGGCATCCGCGGCGCGGCGCAACTGCTCGAGATGGAACTCAGCTCGCGCGAACTCACCGACTACACGCAGGTGATCATCCGCGAGGCCGACCGCCTGCAGGCGCTGGTCGACCGGCTGCTGGCGCCGCACCGTCGCCAGCAGGTGGTGGGCGACGTCAACGTCCACGAGGTCTGCGAGCGCGTGCGCTCGTTGATCCTGGCCGAGTTCCCGCGCGGCCTGAAGGTGCGGCGCGACTACGACACGTCGCTGCCCGAGTTCCGCGGCGATCGCGAGCAACTCATCCAGGCGGTGCTCAACATCGCCCACAACGCGGCGCAGGCGCTGGCCGAGCGCATGGACGAGGGTGATGCCTGCATCGTGCTGCGCACCCGAGCGGCCCGACAGGTGACCATCGGCAAGCAGCGGTTCAAACTGGCACTGGAATTGCATATCGAAGATAACGGGCCGGGTGTGCCCGAGGAAATCCGCGATCGGATCTTCTTCCCGCTGGTGTCGGGTCGAGATGGCGGATCAGGCCTCGGGCTCACGCTGGCGCAGACCTTCGTGCAGCAACACCAGGGCACGATCGATTGCGTCAGTGAGCCCGGTCGCACGATCTTCCGGATCGTGATTCCGCTGCCTTAGGGTGGTATGCATCAAGGGACGACACGGGCCGCCGGCGCATGAAACCCATCTGGATCGTAGACGACGACCAATCCATCCGATTCGTCCTCGAGCGTGCCCTGGCACGGGAGCAACTGGCAGTCCGCAGCTTCTCCAACCCGCGCGACGTGCTCGCGGCACTCGACGACGATGCACCGCAGGTGCTGGTCAGCGACATCCGCATGCCCGGGGGCTCGGGCATCGACCTGCTCACGCAGGTCAAGCAGCGGCTGCCCGGGCTGCCGGTCATCATCATGACGGCCTATTCCGACCTGGACAGCGCCGTCTCGGCCTTCCAGGGCGGGGCCTTCGAGTACCTGCCCAAGCCGTTTGACCTGCCTCGCGCGGTGGAACTGATCCGCCGTGCGCTGGACGAGAGCCTGCGCGAGGCCGTGCGCGACACCGGCGTGGCCGAGATGCCCGAGATGCTGGGCCAGGCCACGGCCATGCAGGATGTCTTCCGGGCCATCGGCCGGCTGTCGCAGAGCAACGTCACGGTGCTGATCACGGGCGAATCGGGCTCGGGCAAGGAACTCGTCGCCCGCGCGCTGCACAAGCACAGCCCGCGGGGCGATTCGGGCAGCAACGGCCCCTTCATCGCCATCAACACCGCCGCCATCCCGAAAGACCTGCTCGAGAGCGAACTCTTCGGCCACGAGCGCGGCGCGTTCACCGGTGCGCAGACCACGCGGCGCGGCCGCTTCGAACAGGCCGACGGCGGCACCTTGTTCCTCGACGAGATCGGCGACATGCCGTTCGACCTGCAGACGCGCCTGCTGCGCGTGCTGTCCGACGGCCAGTTCTACCGCGTCGGCGGCCACCAGCCGCTGCGCGCCAACGTGCGCGTCATCGCCGCCACGCACCAGAACCTCGAGCAGCGCGTGCGCGACGGTGCGTTCCGGGAAGACCTCTTCCACCGGCTCAACGTCATCCGGCTGCGCCTGCCGCCGCTGCGCGAGCGGCGCGAGGACGTGCCGGCACTCACGCGCTTCTTCCTGGGCAAGAGCGCGAAGGACCTGGGCGTCGAACCCAAGCGCATCACCGATGCCGCGCTCGAGCGCCTGATGGCCTTCGACTTTCCTGGCAATGTCCGTCAACTCGAGAACGTCTGCCACTGGCTCACCGTCATGGCGCCCGCCCAGGTCATCGAGCCGAAGGACCTGCCGCCCGAACTCGGTGCGGTGACGGCACTCACCGACGCCCATCCCGCGGTGGACAGCAGCCGGCAGGTGGCCGCGTTGTCGCCGTCGAGCGGCCCCGATGCCATGCCCACGGCACCGGTGGTTGCCCTCGCGGGCAGCCTGACCCAGGGCTGGATGCCAGACCTCCAGCGCGAGGCACGCCGCATGCTCGAAGGGGGTGAGCCGCAGGTCTGGGACGCCCTGACCCGCCAGTTCGAGGCCGGTCTCATCCGCGTGGCGCTCGAGATCACCCGGGGCCGCCGCATCGAGGCCGCGCTGAAGCTGGGCATTGGCCGCAACACCATCACCCGCAAGATCCAGGAACTCGGACTGGACGACTGACCGACCCGCGGCATGCCACGCCCTGGTGCGCCCCTCGTTGGGGCGGGCGGGTGCACCAGCTTGGCGGCACCCAGGTGGCTTGGCGTTGAACTCAGCGGCCCGAAGACAGCGACATCGGTGAGGTCCAGCCCTGCTCGGCCTCGTTGAAGGCGGATTGCGAGGCGTCCTTCACCTCGAGGCCCAGGGTCGACTGACCCGACAGGCGCACGCCGGCGCGGCCTATCGTCGAGACGCTGCGCAGCGCGATCGCTTCGACCAACCGTGTGCGCAGCACCGCCAGGTGCGCGTTGTTTTCGGTGTATTGCAGGTCTTCGAGTTGTTCCAGCGCCCGCTGCAGCACATGCACGGCCACGCGACGCAGGGCCTTCGAGCCCTTGCGCGCCAGGGCCCGCTCGAGCAGGCTCAGGTGGGGCAGCACCTGGCGCAGGCCTTCCTGCTTCTCGAACAGGTCTTTCAGAGCGCGGTGCGCCAGACGCAAGGCCTGGCCGCGTCCCACCGGCGGTGGGAAGTTGGCCAGCGTGGACCGTGTTTCCTTGGAAGGCGCGGTTCGCGCGGGGGAGAACAGTCGGGCGCGGATCCACCGCAAGGCCCGGGAGCTGCTGCGGACCTGCGACTGCGGCAGGCCATCCAGAGGGACTGGGGTGGTGGCGGCGTTGCTCATGGAAGATGGACGGCTCGTTGAAACAACCGGGCAGCCGATCGGCCGAAGTGCTGGATCATGCCACGCAGACGCCGTGCTGTTAAGCCATCAGCTCTACCACGACCGGTGCGTGGTCACTGGGCCGTTCGTTCTTTCGCGGTGCCTTGTCGATCCGGCAGGCTGTGACCGTTGGTGACAATGCGTGACCCACCAGGACATGGTCGATGCGCAGACCCTGGTTCTTTCGGAAGGCCAGGTTGCGATAGTCCCACCAGCTCCAGCTGCGCGGGGGCTGGTCGAACAGCCGGAAAGCATCCACCAGGCCCAGGTCGAGCAGCGCGCGGAAGTGGGCGCGCTCCTCCGGGGTGCAGTGGATCTGGCCGGCCCAGGCCACCGGGTCGTGCACGTCGCGGTCTTCGGGAGCGATGTTGAAGTCGCCCATCAGCACCAGCCGCGGGTGCGCGGCCAACTCGTCGTGCAGCCATTGGCGCAAGGCCTCGAGCCAGCGCATCTTGTAGACGAACTTGTCCGAGTCGGGGGCCTGTCCGTTCGGCATGTAAGCCCCGACCACGCGCAAGTCGCCCACCGTGGCGGCGATCACGCGGGCCTGGTCGTCGGCCATGCCGGGGATGTTCCTCACCACCTCCGTGGCCGGCTGGCGCGAGAGCAGCGCGACACCGTTGTAGGTCTTCTGTCCGAACCAGGTGCTGTGCCAGCCTGCCGCGGTGATCTCGGCCTGCGGGAACTTGTCGTCGGTGAGCTTGGTTTCCTGCAGCACCAGCACGTCGGGTTGCTCGGCGGCCAGCCAGTCCAGCACCTGGGGCAGGCGCACGCCCAGCGAGTTCACGTTCCAGGTGGCGAGTTTCATTACAGAGATGAGTCCTTGATCTTGTTGTGTTGTCTCTCGGAGTCTTCAGATGCTACCCCCTCTCATGCCCAGACGGCATTCCTCTGTTGGTTCGCTAACTCGTCCCAGCTGATGTAGCCGGGATGATGATCGCGAAACAATGCGTTCCAGGCCTTCATCGGTTTGTGGTGCTCGGAAGTCTTCCGCGCTCGACCCTCCACGACCCGTGTTCGATTGCCCCTGCGCCCGAAGACGTAGGCCCCGTGGTAGATCCGGTCAGCCCACTGCAAGAGTACCGCCGAAGGTGCACCACGACCTCGTGCGGAAACCGCTGCGCAAGGCTCAAGAAGGCACGGCAGTTGTCTTCGTGCGCGGCGACTGCTGGCCGGTCGCCTGTCGAGCGTGCGTGTCGGTCACGCCATCGGCGGTGCCCGGGCGCACGGCGCAGCCACTCAGTTGGGCGGCAACCATGCCTCCGGCCGGTGTAGCCCGAAGCCCTGCGCGTAGTCGACGCCAATCTCCTGAAGTCGCTGGCCGATCTCGTCGGTCTCCACGAACTCGGCGATCGTCTTCAGGCCGACGACGTGAGCGACCCTGTTCACCGACTCGACGATCGCGCAGTCAAGTTCGTCGGTCGTGATGTCGCGCACGAAGGCACCGTCGATCTTGAGGTAGTCGATCGGGAGCGCCTTGAGATACGTGAACGAGCTCAGCCCGGCGCCGAAGTCGTCGAGGGCGAAGGCACAGCCCTCGGCGCGGATGCCCTCCATGAAGCGCACCGAGCGATCCAGGTTGCCGATCGCGGCAGTCTCGGTGATCTCGAAGCACAACATCGACGGCGGCATCCCAGACCGTCGGATGGCTTCGCGCAGGAAGTCGTAGAAGCTGTCGTCGGTCAGCGTCACGCCAGACAGGTTGATGAAGAACCGTTGTTCCCGCGTTGACAACGCTGAAAGACGGCGTGATGCGTAGGACTCCAGCAGGTGGTTGACGACCCATCGGTCGATGGCCGGGGCCAAGCCGAAACGTTCTGCCGCGGGCAGGAACGAGGTCGGGCTGGCCAGCCGGTCATCTTCGTCGCGCAGACGGATCAGCAGTTCGCAACGGTCGCTGAGGTGGCTGGTGGTCTGCAGCGGGACGATGTTCTGGCGATGTAGCACGAAGCGGTTGTTTTCGATTGCCCAGCGCAACCGCGCCACCCACTGCATCTCGCCGCGGCGCCGCTGCAGGTCCTGGTCGTCCTCGGTGTAAACGTGAAGCCGGTTGCGACCATGCTCCTTGGCCAGGTAGCAGGCAATGTCTGCATTGCGCAGCACATCGTCGACTCGCAGATCCAGCGCGGTGATTGGCGCCACGCCGATGCTTGCACCCACCGTCAGCAGCTTGCCGTTCCACGGCATGCGGAATGCATTGATCGTCTGCAGCATCTGGCCCGCGAGCTCCTCGGCTCGCTCCAGTGGGCAGCCCTCGAGCAGCAGGCCGAACTCGTCGCCACCTAGTCGGGCCAGGGTGTCGCTGTCGCGCATCTTCGCCCGCATCGTTTCGGCTAGGTGCTTGAGCAACTGGTCGCCTGCCATGTGTCCGCAGGTATCGTTGACGACCTTGAACTGATCGAGATCGATGTACAGCAGAGCATGGCGCTTTTGCCACTCGCGTGCACTGGCCAGCGCAAGGCCGAGACGTTGTTCAAAATGGTGGCGGTTGGGTAGGCCGGTCAGGCTGTCATGGAACGCCAGGCGTCGGATCGTCGCCTCCGCCTCACGGTTCTGCGACCGGGTCTCGGCTTCGCGCAACTCGCGGTCGATTGCCGGCGCCAGCCGTGCGAGGTTGTCCTTCATGATGTAGTCGCTGGCGCCCGCCTTCATCGCCGCCACGGCAACGTCCTCGCCGATCGTGCCGGAGACAATGATCACGGGCAGGTCCAGCCCCAGCTCCCGGGTGCGCGCCAGGGCGGCGTCCGAGCTGAAGCTCGGCAGGTTGTGGTCGGTGATCAACACGTCCCAGGGGTTCGCCACGATGGCCTGCTCGAAGGCCTCGCGCGTGTCGACGCGGTGCAGCTGCGGCGCGAAACCACTTCGCGCCAACTCACGCTCGAGCAACGCGGCATCGGTTTCGGAGTCCTCGACCAGCAGGATACGCAAGGCACGTTTCATGACCTACAACACCGGTGCGGGCGGCGGCAGGTTGAGCGTCAGCCAGTACTCGCCGATCTCACGCATCACGTCGTCGTACTGCTCCGAGCTGACGGGCTTGCGCACGTAGCTGTTCACGTGCAAATGGTAGCTGTTGCGCAGGTCGCTCTCTTCGTTGGAGGTCGTCAACACAACGATCGGCTGGGAGCGTGTGCGCTGGTCCTCGCGCAGGCGGCGCAGCACGTCCAGCCCATCGACCTTGGGCAGCTTGAGATCCAGCAACACCAGCGCCGGCCGCTGGCGGTAGTCGCGCCCGGCGTACGCCCCGGTGCCAAACATGTAGTCGAGTGCCTCTTCGCCGTCGTTGGCAATGATCACCGGGGCTCGGATGTCGCTGCGTTTGAGCGCACGCAACGCCAGGGCCTGGTCGTCCGGGTTGTCCTCCACCAACAGTACTGGATGTGCGTTGCGGTTCATCAGTCTTCCCCTTGAGAAGGTGGCACGTTCAGGATCAGCCAGTACAGCCCCAGCTTGCGGACGACACTCATGAACTCCGCGAAGTCCACTGGTTTTCGGATATAGCTGTTGGCGAACTGGTCGTAGCTGCCGGCGACGTCGGTCGGCTCGCTCGAGCTGGTCAGAACCACCACCGGCAGCGGCGCGGTGCGCGGGTCAGCGCGCAGGCGGCGCAGCACCTCGAGGCCGTCGATGCGGGGCAGCTTCAAGTCGAGCAGCACCAGCACGGGCACCTGGCGCCCGTCACGTCCCGTGTGAGCGCCCGTTGCAAAGAGGTAGTCCAGCGCCTCGACGCCGTCACGTGCCACCACCACCTCATTGGCAATGCCGTTGCGCGCGAGCGCGCGCAGCGTCAGCGCCTCGTCGTCGGCGTTGTCCTCCACGAGCAGGATCGTCCTTTGTATGTTTCTCATGCATCCACCCTGCCATTGACACCACTGGTCTTCGCCGCCGAAGCCTCACCCAGCTGGCCGATCGTGAAGTAGAAGGTCGCTCCCTTGCCAACTTCCGCCTCGGCCCACACACGGCCACCGTGCCGGCTGACGATGCGTTCCACGGTGGCCAGGCCGATGCCGGTGCCTTCGAAGTCCTTCTGATGGTGCAAGCGCTGGAATGCACCGAACAGCTTGGAGACGTACTTCATGTCGAAGCCGACGCCGTTGTCGCGCACGAAGTAAATGGTCTCACCGTCGCGCGTCATGTGGCCGAATTCGATGCGGGCATCGGTTCGACGCGAGCTGTACTTCCAGGCGTTGCCCAGCAGATTCTCCAGCGCCACCAGCAGCAGACCCGGGTCGCCGTGCACCGAAGGGCTCGGCTGCACTGTCGTCAGCGGACGGTGGCCCGGGTGTTCTTCCTCGAGTTGATGCAGCGCGTGCTGCGCCAGCTTGCTGAGATCGACCCGGTGCGGTGTCAAAGGCGCCCGCGTCACTCGCGAAAGCTTCAGCAGGTCGTCGATCAGATGGCCCATGCGCTGCGTGTTTGCGCGCACGCGCCGCAGGTAGTCGCGCCCAGTGTCGTCGAGCCGGTCGCCAAAGTCCTCCAGCAGCGCCTGCGAAAAGCCGTCGATGCCGCGCAGCGGCGCGCGCAGATCGTGCGACACCGAGTACGAGAACGACTCGAGCTCGCGCACCGTGGCCTCGAGCTGCGCCGTGCGATCGCGCACCCGCTGCTCCAGCTCCGCGTTCAGGCGCTGTATCTGCTCACCGGCGCGCTTGATCTCGGTGATGTCGGTGAAAGTGGCCGTCACCTCGTAGGGTTCGGGTTCGCCGGGGCGCACGCGCGGGATCGCGCTGACCAGGATCCAGCGGTGGTCGGGCTCGTCCGGGCGCACCACACCCATCGTGACGTCCTTCACCGGCCGGTTCGTGCGCAACGACACCATCGCCGGATGCTCGTCGCCGGGAAAGTCGCGGCCGTCGGGCAACACGGTCCGCCAATGCGGGTCCATCGACGTGCGACCCTGCATCTGTTCGAGGCTCAGGCCAAGGATCTCCTGCGCCGCCGGGTTGGCATCGACGATCGCGCCGCTGCGGTCCTGCGTCACCACGCCCTGGTTCATCGTCTCGAACAGTGTGCGGTAGTTCAGCTCGCTGCGGCGCAGGGCTTCCTCGGCCTCGCGGCGCTCGGTGATGTCGATCACGCCGCCAATCGTGCGCACCGGGTGACGCTCGGTACCTTCGCCGGCGAACAGCGTCTGCGCGCTCGACCTCAGACAGCGCAGCGTCCCGTCTCTGCGCCGGATGCGGAATTCGATCTCGTAACGGCCATCGCCAGCCGGATCGTGGGCACGCTTGATTGCAGCTGCAAAGCGATCGCGATCCTCGACCAGCGTGGCCTCCGCGACGCTGGCAATCGTGATCGGCTCGTCGGCGGACCGACCGTGCATGGCGCGGTACTCGGGCGACCAGTAGATCTCGCCCGAGACATGGTCGTGATCGAAGATGCCGGTGTTGGACGCCTGCACGACGCGGGTCAGACGGCCTTCGCTGAGTCGCAACGCTTCCTCGGCCTTGCGGCGCTCCGTGATGTCGATGACGCCGCCGACCGTGCGCACCGGGTGACGCTCGGCGCCTTCGCCAGCGAAGTAGGTCAGCGCGCGCACGCTCAACCAGCGCACCACCCCGTCGCGGCGGCGGATTCGGTGCTCGGCGTCAAGGGCGCCGTCGCCGGCCGGATCGTGGCTGCGCATGATGGCAGCCCCGAGTCGATCGCGATCCTCGGCCAGCGTGACCGCGACGATGTCGGCAACCGAGATCGGCTGGTCGGCTGACCAGCCGTTCATGATCCGGTGATGGGGCGAGCAGTAGACCGCGCCCGACGCATGGTCGTGCTCGAAGATCCCGGTGTTGGATGCCTGTACCGCCTGTGTGAGCCGGCGTTCGCTGCGACGCAGGGCTTCCTCGGCCTCGCGCCGCTCGGTGATGTCGATGGCGCCGCCGACCGTGCGCACCGCGCGACGATCGGCACCCTCGCCAGCGAAGAAGGTCTGCGCGCGCGCGCTCAGCCAGCGCACCGCTCCGTCCGGGCGACGGATTCGATGCTCGATGTCAAGGACACCGTCGCCGGCCGGATCGTGGGCGCGCCGGATCGCAGCCGCGAGCTCTTCGCGATCCTCGGCCAGCGTGGCGGCCATGATTTTGGCGGCCGTGATCGGCTCGTCGGCCGACCAGCCCTTCATGACCCGGTGCTCGGGCGAACAGTAGAAGTACTCTGAATCAAAGTCGTGCTCGAAGATGCCGGTGTTGGACGCCTGCACCGCCTGGCTCAGCCGGCGTTCGCTGCGACGCAGGGCTTCTTCGGCCTCGCGGCGCTCGGTGATGTCGATCACGCCGCCGACCGTGCGCAGCGGGTGGCGATCGGCGCCGTCGCCGGCAAACATCGTCTGCCCGCACGACCGCAGCCAGCGCAGCGTTCCGTCGCGGCGCCGGACGCGGTATTCGATGTCGAACAGGCCATCACCGGCCGGGTCATGGGTGTGCGCTATTTCGGCCGCCATGCGATCACGATCCTCGGCCACATTGGTCTGGACGATCTTGGCAATCGTCACCGGCTCGTCGGCGGTCCAGCCGCACATGGCGCGCAACTCGGGCGACCAGTAGATCACGTCCGAGGCATGGTCATGGTCGTAGATGCCCGTGTTGGACGCCCGCAAGGCGTGCGTCAGTCGGCCTTCGCTGCGACGCAGCGCTTCCTCCGCCTCGCGGCGCTCGGTGATGTCGACCGCGCCGCCGACCGTGCGCACCGGGTGACGATCGGCCCCGTCGCCAGCGAACAGCGTCTGCCCACATGCCTTCACCCAGCGCAGCGCCCCGTCGCTGCGCCGAATGCGGTACTCAACATCGTAAAGGCCGTCGCCAGTCGAGTCATGGCTGCGCGCGATCGCAGCCTCCAGACGATCGCGATCCTCTTCCAGCACGGCCGCTGCGAGGTAGGCAATCGTGACCGGCGCGTCGGCGGGCCAGCCGAAGATGGCGCGCATTTCGGGCGACACGTACATCACCGCGGACGCCAGATCGTGGTCGTAGATGCCGGTGTTGGCAGCCCGCACGGCGTACCTGAGACGGCTTTCGCTGCGTCGCAACGCCTCTTCGGCCTCGCGGCGCTCGGTGATGTCGAGCACTGCGCCGACCGTGCGCGCCGGGCGGCGCGCCTCGCCCACGCCTTCGAACAAGGTGATCGATCGCGTCTCCAGCCAACGGATCGCGCCGTCGCGCCGAATGATGCGATGCACGACGTCGAAGTGGCCGTCGCCCTTGGGATCGTGGGCCCGCTCGACCGCCGGGCCGATGACGGCGAAGTCCTCCGGGTACACGCAGGCCATGATGGCTGGCAGGGTCACCGGTTCGTCTGCGCTGAAGCCGTAGTTGGTGCGCAGTTCGTGCGACCAGTAGATTGTGTCGGTGCGGTGATCGTGGTCAAGGATGCCGCTGCGCGTCAAGCGCACCGCCTGTCGCAGCCGTTCCTCGCTGCGCTCGAGCGCGGCATGGGCTTCGCGACGTTCCGTGATGTCGACCATCGCGCCGGTGGTGCGCAACGGCCGGCGCGCGCTGCCTTCGCCTTCGAACGTCGTCAGCGATCGGCAGGACGCCCACCGCACGCCACCTTCAGGGAGAAGGTGCCGGAAGACGATGTCGAAGATGCCGTCACTGATCGGGTCATGGGCACGCCGCGCTGCCTGCACGAACGCGGGCCGGTCGTCGGGATGGATGCGTGCAACGAGATCGGCAAAACCGATCGTCTGATCGGCGTCGAAGCCGAACTGCTGGCGCGACTCGAGCGACCAGTAGAGCGTGTCGATGTCGTGATCGTGCTCGAACACACCGGTGCCGGAGGCTTGCAGCGCCTGGCGCAGGCGGGCCTCGCTGCGCTGCAGGGCCACCTCGGCGCGCTTGCGGTCGGTGATGTCGCGCATGATCGTCGACAGGTAGGTCACTTGGCCATTGGCGTCGCGATGGCAGGTGATCACCTGGGAAATGGGCACCTCGCGGCCCTGGGCGTCGAGGACGGCCGTCTCGCCCGACCAGGTGCCCACGCGCATCGCAGTGGGCAGGCCTTGCTCCAGGATCAGCCGGCCCGCCCATTCGGGGTGCACCGACGGGATCGTGATCGCGGCCACCGGCCGGTCACCGACCCCGGTGATCTCGCGACCGGCCCGGTTGAGGTAGGTGATGTTCAGATCCGGATCACTCATGCTGACCAGATCGCTCGTCGATTCGATCAAACCGATCAGGCGATCACGCTCCATCTGGATCTGCCCGCGTTCGGCGATCACCTCGCTGATCTGTTGGTCCTGCCGGGCGACCGCTGCGGTTCGATCGCGCAAAGAGCGACGCATTCGTTCGAAGCTCGCACCGAGTGCCACCAACTCTGGCGGGCCATGTGGGGGCGCGGTCAGGCTGTCCGCACCGTCGGCGACCACCGTCGCCGTCCGGGTCCACTCGGCGATCGGGCGCGCGATACCCCTCGCGACGAGGAGGGCAGTCGCGCCTGCGGCCAGCATGAGCGTGACCGCGAAGGCGAACAGCGTGCGCAACTTCGATCGCACGAGCTGATCGGCACGGGCGGTGCTGTAGTCGACGCGAACGTCACCAAGCACCTCGTCGCCCAGCCTTAGCGTCTGGCTGCGCGAGACCTGCTCGCCCACCGCACCGGCATCAGCACCGGTGCGCTCGCGCGTCAGTGCCGGCGCCAGGCCTTTCGGTTCGAGCCACACTCGCACCAGGTCGGGCTGGTCCTGGAGCGCGTCGAGTTCGGCGTTGACCCGCGCGATCTCCCCGCTTCGCAGCGCCATCGTCAGCGCATGCTGCACGTATTGCTGGTGCTGGGCAATGCGCTCATCGAGACCGGATCGTGCTTCGAGTCGGGCACTCTGGCCGTACCAGGCCAACCCCGCCAGGCTCAACGCGGCGAGAACCGCCGAGATCGCAACGGCAAAGCGACCTCCTATCGACAAGCCTGCTGGCCAGGGGAAACGCTCTTGCGGCACGCCGCTCGAAGTGGATACCACGTTCACAAAGGTCGTCTGTCGTCGTCAGAAACCGACGGCGTGCTTCGTCACCACCGAGCCTCGACGCTGCTGCTCCGTGGACCATGGGCCGTGGGCCGTGCGCCGATCATTGCCCAGTTGCCGCCTTGGCGGGACTCGGAGCTACCCTCGCGCGCACCGATGTACGGGGTTTCCCGAGGGTCTGCGTGGTCTGAACGGTCGCCCCTCCGCGCACCAAGGCGGTGCCGCTTCCGGGCGCACAGGCGATCGTGGCGCGTGCAGGGCTGTACGCGGCATGGCGAACCAAATCATGCGAAGACTGGGCGTGCGGGAGCATGGGCAGACGGGGGTTGTTGCTGGTGGCCTGCGAAGATGGTCACATGGCGGGCGCATTGGCGCTGGGGCCAGAAACAGTGGCACCAGCATTGCGCCTCGACCGAGGACGCCTGGGGCCGCCGCTTGGCCGAAACGCCCGCGACGAAGCGGCCGAGCGCGTCGAGCAGCGGTGCGGCGTCGAATGACGGGCGCTCCAGCATCGCCAGCGCCTTCACGGTAGCCTCCAGCGTCGAGACCTGACTGGCACGTCCGGCGATAGCCGCGGCATCGCCGCCAGGGCCGGGTGCTCGAGAAGCATCCGTAGGCACTTGCGCCACGTCGGCAGGTATGTCTGGGTACAGCAGCCGCATGCCCCGCCCACTGCGCCGGGTGGCGATGCGCTGCCGGTGGCGGGTTCAAGTTACGGCAGTGACGCGCATCGTGCGCTCAGGCCGGAACTGGCCCCGGTGAGCCGCCCTATTCGACGCGCTGCGCGCAGGGGCTTCAACTCAAGATAGGTCACTGACAGCCGAAATCGCAGGGGGCGCCGCGTGTCGCGAGCGCCCGTTTCGCATCCCATTGACTCTGAAGGAGATCCGACCATGAATTTCACCCATGTCCTGGCTGGTGTCGCGCTGACCGTGGCGGCACTCGCCGCCCGCGCCGAGACGCCCGAAGCCGCCAAGTCTTTGCTCGATGCGGCCGTCGGCGAGGTTAAGGCATCCAACCTCGACAGCGCCGTCAAGAGCATCAACGCCGGCGGCAAGTGGAACAAGGGCTCGCTCTACATCGTGATGGTCGACTTCCAGGGCAAGATGCTCGCGCACTCGGCCAACGACAAGATGCCCGGCAAGAACATGTTCGAGGCCAAGGACGCCGCGGGCAAGCCGTTCGTGCAGGAGGCCATCGCCGCCGTCAAAGGCCCGGGCGCCGGCGCGGTCGACATCCGCTGGCCCAACCCGCAGACCAAGCAGATCGCCGACGCGACGATGTTCGTCAAGCGCGTGCCTGGTCAGGACGCCTACGTCGGCTCGGTGGTGTTCAAGTAGACCGCACGCCGACGGACCCGATCAACGCGCACTTTCCACGGAGTCCCCGACGATGACCTGGTTCGATGACCTCTCGCTGAAGTTCAAGCTCGCGCTCGCTCCGGCGGTCTGCCTGGCCCTGCTCGGCATCGCCGCGGGTGGCGCGGTGTGGGGCTTCGCCCGGCAGCAGTTGGCGCTGGAGGCGCTGCATGCGAATCGGCTGCCGGGCTATGCCTTCAGTGCCCGGTTCGAATCGGGGCTGCGCGATATGAACGGACTGATCAACCGTTCGATCGGCTACGAGGCGATGGGATTCAATGCCAAGGAGGTCGGCGAGGTAGACCGCCAACTCCTGGCCAAGGCCGTCGAGCTGAAGGGTGCCATCGCCGAACGCCAGACCACCACTGCGGACGAGGAAGAGCAGCGCGCCCTGGACAGCTTGTCGCAGGCATTCGGCCGCTACGACAAGTCGGTGAAGGAAACGCTGGAGATGAAGTCCGCCGGCGCCGCCATTGCCGCCACCTTCCTCAGCACCGCGCAGAAGGAATACGACACGCTGCTGAAGGACATCGCCCGTGTCAGTCAGGGCAAGCTCGATGAGGCAGCGAAGGATGTCGCATCGGCCGGTGCCGCGGCGAGGTGGGCGCAGGGTGCGATCGCCATCGCGTCGGCGTGTGCCTTTGCGCTCGGCATCGCGATGACCCTGCTGGTCGCTCGCGGTCTGGCGCGCCGCATCGGAACCTTGTCGGCAAGCGCTGCGACGCTGGCCGCCGGCGACTTGAGCCGTGGGCTGCAGCCGCAAGGCCGCGACGAGGTGGGGCGTCTGATGACGGACCTGGAGGCCGTGCGCCTGCGCCTGGCTGGCTCGATCCAGACCGTGCACCAGGCCGCCGAGTCGGTGCGCATCGCCTCCGCTGAAATCGCGGCCGGCAACGCCGACCTCAGCCAGCGCACCGAGCAGCAGGCCGGCAGCCTGCAGCAGACGGCGACCTCGATGGAAGAACTCAGCGCCACGGTGCGCCAGAACGCCGACACGGCCCTGCGCGCCAACCAACTGGCCGGTTCGGCCAGCGCGGTTGCCAGGGAGGGCGGCGAGGTCGTCGGCCAGGTGGTGCAGACGATGGAGGGTATCACCCACGCGAGCCGGCGCATCGCCGACATCATCGGCACGATCGACGGCATCGCGTTCCAGACCAACATCCTGGCGCTCAACGCCGCGGTGGAGGCGGCGCGCGCCGGAGAACAAGGCCGCGGCTTCGCGGTGGTGGCCGGCGAGGTGCGCACACTGGCGCAGCGCTCGGCTGCGGCGGCACGCGAGATCAAGACACTGATTGGCGACAGCACCGACAAGGTAGAGGCCGGCTCGCGCCTGGTGAAGCAGGCGGGCACGACGATGGACCACATCGTCGCGCAGGTGCGCCACGTTGGCGACATGATCGGGGAGATCTCCGCGGCCAGTGTCGAGCAGACGACGGGCATCGGCGAGGTCAGCAGTGCGGTGACGCAACTCGACCATGCCACGCAACGCAACGCGGCGCTGGTGGAACAGAGCGCCGCTGCGGCCGAGAGCCTGAAGGAGCAGTCGCAGCGATTGGTGCAGGCGGTGGGGGCCTTCACGCTCTGAGGTAGACCCGGAGCCGACCAATACCGGCCGTGCTCCGTGCGCAACGGGCCAGGTGGCTGCACCTGCAGTCCAGCCCGGTCGCGCGACGACGCGATCCCGGTGGCGCAGGGCTACCTTGCCAGATCCGGCAGCTTGGGCACCTCGAGTTGTCCTCGGAGGACAGTACTTTCGAACGCTCTGTTTCCTCCCCCATGGCACCCTGAACATGGCACCCGACGCGCCTGAGTCGGGCTCTGTCAGCCGCTGAGATCTGTTGAGCGGTGACAACGCCGCCGAATTTCGCTTCTAGCAGGCATCATCTGCTGGGTTATCCCTTGTCGCCTGCCCGATTCCATGTTCCCGCAAACACTGCGGACGCAGTCGACTCCAGTGGCCCTGGTCGCCGTGTCGGCTGAGCGGTCATGGTTGGGCTGCGTCACGCCGCTTGCAGCGCCTTGCCACTGCCGGTGCGCGAGGCAGTACGCGCACATGCAAGCCCAGGTGCGTGAGGATCTTCTCGATCGCCGGCGCTCCCAATATCGCCGCGATGGACATGAGCTCACCGCCGCAGTTTGGGCAGTGAACCGCACCGGGTTCCGAGGAGGCCTGTTGGCTTGAGTCAGACCGACGTGGTCTGACTACCTTGGCTATTGAGTCTTTCTCACTTCCAGCCCCCGCGCAGTGGCCGACGGAGGCGCCCCCCTCCCGGTTGGGCATGTCGTCGGCAGGTTGGAGGTGACAGTGGCGCGGGCTTCGATGCCATCGTATGAGGCGTTGGCGATACGGCGTCACGTCCGCGACACGGGGATGCACCCATGCCGATGTCCTCGGCCAGCGGTCACACTGGGAGTTGCATCGCCCAAGCGGCGATGCGCCGCCGTCGCGTGCGCCGTGCGCGATTCCTCCACTGGGCCAATTCGAGCACTCCATGACCATCGACCATCGGCTCGAAGACTGGCGCGGCATCGCACTGAATCTGGAGCGCGAGGTGGCCCGCGCCGTCATCGGCCAAGCGCAGACCATCCGCCTCATCAACGTGGCCACCTTCGCGCGTGGCCACGTGCTGCTCGAGGGCGACGTGGGGGTGGGCAAGACCACCGTGCTGCGCGCCTTTGCACGCGCCATCGGCGGCGATTTCGAGCGCGTCGAAGGCACGGTGGACCTGATGCCCGGCGACATGATCTACCACACCTATGTCGACGCCGACGGCAAGCCGCGCATCGATCCCGGCCCGCTGCTGCGCCATGGCGAGCGACTGACCACCTTCTTCTTCAACGAGATCAACCGCGCCCGGCCGCAGGTGCAGTCGCTGCTGCTGCGGGCGATGGCCGAGCGCACGGTGTCGGCCTTCAACCGCGAGTTCCGTTTTCCGCACATGACGGTGTTCGCCGACCGCAACAAGGTCGAGAAGGAGGAGACCTTCGAACTGGCCTCGGCCGCGCGCGACCGCTTCATGTTCGAGCTGAACATGAGCAAGCCCACCGACCGCGGCATCCGCCGCTCGCTGGTCTTCGACACCGCCTACCACGACGCCGACCTGCTGATCGAGCAGGTGCCCGCGGCGATGCTGCCCTGGGACCAGCTCAATGCCGTGGGTGCGCTGATCCAGCGGCAGGTGCACAGCAGCGAGACCATCGAGCGCTACGTGCTCGACCTGTGGGAGGCCAGCGAAGACCCGCAGCGTTTCGGCATCACGCTGTCCGGCGTCGACATGCAGCGCCTGGTGCTGGCCGGTGCCAGCCCGCGCGGCATGAGCGCGCTCATGCGTGCCGCGCGCGTGGTGGCCTGGATGGAAGGCCGCGACCACTTGCGGCCCGACGACGTGCTGGCGGTGCTGCCTTCGGTGCTGGGGCACCGCGTGTTCTTCACGCCGATCTACGAACTGCGGCGCGCCGAACTGGCCCCGGCCCTGGTGCGGCAGATCATCGACAGGGTGGCCGCGCCATGAGTGCGCCGAGCAACTCCCTAGCGCGAATCCCGCAGCGCGCCGCGCGGAGGGCGGTCCGGTGAGTGCGCCACAGCCCGCGCGTGTCCAGGAGTTCCACTACCGGCTGCCGCATCGCTTCGGCGGTCAGCGGCCGGGTGCTCACCGCGGCACCAGCCTGGGGGCAGGGCAGGGCTTCGCGGCCCACCGGCGCTTGTTCGATCACGCCGATCCGCGCCGGCTCGACCTGCGCGCCAGCGTGCGCGACGTTCGGCAGGAATGGCTGGTGCGCATCCAGCGCCAGCGGGTGGCGGTGCCGGTGCATGCGCTGGTGGATGTGTCGGCCTCGATGTTCTTCGGCGCGGCCCGCAGCAAGCTGCAGGTGGCGGCGGATCTCGTCGAAGCGCTGGGCCACAGCGCCTTCCGGGCCGGCGACCCCGTGGGGCTGCTCGGGTTCGACCACGCCGAGCGAGACGACCTCTTCGTGCCCGCCCGCCACAGCCGCGGCGCGGCGGCGATGATGGCCGCGCTGCTGCGCGCCTGCCAGCCGGAAGGCGCCTCCCAGCGCGACAGCGCGCACCGCACGCCCGAAGTGCTGCTGCGCACCGCTTCGCGGCTGTCGGGTCGGCAAGGGCTGGTGTTCCTGGTGTCCGATTTCCACTGGCACCTGGCCGACCTGGGCGACGTGCTCGACGCGCTGCAGCCGGCCTTCGTGATGCCGGTGATCGTCTGGGACCCGGCCGAGACCGAGCCCCCCTCCGGGCGTGCCCTGCTGGCTGTCGGCGACGCAGAGAGCGGCGTGCGACGCACGCTGTGGCTGCGCGACGGCCTGCGCCGGCAGTGGCGCGACGGTGTGGCGGCGCGGCGCGCCGAACTGCATGCCTTGTTCGATGCCCGTGGCCTGCAGCCCTTCCACTTGAGCGGCCACTTCGATGGCGAGGCGCTGACGCAGCACTTCCTGGAGACGGTGGCGTGAGCCGCGTGGCCTCACCCTTGTCTGCCGTGGCGGGCGTGCTGGTCGCGGTGTTCGCCGCCGGCCTGCCGCGGGTGGCCCGGGCGGCCGATGCCGACGTCGCCGCCTTGCCGTCCGTGGCCGCGGCGGCGCCGGCCGCTTCCGCCGCGTCGGCCCCTGCACCCGGGGTGATCGCCACCACCGAGCCGCCGCGCAGCTTCGGCCATGTGCTGGGCGACGTGCTGACGCAGCGCGTGTTGCTCGCCATCGGAGGTGTGCCGGTGCAGCCCGTCGCATGGCCCGCCGCCGGGCGCCTGGACCGTTGGCTGGAACGCCGGCCGGCCCGCGTCGACACCGATCGGCAGGGCCGGCGCTGGCTGGTCGTCGAGCATCAGGTGATCAATGCGCCGCAGGCGCTGATGGCCATCGAACTGCCGGCGTTGCGCATCGCCACCACTGGGGGCGGCGTGCTGGTGGTGGCGCCATGGCCGGTGAGCATCGGGCCGCTGGCGCCGGCCGAGGTGTTCGGCCGGGGCGACCTGCAGGCGATGCGGCCCGACCGCGAGGTGCCGTTGCGCGACACGGCAGCCCTGCAGCGCGATCTTCAGCGCACGCTGTCGGTCCTGGCCGCGGTGCTGCTGGCCTGGAGCCTGTGGTGGGGCTGGCGCCAATGGCAGGACGCGCAGCGCCTGCCGTTCGCGCAGGCCTGGGCTCGCATCCGCCGGCTCGAGGCGGGCGATGCCGAGGCGTGGCTGGCCATGCACCACGCGCTGAACCTCAGTGCCGGGCGGGTGGTGCATGGCGCCACGCTGGCGCAGTGGCTGGCCGACGCGCCGCACCTGGCGCCGCTGCAGGACCGGCTCGAGGCCTTCTACCGCCGGTCGGCCGAGCGCTTCTACGCCGACGACACCGCGGCCCGGGCCGCCGAGTTCCCGCTGGCCGCATTGAGCCGCGCGCTGCGCGACGCCGAACGCCGCCACCAGCGCTGATGCCCGTGCCGTTCGACTTTGCCCAACCCCTGTGGCTGATGCTGCTGCCTCTGGCCGCGCTGCCGCTGCTGCGGCGGCGCAGCGACACGCTCGTGTTTTCGGCCATCGCCTGGCTGCCGCACGACCGCGTCGGCCAGGTCGCGGGCTTCCTTTGGCGAGCCTTTGCGGTGGCCGCGATGGCCTGCACGGTGCTCGGGCTGGCCGGCCCGGGGCGCTCGGGCACCGAGGTGCTTCGCACCGGCCGCGGCGCCGAGATCCTGATCCTGATGGACCGCAGTTCCAGCATGGACGCCAACGTGGTGCCCAAGGATGTGAAGGCCGGTGGCCAGTTCAACGACAGCATGCCCACCAAGGGCCGCATCGTGCGGGAACTGCTGGCCGACTTCGTGCGTCGCCGTCCCGACGACCGCCTGGCCCTGATGACCTTCAGCACCAGCCCGATGATGGTCGCGCCATTCACGCAGCAGCACACCCCCATCCTGGCCGGTCTGGCGGCCACCGCGATCGGCCGCGGCCTGCCCGACACGCACATGGGTCGGGCGCTGGTGGCGGCCATCGGCGAGTTCGACGGGCGTCCCTACTCGGGCAGCCGCATCGTCATCGTCGTCTCCGATGGGGGCGCGCAGCTCGACGTCGCCACGCAGCAGCGCATCCGGGCGGGCCTGGCCGAGCACCGCATCGGCCTGTACTGGATTTACATCCGCAGCGGTCCCAACTCGCCCGACCTCATGCAAGAGTCGGTGGGCACGATGGATTCGCAGGACGAGCTGGCGCTGCACACCTTCTTCCGCACGCTGCCCACCCCCTACCGGCTGTACCAGACCGACGATTCGGCCGCCATGGCCGCGGCCATGGCCGAGATCGACCGGCAGCAGAATGCGCCGCTGTCCTACCTCGAACGTGTGCCGCGGCTGGATCACAGCCCGGTGTTCTTCGCCGTCGCACTGGGGTGCTGCCTGGGCCTGTTGGCCAGCCGCGCGCTGCAGTTGCCGGACTGGGGGCACGCCGCATGAAGCGACTGTCGGTGCACGGCGTGTTCGCCGTGGCGGCGCTCATTGCCGGCGGCATCGCCGCCGGGCTGGCCCTGCGGCTGCAGCAGGTGGAGCAGCTCAATGCGGCCATCACCGCGGCCGCCCGCCTGCCGCCTGCGGCCGATGGCAAGCCGCTGGTCCTGGCCGATCCCGGCTGGGAGCGCAGCGCGTCGCCCGAGGCCCGGCTGGCCCGCGCCACCGCGCTGGCCGCGGCCGGTGCCCACGACGCCGCGTTCAAGGCCTACAGCGAGTTGGTCGCCGCGGGCGTGGACGTCGGCGAGCAGGGCGCGGTGGGGCGCCACGCACTGTTCAACCTCGGCAACATGCTGTTGCGCCAGGGGCTGGGTGCCGTGCCCGGCGTGGGCGATGGGACAGGCCGTGGGGGCGATGTCGCGACGCCGCTGCCGCCGAGGGCCGGCGGGGACGCCGGCACCCTGGTCGAACTGGCCAAACAGCGCTACCGCGACCTGCTGCGCGTGGACCCGCTCGACTGGGACGCCCGCTACAACCTCGAGCGCGCACTGCGCCGTGCGCCCGAGGCGGAGGAGGCCGTGGCCGAACCGGATAACGTTCCGGTGGAGCGTCGTCGCGTGCAACTGCGCAGCATGGACGCCGGGGACCTGCCGTGACCGTCCTGGCTGGCCTCGGCGGCAGCGCCCGGCGCCTGGCGCGCCGCCTGTGGTCGCGCCGTGGGGTCCGCGACACCCTGCCGATCGCCGTCGCGCTGCTGCTGCTCGCCGTGGCGGTGGCCATGCCGCCGCTGACGCTGCAGCGGTCCACCTACCGCTACCTCGTCACCTTCGACGTCACGCAGAGCATGGACGTGGAAGACCTCCGGCTCGACGGCGCAGCGGTCAGCCGCCTGGCCTTCGCGCGTGCGGCCACCCGCGAGGCGCTGCGCCGCCTGCCCTGCGGCTCGCACGTCGGCTGGGCAGTGTTTGCCGACTACCGGGTGATGCCGCTGATGGAGCCGGTGGAGGTCTGCAGCCACTACGAGGCCCTGCTGGCCTCGCTGGCGCGCATCGACGGCCGCATGCGCTGGGCCAATGCCAGCAACATCGGCAAGGGCGCCACCTGGGTCGTGCGCACGGCGCGGCAGTTCGACGCCCACACGCGCGTCGTCTTCTTCACCGATGGCCACGAATCGCCGCCGCTGCGCAGCGCGCAGGTGCGCCCGCCGATGCAGGACATCACCGCCGGGCAGGTGGGGGGCTGGCTGGTCGGCGTGGGTGGCGACCTGGCCCAGCCCATCCCCCGCACCGACCGCGACGGTGTGCGCATCGGCCATTGGGACGCGGCCGACGTGGTGCAGCGCTTCGGTGCAGGTGCGCCGGGCACCGCGCACGAGCACCTGTCCGAGCTTCGCGAGCCGCACCTGCGCGAGCTGGCCGAACTGCTGGGCCTGGGCTACCGCCGCCTGCAGTCCACCGAGGCGCTGGTGGAGGCGATGCTGAGCCCCGAGCTGGCGCTGCCGGCGCCGGTGGCCACCGACCTGCGCTGGGTACCAGCGCTGCTGGCATTGCTGGTGCTGGCCTGGCGCTTCACGCCCGACCTGCGCTGGCCCCGGCGGCGGCCGGCCTGACGCGCCGCACCCGCGGGCCGCCTGGCGGCCCGTCGTCGACTCCGCACAGAATGCGCGGTGAGCGTCCCAGGGCCGGTGCCCGCGCAGGAGGAGTCCACCCCATGCCCAAGTTCCTGCACACCGCCGATTGGCAGATCGGCCGCCAGTACAGCCAGTTCGCCGCCGACGATGCGGTGCCGCTGGCCGAGGCGCGGCTGGCCGCTGTCGAGACGCTGGCGCGCCTGGCCACGCAGCACCAGGTCGATGCCGTGCTGGTGGCCGGCGACGTGTTCGACGCGCAGACGGTGGCCGACCGCACCGTCCGCCGCCTGTTCAACGCGCTGCAGGGCTTTGCCGGGCCCTGGCTGATGATCCCGGGCAACCACGACGCGGCCCTCACCGAGAGCGTGTGGACCCGCGCGGCGCGCCTGGGCGCCCTGCCGCCGAACCTGCACCTGGCACTGCAGGGCGCGGCGCTGGATTTCCCGGCGCTGGGCTTCACCGCCCTGGCTGCCCCGCTCACCCAGCGACACACCTACAACGATCTCACCGCGTGGTTCGACGGCGCCCCGTCACCCGCTGGCCACCTGCGCATCGGCCTGGCTCACGGCTGTGTGCAGGGCCTGCTCGCCGAGGGCATCGACTCGGCCAACCCGATCGCGCCTGACCGGGCCGAGCGCGCCCGGCTCGATTACCTGGCGCTGGGCGACTGGCATGGTTGCCGCCAGATCGACGCGCGCACCTGGTACAGCGGCACGCCGGAGCCCGACCGGTTCAAGGGCAACGAGCCGGGCCATGCGCTGCTGGTCGAGATCGACGGGCCCGGGGCCGAGCCGCAGGTGTCGCGCCTGGCCACGGGCCAGTTCAGCTGGCAGTCGTGGGAGCTGCCCCTGGCCGTGGCCAGCGACGTGGACGCGTTGGTGGCTCGCCTGGCCGGGCTGGGCGGCGGCGACGTGCTGAGCCTGGCCGTCTCCGGCCAGATCGATCTCGCCGGCCAGCAGCGCCTGCAGGCCGCGATCAGCCAGGCCGAGGCCCGGGCGCGCAGCCTGGTGGTCGACCTGGCGGCGCTGCGCCTGATGCCCACCGAGGCCGACATTGCCGCGCTGCGGGCCGATGGCTACCTGGGCGACGTCATCGCCGACCTGCGTGACCGGCAGGCGTCCCGGCCGGACGAGCCCGGTGCCCAGACGGCAGCCCACGCGCTGGCACTGCTCACCGGCATCCTGGCCGAGCGGCAGGCTTCTGGAGCCGCGGCATGAGGCTGCACCGGCTGAAGGTCGACCAGCTCCGCCAGTTTCGCCAGCCGTTCGAGCTGGCCGGCCTCGAGCCGGGGCTGAACCTCTTTTCCGGACCCAACGAGGCCGGCAAGAGCACCTTGGTGCGGGCCCTGCGGGCCGCGTTCTTCGAGCGTCATCGCTCGGGCAGCGTCGAGGACCTGCTGCCCTGGGGCGAGCCATCGGCGGCGCCGAGCGTCGAGCTGGATTTCTCGATCGGCGGCACCGACTACCGGCTGCGCAAGAGCTTCATGCACCGCAAGCGCTGCGAGTTGAAGGTCGGCCCCCGCGACCTGGACGGCGAGGACGCCGAGCAGCACCTGGCCGCGTTGTTGGGGTTCCGCTTCGCCGGCAAGGGCGCCAGCAAGGCCGAGCACTGGGGCATCCCCGGGCTGCTGTGGATCGAACAGGGCAGTGGCCAGGACATCGACGACCCGTTGAAGCACGCCGCCGACCACCTGCGCAAGGCGCTCGACCAGATGGTGGGCGACGTGGCCAGCAGCCAGGGCGACGATGTCATCGGCCGCGTGCGCTCCGAGCGCGAAGCCTTGCTCACGGCCACCGGCAAGCCGCGGGCGGCCTACGCCGAGGCCTTGCTCGAGCGCGATGCGGCCGGCGCGCGCGTGCAGGAGCTCGATGCCCGCATCGCGCAGTACCGCGACCAGGTGGATCAGCTGGGCCAGCTCCGGGCCGAGCATGCGGCCGACGCGGCGGCCCGTCCCTGGGACGGTTTTCGCACCCAGCAGCAGCAGGCCGAGCAGGCGCTGGCGACGATCCAGGCCCTGCGCCTGCAGATCGACGTCGACCGCGCGTCGTTGCGGCAGGTCGAAGACACGCTGAAGCTCGTCGACGAACAACTGGCGGGCCACGAGGACCAGCACCGCGCCCTGCGGCAGCGCGAAGCCGATCTGCTGGAGGCCGAGCGCCTCGTGCAATCCGCCGGCCAGGCCGACGACACCTGGGCGGCAGCCCGCCGCGAGGCCCAGGCGACGTGCGACCAGGCCGCCGAAGCGCTGGTGCAGGCGCAACAGGCCGACCTGCGTGCCACCCTGGCCCGGCGTGTGGGCGACGCACTGGCCCGCATCACGGCCCTGACCGACGCCATCGGCAGGGCCGAGGCCGAGCAGGCGCAGTTGAGCGCCCAGCGCAGGCTGGCCGTGGAGACCGAACTCGGCAAGGCCGACCTCGCCAGGCTGCGCGACCAGCACGCCCGGCTCACCGAACTGCGCATCCGGCAGGACGCTGCGGCCACCCGGGTGCGCTTCGACATCGCCGCGGGGGCCAAACTCACCCTGGCCGGCGAGCGACTGTCCGGCCGTGGCGAGCACTTGATCACCTCGGCCACCGACATCGACATCCCCCAGGTGGGTCGGCTGCAGATCGTCCCCGGCGGCGCCGACCTGGCCGACCTGGCCCGCGACGAGGCCGATCAGCGGGCGGCCCACCTGGCGTTGCTGCAGCGCCTGGGGGTGGCCAGCCTGGACGAGGCCGAGGCCCGCTGCGCGACCCACCAGCAGGCGCTGAAGGACATCCAGCACAGCGAGAAGGCGCTCGCCCATCTGGCGCCCAAGGGGCTGGACGACCTGCGGGCAGAGCTCGGCGAACACACCGTGCGGCGCACCGAGGCCGAGGGCCAGCTGCAGCTGTTGGGGCCCATCGCGGCGCCCGCGGATCGCCCGTCCGAACCGCTGGCCCAGGCCACCGCCCGCCACAAGGCGGCCAGTGCGCACCTGGACCAGGTGGCGAGGCAGGCGACCGAGGCGGCGCACGCGTCGAGCACGGCGCGGACGCAGCGCGACGCCGCGTTGCGAGAGCGCGGCGTGCTGGCGGCCTTGCTGGGCGACGCCGCCCGGCAACAACG
Organism: Ideonella sp. A 288; assembly: GCF_002198735.1. GTDB lineage: Bacteria > Pseudomonadota > Gammaproteobacteria > Burkholderiales > Burkholderiaceae_C > Pseudaquabacterium. Next base: position 165,703 of record NZ_MWLO01000139.1, read on the forward strand.
CGAACGCGACACGGCACAGCGGCGGCTCGCGGCACGGGCCGAGCGCGACGCACTGGGCCACCGCATCGCAGCCCGCCAGGCCGAGGTGGACCAGGCGCGGCCCGACATCCTGGCGCAGGACGCCGTGCGGTTCCAGCGCAGTGCCGACCAGGCCGAGCGGGCGTTCAGCGAGCGGCAGACCCGCCTGACGCTGCTGCAGGGCAAGCTCGAGGAGGCCGGTGCGCAGGGGCTGGAGGAGGCGCGCGCCGAGCAGGTCGTGCGCGCACAGGCGGCGGTGCGGCGCAGCCAGGAACTCGAACGGCGTGCCCAGGCACTCGACCTGTTGCTGGGCCTGCTGGAGGCGCGTCGGCGCGACCTTACCAAGCGCCTGCAGGCGCCGCTGCAACGGCATGTCAACCGTTACCTGCAGTTGCTGTTTCCGCAGGCCAGCCTGGACATCGGCGACGACCTGGCGCCCGGGCAACTCACCCGCCCGGGCAGCCGCGGCGCCGAGTCCGGCCCGGTGGGCAGCCTGAGCTTCGGCGCGCGCGAGCAGATGGGCGTGATCAGCCGACTGGCCTATGCCGATCTGCTGAAGGAGGCCGGCCGACCGACCTTGATCATCCTGGACGATGCGCTGGTGCACAGCGACGACCAGCGGCTGGAGCAGATGAAGCGGGTGCTCTTCGATGCGGCGCAGCGCCACCAGGTGCTGTTGTTCACCTGCCACCCCGCCTTGTGGCGCGACCTGGGCGCCGTGCCGCGGGCCATCGGGCCGGTGGCCGCGACCCTCGCTTGACCGCGGTACGTCCGGCGCGGGCCTCGGGTCGACAAGGCCACGGTCGTCGACGGGGACGAACGAATGCACCGACGCCGAGTCCAACCGGGATGCGTCCGGCCGGCATCCTCGTGGCTCTCGCCCTCGCCTGGGGTGCGGGCCCGGTGCACGCCGACCCGTTGAAGTCGCCCGCCTGCGTCCAGGCGGTGGCCGCCCTGGACGATGTCGAGCGCGCGATGGCGTCCGCCAGTGCCTCGCAGGCGCGCGGCGGTGCCGCCGACCCGGCCCTGACCGCGCGGCTGCGGGACCTGCGACACCAGGCGGCGCGCCTGTGCCTGGGCAGCGCGCCGGACGAGACCCCCCGGGCGCTGCCGCGCGTCCCGGCGCGCACGGGCCAGGCCGAGCCGCGGGGGCTGCAGCCGAAGCTCGCCGCCGCGGCCGTGGGGCCACGGGTGCCGGCCCCGCCGGCCATCGCGCCGTTCAGGTCGATCACCTCGTGCGATGCCGCCGGCTGCTGGGCGAGCGACGGCACGCGGCTGCAGAAGATGGGGCCGGACCTGCTGGGGCCGAACGGCCTGTGCCGCACGGTGGGCACGGTGCTGACTTGCCCTTAGACTGCCCCCCAGGCGCCGGGCCCTTTCAACCGCCGACATGTCGGCTGCACCCAGCCCGTGCCGGCGCCGTCCGATGGGGCTGTTGCGCGGCCGTGGCGAACGTGGAATACGACTGACAAGCATCAACTGCCTTTGACAAACGTGGCGACACCGCGGCTGGTTCGGAATAGGCTTGCGTCAATCCATCGCCGGACGCGTCGACCACGCAGGAGGCGGTCGACGGGCTGACCGATGCGACATGATCGATCCCGCGCAGTGAACGTCGAATCGGCAGCGCACGTCGCCGCCAGCCTGCCAGTGCTCTTCGGTCATCAATGACACCACCTGTCGCATACCCCCCTGAACGATCGACCCGCCAATCCGACACTGCCGTCGGAGAGCACCGCCCCCACACCGGGCACCCCGGTGCCGAGTGGGCTCCCACCATCGCCCCGCAGTCCGAGGGCACGCACGCCCCAGACCATGGCGGCACGGCCGTGGCAGCGCCACGCCGCAACGCCACGTTGCGCCTGATGGCCGAGGCGCCTGCCGCCGGGGCCACCGCCATGGCGCCGCCGCCCCTGGCCATCCCGTCCTACCTGACGGCCACCTACTGGTGGGCCTACGTGCACCCCCGCGCGGTGGGTGTGTTCGAGCGCGAATGGCTGGTCAGCGCCATCCTGTGGGGCAACTACGCCCGGTTGCGCGACCTGGCGCTCGACGCGCTGGGCACCACCGTGCCCGGCCGCACGCTGCAGGTGGCCTGTGTCTACGGCAACCTCACGAGCCGGCTGCTGTCGCGCATGGCGCCCGACGCCGCGCTCGAGGTGGTCGATATCCTGCCGGTGCAACTGGCCAACCTGAAGGCCAAGCTGCCCACCGACGGCCGCGTCACGCTCACCCGTGCCGATTCGTCGTCGCTGGCCCTGCCCGATGGCAGCGTCGATCAGGTGTTGCTATTCTTCCTGCTGCACGAGCAGCCCGAGGCCGTGCGGCGCGGCACCCTGGCCGAGGCCATGCGCGTGGTCAAGCCGGGCGGCAAGGTCGTGATCGTCGACTACCACCGGCCCAGCGCCTGGCACCCGTTGCGCCTGCTGATGCGCGGCGTGTTCCACTTCCTCGAGCCCTTCGCCATCGACCTATGGCGGCAGGAGGTCGACGCGTTCCTGCCCGAGGGCGTGAAGCCCGCCACCGCGCGCAAACGCACCTGGTTCGGCGGCCTGTACCAGATGATCGAGTGGACCCGCTGATGGCCGGCACCATGGACACCTTCCAGGCCGACGTGGCCATCATCGGCGCCGGTGGCGCCGGCCTGCGCGCGGCCATCGCCATCGCCGAATCCGACCCCACGCTGAAGATCGCGCTGATCTCCAAGGTCTACCCGATGCGCAGCCACACCGTGGCCGCCGAGGGGGGCGCCGCCGCGGTGACGCAGCCGCACGACAGCCTCGAGCACCACTTCAACGACACCGTCTCGGGCGGCGACTGGCTGTGCGAGCAAGACGTGGTCGAGTACTTCGTCGCGCAGTCGCACGAAGAAATGGTGCAGATGGAGCACTGGGGCTGCCCCTGGAGCCGCAAGGAAGACGGCCACGTCAACGTGCGCGCCTTCGGCGGCATGAAGATCGAGCGCACGTGGTTCGCTGCCGACAAGACCGGCTTCCACATGCTGCACACGCTGTTCCAGACCAGCATCCAGTACCCGTCGATCACCCGCTTCGACGAGCACTTCGCGGTCGACCTGGTGGTCGAAGATGGCCGCGCGCAGGGCGTGGTGGCCATCGAGATCGCCACCGGCGAGTTCCGCCTGATCCAGGCCAGGGCCGTGATCATCGCCACCGGCGGTGCCGGCCGCGTGTTCCGCGAGAACACCAACGGCGGCATCGTCACCGGCGACGGCATGGCGCTGGCCTACCGCCACGGCGTGCCGCTGCGCGACATGGAATTCGTGCAGTACCACCCCACCTGCATGCCGGGTACCGGCCTGCTGTTCACCGAGGCCTGCCGCGGCGAAGGCGGCTTCCTGCTCAACAAGGACGGCTACCGCTACCTGCAGGACTACGGCCTGGGGCCCGCCACGCCCGAGCCGCGCAACAAGGCGATGGAACTGGGCCCGCGCGACCGCCTCAGCCAGGCTTTCTGGCACGAGAAGCAGAAGGGCCGCACGGTGGACAGTCGGCATGGGCCGGTGGTGCACCTCGACCTGCGCCACCTCGGCGAAGCCAAGCTGCGCGAGCGGCTGCCGCAGATCTACGAACTGGCGGTGGAATACCTGGGCGTCGACCCCGCCCACGCGCCGATCCCGGTGCTGCCGGCGGTGCATTACACAATGGGCGGCATCGTCGCCGATGGCCGCACCGCGTCCACGCTGCCGGGCCTGTACTCGGCCGGTGAATGCTCCAGCGTCGGCATCCATGGTGCCAACCGGCTAGGGTCCAATTCACTGACCGAACTGCTGGTCTTCGGCAAGGTGGCCGGCCTCGAGGCCGCGTCGTTTGCCAAGCAGCATGCACCCGGCCGCACGGCGGTGCTGCAGTCGCAGGCCGAGGCCGTGCGCCAGCGCGCGCTGGCCGTGGTCAGCGGTGGCGGCACCGAGCGGCTGTCCGTGCTGCGCAAGACGATGGCCCAGACCATGGAAGACGGCTGCGGCATCTACCGCACCGGCGCCGAGATGCAGGCCACCTGCGACACCATCGCCGAACTGCGCCAGCGCGTGAAGTCGCTGCGCCTCGACGACCACAGCAAGGCCTGGAACACCGAGTGGCTGCTGGCCATCGAACTGGGCTACCTGCTCGACGTGGCGCAGGCCATGGTGCACAGCGCCATCCAGCGCAAGGAATCGCGCGGCTCGCACCAGCGGCTCGACGGCTTCGAGCAGCGCGACGACGTGGCCTTCATGAAGCACTCGCTGGCCACCTACCAGGGCGATGCGGCGCCCAAGATCACCTACGGCGACGTCAAGATCACCAAGTCGCCTCCGGGCACGCGGGCCTATGGTGCCGCGGGCGAGAAGGCCGACGCCGAGCGCAAGGCACAACAACAGGGGGCTGGTCATGTCTGAATCCGCCAGCAGTGGGGCCACCAGGACCATCGAGATCGAGGTGCTGCGCTATCGGCCCGAGCAGGAGGCCGAGCCGGTGTGGCAGAGCTTCCAGGTGCCGTTCACCGATGACATGTCGGTGCTGCAGGGCCTGCAGTACATCAAGGACGAGCTCGACGGCACGCTGAGCTTCCGCTGGTCGTGCCGCATGGCCATCTGCGGCAGCTGCGGCATGATGATCGACGGCAAGCCCCGGCTGTCGTGCCAGACCTTCCTGCGCGACCACTACCCCGGCAAACTGCGGGTCGAGGCGCTGGCGCACTTCCCGATCGAACGCGACCTGGTGGTGTCGGTCGACGGTTTCGTCGACAAACTCGAGAGCATCAAGCCCTACATCGTGCCGAAGGAACCGCGCGCGCTGTCGCAGGGCGAGCACCTGCAGACGCCGGCCCAGCTCGAGCAGTTCCAGCAGTTCAGCGGCTGCATCAACTGCATGCTGTGCTACTCGGCGTGTCCGCAGTTCGGCCTGGACCCCAGCTTCATCGGTCCCGGCGTGCTGGCGCTGCTGCACCGCTACAACGCCGACTCGCGCGACGGCGCCAGCGCCGAGCGCATGAAGATCGTCGGCGCCGAAGAGGGCGTCTGGCACTGCACGGCCGTGGCCTACTGCTCCGAGGTCTGCCCCAAGCACGTGGACCCGGCCCATGCGGTGAACCAGAACAAGGTCAACAGCGCCAAGGATTACTTCCTCGGTTCGGCTGCAGCCAAGGAGCCCGCCAAATGAGCCGCGCCCCGTTCGCAGGCACCCGCCGCCCCTATGTGCGCCCGATGGCCGGCTGGTGGCGGCGCGATCCGTTCTTCGTGCGCTACATGTGGCGCGAGGCCACCGCGCTGGTCGTGATGGCCTATGCGGTGGTGCTGATGATCGGCGTGCTGCGTCTCAGCCAGGGCGAGGCGGCCTTCGATGGCTGGCTGCAGGCCCTGCGCAGCCCGCTGTCGATCGCTTTCCACGCCGTGCTGTTCGTCGGCATGGTCTACCACGTCTGGACCTGGTTCGAAGTGATGCCCAAGACCATGCCGATGATGTTCTCGGGCGGCAAGCGCGTGCCCGAGGCCACCATCACCGGCATCGGCGTGGCGGTGGCGGTGGTGACCAACCTGGCCCTGCTGGCGCTGGTGTGGGGGATGCGGCCATGAAGCGCTCGAACGCCCCCATCTTCTGGGCCCTGTTCGGTGGCGGCGGCACGCTGTCGTCGCTGTTCGGCCCGGCACTGATCCTGATCACCGGCATTGCCGTGCCGCTGGGGCTGCTGTTGCCCACCGGCACGATGAGCTATGCCCGCATGCTGGCCTTTGCCCAGCACTGGATCGGCAAGGGCTTCATCTTCGCGGTGGTCATGCTGTTTGCGTGGCATGCGGCGCACCGGATCTACAAGAGCCTGCACGACATCGGCATCCCACCCGGCCCAGCGTCCAAGTCGGTGTGCTATGGCAGCGCGTTGGTGGTCACCGCCCTGGCGGCCTGGGGTTTGCTGCGGATCGGGTTCTGAACCCATCGGGTGAATCGCTGGGCAGCTGACCTATTTGGGCGGCTGTCGTTCGGTTGGACCCGAAGCACTGCGGCGGCAAAGCCGCGCACGGGCAGGCCGGGAAGCTTCGCTGTGGCGGTCGGCTGCGCCGACTGCCCTGCAGTGCTCGGCCCTGCGGTGCGCCGCAGAACTCGCTACGCGCCCTGCGGACGCTCCGCTCAGACAACTGCGGCGAGCATGTTCACAAAGCGCGCTGCGCGCGCCACCGCAGGGCCTGCGCGCTTCGGCGCCACAGAGGCGCTCCCCTGCCTGCCCGCACGCGGCTTTGCATCACCGGCGGTGGCGGTCGAAGAGGGGGTTCCTCGTGGCGCACCACCGTCGGCTGCCGGCTGCCGCGCCGCGCCGCGCGGATAGTCGAACGGAACGAGCGACCGCACCGAACCCGAACCCGACCACCGCCCCCGAGTCAAATGCGATGGCCGCTCACACGTGCATCATCGCCATGCCGCCCAGCACGATGCCCAGGCCGGCCACACCGAACATGCCCCATTCCAGCCACTTGCGTCGGGTCAGCAGGGCGATCGCGGCCAGTGCGATGGAGATCTGCAGCGCGGTGGTGGCCTGGGCCCAGCGGTGGTGCAGGTGCATCTGCGCGTCGGACTGCTTGTCCCAGTCCAGCGCCTCGGCTTCCAGTTTCTCGGCGCCGAGCTTGATCTCAGATTTTTCCTTCTTGTAGCGCTCGATCTCGTCCTTGTAGACCGGCTTGCGCTCCTCGGGCACCAGCGCCAGAGCCAGTTCGGCCAGGTTTTGCTTGCCGCTCTTGGCCTGGAAGTAGTTCCACTGGTTGCTGGCTTCGGTCTTCTTGATGGCCGCGTTGTTCTTGAAAAGGCCCGCATTGGCCTGTGTTGCGCCGCCCATGTAGGAGAACAGCGCGCCGACCGTGGCCAGGATGGCCGTCATCACGGCGATCTGGCCCGAGAAACTGTCCTTGTCGCCGTGCTGGGCGGCATGCTCCAGTTCATGGTCGTGCGGTCCGTGGACGTGGAATCCGTGTCCGGACATCGTGGGGGGCTCCTGTCAGGCGCGTCGGTAGTCGACGAATGAGTAGTCGAAATCGTTCGGCGGTGCGGCGCGGTGGCGCACGCGGGACAACTCGGTGAAATGGTCACGCACCCAGGGCGGAAAGTGCACATCGCCGGTGAAGTCGGCGTCGATCTCGGTGAGCGCCAGTTCGTCGGCCAGCGGCATCGCCGCCGCGTACAACTCGGCGCCACCAATCACCCAGACGCGTGGCACGTCTCCGGCGGCGGTGAGGGCCTCGGCCAGGCTGTGCGCCACGGTGGCGCCCTCAGCCTGCCAGCCGGCCTGGCGCGTGACGACGATGTTATGCCGCCCGGGCAGCGGCCGGAACTTCGGCGGCAGCGAATCCCAGGTCTTGCGGCCCATCACCACCGGGCAGCCCATCGTGCGCGCGCGAAGGTGTTTCAGGTCTTCGGGCAGCCGCCACAGCAACTGGTTGTCGTGGCCGATCACGCCGTTGCGCGCGACCGCTGCGATCAGCGCCAGACGGGTCATACCGCGACGGGCGCCTTGATGGCCGGGTGGTGCTGGTAGTCGAGGACCTCGAAGTCTTCGTAGACGTAGTCGAAGATCGACGCCGGCCGCCGGTTCAGGCGCAGGGTGGGGTAGGGGAAGGGCGTGCGGGCGAGTTGCGTGCGCACCTGCTCGGCGTGGTTGTCGTAGAGGTGGCAGTCGCCGCCCGTCCAGATGAAGTCGCCCACGTCCAGGTCGCATTGCTGCGCCAGCATGTGGGTGAGCAATGCATAACTCGCGATGTTGAAGGGCACGCCGAGGAAGATGTCGGCGCTGCGCTGGTAGAGCTGGCAACTGAGTTTGCCGTTCGCGACGTAGAACTGGAACAGCGCATGGCAGGGCATCAGCGCCATCTTCGACAGCTCGGCCACGTTCCAGGCGCTCACGATGATGCGGCGCGAATCGGGGTTGGTCTTCAGCTGCTGCACGACCTCGGCGATCTGGTCGATGTGGCCGCCGTCGGGCGTGGGCCAGCTGCGCCACTGCACGCCGTAGACCGGTCCCAGGTCGCCGTCGGGCCGCGCCCATTCGTCCCAGATGGTGCAGCCGCGCTCCTGCAGCCATTTGACGTTGCTGTCGCCGCGAAGGAACCACAGCAGTTCCACGATGATGGCCTTCAGGAAGACCTTCTTGGTGGTGACGAGCGGGAAGCCTTCCGACAGGTCGAACCGCATCTGGTGGCCGAACACGCTGCGGGTGCCGGTGCCGGTGCGGTCGCCCTTGGCAACGCCCTGCTCGGCCACGTGGCGCATCAGGTCTTCGTACTGGGAGCGGACAGGGCGCATGGCAGGGTCGGCGGTAGCAGGGGGTCGGCGGGGCGCCGGATTATCCCGCGGCGGCGACGGCGGGTTCCTCGAGACCGAACTGCATCGCCGCCAGCCGCGCATACAGGCCGCCGCGCGCCACCAGTTCGTCGTGGGTGCCAATGTCGACGATCTGCCCGGCTTCCATCACCACGATGCGGTCGGCCTTCTGCACCGTGGCCAGCCGGTGCGCGATGACCAGCGTGGTGCGGTGTGCGAAGGCGGCTTCCAGCGCGGCCTGCACCATGCGCTCGCTCTCGGCATCGAGCGCGCTGGTGGCCTCGTCCAGCAGCAGCAGCGGCGGGTTCATCAGCATGGCGCGGGCGATGGCGATGCGCTGGCGCTGGCCGCCGGACAGGCGCACGCCGCGCTCGCCCAGGAAGGTGTCGTAGCCTTCTGGCAGCGCCAGTATGAAGTCGTGCGCGAAGGCGGCGCGCGCCGCGGCTTCCACCTCGGCGCGGCTGGCGTCGGGCCGGCCGTAGCGGATGTTCTCGAAGGCGCTGGTCGAGAACACCGTGGAATCCTGCGGCACGATGCCGATGCGCTGGCGCAGGTCGTGCAGCGCCGCCTGGCGCACCTCGACACCGTCGATCTGGATGCTGCCCGACTGCGCGTCGTAGAAGCGCAGCAGCAACTGGAACACCGTGCTCTTGCCGGCGCCGCTGGGCCCGACCAGCGCCACGGTCTCGCCGGGGGCCACGCTGAGGTTCAGGTCGACCAGCGCCGCCTGGGTGGGCCGCGACGGGTAGTTGAAGCGCACGCCCGACAGCCGCACCGACGAGCCGCCACGCGTGGGCGGCAGCGGCAGGGTCTTGGCGGCCTCGGCCACGGGCGATTGCGACGACAGCAGTTCCATCAGGCGCTCGGTGGCGCCCGCCGCGCGCAGCAGGTCGCCATACACCTCGGACAGCACCGCCACGCTGGACACCAGGATGATCACGAACACCACCGTCTGCCCCAGGTGGCCTGCGGTGATGTTGCCGCGGATCACCGCCTGCGTGCCCTGGTACAGGCCCCACAGCAGCGCGCCGAACGTGGCGGTGATGATGAAGCCGACCAGCAGCGCGCGCACGCGGGTGCGGCGGCGGGCAGTGTCGAAGGCGCGTTCGGTGGACTCGTCGAAGCGACGCGCCTCGCGGTCTTCCTGCGTGTGGCTCTGTACCACCGGGATGGCGTTCAGCACCTCGGCGGCGATGGCGCTGCTGTCGGCCACCCGGTCCTGGCTGGCGCGCGACAGGCGGCGCACACGTCGGCCGAAGTACAGGCTCGGCAGCACCACCAGCACCAGGATGCCCAGCACCTGGATCATCACGTAGGGGTTGGTGAAGATCAGCATGGCCAGCGCGCCGACGCCCATCACCGAATTGCGCAGGCCCATGCTCAGGCTGGAGCCCACCACCGTCTGCACCAGCGTGGTGTCGGTGGTCAGCCGGCTCAGCACCTCGCCGGTGGCCGTGGTCTCGAAGAATTCAGGGCTCTGACGCACCACGTGCGCGTACACCGCGTTGCGCAGGTCGGACGTGACCCGCTCGCCCAGCCAGGTGACCATATAGAAGCGCAGCGCCGAGAACGTGCCCAGCGCCGCACCGACCGCGAACAGCGCCAGGAAATGCCCGCGCAGCGCCATCACCCGGTCGCCGGGCTCGGCAGCGACCAGGCCACCGTCGATCAGCGATTTCAGCGCCACCGGAAAGGCCAGCGTGGTCACCGCGGCACCCACCAGGAAAAACAGGGCCAAGGCGATGCGGCCGCGGTAGGGCCGGAGGAAGGGCGTCAGACCCGACAGTGAGCGGGGGGTGGTCGAGGTGGGACGATCGGGAGCGGCAGCCATGGCCGGCAGTGTAGGGGCGTGGCCATGACGCTGCCCGCGCTCGGGGTTCGGTGCGGCGACGCAGACGGCACACCGCCGGGTCGCCAAGACGCCAAGGCAACCCGGGTCGTGCGCGGCTGTGCCTCAGCGTCGATGCACGTCCCGGCGATCGGCCGTGGGGCTTTGGTGAGCTCCGATCTGGGTGTCTCCAAGCCCCGCGGCAGGCTTTGCCGTGCTCAAAGGTTGCCCGCGAAGAGCTTGCGGATGAACATGTCCTTGAAGCTGTGCGCGTCGGCCAGGCCCAGGCGTTCCAGGTAGGCGTGGGGCGCCTCCCTGTCCTGCCACAGGCTGCGCACGGCCAGTTGCACCAGTTCCACCGGGTGCTGCGTGGCGTGCTTGAGCCGCTTCAGCGCGGTGACGATGTGCAGTTCGTCCGGTGTCAGGTCGGTGCCGAAGGGGAAGGCCGGCAGCAGCCCGGCCTTGCTCCACGGGTGCAGGCGGGCGTCCAGGGCGTCGGGCAGGTTCTCGGCATAGCGCCCCGGCAGCGTGTAGCTGGCGGCCAGCTTGCCATGGGCCTTGGCCGCGGCGATCAGCTCAGGCTGGAAGCGCGAATCGGCGATGGCGATCAGGCGCTTGACCACCTCGCCGTCGGACTGGCCGCGCAGGTCGGCCACGCCGTACTCGGTGATGACGATGTCGCGCAGGTGGCGCGGGATGGTCACGTGGCCGTAGTTCCAGACGATGCTGCTCTTCAGCCCGTCGTGGTTGTCGTGGGTGGCGCGCAGCATCAGGATGGAGCGGGCGTCGGGGATGGCGTGCGCCATCGCGACGAAGTTGTACTGCCCACCCACGCCCGACACCACCTCGCCCGACTCCAGCGCGTCGGAGGCCGCGGCGCCGAGCAGCGTCACCTTCATCGTGGTGTTCATGAACCGCGCCTTGTGGCGCTGCACGCGCTTCAGCTCGCTTTCACCGCGGTATTTGCCGTCGAGCTGGTTGATGAAGTCGATGCGCGTCATGTCGATCTTGGCCAGTTCCTGCGGCGGCATGGTGCGCAGCCGCTCGTAGAAGTCGTTCGGGCCGAGGAAGAAGCCGCCGGTCATGAAGATGCCGCCGGCCAGCCGCGTGTCCAGCAGGTGGCGGGCGATGGTGTCGAAGCGGGCGGGGTCGCGCAGGTCGTTGGGCAGCCGCAGGCTGTCGACGGCCAGCAGGTCACCCTCGATGCGCACGCCCGGGCGGAAGACCGAATGTCGCGTGAGGAACTCCAGGTCGCGCGCCGACAGTGGCGAGCTGATGCGCCCGGCCTCGAACAGCGCGCGCAGCGTCTGCGGCGTGACCACCTCGTTGGTGATGCGGCCCTCGTTGATCAGCCTCTGCAGCACCACGTCGCCGAACACCTCGCGGCGGATGATGCCGGCCTCGATGAGCTTGAGGAAGCCGTTGACGAACATCTCGGAGCAACCGTACAGGCCCTTGTCGAAGCGCGACATCTGGCGCCCGGCCAGCCCGTCGGGGCAGAGGCTGTCGAGGATGCGGCGGTACTCGGCGCCATGGCGGTCGCGCACGATGAGTGCCTGCGCGATGGCGTCCCCCAGCGAACCGATGCCGATCTGCAGCGTGCCGCCGTCGGCCACCAAGCTGCTGGCGTGCAGGCCGATGGCGTAGTCGGCCGTGCTCACCTTGCCGTTGGGCGGACCGAACAGGGTGTGCGTGCCTGCCGGGTCGGTGACCACCAGGTCGAAGAAGCCGGGCGCCACCTCGGCGCCGTTGGGCATGAAGGGCATCTTGTCGTTGACCACGCCCACCTTGAGCAGCGGCTTGCCTTCGGCGGCGTACTTCTCGACCACCTCGAACACCACGTCGGGGTTGCTCGACACCGACAGCCGCCACCCATCGCCGGTGCCGCGCGACGCCACCGCCTGGGCGATGACGTTCATGCCCTGCACCAGCATGTCGCGCGCCACGAAAGTGTAGTTGGTGGAGATGTAGTTCTGCTGCGCCACCGGGTTGCCGAGGTAGTCGCCGGTCTTCATGAAGAACTCGCGCACCTCGATGTGCTCGGGCAGGCCGTCACCGCGCAGGTCCTTCACGTACTCGAGGTCGGGGTAGTCGGCGAACACGCGTTCGACCAGCGGCTCGAGGAAGTGACGCTCCAGGTCGCTCTTGCCCACCGGCCGTTCCAGCGACAGCGCCGTGACGATGGTCAGGCGCCGGGCCGGGTTGCCCTTCATGCGCCGGTACAGCGCATTGACGAAGGGGTTGGGCTTGCCGATGGCCAGCGGGATGCCCAGCACGATGTCGCCAGACACGGTGTCCAGCACCGCATCGACGCAGGCCTCGATGGAATCGATCACGCGGGGGGCGTTCATGGACAGCTCTCCTTGCTTTGCGGGGTTTCTCACAGTCTGAACGCTGCGCACCCCCCACGTCTTGATGCCAGGCAACGGCGGCCGATAAGCAGGATTCACTCCCCACACCGCCCTGGATGTGGTCGAATCAGGACACCATGGACATGCACGACTCGCCTGAGGACGCCGGCCTGCTCAATTCCCTGCGCCGCGGCTGGCAGGCGCTGCCCCTTGGCGGTCGGCAGGCGGCTGGATTGCCGCTGCTGGCCGTGGGTGGGGCCGGCATCGGGTCGGTCGTCGGCCTGGGCCTGGGGGCGGTGCCCGCGGGCGCGCTGGCCGGCGCCGCGGTGGCCTTGCTGGCCGGTCCGCTGGGCGCCTGGCTCGGCAAGCCCGCGCCGGTCGTGGCCGACAAGCCGCCCGCTCCGCCGCTGCCGCCCGTGGCCGTCGAGGCGCCACCGCCCGCCCGCGCTGCCGACGCAGACAGCGGCGAGGTCATCCGCGATGCGCTCACCGGCGCCTTCACGCAACGGCACTTCATTGCCGCGGTCGACCGCGAGTGGTCGCGCATCCGCCGCCACGGCGAAGATGCCGCCCTGCTGATGATCGACGCCGACCACCTGCATCTGGTCAACAGCGCCCACGGCATCGAGTGCGGCGACGCGGTGCTGGTGCAACTCACCCGGCTCGTCAACGCCACGCTGCGACAGTACGACCTGATGGCCCGCTTCAACGCCGGGGTGCTGGTGGTCTACCTGCCGCACACCGACCCCATCGGCGCCATCGACGTGGCCGAGCGCATCCGCGACGGCATCGCCAACCACCGCATGAGCTGGCCCACCGGGCCGGTCGCGGTCACGGTGAGCATCGGCGTGGCGGCCATCGGCGCCGACCACGCGGTGCTCGACGCCGTCATCAGCGAAGCCGGCACGGCGCTGCGAGAGGCCAAGCTGGCCGGCCGCAACTGCGTGCGCGCCGCCCCGGTGCCGCCCAAGCGCATGCCGTCGGCGGGCCAGCCGCTGGGCGACCGCCGCGCGCATTGACGCCCTGACCGCGCGGCGGCCCGCGCTGCGGCCCGTGCCGCAAGGGCCTCAGCCCAGCCTCAGCGCCGAGCCCCGGCCCGTCATCTCGAGGTAGCCCAGGCCGACGCGACGGCCCGCGGTGTCGCGCAACTCCGACAGGCCCTCCCAGTACACCGCGCCGGTGCTGCCGCGGCTGTCCAGTTCCTGGGCGTCGAGCAGGGCCTCGAGTTCGAAGCGGCCCACCGGCGTGTCGATGCGCCAGCGCACCGGGTAGTGCGCCCCGGTGGCCGGGCTCGTCCACTGGCGCAGCGGCTCGAACGCCACCTCGCCCGCGGCAAACGCGCGCACCGCGCCGCCCGCCGGCCGGTGGCTGCCGCCGGCATGCACCGCGCGGCCGTCCGCCGTCCGCAGCACGAAGGCCATCAGTGCGCCGCCGTCGGCCAGGTTGATGCCGATCCAGTCCCAGCCCACTGCCTGCGGCGGCATCAGCCCGTCGCTCCACTCGTGGTCGAGCCAGGCCCGGCCCTGCAACGTGGACTCGCGGCCGTCCACCGTCACGCGGGCCTGGGTGTCGAGCTGTGGCTGGCTGTAGTAATGGCTGGCATGGGCCGGCGGCGCCTTCAGCGACCAGCCGGCCTCGCCCTGCAGCAGCAGCGGCTGCGTCGGCGCCATGCGCAGCACCAGCGTGAAGCCGGTCTCCGGCGCCGCCAGCCGGGCCGTGTAGGCGCCGTCGGCGCCGCGGTCCAGCTGCCAGGGGCCCAGGCGCAGGCGGGTGTCCCGTGTCGACGCCTGCGGGCCGGCGGCCGTCGCCACCCCGCCGGCCGGCGCCTCGCCCGACCAGCGCGCGTGGCGCTGCGCATGGCGGTGCCCGCCGCGTGCCGGCCAGGTGAGGGCGGCATGGCCGAACAGCAGTTGCCGGGGCGCCAGCCGGCCGGGCAGGGTGAGGGCCAGGCCGGTGCGGCTGCGGAAGAAGGTGAGCTGGAAGCCGACCAGGTCCTGCGCGCTGCCAGCGCCCCCGGCGGCCGACGTGGCCAGCCAGCCGGTGGCGTACCACCACTCGATGCCGGCGCCGGGGTGGGCGCCGTGGTCCCGCGGGAAGCGCAGCGTGCGCCGCGGCGACACGGTGTCGTCGTCGGCCAAGGTGTCGGACGTCGACACCGCCGCGGCCGCCCAGGCCGACGGTGCCAGCGCCCACGCCAGGGCGGCGCGCCGCAGCGGGCTCACCAGTCTTCCTTCACGGCCAGCACCGCCTGGCGAGAGGCCGCATGCCGCGCGCTGAACGCTGCGGTGGCGGCGCCGGCGGCCAGCACCACGCCGGCCAGCGCAGCGAGCCGCCAGCCGGGCAGGTGCATCGGCATGGTCCAGTGGAAGCTCTGCGGGTTGACCACGTGCACCAGCACCACGGCGATGGCCAGCCCCAGAGCCACGCCCACGGCGCAACCCGCGGCCAGCCAGGCCACCGATTCCAGCGTCACCAGCCACAACGTCTGCCGACGCGTCAGGCCCAGGTGGGCCAGCAGGCCGAATTCCTTGCGCCGCGCCAGCACCTGCGCCGACAGGCTGGCCGCCACGCCGACCAGGCCCACCGCGATGGCCACCGCCTGCAGGTAGCGCGTGACCGCGAAACTGCGGTCGAAGATGGCCAGCGAGATGCGTCGCAGCTCGGCCGTCCCCGCCGATTCGAGCGGGTGGTCGGGGCCGGCCAGCGCCGTCATGCCCTCGCGCACTGCCTCCACGCGCGCACCCGGCGCCAGCCAGATCGACAGGTCGTTCAGGCGCCGGTCGCCGGTCAGCCGCTGGTAGTCGCCCAGGTCCATCGCCACCGAGCCGAACTGCCGGGCGTAATCGCGCCACACGCCGCGCACCCGCGCCACCTGCTCGCCGCCGGGCAGCGGCAGGCGGATCAACTGGCCGGCCGACCAGCCGTGGAGGGCCGCCGCCGGTTCGCTGACGAACACGCCCAGTTCGCCGTCGCGCGCCGGCAGCGCCGCGCCCAGCAGCGGCAACTGGCGCTCTGGCGTGGGCAGCGCGCGGGCGATCAGCGTGACCGCGGGCTGGCGCGGGTCGATCGGCAGCGGCAGCACGCGCGCCGCGTCGACGCGGGCCACGCCCGGCAGGGCCGCCACGCCGGCCGGCAGGCCCTCGGGCAGCGACGACTGCTCGGCCGCCGCGGCACTGGTGGCGCTGCGCGCATACAGGTCGGCCGGCAGCACCTGGCCCAGCCAGTCGGTCACCGCCTCGCGGAAGCTGGCCACCATCACCGTCAAGGCCACCGACAGCGCCAGGCTGGCCACCACGCCGGCCACCGTGGCGCTGGCCGTCTGTCGGGCGTAGCCGGCGCGGCGCCAGGCCAGCCAGGCCAGCACCGGCTGCGGCGCGCTGCGGTGGGCCAACAGCGCCTGCACGGCCAGCGGCACCGCCACCACGCCGCCGGCCAGCAGCAGGGCCACCGACGCGTAGGCGGCCAGCGGCAACCCGGCCACCGGCGGCAGCAGCGCCAGCAGTGCGCCACCGGCCAGCAGCGCCGGCGCCGGCCAGCGCGGCACCGGCCGGGCCGAGGCGCCGCCCAGGCCCTTCAGCGCCAGCGCCGGCGACAGGCGCTCGGCCTGCCGTGCCGGCCACCAGGCGCCGGCCACCGCCGACAGCGTGCCCAGCACGCCACAGGCGGCCAGCGCCGGCAGCGGCCAGGCCAGGCGTGGCGCCACGCCGGGGAAGTAGCCGCCGCCCAGGTCGCCGCCCAGCAGGCGCAGCGCCAGTGCCGCCAATGCGGCGCCCAAGGCCAGGCCCAGCACGCTGCCGATGGCGCCCAGCACCGCGCTTTCGGCCAGGATCCAGGCCCGGCGCTCGCCGGCCGACAGGCCCAGCACGCCCAGCAGCGCCAGGGCCGGCGTGCGCTGCGCCACCGACAGCGACACCACCGAATAGACCAGGAAGCCGCCCACCAGCAGCGCCACCAGCGCCAGCACGCCCAGGTTCACCCGGTAGGCGCGCGACAGGTTCGACACCCGCTGCACCGCGTCGTCGGCCGCGGCCACGCGCACGCCGGCGGGCAGCGCCAGCGTGGCCAGCCAGCGTTCGCGGTCGACGCCGGTGACCAGGCGCAGGTCGATGCGCGTCAGCCGCCCGCCGCGGCCGAACAGCTGCTGCGCCGCCGCCACGTCGACCACCACCATCGGCCCGCCGGCCGCGGCCACCGAGCCGGCCACGCGCAGCGCATGCCAGCCGTCGGACGCCTGCAGCTCGACGACGTCACCATCGCGCGCTTCGAGCCGCGCCCGCGCGGCCGGGTTGAGCCAGGCCGAGCCGGGGTCGAGCACCGCCGTGAGCGCGGCGCCCGAGGCCGGCCGTGGCAGCAGCGCCGGCGCCAGGCGCGCCACCTGCAAGGCGTCGATGCCGGTGACGCGCACGCCAACGCGCACAGGGCCGGGCTGCGACGCCGCTGGCGCCGCGGCGCCCACCCGGCGGGCGTGGCTGTCGATCTCCAGCACCGGGCTCGCGGCGGCCACCTGCTCGTCGGCGGACAGCGCGTCGAGCAGGGCGTCGTCCAGGCCGTCGCGGCCGGTGGCGGCCAGCACCACGTCGGGCTCGCCGTTGGCCGAGCGCACCGCCTGCGAGAACTCGGCCAGCGCCGAGTGGTTGATCATCTGCACCGACGCCGCCAGCGCCACGCCCAGCGCCACCGCGAGCAGGGCCACGCCGTGGCGCCACGGGTGGTGGCGCCATTCGGCGAGGGACAGCGGGAACAGGCGGCGCCACATGCGGGGCATGGTAGAGCCGATCGGCGGTGGGCGCGCCGCGAGGGGCGGGCGGGCCCGGCGCGAGGTGCTTCAGGGCGCTGTCGGAGCAGCGCGCTGCCGGAGCGGGGTGTATCGGCCTGTGCTGAATCGGCGCGGCGCGTCTGCTGCACCGGTGCAACGGTACGCCGTCAGCGCGGCACCACGTAGTTGCGCGGGCCGAACAGATCGACGCCGCATTGCAGCTCGCGCGCCCAGTCGATGAACTCCTGCACCGCGGGGCCGGCCAGCGGCGCGCCGTGCTGCGGCACGATCATGTCGATCTTCAGCGTCTCGACCATGTCGGCCCAGCACCGCAGGATCTTGTTGCTGACCATGTAGCGGCGGTGGAAGGCTTCCATGTGCGGCAGCACGTCGGCCAGCGCGCGCACCGGCGTGGCGCACTTCTTTCCCTCCAACATCGACACGCCCAGGTCGCCCGAGAACAGGATGCGCGACACCGGGTCGTAGAACTGGAAGTTGCCCTCGGCGTGCAGGAAGTGCGCCGGCAAGGCGACGATGTCGTGGCGGCCGATGCGGATGCGCATGCCGGCGTCGGGGATGCCGATGATGCGGCCCTCGGTCTTGCCCGGCTTGCAGAAGTGCGGCAGGAAGCGCTCCCACAGCGTGGAGACGTAGATCTTGGCCTGCGTCGAGGTGGTCCAGCGGTCGAGCGAGGCCACGATGTCGGGGTCGGCGTGCGAGGCCAGGATGGCGCTCAGCTTGTTGGGCGGGAAGTGCCGCGTGACGCCTATGAACAGGTCGTTGTACGCCAGGTTGCCGCCGGGATCGATGATGGCCCCGGTGTGGTCGTCGACGATCAGGAACTGGTTGGCTTGTACCGCCTCGCCTCCGACATCGCAGAGGTCGTGGAACATCAGGCAGCTGTGTCCGTCTTGGTGGTAGAGCTCGGTGGGCATGGTGCCTGCACTCTAGACCCGATGCGGCCGCCGCGCTTGTCGGGCATCAATCTTGGATGCCTGTGGCCGTGAGGCGCAGGCGCCGATCGGCACGCGCGGCGGCGGCCGAGGAATGCGTCACGAGCAGGCAGGCCGCGCCCTGTTGCCGAACCTGGGCCTGCAGCACGTCGAGCATGCGCTCGGCGGTGCCGGGGTCGAGGTTGCCGGTGGGTTCGTCGGCCAGGATGAGCAGCGGCCGGTGCACCAGCGCGCGCGCCAGGGCCACGCGCTGCAACTGGCCGCCCGACAATTGCGCCGGCGTGCGCTCGCCCAGGCCGCCCAGTCCCACCGATTGCAGCAGATCGTGCACCCGCGCGGCATCCGGCTTGCCCAGCAAACGCAGCGGC
Source organism: Ideonella sp. A 288 (assembly GCF_002198735.1). Lineage (GTDB taxonomy): Bacteria > Pseudomonadota > Gammaproteobacteria > Burkholderiales > Burkholderiaceae_C > Pseudaquabacterium. The sequence continues at coordinate 184,274 of NZ_MWLO01000139.1, forward strand.
AGGGCCACGTTCTCGGCCACCGACAGATGCGGCAGCAGGTGGAAGGCCTGGAAGACGAAGCCCAGCGTCGTGCGGCGCAGCGCGGCGCGTGCCGGCTCGGGCATCGCGCGCACGTCCTGGCCGTCGAGCACCAGGCGCCCCGAATCGGCGTCGTCGAGCCCGGCGATGCAGTTCAGCAGCGTCGACTTGCCGACGCCCGATTCGCCGAGCAGCGCGACGAACTCGCCGCGCGCCAGCGCCAGCGACACGCCGGCGAAGACCGCCGTGTCGCCGTAGGCCTTGCACAGGCCCTCGACGCGGAGCAGCGGATCGGTCACGCCGGCACCTGCCCGGCCAGCAACTGCTCGGCCCGCGCCAGTGCCTGCGCGGCGGCATCGGCAGCGTCGCAGGCCACCACGGTGCGCTGCGGCATCGAGCGCAGCCAGGTCAGCTGCCGCTTGGCCAGTTGCCGCGTGGCGGCGATGCCCTGCGCGCGCAGCGGCGGCAGCCGGTCGGCGTCGAGCGCGGCCCAGGCCTGGCGGTAGCCCACGCAGCGCATCGACGGCAGCCCGGGGTGCAGGTCGCCGCGCGCCCGCAGCACGCGCACTTCGTCGAGCAGGCCGGCGGCCAGCATGGCGTCGAAGCGCTGCGCGATGCGCTCGTGCAGCCAGGCGCGCGACGTGGGCTCCAGCGACAGCAGCGGCAGCGCCATGCCCGGCGTGCCGCCGCGGCCCTGCAGCGCCGACAGCGGCTCGCCGCTGAGCTGGAACACCTCGAGCGCGCGCTGGATGCGCTGCGCATCGTTCGGCGCCAGCCGCGCCGCGGTGACGGGGTCGACGCGCTGCAGTTCGGCGTGCAGCGCCGGCCAGCCCTCGGCGCCGGCGCGGGCGTCGAGGGCGGCGCGCAGGTCGGCATCGGCCGGTGGCATGGCGTCCAGCCCCTGCGTCAGGGCCTTGAAGTACAGCATCGTGCCGCCCACCAGCAGCGCATGGCGGCCGCGCGCATGCACCTCGGCGATGAGCCGCCGCGCATCGGCCACGAACTGCGCCGCCGAGTAGGCCTCGGTGGGGTCGAGGATGTCGATCAGGTGGTGCGGCACCGCCGCCTGTTCGGCCGGCGTGGGCTTGGCGGTGCCGATGTCCATGCCGCGGTAGACGATGGCCGAGTCGACGCTGACGATCTCCAGCGGCCAGCGCTGGGCCAGGGCCATCGCCAGCGCGCTCTTGCCGCTGGCGGTGGGGCCGGCCAGGCAGAGGGTGCGTGGGGTCATCGCGGTGGTCTCATGCGGCGCATCATGCCGGGCTGGCCACGGCCTGGTGCGCCGGGCCGCGCGGCGGCTCGCCGTGCCAGCGCACCAGCGTCCAGGCCACCAGCGCGCTGCTGCCGGCGCCGACCGCCATGCCCAGGGCCAGTGGCCGCACGCTGCCATCGAGCGCGCGCCCCAGCCACAGCCCGATGCCCGCGGCCACCAAGGCCAGGGCAAAGCCCGCCAGGGCCGACGCCAGCCCGGCCGCGTGCGGGAAGGGCGCCACCGCGCCGGCCTGGCCGCAGGGCTGGTGCACGCCGTGGCCCACGGCGAACAGGCACATCGGCACCATCAGCGCCCAGGCCGAGCGGAGGTCGAGCGCGGCCACCAGGGCCAGCGCCGCAGCGGCGGTGAGAGAGAAGCCGGCGGCGCGCGCCACGCTGCCGGCCAGGCCGTGGCGTGGCAGCCAGCGCCGGCACAGCAGCGTGCCGGCGATGTAGCTGACGCCCATCAGACTGAGCAGCGCGCCGGCCAGCGCTTCCGGCAGGTGCAGCACCTGGATCAGCACGATGCCCGAGCTGGCCAGCGCCACGAACAGCGCGCCGTAGGTGCAGCTGACCAGCAGCGTCCAGGCGCGGAAGGCGGGGTGGCGCAGCGTGGCCCCCACCTGGCGCAGCAGCGGCGCCAGGCGCGTGGCGTTGGGGTCGCGCTGGCGCACCGTCTCGGGCAGGCGCAGCGCCACCAGCGTGGCCAGCGCCGCGCCGCAGGCGGCCATCGTGGCGATGGCCGCGCGCCAGCCGAAGGCCGACACCAGCAGCCCGCCCAGCAGGGGGCAGGCGATGGCGATGAAGCCCAGGCCGGTGAGCGCGCGGGCCATCACGCCGGCGCCTTCGTGCGGCTCGTAGAGGTCGCGGATCATCGCCCGCGCGCCCACCACCGCCGCGGCCATCGACGCACCCTGCAGCGCGCGCCAGCCGATCACCGTGTCGATGCTGGCGGCCAGCATCGCGCCGGCGCTGGCCGCCGCATAGGCCACCAGGCCCAGCAGCATGATGGTGCGGCGTCCGAAGCGGTCGGACACCGGGCCCCACACCAGCTGCGCCAGGCCGAAGGCCAGGATGGTGGCCGACATCGTCAGTTGCACCGGCGCCATCGGCGCGTGCAGGTCGGCCGCCAGCGAGGGCAGCGCGGTGAGCATCATGTCGGTGGTCACCGGCTGCAGGCCCAGCAGCAGGGCGAGCATCAGCGCGGCCATGCCCGGCGTCATCGGCGCCGTCGGGGTCACGGGCGCCCTCGGCCGCTGCGCCACGAACGCGAGCACAAACGGCCCATCAGAAGCGCTCGTCGGGCCGCAGGTAGCGCCACTGCCCGGCCGGCAGCTTGCCCAGCACGACGCTGCCGATGCGCACGCGCTTCAGGCCGGTGACCTGCAGGCCCACCGCCTCGCACATGCGGCGGATCTGGCGCTTGCGGCCCTCGCGCAGCACGAAGCGCAGCTGGTCTTCGTTGGCCCAGCTGACCCGCGCGGGGCGAAGCTCGCGCCCGTCGAGCCACAGGCCATGCTGCAGCAGGGCGATCTTGTCGGGCGTCCAGGGGCCGGGCTGGGCCGGCACCACGCGCACCAGGTACTCTTTTTCGACGCGGCTGTCGTCGCCGATCAGCTGCTTGGCGATGCGGCCGTCCTGGGTGAGCACCAGCAGGCCGGTGGAATCGATGTCGAGGCGGCCGGCCGGCGCCAGGCCGCGCTGCTGGCCGGGGTGGAAGCGGGTCGGCGTGTGGTCTTCGGCCCAGCGGTTGGCGGCGGTGACCAGCACGCTGGCCGGCAGGTGACCGTCCTCGGCCTGGCCCGACACGTAGCCCACCGGCTTGTGCAGCAGCACGGTGACGCGCTGCGCCTGCTGCAGCCGGGCCGCGGGGTCGATGTCGATCACCGCGTCGGGTTGCACGCGCAGGCCCAGCACGGCCACGGTGCCGTTCACCGTGACCCAGCCGGCCTCGATCCATTCGTCAGCCTCGCGGCGCGAGGCCAGGCCGCGTTCGGCCATCACCTTGGACAGGCGCACGCCTTCGGGGGAATCGGTGGGGGTCATGGGCGTCGTTCGTCAGTGGAGCCGGCGGCCGGGCGTGGCCACCTGGGAGGCGGCCCGCGCACCGAGCCGCAGGCCGGGCCGGTGCAGGGCCTGGATGCCGAAGGGTCCGCGCCGGGCGGCCCTGGCCAGGTGGGGTGTGCGGGCGATCGCCACGGTGCTGGCGTCGCCATCGGCTCCTGCCGCCTGCGCCACCTCGGCGCCGGCCGGCAGCCCGGCGATTGCAGCGCCGAGGCGGGATGGCAGGCTATTGTCGGTGATGGCGGCCCGCGCCCCTGCCCACACCGGGCGCACCGCGGCCGGCAGGCGGGGCGTCATCGGCCGCGCTGGAACAGGCTGTCCAGCTCCTTCAGGGTGATCTGGCGCCAGGTGGGGCGGCCGTGGTTGCATTGGTCGGCGCGGTCGGTGCGCTCCATGTCGCGCAGCAACGCATTCATCTCCGGCACGGTGAGCTGCCGGTTGGCGCGCACCGCGCCGTGGCAGGCCATCGTGGCCAGCAGGTCGTCGCGGGCCCGCAGCACCACGGTGGACCCATCGACCTCGGCCAGTTCGGCCAGCACCGACCGGGCCAGGGCCACCGGGTCGGCATCGGTCAGGGCGGCCGGCCGAGCCCGCACGGCCAGCACGCCGGGCGACAGCGGCGCCACGTCGAGCCCCAGCGCGGCCAGCGTGTCGGCCTGCGCCTCGGCGGTGGCCACCTCGGTGGGCGTGGCCGAGAAGGTGGCCGGGATCAGCAGCGGCTGCGAGGCCATCGCCGCATCGCCCTGGGCCGATTTCAGCCGTTCGTAGACGATGCGCTCGTGCGCCGCGTGCATGTCCACCAGCACCAGGCCGTGCGTGTTCTCGGCCAGCACGTAGGCCCCGGCCAGTTGGGCCAACGCGCGGCCGAGTGGCCAGTGCGCGGTGTCGGTGGCCGTCGTCGCGGCCTGGGGTGCGCCGGGGCCGGGCCCCATCGCAGCGTCGACGTCTGCCTGGCCAGGGGCCGCGCCGGACCGGTCGGTTCCCGGTGCGGCGCCCCAGGCGCCGGCGGGCGAGTGGGTGCGGTCGGCCGCCCAGCGGGGGGCGGGTTCGGCCGCGTACAGCGTGGCCAGGTCCTGCAGGCCCAGGCTGGTCTGCCCGGCCGGCCGGGCCAGCCACGCCGGCGGGCCCAACTCGCGCAGCGGGGTCGACGGGGCCGGGCCGTCCCTGTCGGGCACGCTGCCGGCCGCCGGTGCGCGCGACAGCGCCAGCGCGGCCTCCACCGCATGCCGCACCGCCTGGTGCACCTCGCGGCCGTCGCGGAAGCGCACCTCGATCTTGGTCGGGTGCACGTTCACGTCGACGCGCAGCGGGTCGATCTCGACGAACAGCACCCAGCTCGGCTGGCGCTGGCCGTGCAGCACGTCCTCGAAAGCCGACCGCGCACCGTGGGCGATCAGGCGATCGCGAACATAACGTCCATTGACATAGGCATACTGCTGGTCGGCGCGAGCCCGCGCCGCATCGGGCAGGCCGACGCGGCCGCTCACCCGCAGCGCGCCGGCCGTGGCCTCGAGCGCGCGGCTGGCGGCGACGAAGCCCTCGCCCAGCACGTCGGCCAGGCGCTGGGCGGCGTCGCTGCGGCGCCATTGCTCGACCAGCCGGCCGTCGTGCCACAGCGCAAAGCCCACGTCGGGCCGGGCCAGCGCATGGCGGCGCAGCGACTCCAGGCAGTGGGCCAGCTCGGTGGCATCGGACTTCAGGAACTTGCGCCGCGCCGGCGTGGCGAAGAACAGCTCGCGCACCTCGACCGTGGTGCCGACGGCACGGGCCGCGGGCTGCAGCTCGCCGCTGCGCGCGTCCAGCCGCGACGCGTGCGGCGCCTCGGCCGTGCGGCTGGTGATCGACAGCTCCGACACCGACGCGATGGCCGCCAGTGCCTCGCCGCGAAAGCCCATCGTGGCCACCGACTCCAGGTCGTGCAGGCTGCCGATCTTGCTGGTGGCGTGGCGGCGCAGCGCCAGCACCAGCTGGTCGGCCGGGATGCCGCTGCCGTCGTCCTCGACCACCAGGCTGCGCACGCCACCCGCCGACAGCCGCACCGTCACCTGGGTGGCGCCGGCGTCGAGCGCGTTGTCCACCAGCTCGCGCACGGCCGCCGCGGGCCGGTCGACCACCTCGCCTGCGGCGATCTGGCTGACCAGTTCGTCCGGCAATTCACGGATCGGGCGGCGCGGGGCGTGGGACATGGCACGGATTATCCGGGGCCCGCCGAAGCGGCCTCCGGCGCCGCACATAATCCCTCGGATGGACACCGTGATGCTGCTGGTCGACTTCGTCCTTCATGTCGATCGCCACCTGAAGGAATTCGTCGACGCCTACGGTGGCTGGGTGTATGCACTGCTGTTCCTGATCATCTTCGTCGAGACCGGCCTGGTGGTGATGCCCTTCCTGCCAGGCGATTCGCTGCTGTTCGTGGTCGGGGCGCTGGCCGGCGCGGGGCTCATGAGCTACCCGCTGGTCATGGCGCTGCTGCTGGTGGCCGCCGTGGCCGGCAACCAGACCAACTACGCCATCGGCCGTGCGGTCGGCCCACGGGTCTTCAGCTGGGACCAGTCGCGCTGGTTCAACAAGAAGGCCTTCGACCAGGCCCACGCGTTCTACGAGCGCTATGGCGGCATCACCATCGTGGTGGCGCGCTTCATGCCCTTCGTGCGCACCTTCGCGCCTTTCGTGGCCGGTGTGGCACAGATGACGCGCAGCAAGTTCACCTTCTACGACGTCACCGGCGGCGCGCTGTGGGTGGGCAGCCTGGTCACCGCCGGCTACCTGTTCGGCAACATCCCCTGGGTGAATGCGAACCTCAGCAAGATCATCTGGGCCATGGTCATCCTGCCCGGGCTGCTGATCCTGTTCGGCGCCTGGCGGGCACGGCGAGCGCAAGCCTTGGGCTGAGCGTCGCCGCGCCCGATCCGGCGGGTGCCAGGTGCCAACGGGTCGGTGCCGATCAGGCACGCATTGGAAGGTCCTTGAGCGAGCGCAAATCAAGGTGTCGCCCGCCCCCCGCATTCGCGGGTTGCTGTGCGGCCGGGCCAATGTCGCTGCCTTGTAGACTGCCGAGCGCCACGGTGTGCCGTGCCGGGTTCGGCTGAGCAGACCTTAGCTTGCCCTTGCGGACGGTCGCGCCATGCCGGCGCAACACCGTCTGCACCACCCGTCTGCACCACCCGCCTGCCGCCCACCGGTTCTTCCGCATGACACTCCCCGGATCGTTCGACCTGAAGCTGGCCGCTGCGGCCGTCGTGGCACTGTGCTCGCATCCGGCGTCGGCCGTCGGCGTGGTGCCCCCTGCGGCGTTTTCGAGCTGGGCCTGCGACGGGATCTGCGGCAGCCTGACACAGGACGGCGACATCACCTTGTCGCCGCTGGGCAATGCGCGTTACGCCTACGTGTCCACCGCCGAGTCGGCCGCGACGGGCCTGTCGCCCGTGGCGCTGGACGCCAACTCGCGCGGCGCCGGCACCGAGCAGAACGGCTCGCGCCTGATCTCGGGCAGCTTCACCGCCAACCCGGGCGACACGCTCGACATGCAGTTCAACTTCGTGTCGACCGACGGCAAGGGCTACGACGACTACGCCTGGGGCCGTGTCGTGAACGCGGCCGATGCCTCGCTGGTGGCCTGGCTGTTCATCGCCCGCAGCACCAACTCCAGCTCGGGCAAGATCATTCCCGGTGACGTGGTTGACAAGAGCGAGTTCGACCCCGACCAGATGATCGTCGGCTTCAAGGATTTCGCGTTCAACTCGAAGACCGTGGCCGATCCGATCGACTGGTCGCCGCTGGTCTTTTCCAACGGCACCTGCTGGAAGGACAACGCCGACGGTTGCGGCTACACCGGTTGGTTGCAGTCGCACTACAGCTTCTCGGCCGGCGGCACCTACCGCGTCGAAGCGGGGGTGGTGAACTGGGGCGATTCGGCCTACGACTCCGGCCTGGCCGTCGACTACGCCGGCCTGTCGGCGCCGGCACCGGTGCCCGAGGCCTCGACGCTGTCGATGATGGCACTGGGTTTGGTGGCTCTCGGCGCGGGCCTGCGCCGGCGGCGCTCGACGCGCATCGGCTGACCCGTCGCAAGACCTTGCCCGGACCCGACACCGCGGTGGCGACACCGCGGCGTAGGTCGTTTCACAGCATGCGCTGCCGCGCCAGCGGCGGGTTGCGCGCGAAGTAACGGCGGATGCCGGTGAACAGCGCTTCCACCAGTTCTCGGCGGTAGGCCGGGTCGCGCAGCTTGGTTTCCTCGTCGGGGTTCGAGATGAAGGCGGTCTCGACCAGGATGCTGGGGATGTCGGGCGCCTTCAGCACCGCGAAGCCGGCTTGTTCCACCCGCCGCTTGTGCAGTTTGCCGACGCGGCCGATGCGCTCGAGCACCTCGCGGCCGATGCGCAGGCTGTCCTTGATCTGCGCGGTGGTGCTCATGTCGAGCATCGCCCGCACGACCTGCGGGTCTTGCCCGTTGGCGATGTTGAGGCCGCCCACCGCGTCGGCGGCGTTCTCGCGCTGCGCCATCCAGCGTGCCGCGGCACTGGTGGCGCCGCGGTCGGACAGCGCGAACACCGATGCGCCTCGGGCCTCGGGCTTCATGAAGGCATCGGCGTGGATCGACACGAACAGGTCGGCCTGCACCCGGCGCGCCTTGCGCACGCGCTCGTGCAGGGGCACGAAGTAATCGCCATCGCGGGTGAGCATCGCCCGCATGCCCGGCACGCTGTTCAGCCGCTGCCGCAAGGCCAGCGCCACGGCCAGCACCACATCCTTCTCGCGCAGGCCGGTGGGGCCGATCGCTCCGGGGTCTTCACCACCGTGCCCGGGGTCGATGGCAATGACCACCAGGCGGTCGATGTGCTGCTGCGCCTCGGCCGAGAGGTGCTCGAGCGCATCGGCCGCGTCGGCAAA
>NZ_MWLO01000014.1 GCF_002198735.1 Ideonella sp. A 288
GGCCGCCCAGGAGATCGGCAACCTCGCCGGCTCGTCGGTGCAGATGGCCGAGAAGGCCGGTGCCTTGCTGGCCGAGATGGTGCCCTCGATCCGCAAGACCAGCGAGCTGGTGCAGGAGATCGCCGCGGCCTCTGGCGAGCAGACCAATTCGGTGGGCCAGATCAATGCCGCCATGGGCCAGGTGAATGCCAGCACTCAGCAGAACGCCAGCGCCTCCGAGGAGCTGTCGGCCACGGCCGAGGAGTTGTCGGCCCAGGCCGCGCGCTTGCAGGACCTGATGGGCTTCTTCCGCCTGGAAGACCACGCGCGCGGGGCCGCCGAGGCACCCGCCCACCGTTCAGCGGCGATGGCCCGCAAGCCCCGCCGACCGGCCGCCCAGATGGCCTGATCGCCTGCCCCACACATCGAACACACCCCCACGTCCGTCCGGAGTTCCCATGAGCGCTGCCCAGTCCCCAACCTCCACCCACCGCGATCCGTGGATCTTCGCCCCCGTGGCGCCACTGTTGCGCCGGCTGGGCCTGTCGGCCAAGGTGGCGCTGATCGCGGTGGCCCTGCTGGTGCCGCTGATGGCCACGCTGGCGAACCTGGTCAACCGATACCAGGCTGACCTCTCCTACACCCAGGACGAACTGGCGGGCACGCATGTGTCGCACGAGTTGCTCGACCTGATGCAGCAGTTGCAGGACCACCGCGGCCTGACCGGCATCGTCAAGCAAGGCGTTGCCGCGGCAGCGCCGAAGATCGACGTGACCCGCAAGCAGATCGCCGCGGCCGTTGCCGACGTCGACAAGCAAGTGCAGGCGCACCCGCAGTTCGAGCTGGCCACGGCCTGGGCGCCGCTGAAGGCCCGGGCGGTCAAGCTGGCCGCCGGCGAGGCGCCCGCCGACCCCGGCGAGTCGTTCAAGGCGCACACGGCACTGATCACGGAACTGCACACGCTGGTCATCCTGGCGGCCGAGAAGTCGGGTCTGCTGCTCGACCCGGAAGCGGCGTCGTTCCTGATGATGGACATCTTCATCGAGCGCTCGTTCCACTACAGCGAGGCTGTGGCGCGGCTGCGTGGCATCGCCGCACAGGCCCTGGCCCGCGGCGAGTGGACGAGCGTGGACGAGGCGGCCTACGCCGGCCAGGAATCGCAGATGGCCCTGGCCACCCTGGGCATCCAGCGCCGACTCGACGCGCTCGTCCGCGCGTCCGAACCCAAGCCGGCAGGCTGGAGCGACGCCAACCAGGCGGTCGACGCGCTGGTGCTGGGCATCGACGGATGGGCCCGGCCGGGCAAGGTCAAGGGCGACGCGCTGGCGCTGTTCGCGCAGGGCACCGAGGCGATCGAGAAGATCGACGTGTTCCACAACGCCGTGACCCAGCGCATGGAGGGCCTGCTGACCGAGCGCGTGCACCGCATCGAACAGCAGCGCGCGGTGATCCTGGCCATCACCGCGGCGGCGCTGGTGATCGCCATCTACCTGTTCCTGGTCATTCGCCATTCGCTGCAGCGTGCCGCCGGCCAGCTGCGCGCCGGCGCCGAGCGCGTGGCCGCCGGCGACCTGGCCGAGCCGGTGAAGGTGGACGGGCGCGACGAGTTCGCCGCCATCGCGGCATCGTTCGACACCGTCCGCGGCACGCTGAACCGACTGATCGCCGACATGAACAACATGTCGACCGAGCACGAGCGCGGCGACATCGACGTGGTCATCGACGGCCAGCAGTTCGCGGGCGACTACCGCACGATGGCCCAGGGCGTGAACGACATGGTCGGCGCACACATCGCTGTCAAGAAGATGGCCATGGGCGTGGTCGCCGAATTCGGTCGCGGCAACTACGATGCGCCGCTCGAGCAGTTGCCCGGCAAGAAGGCCTTCATCAACGACACCATCGAGCGGGTGCGTGGCCTGCTGCGCGACGCCGCCACGACCGCCCAGGAGAACCAGCGCATCCGCCTGGCCCTCGACGGCGTGCCCAGCGCCGTGATGATCGCCGACACAGACGGGCAGATCGTCTACGCCAACCATTCGGTGATGGCGCTGCTGCGCGGCATCGAGGCCGACCTGCGCACGCGCCTGCCGAACTTCTCGGCTCAGCGCGAGAAGATCATCGGCGCCAACTTCGACATCTTCCACAAGAACCCGTCGCACCAGCGCTCGCTGTTGGCCGGCATGACTGCGCCGCATACCGCGCAATGGAAGTTCGGCGACAAGTCCGTCCGCCTCACCGCCAGCCCGATCAACACCGCCGAAGGCGTGCGCGCCGGCGCGGTGCTCGAGTGGGTCGACCGCACCGCCGAAGTCAAGGCCGAGGAAGACATTGCCGCACTGGTGCAGGCCGCGGCCGGCGGCGAGTTCTCGCGTCGCCTGGACGTCAGCCAGCAGACCGGGTTCTTCAAGATCCTGGGCGAAGGCATGAACCAGCTGGTGTCCACCACCGAGAGCAACCTGCGTCAGGTCGGCGAGACCATCAACCGAGTCGCGCAAGGCGATCTTCAGCACGACCTGGAAGGTGACTTCGGCGGCGTCTTCGCCCAACTGCAGTCCGACCTGAACGCCATGTCCGACCAACTGCGCAGCACCATCTCGCAGGTCTCCACGGCCGCGGCCGCGTTGAACTCCGCCGCGGGCCAGGTGTCGTCGACCTCGCAGTCACTGTCGCAGTCGTCGTCCGAACAGGCCGCCAGCGTCGAGGAAACCGCCGCGTCGCTGCAGGAGATGGCCTCGTCGGTGAAGCAGAACTCCGACAACGCCAGCGTCACCGACGGCATGGCCGCCAAGGCCGCCCGCGAGGCCGGCGAAGGCGCCAGCGCCGTGGCCCGCACCGTGGAG